>DATAUZ010000001.1:0-15314 GCA_036267995.1 Rhizomicrobium sp.
TGCGATACGTTCGTGGATTCCTCGTGGTATTTCGCGCGCTTCTGCGACACCAACAGCGAAGCGCCGGTGAACCGCAGGGCCGCGGAATATTGGCTGCCGGTCGACCAATATATCGGCGGCATCGAGCACGCCATCCTTCACCTGCTGTATGCGCGCTTCTTCACCCGCGGGCTGCACCGGCTGGGTTACGCCGATGTGGACGAGCCGTTCGCCGGGTTGTTCACCCAAGGCATGGTTTGCCACGAGACCTACCGCAGCCAGAACGGCGATTGGCTGGAGCCGGCGGAGATCGAGAAGCGCGACGGCAAGGCGTACCGGAAAGGCAGCGACGTCGAGGTCTCGGTCGGCCCTTCCGAAAAGATGTCGAAGTCGAAGAAGAACGTGATCGCGCCCGAGACCATCATCGACATTTACGGCGCCGACACCATCCGCTGGTTCATGCTTTCCGACACCCCGCCGGAGCGCGATGTCGACTGGACGGAGGAAGGCGCGGAAGCCTGCTGGCGGTTCGTGCAGCGCATCTGGCGGCTGGTGAGCGAAGTCGAAAATCTGCCGCCGCCGCAAACCGTATTGCCGCAAACCGTGCAAGGCGCCAATCTGGAATTGCGCCGCGCCGTCCATTGCGCCATTTTCGCGGTCACGAACGATCTGGAAAACCTGCGCTTCAACCGCGCGGTGGCGCAGATTTACACGCTGGCCAACGCCATCACGAACGACGCATCGCTCGACGGCGCGCTGCGCCGCGAAGCGCTGGAAACGCTCACGCTTCTCATCAGCCCCATGATGCCGCATCTGGCAGAAAGCTGCTGGGCCACACTGGGCCACAAGACATCGGTGCTGGATACGGCATGGCCTGAGGCCGACCCCACGCTGTTGCAGGCCGATACCGTCACCGTCGCGGTGCAGGTCAACGGCAAGCGCCGCGGCGAAATCGAAATCGCCCGCGGCGAAGATCAGAAAGTGGTGGAAGCCGCCGCCCTGGCGCTGGAAGCGGTGCAGCGCGCGCTGGAAGGAAAGCCGCCGCGCCGTGTTATCGTGGTGCCGGAGCGGATCGTGAATATCGTCGCATGATGAAGCGCCCTTTCCAGATCGCGATGCTTGCGGGCCTTTGCCTCGCGTTGGCGGCGTGCGGCTTTCGCCCGCTCTATGGCCGCTATAGCGGCAACCCTGCGGCCGCCGCCATGTTCGAATCCACCTATGTCGAGCCGGTGCCCGACCGCGTGGGCTATGAGTTGCGCAACACCATGATCGATCTGCTGCGCGCCAAGGGCAGCGCGGATGGCGCGCGTTACCACCTCAAGCTCACCTTCCGCGAATTGCAGATTCCCATCGCGGTGCAGAACGTGCTGGTCGGCACGCTGCAGGAAACCATCACCACGCGCTACAATTATCGCCTCACCGTGAACTACGAACTCACCGCCGTGGTGGGCAACGCCTCCATCACCAAAGGTTCGGAAGACGCGCTCGCGTCTTACAACGTCACGGCGGATGCGTCGGGCATGTATTCCACGCAGACCGCCTATCTCGAAGCGCAGACGGATGCTGCGCGCGATATTGCCACGCGCCTGCGCACCGATCTGGCCGTCTTCCTCGACACCCATCCGGCGGTGCGATGATCGTCAAGACGGGCGAAGCCGACCGTTACATTTCCAAACCGCCCAAAGAAATGGTGGCCGCCCTCATCTACGGTCCTGACGAAGGCCTGGTGCGTGAGCGCGCCGAAAAGCTCGCCAAGACGGTTGTGGAAGACCTGAAAGATCCGTTCCGCGTTTCGGATTTCGAAGCCGATGTGCTGGAGAAGGATCCCGCGCGGCTGTTCGATGAAGCGGCTTCCATCTCCATGCTGGGCGGGCGGCGCGTGGTGCGCGTGCGCGGCGCGGGCAATGCGCTGGCCAAATTGTTCGAACGCTTCCTGGATGAACCGGCCGGCGACGCGCTCATCGTCATCGAAGGGGGCGATCTCGCCAAAGGCACGGGCCTGCGCCGCATCTTCGAGGAAGCGGACAACGCCTCGGCCATCGCCTGCTATTCGGATTCGGCGGGCGGCATCGCCAACGTCATCCGCGAAACGCTGAAAGCCGAAGGCCTCACCATCGGAGCCGAAGCGCTGGACGATGCGGTGTCGCGGCTGGGTGCCGATCGCGGTGTCACGCGGCGCGAAATCGAAAAGCTCGCGCTTTATGCCAAAGGTGCCAAGACCGTCACGCTGGAAGATGTGCGCGCCACGTTGGGCGATGAAGCCGATGTGCGCGTGGAAGAAGCGATGGATTCGGCTGGCGAAGGCGCGCTGGCGCGGCTGGATCTGGCGCTGGAGCGTTTGTGGGCGGCGGATGTCTCAGCGGTGCAGGTGGTGCGCATGGCGATCGCGCATTTTCAGAAACTCTATCTCGTTGCCGGCGAAGCCGAACGCGGTGGCGACATGGGTGGTGCGATCAGGAAGTTGCGTCCGCCGATTCATTTTTCCCGCGAGCAATCTTTCCGCGCGCAAGCCGCGCGCTGGAACGCCGAACGCGCCGGCGAAGCGCTGGACATGCTTCTGGAAGCCGAAGCCCTGTGCAAAACAACCGCCGTCCCGGCCGAAGCAGCACTGGGCCGCACCCTCTTCAACATCGCGGCGATGGCGCGGGCGCGGCGCTAAAAAGCCTCGTCATGGCCGGGCTCGACCCGGCCACCCAGCAGGCACGTGTCCACGTGCCGTTGAGTCCTTCTTCTTCGCGGCGCAGACGCGCCGCTACTGGGTGGCCGCCTCGAGGGCGGCCATGACGGTTGTGGAGGAAGGGCATGCCAACCAACTCATTGATTAAAAACGTAATTGTTATTTTTTTCCCCGCGATTGATGGCGCGACAGTTCTGTGAAGGAATGTCCTTTCGTTGGGTCAATACGGAAAGAAGCGCCGGGCAAACCGGCGCCGGGAACAATGGGCCGCCAGTTCGAATTCGATCTCAAAAGCGACGACGACGTTCTGTCGCCGCAGCCGCTTCCCGGCATGGAATTGCTCCATCCCCTGCCCGTTCTGATCGAAGCCGCCGGTCACGCGCGCGCCAAACCCGTCGCGGTCAAGGCGCAAGCGCCGCTTTTGCCGCGCGGTGTGGTGGCGGAAGATGCATTCCGCATCACGCTGCTGCAATGCAAATGGCATATCGCGGCCAATGTGCCGGCGGTTGTCGAAGCGCAAGATCCCGAAGGCATTCACCAGATGCGCGTGGGCCTGCGCCGGTTGCGCGTGGCGCTCACATCCTTCGGCGGCGATTTTCGTTCGCCCGCGCTCGAGACTTTGCGCATGCGCGCCAGGAAGATGGCCGCGCGCATGGGCCCGGCGCGCGATCTCGATGTCTTCGGCGCCGAGCTTCTGGAACCGGCGGCGCAAGCGGCCAGCAGCGCACGCGGTTTCGATGTGCTGCGCGCACGCGCGGCACAAGCGCGCCACACCGCGTGGAATTTCGCCGTGGCGCATGTCGCGGGAGCGGGCTTTGCCTCCTTCATGTCGGAGCTGGGCGAGGCGGTGGACCGGCGCGTCTGGTTCGAGGCTTCGGGCCGCGGCAAGATCACCAAAGGCCGCTTCGTGTTCGAAATGCCGGCAGCCGATCTTGCCACCCGCATGCTCGATCACCGTCTGAAGCATGCCAGGAAGCGCGCGAAGCACTTGAATGAACTCTCCGATGAGCAGCGCCACCGCTTGCGCATCGCGCTGAAGAAGCTGCGCTACACGTCGGAATTTTTCGCGCCGCTGTACGAAGCAAACGGCGCGCACACCTTCCAGAAAAACCTCTCGCGCATGCAAGATACACTGGGCTGTTTGAACGACGTGGCGGTGGCGCGCAAAACGCTGCACAGCATCGTCGAGGGCCCGGCGCATGAGGCCCAAGCGGTGCGCCCTGAACTCGCCTTCGCCGCCGGTGCGGTATACGGCTTCCATCTCGACCGCGCCGAACACACCTGGAAAAAAGTGAAAAACCGCTGGAAGACGTTCGCCAAAACCGAACCCTACTGGCGCAGCGGCGTGCTGCACTAAATCGCGAAATTCACCACCACCGGCACATGGTCGGACGCCTGTTTCCAGCCGCGAATATCCTTGTGAATCGCGTGATGGTTTGCGGCGCCCTTTAGTCCCTGGCTTGTCCAGATGTGATCGAGCCTGCGGCCCTTGTTCGCCGCGCGCCAGTCGGCGGCGCGATAGCTCCACCACGAATAAAGCTTCTGGTCGTGGGCCACGAACTCATCGCGCGCCACGTCGATCCAGTCGAACGCGGCTTTGGCTTCGCCCAGTAGCTGTGTCTCTACCGGCGTATGGCTCACGATCTTCAGAAGCTGCTTGTGACTCCAGACATCGTTCTCAAGCGGCGCCACGTTCAGATCGCCCACCAGCACAACCGGCGTACCGCGATCCTTTCGCTTGCCGAAAATCTGCGCCATCTCGCGCAGGAAGTTCAGCTTGTGCGCGAACTTCTCGTTGGCTTGCGCATCGGGAATATCGCCGCCGGCCGGCACATAGAAATTGTGCAACTCCAAACCGTTCTCGAACGTCACGCCCATGTGGCGCGCATCGGACTTGCCGCAAAAACTTTGCGCGCCGGATTTGTGAAACGGCAGGCGCGAGAGCACCGCCACGCCGTGATAGCTCTTCTGCCCGTTGATCGCCTGATGCACATAGCCGAGCTTGGCCAGCGGTGCGGCCGGAAACAGTTCGTCGATCACCTTGGTTTCCTGCAGGCACAGAACGTCCGGCTCTTCCTTGCGCAGGAAGCGGGTCACCAGGTTCATGCGGAAGCGCACCGAATTGATGTTCCAGGTGGCGATTTTCACGCGCGGCTCCCATTCCGGATTCGCAGGGCAGGGGGCGGTGACGCCTCTTCTTCAAACGAAATCATGGGCTTGCAGAGCTTTCTGGAGTTGTTCTGAACAGTGAATGATATTCAGATTGTTCATTGATTTATAATCAGAGCCATCCTAAATAGACCTTGCCGGGCGCTGGGCCCGACGGAATTGAACGGCCAGGGCAGCACGCCGCAAGCCGGATTTAGGAGAGGCATCATGACCAACTTTTTCAAACTCGATGGCGGCGAAGGTTTCGTGTCCAGCCTGCTGGTGGCCGCAACGCTCATCATGACGAGCTTTCTGGCGCTCGCCGTCGTCGCTGCGTAATTCACGTCTTCGCCGGCGTGCCCAAAGCTCGGCTCCCTCCGATGGGCACACCGGCAAGCGGCCAGCGCGCTTTCGGCGCCGCATCCAGCGGATCGAAAAGCCCAAGCTGGCTTCGTTCAACCCCTGCCCAGGCGATCATCGCCGCATTGTCGGTGCAAAGTTTGGGTGGGGGTATTTTTATCTGAAAGCCTTCCGCCGCGGCCAAGCCGCCGAGCGCTGAGCCGATCGCGCGATTGGCCGCAACGCCGCCGGCCACCACAAACGCCGGATCTTTGGCTTTGGGAAAATCGTGGCTGAACATCGCCATGGCCGCGCGCGTGCGATCGGTCAGAACATCGATCACCGCCGCCTGAAACGCCGCCGCGATATCCGCTTTGTCATGGCGGCCCTGTTCGGCAACCAGCCGCACCGCCGTCTTTAATCCCGCGAACGAGAAATCCGCACCGGCGCGGCCTTTCAAAGGCCGTGGCAGCGGCACGGTTTTGGCGTTGCCCTGTTGTGCCAACGCTTCGATATAAGGCCCGCCGGGATAGGCCAAACCCAACAGCTTGGCGCATTTGTCGAACGCTTCGCCCACCGCGTCGTCGATGGTCGTTCCGTAGAGGTGGAAATTTCCAACACCTTCCACGCCAAGCAACTGGCAATGGCCGCCGGAGATCAGCAGCAACAGCAGCGGAAACTCCGCGCCGTCCGTCAGCCGCGGCGTCAGCGCATGCGCTTCCAGATGATTGATCGCGATCAGCGGCTTGTTCGCGGCCAGCGCCAAAGCCTTTCCCGTTGTCAGGCCCACCATCACGCCGCCAATCAATCCGGGCCCGGCGGTGGCGGCAATGGCATCCAGATCGTCCAGCGTCACACCGGCTTGCGCCAACGCCTGCTCCACGATGGCATCGATGGCTTCCACATGCGCGCGCGCCGCAATCTCCGGCACCACGCCGCCGTAAGGGCGATGCTCCTCCATCTGGCTCAGCACGATGTTGGAGAGAATTTCGCCCGGTCCCGGTGCGCGGCCGCGCACCACGGCGGCGGCGGTTTCATCGCAGCTTGTTTCAAGTCCCAGAACCGTGAAGGCGCGCGCCATGCGGCTTCTATGCTAGTTTCGCCCCAGCCCTTAGCGCCAACCGGTCCATGCCGCAAATGCCGATGAAAGTTCTGGTCACGCGCGCGCAAGCCGATGCGGATGAAACCGCCGCCGCATTGCGCGAACGCGGCCATGCGCCGGTCGTGGTGCCACTTTCCACCGTGCATCCGCGCGAGGGCGGCGAGATTGCGCTGGATAGCGTTCAGGCCGTTCTCATCACCAGCGCAAACGGCATCCGCGCTTTCGCGCGACGCTCGCCGTCGCGCGATATTCTCATTTTCGCGGTCGGCGACCGTTCGGCCAATGTCGCACTTGCGCTGGGATTTCAGACGGTCGTCAGCGCGAACAGCGATGCGGCGGCACTTGGGGCTCTCGTGTCTGAAAGGCTTTCGCCCAAAGAGGGGTCGCTGCTTCATGCCGCCGGCGCAAATTCAGACGACGCGCTTTCGTGCGCGCTCGGCGATTTCACCGTGCGCCGCGAGATTCTCTACGACGTTGAATACGCCCAGTCGTTGCCGCAAGAACTCACCGCCGCACTCGCGCAAAACCAACTCGACGCCGCGCTGTTCTATTCACCCGGCGGCGCGGGTCATTTCCGCGAACTGATCGAGAAATCCCAACTGGGCGAAACCTGCGCCCGCATCGTCGCGGCCTGTATCAGCGCCAATGCGGCGGCAGCACTTTCGCCGCTGCGGTTCGCGCAAGTCCGCGTTGCCGCCAGCCCCGATCAGCAAGCCCTTTTGAATCTGCTATAATCGGCCAAAGCTATTGAGGACCGGGATATGAAAAAATTTCTGATAGGCCTTGTTATCGTTGTCGCCGCCATTGCCGGTGCGCTCTGGTATTTCAGCGACGCCTCCATTTCCCGAAGCACACTCGAAGCCAAATACGCGACGCCGCCGTCGAAGTTTGTTGTGCTGGCGGACGGCGCCCGCGCGCATTATCGCGATCAGGGCAATGGGCCGGTGCTGGTTCTGGTACACGGCTCCAACGCCTCGCTCTTTACCTGGGAGCCATGGGTCCAGCGGCTGAGCAACAACTACCGTGTCATCACCGTGGACATGCCGGGCCACGGCCTGACGGGTGCTGTGCCGTCCGGGAATTATTCCGAACAGGGCATGGTCGATTTCCTCAAAGCCTTCATTGACAAGCTCGGCGTGCAAAACTTCGCGCTTGGCGGCAATTCGATGGGCGGCGCAATCGCGGCGCACTTCGCCGAGCAGAATCCCACCCGCGTCACGCATCTCATTCTCGTGGATGCCGGCGGCTTGTCGTTCACGCCGGGCGATCATGAGCCTCTGGCGTTTCAGCTTGCGCGCATGCCGGTCGTGAAAAACATCATGCTCACTGTCACGCCGCGTTCGATCGTCAGCGAAGGGCTCAACGACGCCATCGTGCACAAGAACATCATCACCGATGCCATGATCGATCAGTATTGGGAATTCGCGCGGATGGAGGGCACGCGGGCCGCGACGATGGAGCGGTTCAGCCTGCCGCCGGACACTTATGTGAAAGATCACATCGGCGCGCTCACCATGCCGGTCCTGATCCTGTGGGGCGATCAGGATCATCTGATCCCCGTCGCCTCGGCGCGCGAATTTCACAAGGATATTCCCGGCTCCAAGCTGATCGTTTATCCGGCGACCGGGCATATTCCGCAGGAGGAGGTAGCAGACAAATCCGCCGCCGATGTGCGCGCTTTTCTAACCCCGCCCACGCCTTAACCTCTCGTTTACGCCCCTGATGATACAACCTACACGTGTATAGCGAGGTTCCAACCCACCTAAAATAGAAACCACGCGAGCACGTTCTGGACGCTGGCCCCGGCTTCATAAATCCCCCGGCAAACCGAGGGCCGATCATCTGGAAAACAAACGGGCGGCCTACCGGATTCCGGTGGCCGCCCGTTTCACGTCAAACAGCAAAAATTATTTTGTGGCTGCGAAAGCCGCCAGCGCGCTGCTCACCTGGGGCATCAGTGCGGCCCAGTCGGCGAACTTCTCCGGCGCAAACACCCGGCTGGCGCGATACCAGGGATAATGATCGGTACCAAGTTGCGGCCATGTGCGACCCGCCATCAGGAACCAGACCTCGGTGCCGACGCTGCCGGCCGTTGCCGCCGCCGCCGTCGGCGCGGAGATCACCAGATCCAGCGCTTCGGAAAGCGCCGCGGCGCCATCAAGATCGTTCTTCAGATCCAGTCCGTCGATCGTATGGATGCGGACTCCGCTCTGCTCCTGCGCGCGCTGCAGTTCATCGGTGCAATCGCCGTACTGTACGTTGACGAAGGTCACGCCGGGCGTTTGCAGGATCGGGTTCCACATGTCGAGCGCGCTGTAATATTTTTTCCGCTTCGCACCCAGCGTCATCGAACGCCAGCATACGCCGACATAAGGCCCCGGGCCGATGGCTTCCAGTTGCGCGCGAAATCCGGCGACACGCGCCGGATCGGCTTTCAGAAAAGCTTCGCGGGGAAAATCTTCCAGGTTCTTGCGAAGATACTGCAGCGGCGTTCCCATCGGCGCGTAGAAATCCGGCTTTTGGGCAAAGGGCACGAAGCGCAATTCCTTGTTGCCGTCGCGGTCCATCAGCGTGCGATCGTCGTACGTCCCCACGTCGGCTTGCGGGAACGAGCGCTGGAACATGGGGATCAGTCGCGGATCGACCGCAATCTGCAACTTGCCGTCGGGCCCAACCGCGCGCGCCAGATCGGGCAGGATGTTGGCGAACATCAGTTCGTCGCCCAGTCCCTGTTCGCCCACGATCAGCACGCGCTTGCCGTCCAGCGGTTCGCCGCTCCATACCGGCGCTTCAATCACATGGTGCACATAAGCCCGGAAACGCTGGATATTTCGCACTTCGTATTCGCGAAAACCTTCTTCCAGCCGCCCCATGCCCATCAGGCAAACGCTGCGCGAATGGATGGTTTCGGTGCGCTCGCGTTCTTCCAGCATGTATTCCAGCGACTTGTCGTAAGCCGCCAGCGCTTCTTCCAGCCGGCCCAGATGCGAATAGGCGAAGCCCAGGTTGTGCCACGGCCGCGAGAATGTGGGATCGAGCCGCACCGCTTCTTCGTAGAATGTCAGGCTCTCTTCCGAGCGGCCATCGTCGGCCAGCACGGTGGCCAGTGCGTTCCACAACACCGGTTCGGTTGGCATGCGGTAGATCGCCGAGCGGATAGTTTCGATGCCGGCGCTGCGCTGGCCTTTCTCACTCTGGATGGTGCCCAGATTGTTGTAGCCCAGAGGTGAGTCCGGGCAGGCGGCGATATGCAGGCGAAACATCTTTTCCGCCGCATCCGTCATGCGCATCTGCCACGCCATCAGCCCCAGGTTGATGAGAAGATCGGGATCTTCCGGATCGAGTTGAAAGGCGCGTTCGTAAGTGACAAGCGCTTTGTGCCGGTGGCCCAGCTTGTCCAATACCATCGCCAGAATATGGAAGGCCTGCGCATTGGTCCCGTCGATATCGGTCGCCTGAAGGCAAAGCTGGCCCGCGCGCGAAACATTTCCGCGTTTCCAGGCCTTGATGCCGCGCCGCACAAGCCCGTTCGATTTGCGCCGCGCCAGTGCGGCATCGACGTCCTCGGAAAGCGTCTCGAATTTCGCCAGCGCACGCTCGCCGGCGCCGATGCCCGCAAGCTGATCCATTCTCAAAGCCTGAGCGGCTTGCGCCATGATCGCATTCCTCAATGTCCGCAGGCATCAAAGCAAACCATGCTTAACCCGCGGTGAAGACTTTGATCCGCAATGCAAGGCATTTCTTAACCATCGCGCGCTAGGGTGGCTCTCAGATCGAGTTGGGAGCCGCCCCTATGCCGCTGAAATTGTCGCTAAAGCCGGGCGAGAAGTTCGTGCTCAACGGTGCGGTTCTGGCCAATGGCGACAAGCGGATCAGTCTGGTGATCCAGAACAAGGCTTGCGTGCTGCGCGAGAAGGACATCATGCAGCGCGGCGATGCCAAAACCCCCGCGCGGCGCATCTATTTCCCGATCATGATGATGTATCTGGATAGCGAAGCGGCCGACGAACACTACAACGAATTTGCGCTGCGCATGACGGAGTTCATGGGCGCGATCCACAATCGCCAGGCGCTCGCTGCCTGCGTTGAAATCAGCCGCGATGTGATGAGCGGGGCTTATTACAAGGCGTTGATGCATTGCAAGAAACTTTTCGACTTTGAACAGGAGAGGCTCAGCTATGACCCTCAAGGCGTATCAAGACACGCAGCTGCTATCTGAAGATCCGCGCAACACGGAGTACCGGCTGATTGGCCGGATCACCGGCGCGCTGATCGATGCGCAAAAAGCGGGCGCCAAAGGTGCGCCGCTGGTCGAGGCTGTGGACTGGAACAGGCGGTTGTGGCGCACGCTGGCTAGCGATTGCTTGGACGATCGCAACAAGCTGCCGGAAACCGTGCGCGCGAACATCGTATCGCTGTCGCTCTGGGTTACGAAATATTCCAAGCAGGTCACGCGCAAGGGCGCTGCCATCGATCCGCTTATCGAGATCAACCGCACGATCATGGAAGGCCTGCAAGGCGCCGCCTGAATCGTTTCGCAGTATGCAATTGCTGAAAGCCGGTCCCCCGCGGGCCGGCTTTCGTGTTTCTGCCGGGACGGGGTTGCCGCACGGCAGCTTTTGCCCGCCGTGGCGCAGGCCGCAAGCACAGAAAAGTCCCTATTTTGCTGGGTTTTATCGCGCTCTTCCGTGGCACGGCGGTTGCGAATGACGGTTGGGGGCAATCGGGCCCTTCAGAGGCGCAGAACGCCGACAGGCCACCAGAAATGGATGGAGAAGAAGCATGCTTAGCGTCAACACCAACACGGGCGCGATGATCGCGCTGCAGTACCTCAACAAGACAAACGCCGATCTTGCGAATACCGAGAACCAGGTGAACACCGGCCTCAAAGTCGCGTCGGCGAAAGACGATGGCGCCACGTACGCCATCGCGCAAGACATGCGGGCGGATGTGGCGGGTTATCAGTCGGTGACGGACAGTCTCAATCGCGGCATTTCTTCGGTCGATGTTGCGCTCTCTGCAGGCCAGTCGATCTCCGACCTGTTGATCGAGATGAAAGCCAAGGCCACCGGCGCCGCGGACCAGTCTCTGTCCACGGTGGATCGCCAGGCGATGAACGAAGAATTCTCCGCGTTGCGCGACCAGATCACCACCATCGTCAACAATGCCGTGTTCAACAACTTCAACCTTGTTGACGGCAGCGCCACGGGCGGCATCACCGCGCTGGCGTCATCCGATGGCACCCGCCACATCACGGTTCAGGGTGAAAACCTCAGCCTGTCGGGCGGCATCGTCATGTTCGGCGCTACGGCTTCGATCTCAACGCAAGCTTCCGCCTCGGCGATGATTGCGACGGTCGAGTCTTCGATCACCAACGTGAACAGCGCGCTGGCGCGTCTTTCAAGCGGCGAAAAGAAGCTCTCCATTCAGGCGGACTTCGTCTCGAAACTCTCCGACACGCTGACGGCGGGCATCGGCAATCTTGTCGACGCCGACATGGCCTCGGAAAGTGCCAAGCTCACAGCTCTGCAGACCAAGCAGCAGCTGGGCGTGCAGGCGCTGTCCATCGCCAACTCGTCGCCGCAGATCATCCTGTCGCTGTTCAACCACTGACAGCGGTCGTAAAACCGGCAGACGGCGCGGAGCAATCCGCGCCGTTTTCTTTTTGACCCGGCAGATTCTTCCCACCTTCCCGGCAAATTTTGCCGCCGCGCGGTAATAAATGCCGCCTCATGGCGGTTCCTGCCGATCCGTTCTTTCCGCCTTCGATCTCGAAATCCAAAGTTAGAAATTCGTAAATCGCGCGCGGCACAGGCGTTGCGTTGAGGGTTTCCGCGGGCAAAACGCCCGCAGAGCAAAACGCTCGAGAAAACCAGAACGGAGATTCCCATGCTTAGCGTCAATACCAATACCGGTTCCATGATCGCGCTGCAGTATCTGAACAAGACCAACGCGCAGCTCGCCAACACCGAAAACCAGATCAACACCGGCTTGAAGGTCGCGTCCGCGAAGGACGACGGCGCCACCTACGCCATCGCGCAGAACATGCGCGCCGACGTCGCTGGCTATTCGGCGGTGACGGACAGCTTGAACCGCGGCATGTCCGTGGTCGATGTTGCCATGTCCGCCGGCCAGTCGATCTCCGACCTGCTGATCGAAATGAAGCAGAAGGCTGTTGCCGCTGCTGACCAGTCGCTGTCGACCACCGACCGCGCCGCCACGAACGAAGAGTTCACCGCACTTCGCGATCAGATCACCACGATCGTCCAGAACGCGGTGTTCAACGGCTTCGATCTCGTCGATGGCTCCGCCACCGGCGGCATCAGCGCATTGGCATCTTCCGACGGCAGCCGCCACATCACGGTGGCCAGCGAAAACATGTCGCTGTCGGGCCTGGGCATTTCGGGTGCGATTTCGACACTGGCCACGGCCAGCTCGATGATCGCGACGATCCAGTCCGCGATCACCTCGGTGAACAGCTCGCTCGCGCGCTTGTCCGCCGGTTCGAAGAAGTTCTCGATCCAGTCCGATTTCGTGTCGAAACTGTCCGACACACTGACGTCCGGCATCGGCAACCTCGTCGACGCCGATATGGCCAAGGAAAGCGCCTTGCTCACCGCGTTGCAGACCAAGCAGCAACTCGGCGTTCAGGCTCTGTCCATCGCCAACTCGGCGCCGGAGATTGCTCTGTCGCTGTTCCACTAAGCAGTTAGGCGGCGGGCTTCCGATTAAGCCCCGCCGCCAGTGCTTTGCGAACGGCGCGGAGCCTTGAACAAGGTTCCGCCCCGGGGCGTCACTGGGTTTCACGGGTGGGTTTCAAGAATAAACGGGGACGGGCGCAAGGCCTTATGCGGGAATATGCTCGCGAAGGCCTTCGCCCGAACCTCTTTTTGAATTTCGATTGCCGCAGCGTTTCGCGCGGCGTTTCAGAAGCCGAGATGCTTTCCAAGCGCACGCACAACGCGCTCCGGGTCGCTGTCGCTCATCGTGGGATACAGCGGCAGGCTCAGGCAGCGCTCGTAATAGCGATCTGCGCCGGGCAAGGTTTGATGCCCGTAACGTTGCGCATAGTAGGGCTGGCGATGCACCGGGTAATAATGCACCTGCGTGCCGATGCCTTCGGCCGCCAGCGCCCGCATCACACCGGCGCGGGGTTTTCCCAGCGCCTCGAAATCGATCCGCGCCACATACAGATGCCACGCCGGCAGGCACGGCCGCGTGCGGCCGAGCGGGCGGATTACCGGCGCATATTCCGCAAGCAGTGCATCGTACGTCGCGGCCAGCGCGCGGCGGCGCGTCACAAAGCGGGAAAGCTTCTTCAATTGTGAAAGGCCCAGCGCGCACTGCATATCGTTGGCGCGCCAGTTGAAGCCCGGCTCGATCATCTCGTAGTACCAGGGATTGGCCTCGCCGTTATCGTCGAACGCATCGTCCTTGTTGGCGAAGCTGGCGGGATCGCGCGTCATGCCGTGGTTGCGCGCCTGCTGCAGGCCTTTGACCAACGTGGGGTCGTTCGCCGTCACCGCGCCGCCTTCGCCCATCGCGATGGTTTTCACCGGATGGAACGAGAACACGCTCACGTCGCAGAATCTGTTGGCGCCGATGGGTACGATGGAACCGTCTTTTGCGACATAGCCCGTACCCAGCGCATGACACGCATCGTCCACAACGCGCGCGCCGTATGTCTTCGCCAGATCGGCGATATCTTCCAGCGCGCCGCATTGCCCGTTCAGATGCACGTTGAACACGGCGTCGGCTTTGCCGGCATGTGCCAACGCTTCTTCCAGATCGGATGGCCGCATCAGGCCGGTTTCCGGGTCCACGTCCGCAAACACGATTTCGGCGCCGTTCAGGTGCGGCGCGCTGGCGGTGGCGAGGAATGTGATGGCCGGCACGACGACAGTGGTGCCGGCGGAAAGGTTCAACGCGCGCGCCGCCATATGCAGCGCGCCGGTGCCGTTGGCGCAAACGACAGCATGGTCCGCCGCAACGGTTTGCGCCAGCGCTTGTTCAAAGCGCGCAACGAACGGCCCGGTTGTCAGAAGATCGCCACGCAGCGCTTCAGCCACGGCGGCAATATCATCATCTTCAATGACCTGGCGGCCATAGGGCAGGAATGAATTTATGGGCGAGGGCGCTTTCGCTTTCAGGCCGCGCGCGCTCACGCAAACGCCTGCGCCAGCAATGCCTGTAGTCCACGCGCGCCGATCAGTTCGGGGTTGGAATCGCTCGCATAGGCGAAGCCTTCCTGCACCGGCTTAGCGCCACGATGGATGTAAGCTTCTCGCACAGCGACGGCATAGCTGGCCAGAATTGCGAAACGGTCTTCCAGCTCCACGGTCCAGTGCGAATCGTCGGCGGAGATCATGGTCTCGTGCAGCTTCTCGCCGGGGCGGATGCCGACAACTTTCTGGTCCAGTTTGGGCCCCAACAATGAAGCCAGATCGGAAATGGAGGTGGATGCGATCTTCGGCACGAAGATCTCGCCGCCGCGCGCCATCTCCATGCTGGAAAGCACGAAGTTCACGCCCTGCGTCAGCGTGATCCAGAAGCGCGTCATGCGCGGATCGGTGATGGGAAGCGTCTCGGCGCCGTCATCCCTCAGCTTCTTGAAGAAGGGGACGACGGAGCCGCGTGAGCCGAACACATTGCCATAGCGCACGACCGCGAAACGCGTGCCGTCCGCGCCGGCGAGATTGTTGGCGGCGACGAAGATCTTGTCCGACGCCAGCTTGGAGGCGCCGTAGAGATTGACCGGGTTGGCGGCCTTGTCGGTGGAGAGCGCGATGACCTTGCGCACGTCCCGGCGGATCGCGGCCGAGACCACGTTCTCCGCACCGAAGACGTTGGTGCGGATGCATTCGAAGGGATTGTATTCGGCGGTCGGCACCTGCTTCAGCGCCGCGGCGTGGATCACATAGTCCACATCGCGCATCGCCATCTCCAACCGGTCGCGGTCGCGCACGTCGCCGATGAAGTAGCGCATGAAAGGATGCTGATCCATTGGGAAGAGCTGCTGCATCTCATATTGCTTCAGCTCGTCGCGGCTGAAGATGATGAGGCGGCGCG
>DATAUZ010000002.1:0-41236 GCA_036267995.1 Rhizomicrobium sp.
CGAGGTTCAGGACCATGCATGGTGGGCAGTTTGACTGGGGCGGTCGCCTCCCAAAGAGTAACGGAGGCGCGCGATGGTAGGCTCAGACCGGTCGGAAATCGGTTGTTGAGTGCAATGGCAAAAGCCTGCCTGACTGCAAGGTCGACGGACCAAGCAGAGTCGAAAGACGGTCATAGTGATCCGGTGATCCCGAGTGGAAGGGTCATCGCTCAACGGATAAAAGGTACGCCGGGGATAACAGGCTGATCGCGCCCAAGAGTCCATATCGACGGCGCGGTTTGGCACCTCGATGTCGGCTCATCACATCCTGGGGCTGGAGCAGGTCCCAAGGGTACGGCTGTTCGCCGTTTAAAGTGGTACGTGAGCTGGGTTTAGAACGTCGTGAGACAGTTCGGTCCCTATCTGCCGTGGGTGTTCGAAACTTGAGAGGATTTCTTCCTAGTACGAGAGGACCGGAAGGAACACACCTCTGGTGGATCGGTTGTCGTGCCAACGGCACAGCCGAGTAGCTAAGTGTGGAATAGATAACCGCTGAACGCATCTAAGCGGGAAACTAACCTCAAAACCAGGTTTCGCTTGAGAGCCGAGGAAGACTACCTCGTCGATAGGCCAGGTGTGTAAGTACAGCAATGTATTGAGCTTACTGGTACTAATCGCTCGATTGGCTTGATCGCCAAGCACTCGTTTCATGTCTGGAAACAAGGCCAGGCATAATTCTTTCAACCGCATCGCGCTTCGGCGCGATCGCGTTGATCAGCACAAAAATCAATTTTTGGTGTCGTAAATATCGCTTTGAGCGTTCTTCGTTGGACTGGTGGTCCTAGCGGAGGAATTCTACCCGATCCCATCTCGAACTCGGCCGTCAAAGCCTCCTGCGCCCATGGTACTGCGGCTTAAGCCGCGGGAGAGTCGGTCGCTGCCAGCCCTACAAAGAACGCTCGAAGTAACCCCGCCCGCACAATTCATCGAAAAGCCCCGTGAGAGAAATCTCGCGGGGCTTTTTGCTTGGAGGCCCCATGCGCGTTTTCGATTTCACCAACGCCGTCGTGCGCGAACCCGCCGCCAGTGTCGTCAACGGATTGCGCGAAGACACATCCTCGGTGCCGCGCTTTGAACAGGTCGTTGCCGAGCACAGTGCCTATGTCGCCGCGTTGCGCGAAGCTGGTTTGGACGTCGATGTTCTACCGCCGCTGGAAGCCTTTCCCGATTCCATTTTCGTTGAAGATCCGGCGCTGGTTCTGCCCGAAGGTGCGATCCTCCTGCGTCCGGGCGCGTCATCTCGGCTGGGGGAACGCGAGCATATGCGCGCGCCGCTTGCGCGCCATTTCAGCACTATCGGTGAGCTGGAAGATGGCGAATTTGTCGATGGCGGCGACGTTCTGGTAACGCCGCAAGCGATTTTCATCGGGCTGTCCGCGCGAACCAACCGCGCCGGCGCCAGCGCTTTGGTTGCAAAATTGGGCGCGCTGGGGCGCACCGCGCGCATTGCCGAGACCCCGCCGGGCATCCTGCATTTCAAGACGGTTTCGTCGCTGCTGGATGAAGCCACGATCCTCGCGACCGAAGTCATGGCAGCCAGCGGCGTGTTTGCCGGGTTTCGCATTCTTTCCGTTCCGCCAGACGAAATCGCGGCCGCCAATGCCCTGCGCGTGAACGACACGGTCTTTGTCGGTGCTCAGTATCCGCGCACGGCCGATATGCTTGCCGGTGCGGGATTTGCGGTACGGCCGCTGCCGGTATCCGAAGTGGCCAAACTCGATGCGGGTCTATCGTGCATGTCGCTGCGCTGGACCAGGCGCTGAGGAGACTGCGGACTGCGCTTTTCGCTCCATTTCCGCAGCATCGCTTCGTTGAAAACACTGCGTCAATCACCGTGTTCTTTCTGAAGCAAGGCGCGTAATCCAAGCGCATTTTCCGTGGCGTGCCCAAGCGCGGTATTGTCGAAAATGCACCAGACGTCTGCGCCAGTTTTCTCTTTGGCTATCCGTCCCGCCAGTGCATCCAGAAAATCCGGCTCGTAGTTCGCATAGTATATTTTCGGACTGCCATGCAGGCGCAGGTACCGCAGTCCGGTAAACCCGCTTGGCTCCGACGCCGGACCTGTCCTCATACTTGCGGGCACCGGGTCCGATGCCACGCGGGCAATATGAAAATCGATCAGCAGCTTCTCCGCGCCGTCCGAGAGCCAGCTTTCGTTCCGGGGCTCCAAGGCTGCAGCACCGGCATATTCATTGCGCAGTGCACTAAAGAATGTGGCCGCCGGACCCGCCGCGAAGCCCAGACTGGGCGGCAACTGGATCAGGACGCAGCCCAGTTTCTCCTCCAGTGCGCAGCACTCGCCCATGAATCTTCCAAGCGCCTCCTGCGCTTTCACGAGCCGTAACTCATGCGTGATCTGCTTTGGCATCTTGACCGAAAAGGCGAAATCGTCCGGCGTCTCCCGCGCCCATCGCGCGTAGGTCTTTGGTTGATGCGGCCGGTAGAAGGACGAATTTATCTCAACCGCGTTGAAGCGTGTGGCGTAGCGGGCAAGGTGCGAATCTCCGCCTCTAAACCTGGCGGCATGTTCCTTCCGCAGGGCCCACCCCGCCGTCCCGATCCGAAGCAAGCTGATTCCACCGATGCTGCGGTTATGAAATGCAGCCACGCGCCTTTGGCTCCGTAGAACCCCTTTTTCCAAAGTCTTTCCCGATTTAGGCTCTGCGCCGAATCATGCCTGCCCAAGGAGCAGCGAAATGGCCAATCGCGAGCAACGCAAAAACAAAGAAAAGAAGAAACCGAAGGCGGACAAGAACCAGTCGAACAAGCCCGCACCGGCGCCGTTCGTTCAGCCCGAACTTGTGCGCAAGCCGCATAAGGGCAAGCAGGGCTGATCGTTATTCCGCCAGCCGCTCTTCCTTGAATTCGGGAAGTTCCATCGGCATTACGTCGCGGTAGATCAGCACCGGCTTGGCCGCGCCGCTGACCGCAAGGCGCAGCAGCTGTGTGGCACGCGCACCGGATTCGCCGCACAGGCCAAGCGCCAGCGCATTGGCAAACGCCCGCAGCCACAGCAAATCCGAATGAAGCCGGGTCGCTTCGCCCAGCCGGTCGGCAATCTCGTTCAGATGGGTGGCATAGGTCGATTGCGAGAACGGCAGATGCTGCGCGGCCAGCCGCACATGCTCGCTGGCTCCCAGCACGCTGGTGGGCTCCGTCTCGAACAGCTCTTCGTGCAGCGTCGTAATCCGCTTGAGAAGGCGATTGGCCTTCTCCACACGATCGAGCCGATAGAATCCCGTGTTGGCGCGCCGCACTTCCTGCAACGCGCGCTCCGCGATGCGAAGTTCCTCCGCCAGCATAACGACCGGATCGATGGACATTGCGCCTCCGTCATTCGTTTGTGGACGACGGACAAAGAACAGGGAGTCGCGATGCTCCGTCCACGGCCAATCCATAACGATCAACGGTTACTCACATCTAACGATTCAAATTTTACAGGTCACGAATGTGCGTGAATGAAATGCGCGTTCCGCGCGTATAATGTGTGTCAAATCAGGCCGGGTTCGTCAGGTGCACGCGACTGGTTCACGCACATTCACTACGAATGATTTTCCGACTCGCGAATCAGGAGAGGATTAGCGTGCCTTCCGAGCGCCACGCGTGCTTAACGCGATATTGCGCGGACCATTCCCAAGCCATCCGCCCACTTGATCCGAACCCGCCCGCCCCGCGTACCATCCCTGCATGAAACCGCGAACTGTAAACGTCCATGACAAGATGCAGCGCAATTATCGCTACAGGCTTGTCGAACCGGTTGGCCGGAATTCCGATCCGGATTTCAAGCCGCAATTGACACCCAAGCAAATGCTGGCACTGGGGGTGTTTGGTGGGAAATACCTCAACGATTGCCGCCGCGAATTTCCCAAAAGCTGGTTTACCAAGGCCAAACTGTCGCCCAAACACAAAGACCCCGATCTCAATTATTTCGGTGTCGACGCCAGCAAGCCGCTTTCCTATTGGAAGAAGAAGGGCTGGATCTGCAAAGACGATCCGCGCGGCTGGTTTCAATGGTATTGCCGCTATTATCAGGGCCGCCGCATCGCCGACGATGCGCGCCAGATCAAGCGCTGGCGGCAAATGACACGCCACGTCGCCCAGCTCAAAAAGCATTGCGAACCGGGCGATCCGCATTGTCGCCCGCGCCAGCGCCAGGCGTTGCTGCATTGGGCCTACGACAGCCGCAAGATGTGAGCGGTATCGCTGGCATTTCTGTGTCTGCTATTCTGTCGCGCAGGAACCATTGAAGGAACACGCATGGATCGCTCGAATGCCTCGCGACGCGCGGTGCTGGCCGGCTTCGGCGCGCTGGCGGCGGCCCCTGCAATGGCGAGCGTTTGTGCAAAGTCGCGCGCCAACCTTGCGCCGCTGCAGGCTGCCATGGCGAGCGGCCGGTTCATCGCCTATCAGCCCACCGCGTTGAAAGCCATCAACGGAAAGCTTATGCACGCGTCTGACGATAGCATCCGCGTCGATCTTTCTGTGTTGCGGCCATGGTTCGACAGCCTTATCACTTATGGCGTGCTGGCTGGCGCGGAGCATATTGCCGACGTCGCGGCTTCGCTGAAATTCCGCAGCGTCATCATTGGCGTATGGGATCCTTCAAACGAAGTGGAAATCTCAAACGCCATCGCTGTCTGGAAGCGCAATCCGAAGATTGTGAGCGGCCTTTCGCTCGGCAACGAGATCATCTTCGGCAAGCGCGGTACCTGGGCGGAATTGGCGCTGGCCTTGAAGCAAACGCGCGCCCGCGCGCCCGGACTGCCGCTCACCATCAGCGAGCCTTTCGCGGAATATCTCGATCACGCCGAATCCGAAGCGGCAATGGCGCAAATGGATTTCATGCTGGCCAATGTGCATCCCATCTTCGAACCGTGGTTCAAGACGGCGCCGCCAAAGAACTGGGCAGACTTTGTCGTGAAAGTATCGGCGTTGCTCGCCACCAAATTCTGTGGGCCAGTTCTGGTCAAGGAAACCGGTGTGCCGTCTGGTCCTGCGTCTTCCGGCTTCAACAAAAAGAATCAGGCCGCATTCTGGCGCGCACTGGAACAACAATTTTCACCAGGCCGTGACCGCGCCTTTGCTTATTTCTCAGCCTTCGATGAACCGTGGCGGACGAGCGACTTCAATCCGGTTGCCGGTCCGCATCCCGAAGAGGCCCATTGGGGGTTGTTCAGTGAAGCGCGCGCGCCTAAGCCGGTGATGGGGGCGGTGCCGAAACTGCGGCGCTAGTGATACGACCAGCCGTATTTCGCGGCTTTCTGGAAATGATCATAATAGAGGATGAAGCCGTCCTCGTTGTATCCGGAAAGCCAGAACAGCGCTTCTTCGCTGCCGTCGCCCGCGAAATCGCCAATGGCGATCAGCTGGTGCGTAGCCTCCTGCTCGATCAGCGCTGGCAGAGCGCGCGGCGCGGATTTGCCGTCGCTGTAAAGCCAGACATCGGCCAGACTATCGGCAGTATAGTCGCAATCCCTGACCAGCTCAGACTTGACTGCGGCGCCCGCCAGCAGGCCGCCATTCGCGGACTGCGCCGCCTCGAAAACATGAATGTCATCCATGCCAAGCGGGCGCCGCTTGCCGAAAGGTGCAACGCGCTTCGCATCGCTCCGGCACTCCGGCAGCGCCGGAACCTGCTTGCGCAAAACCGGCAGGATCGCGCTCATCGCCATCTTTTCCGGATAGACTTCGCTCCAGTGCGCATCGCTTCCAGGCTCAGCGCTGGTGGCGACAAGCGGGCGATAAACCGCGCTGTCATTCCATCCACCGAAATTATGGTTGCGCGCGCCTTGCCATGGCGGTGCGCCGGAAACGATTTTCATCAGTCCGGTTTCCGAATTATATTCGTTGTCGAGCCAGCCTTCCGCCGTGACGCGGCCAATCTGCTTACCGCGATCCGAAATAATCCAGCGCGATGGTACGCTAGCGTCGAACTTGCAACCTGAATTCTTGTCTTTGCCGGCGTCGCAGATCGTCACCCAACCATCGGCGGTTTTCACGAATGCCAGCCGCACACCGGCCCGGATTGCTCCGTCGCTATTTGGTGCGGCCGTTTCTTGAAGAACGGCTATCATTGGCGCTGGCGGCGAGGCGGTTGCAGCCGTAAGCGGCACGGCCCCCGCAATAAAAATTGTAAGGCCTGTACGGCCGCTTCTGGAAAATCCCGCCATTCCCCTGCCTCTTTGCATTCAGCTGCAAGCCTTTTGCAGCGCAACATGATCTCACAAAATGTTGATTGAAGCGCGTGTCAGGCGCAGAATCGCTTTGTCTTTCTGGAGGGCTGAGCCGTGGGAGACGTTCGCGAAGGCATTATCGCCGGATTCATCGCCACATTTGTGCTGTCGATTGCAATGCTGGCGCAAAATGCGGCCGGGTATTGGCCGGATGTCAATCTGATCGCCATGCTGCAATCGGCGGCTGGTACGCCGGACTCGCCAGTCATGGCATGGATTCTTCACTTCATCATTGGTGGCGTGGCTTGGGGCGGTTTGTTTGCCGTATTCAGTCCGCATCTTCCGGGGCCGCATTGGGCGCGTGGGATGATGTTCGGCATTCTGGCGTGGCTCGTGATGATGGTCGCGTTCCTGCCGGCAGCAGATATGCCAATGTTCGCAAGCGGCATGGGCCTGACGATCCCGGAAGTCACGCTGGTATTTCATCTGCTTTTCGGCGCTGTGCTGGGCGAGGTCTACGATCTGCTCCTGCGCTATACGCCGAGCGAAGTGGACGAAAGCGCGTAGCCGCTCAGGACCGGTTGGCCGCAGGTTTGATGCGCGTGCCGCGCAACAGCGGCAGCGCCAGCAACGAAATCACGAACAGAATTCCGATTGCCAGCCACGCTTCATTGAAGGATTGCACCAGCGCCGCGCGCTTCACCATCGGCGCGATCATTTCGCGCGTTGCTTCGTCCACCGGCGCCATCGCCGTATTATGAAACATCTTGGCAGGCAGGCCGACGATCTTGGCGGCCAGCGGATCGCCAGCCTGCAACCGCTTGATCAGCGCGCTTGCGTGCCCGGCCGTACGTTGATCCAGAATGGTGTCGATCCCGGCAATGCCGATGGCGCCGCCCAGATTACGCATCAGGTTGAACTGCGCGCTGGCGTCGGGCAGCTGTGCCTTGGGCCAGCCGTCCAGCGCCAGCCGGGTTGCTGGCAGCAGGCACAGCATCACACTTAGGCCGCGCAGCACCTGCGGCCAGAACAATCCGCCGAAGTCGGTGTGGAATGTCGCGAAACCGTTGGCGATCAATCCGGCGGCGAACAGTCCGTAACCAATGAAAATCAGAATGCGCGCGTCGAACCGCTTCTCGGCGTATGCGGCCAGTGGCGCAGCCAGAAGCTGCACGGCGCCGGCCACCATCATGATTTCGCCGATCTCCAGTGCGGAGTGATAACGCACCAGTCCCAGATAGATCGCCAACAGATAAGTAGCGCCATAGAGCCCCGCGCCGAGCACGAAACTCAATCCACTACCTACGGCGAAAGACACATTACGGAATTTACGCAGATCGATGAAGGGATGGCGCCGTGCGAGGCAGGAATAGACCGCGAGCAACCCGGTGATCGGGCAAATCGCGATAAGCACCCAAACAAACTCACCACTCCAATGGCGTTGTGGCGCTTCCTTCAGCAGCAGCTCGAGGCTCGCCAGGAATACGGACGCCAGAACCACCGTTCCGTATGCGATGTGACGAAAGACGCCGAAGTCCGGCTTCTCCGCGCGAACGCAAAGCGCCGCCAGCGCGCTCACCACAACGCCGGGGAACACATTAATCAGGAATATCCAGTGCCAGGAAAATGTTTCGGTGAGATAGCCGCCGACGGCCGGCCCCAGCGTCGGCGCGATCATAGCAAATACGCCGGCGATGGTCGTTCCCAGAATTTCCCGTTCCGGCGGCAGAAGCGTGAAGACGGATGTGAACACGGAAGGGATCAACATGCCGCCGCAAAAGCCTTGCGCCACGCGAATGGCGATCAGAACGTTCGCATCAGGCGCGAAGGCGCAGGCAAAACTCGCCAGCGTGAAACCGACAGTGGCTAGTGCGAACAGCCACCGCAGCGATAGCGCGCGCGTCAGCATGGCGGTCAGCGGAATCGCTATGATCTCCGCCATCAGGTAGGCCGTCTGAATCCACGAGAGCTGGTCGCGCGGAATGTGCAGGGCGCTCTGGATTGTGGTCAGCGAGCTTGCGACGACCTGAATGTCGAGGATCGCCATAAACATGCCCACGCACATGGCGACATAGCCGATCCATGTGCGGGCACTCTCCGGCATCTTTCAGCTTTCGTTCGCGGGCATGGCGCGTCTCGGGCCAAGCGCAGCATCTTCTTCGCGGATGCGCCAGAACAGCATCGCCGCGTTCAGCACGCTAAACACCGCCGCCACCCATATCTCACCAAATACCAAGGGCAATGCTGCGATTTCGCCTACGACAATCATATAGTTTGGGTGGCGAAAGAAGCGATAAGGGCCTTTGCGCACCAGCGGCGCGCCCGGCAGGTTGATGATGCGTGTTGTCCAATAAGGCCCGAGCGTTGCGATGATCCAGACGCGGGCGGCTTGCAACACGATCATTGCCGCCAGCGCGATCCAGTGAATAGACGTGGGCTTTGGCAACGCGAGAAAAATTGCGGCCAGCCACGTCGCATGGAGCGCAATCATCACAGGATAATGCGATGCACCGATTTCCGTGGCGCCGCGTGCCAGAAGCGCGCCGGTGTTGCGCTGGGCATAGATCACTTCGGCCAGCCGCTGCAGCGCGATAAAGCCGATGATCGCGTAGGCCCAGATCATGCGGGCTCAAGAACCAGCAGCGCCGTAGAGAAACCGGGGCCAAGCGTCGTCATCAGCGTGCGTCCCTTGCGCGTGCGCCACGGCATGCGTTCCAGCACGAACAACACTGTTACCGCCGACATGTTTCCGAAATCGCGCAGCACGGCGCGGCTGTCCACGAGTGCGCCGCGCGGAACCGCGAAGGCATCTTCCAGCGCATCCAGAACTTTCGCGCCGCCGGGATGGCAGGCGAAGGCTTCAATGTCTCCCAGCGTCACATCGTTCGCTTTCAGAAAGTCGTCCAGCACCGGCTTGAATTGATTGGCGACAACGCCAGGAATGCTTTGGGAGAAGATCGCCTTAAGCCCGTTCTCTTCCACTTCCCATCCCATGACACCCAGCGAATCCGGCCAAGTGTGTTCGCCCATGGCACCAATTGCGGGCCCATCGCCATCCGTGGAAACGATAGCGCCGGCCGCGCCGTCGCCAAACAGCGCCGTCGCCACCAGATTGCTCTTGGAGAAATCGTCTTTACGGAAAGTAAGAGCACAAAGTTCCACCGCGAGGAACAGCACTTTGGATCCCGGCATGGCGGCCGCCATCTGGGCGGCGCGTGCCAGCCCGATCACGCCGCCTGCACAACCAAGACCGAAGATTGGCAGACGTTTGATGTCGCGGCGAAGCTGCATGCGCTCCACGATCAACGCATCCAGACTTGGCGTTGCGATGCCGGTGGTCGATACCGTAACGATGGCGTCAATGTCGTCCGTCTTGAGGCCTGCTTCTTCCAGGCAGGCAAGCGCCACCTTTTCAAACAACGCGACGGAGTTCTCGATGTAAAGCGCGGTGCGGTCTTTCCAGCCGTGCGGCTCGCTGTACCATTCGATCGGCACGCAGGAATATCGCCGCTCGATGCCCGTATTGATGAACACCGGCATCAGTCTTTCGATGTCGCCGCGCCCGGCGAACAAGGTGCGGGCGCGTTCGGCGACGTCGGGCTGGTCTATAGCGTAAGGCGGAACGGCGCTTTTCAGCGCAAGCAAACGGGGGCGCATCGGCGAACTCGTGCCTTCCGGTTAATTCTGTGCCCCACACAGGCTAGGGACTATAGCCGCAGATTCGCGATATTCCATCAAGGACTTGCGGGTGCGGCCGATGCAACATGGCTTGTACCGGCTTTCTCGGCTTCCTCGTAGGCCAAGTCCACCAACGTGCTGCGGGTTCCCAGCGGCAACACGCCGAGGAGATATTGCATGTACTTGTACAGCCGTATTTTTGTTCCACGCCAATATCCCAGCAACGCGCTGGCCGCGAAAATCGCGAAACTGATGAGGCAGAAATAGAGGAAAGTTCCAGCGTTCATGTTCTGGTAAAGCGCAGGCGCGTCCGGCCCAGACACGACGGAAATGTCGATGGCGCGCGTGATGATGGCCGCCAGCGCCGAACAGGCCACCACCGTCATTACCCCGCGCTTGGCTTCGCTGCGTGTTCCGATCCAGCGGCCGACATAATATCCGCCGATGAGCTGGGTGGGGATGCTGAGAATGGCTACGGCTGGCAGCATGTTTTGCATATCGGAATGGCCCTGGCTGGCGATGCCCACGATCAGGCCGGCCAGTCCTCCGGCGAGTTGCACCACCGCGACCAGAACGATGGTCCCGTAGACCGCGAGCAGATACCACGGCATTTCGAAGCCATGCGGTGTTTTAAGACTGGTGGGCTGGTTGGGCGAAAGGCTCTGCCGCGCCGCTTGCCGTTCCAGCATCTCCGCGATGTGGTTGGAACCCACGATCGGGATCGCGGCGAATCCCTCCGCCATTTCCTTGCTTTGCAGCAGCGGGTAGCTCACGCCGAAAATCAGAAGTCCAAGGCCTAAGGCGATGCCGATGGCCCACAGCAGATACTTCATGGCGTCCCCCGGCCAATATCCGAGCGGACTATAGCGCGCCCACGCGGCAACGGTAGCGGTTTCATCGAATTTGCCAGCAAATTCGGGCAGGCCGGGACCGGATTTCGGGCAATGCCGAAGCTCGGCATCCGCGACAGTCGACGCATTATTGCGACGCCTTCGCGAAGGTATAGCTGTCGAGATAGGGATAGTCCTTTTGCACCCAAAGCGAGATGGTTTGAATCCATTCGCCGGCGATGGCGGCATCCTCGCCCGCCTTCGGATCGTCCATTCGCGTGATCTGGATATGCAGAATCATGCCGTTCTTTGCCCACGTGTCGTCTTCCGGCCCGCCGATGGCGCCGCCATGCGCATGTCCGGGCAGCCAGTCGTCCGCAGCCAGTTTCGTTCGCAAGCCCGCATTCAGCGTGTTCAAAGTTGGGCGGTCCATCTTGAACGTCGAGGTTCCGATAGAAAGCGATTCGATATGCTGCTTGTCATTTGCGTAGGTGCTGGCGAAATAGTAGCGGCAGCGCGGGAACACGAGATGTGTACCGGCGATGGTGAAATCAAATACGATGCCGCTGGCAACGGCACCGGTGGGCGTGCGTTGGCCCACGGTGTCGATCGCGAGTGACGAGGCCTTTTTCATTTCGTCCAGCGTCATGCCTGGACGCGCCACCAGCATGCCCTGCGAGGGGCCGATGTTTGTATCTTGTTCTATGATGGGCAAATAAGGCTTCGCTTCGTTGTTGAAAGCGCCCAAGAAATATGCGCCAGGAAGTGCGACGACCGTTCCAAGCGCCATCAATCCCCACAAGGCATAAATGATGAAGTTCTGCCGCTTGATCGCGGCGGCAACGGCTGGGACTTTCTTGTTGCCGATCTGCTTTTGAAAGCCGAGCACCAGCATCACCATCACCGGGATTGCGGCGAAAGCCAGGCCCACCGTCAAGGTTCCCATTACGATCAGCATGGGCCAGCGCAGGTTTTCCGGCGCTGCGACAACGTCCATTCCCTGAAGGATGGCGCCTCCCCAACCGATGATGAGCAACGCCGCGAAAAGCGCGATCATGATAATAACGTGTGTGCGCAAACTGAACATGCTCTCTCCGTTTCAACGTGAGTAGATTGCGCGCGCGCGCGAAAGATCGACAAACCCTGCTAGAACCGTCAGCGCGCCGTAGACGAGCAGGGCCGTCCGGCATTCCGCTTGCGGCGAAACCGGCAGCGGCCCGAACGCGGAATAGATTTCAAGCGCCGCGAGTGCCGCGACGAAAATCCAGAGCCAGACATTTCCGTGCCGGCGCGCCGGCACAAAGCGCGCATAGAGCCATGCGCCCATAGCCAGAACGATCAATTCCAGCGGCAGACTGATCCATATCCAGCGCCAAAGCCCGAGGCCAATTTTCAGGGAATCGCCGTAAAGTGGCATGTCGCGCACATGCACGACCACATCCAGAATCCAGTGCGAGAAAACCGCCAGCGCGCATGCAATGAACACGGTCTTGCGCTGGCCGCGAAAGAACAGGCAAGCCACGGCGCCAAAAGCGGCCGACAGCACGACCGCGTCATCCAGCGAATGGGTGAATGGCATATAGAAAAGGTCGAGCGGGGAACCCTCGGTGAAGCCTGGCACGATCCGCACTTTTTCAACGCCAAGCAGCACAAGGCCGGACCACACTATGTCCATGAACTGCACCGCGAGGAAGAATATCCATAGCGGAACACGCCTGACCGCTGCCTTCGCGCCGAACGCTGGCCCATAGTGTCCGATGAACATTTCCGCCCCCAAACCCGCCCGCCTCCATGCTAGCGCAATCGGGAAAGGCGGGGCCACGGGGGTGGACAGCTCAGACCCCATGGCCTATATCCGCGCTCCCTTCGATTGAAGGCTTTTGACGCGGGGTGGAGCAGCCCGGTAGCTCGTCAGGCTCATAACCTGAAGGTCACAGGTTCAAATCCTGTCCCCGCAACCATTATAAACACGCGGCCTGGCAGCGTCGAAATGCGCGGCCGGGCCGTTTGTGCGAATGGAGGCCTCGGCGAAAGCGGGAACCAGCCAGCGGCTTTATTCATCCCAATCTGGCATCTTATTCTGGCATAGAGCGATTTCAGCTAGTGGTTCGGGGCTTGTGGCGACGTCGGCACGCGTAACTGTTTCGTTTGGCTGGCTGCGCGGCGGCGCGCTGGCGCTGTTCGCCATTGGCGCAGCGCCGCATGCCATGGCGCAAAGCGCGCCGGATGCAAACGCTCACGCCATCCCAGACGACAACCAAGTTCTGCTGCCCTCCCTTAAAGGCTTGCGGTTTGTCGATGCTGTGGCGAAGGTCGACGCCAACGGCTCCGCGATAATGGGCGTCACCGTGGACGGCCCGAACATTCTCTACAGCCCCGGAATCTTACAAAGGCTGCAAGCCTTCATCGGCAAACCGCTGGTGAAGAGCGATTTGCAGCGGATCACAAAAACGGTCAGCGACTGGTATGCCACGCGCAACCGTCCCTATGTCGATGTCGAGTTCCCCGAACAGGACGTCAGCACTGGCGTGCTGCAGGTTGTCGTCACGGAGTTTCGTGCCGGCAATATCAAAGTCAAAGGCAACGGCTGGTTCTCGTCGTCGCTAATTCTCTCCGATATCCGGCTTCAGCCAGGAGATCCGATCGACGCGAGAAAGCTCAACGACGACGTCGCCTATCTCAACCAGAGCGATTTTCGCGATGTGCGCATCGTTCTTGAAAAGAGCGACAAGATCGGCGCCACCGATCTCGTTGTAGAGACTAACGACAGTTTTCCGCTGCGCTTCAGCGCGGGTTATGCCAACAACGGCACGCCGGTTGTTGGTCGCGATCGCTGGAACGCCGGCATCACCTGGGGCAATGCTTTCTGGTTGGACCAGCAGATCAGTTATCAGTTCACGTCCAGCACCGATTTTTGGCTGCATCCCACCGATGTTCCGGTTGAACTCGGCAAATCCGAATTCGCCGATCATTCGGGGAGCTGGACCATTCCACTGCCATGGCGTGATCGCATCATCTTTTTCGGCGACTATGCACAAGTACGTCCCGATCTCGGCCCCGATCTGGGCGACGTGGGCACGAACTGGCAGGCCAGCGTGCGTTACGACGCGCCGATCACGCTGAAGAATTGGCCGCTACAAGAAGTCCAGCTCGGCTTCGATTTCAAGCGGTCTAACAACAATTTGGAATTCGGCGGCTTTCAGATTTCCAATAGTCAAACCGATATCGACCAGTTCGTGCTGAGTTATGGAACGGCCATTCCCGACAGTTGGGGTCAGACGAAATTCTCCGATCGTTTGGCTTATAGCCCCGGCGATTTGAGTAGTTTCAATAACGATATCGCCTTCCAGCCGTCGCAGACGCACAGCGGAACTCCGTATGCGAAGGCGAATTATGTTTATAATGACTTCAGCGTGAACCGGCTCACCCGGTTGCCAGCGGATATCGGGCTCGTTACGCGATTGGAAGCACAATATTCCTCCGCCAATCTTCTTCCGAGCGAGCGGCTGGCCGCGGGTGGCGCCGATAGCGTGCGCGGATACGATCCTTATGCCGCCAGCGGGACCATCGGTTATCTCTTCAGCCAGGAAGTCCGTTCTCCGGTATATACGCCGCTGGCCGATCTGTTCGGCAGCAAGTCGATCGATGACAAGTTGCAATTCGACGCGTTTTACGATTTTGGCTATGTCCGCGACCGTTTCATAACGCCCGGTGACAAACGCAGTTATTATCTTGATAGCGCGGGCGCGGGATTTCAGTATGCCGTCGGCCGTTACCTCAGTCTTAAAATCGACTATGGCTTTCGATTGCGAAAACTGTCCGGCGTTTCGAAGGGTGGGCTGGTGCAGGCGACTGTCACACTGTCGAACTGATATCGGTCGCGCCGAACATCTTTTTTTATTTCGGCTTTGGAGAAGGGAAGTTCCCGATCTTTTGATTTCAAGGGTTTATTTGTACATTTGGCGGTGCATCGCCATCGGATGACAAACCAATCGGGACTGACCGGCCTGTACTTGGAGTCGCAATTCCCTCTACTGTTCGCACCAGATTTTCGAGATGGAGATAGTCATGCCCGATTCGTCCCTCCGTGGCCCGCTTTGCAACACATCCAGTCTTGCCATTCTGGCGTTTGTCCTTGGTGGCGTCACGGCCGCGCATGCTGGCGCGTTGCCGGGTCACGGGCGATTTGTTGCGGGCCACGGCGCCATCTCTAAATCTGGCACAGTGCTGACGATCGATCAGAACTCGGCGACCGGTATTGTGGACTGGAGAAGCTTCTCGATTGGCAAGAACCACAGCGTGCAATTCGACAATGGCAAAGGCGCCACGCTTAACCGCGTGACCGGCGGTGATCTCTCGCGTATTGCCGGTCAATTGCACGGCACGGGCTCGGTCTATCTCATCAACAACGCCGGGGTTGCGGTGCTGCCCACGGGGCGGGTGGTGACGCAAGGCAGCTTCGCGGCCTCAAGCGGCAATGCCGATGGCGGCAGCTTCGGCGCGCATAGGCGCTTGCTTTTCACCGGCGGCGCCGATGGCAATGTCGTTAACGAAGGCCGGATCACGTCTGTGAACGGCCGTGTCGATCTGAACGGGCGCAATGTCATTGACAGCGGCGTCATCGCTGGCCGCGCAGTCTCGGCAATTGCCTCCAACGCCGAACGGGTCAATGGACGTATTACCGCGCGCGGCGCTATTGAGACGTCTGGTGCGCGGGTCAGCTTTGCCGGCGCGCGGATCGCCGGAAGAGCTTGGCTGGTCGATCCCAAGGACCTCACAGTGAATGTGGCCAATGCCGGCGTTATCGACAAGGCGCTGGACAAGGGCACAAATGTCACGCTGGTGACGACGGCGACGGGCGCCTCCGGTCCCGGCGTACAGACGAATGGCGCAGGCAATATCACGATCGCGGCGCCTCTCACCTGGACAGGCGTGGCCACGCTGACCCTGAACGCCCATCATAGCGTGATCGTCAACAAAAAGGTTGAGGTCGAGGACAAAGGCGCGCTGACAATGGTCACGCACACCGGCGGTCTTTTGCGGTTTGGCGCAGGCGGCGAAGCCACGTTCGACAATCTTGGCGCGCATCTGACGATTAACGGCGAAGCGTACAAATTGGCTGCCAATGTCACTCAGCTCGGTAACCAGATCGCCGCCAATCCGAACAGGGACTACGCACTGTCCAGCGACTACAACGCTGCGCCGCTGGGCAAGCTGACGGCGTCGCCGATCCCCACAACCTTTATGGGTAACTTCGATGGTCTCGGCCATACGATCTCAAACCTCAAGATCGAGGATACCGTTTCCGGCGACGAGGTGGGTCTATTCTCGGCATTCGGCGGTGGGGCGTCGATCTCCAACCTGAAATTGGCCAACGTGAACGTTTTTGGCGGCGTCAGTAGCGATACCGGCGGCCTTGTGGGCTACACTAACAACGCCGACATCAGAAGCATCACTGTCAGCGGCGTTGTCGGGGGTGGAAACGACAGTGATGTCGGCGGTCTTGTCGGCTACTCAAGCGGCGGTTCGATTGTGTCTTCTTCGTCGTCCGCCGCGGTCAAGGCCAGGAACAACTCTGAAGTTGGCGGCCTGGTCGGCGATTCTGGGACCCCTATATCCAACTCTGACGCCACCGGCGCTGTGACCGACAACGAATACGACGTGGATGTCGGTGGCCTGGTTGGCTACAGTGGTGCGGCGATCGCCGGATCCACGGCCACGGGCAAAGTCTCTGCCACCGGCTACGAATCTGAAGTTGGCGGCCTCGTGGGCGATAGCGACAGCAGCGTTACAACCTCCTCCGCCAGTGGCAACGTTATTGGTGGATCTGATGAAGAGACTGGCGGCCTGATCGGTTATGCCTCAGGGGCAGTTTCCCAATCATACGCCACGGGCAGCGTCACCGCCGGTGACGACGAAGAAGTCGGCGGGCTTGTGGGTGAAAGCAACGACACGGTTTCCAATTCCTATGCGACCGGTGCGGTCAGCGGCGGCGCGGCCAGTGAGATCGGCGGTCTCATCGGGGACAGCGATGGTATGGTCACCGCATCCTACGCCAAAGGCGCGGTGAGCGGCGGCGCGGGCACCGAGATTGGCGGGTTGATCGGGTATAGCGGTAACACGATTACCTCGTCCTACGCGACTGGCGCTGTGACGGACAACGTTTACGAACCGGAAATCGGCGGCTTGGTCGGTTATAACAGCGGAGCCATCATATCCTCTTACGCCACCGGCAATGTCACGGCGAATGCTTACGAGAATGAAGCCGGCGGTCTCGTGGGCCAGAACAACAACACCATCACAAAGTCTCACGCCACCGGCAACGTCCACGCCGCCGGCCTCTATGGGGAATCTGGCGGCCTGATCGGCTACAATGACAATACCGTCACCTTGTCCTATGCCACCGGCAATGTCGTGGGCGGCGCGGCGGCCGCAGACGGCGAATTGGGTGGATTTGTCGGATATAATTCCGGCGGCTCGATATCGCGATCTTATGCGCTCGGCTCCGTGACAGGCGGCGCAGATGCCCGAACAGGCGGGTTCGCGGGTGAGTCCTACAACGCCGCCCTCGCTGAGATTTACGCGCGTGGCAACGTCACGGCAGGCAGCAACGGCTACGTCGGCGGTTTGGTCGGCGAATTTTACGGCGCTGGCACGATCACCCAGGCCTATTCGACGGGCGCGGTCAAAGGCGGTTACGACTCCGAAATTGGTGGTCTTCTGGGCTACGACAACACCCCCTCCGGCAGCATCACCTATGCCTATTGGGACAGGACAACCAGCGGGATCACCGACCCAAGCCAGGGCGCGGGCAGTACTTCCAACGACAGCGGCATCACCGGCCGCTCGACCGCACTGTTGACGGCGAAGTTGCCGCCAGGGTTCTCCACCACCTACTGGGGGCACGCTTCAAGCATGAATGACGGCTTTCCCTTTCTGAAAGGCGTCGGTGGGCAGTAGCACCAGGTTGGAACGGCTTCTGCATCGGCCCGCTTCCCTCAGGGAACGGGCCGATTTGCTGAATCGTCACTCTCATGTAGCCGCCTTGCGCAGGTGCGAATGGACCTTTAAACCGCGCAACCCATGACCCAAGCCTTTATTTTTCCCGGACAAGGCAGCCAGGCCGTCGGCATGGGCAAGGCGCTCGCGGAAGCCTTCGCGCCGGCCCACGAGATTTTTCAGGAAGTGGACGACGCGCTTTCGCAGAAACTTTCCACGCTGATGTGGGAAGGGCCGGAAAGCGATCTCACCCTCACCGAAAATGCGCAGCCTGCCATCATGGCGGCCAGCATGGCGGTGATCGCAGTGCTGAAGCGCGAAGGCGGCTTCGACATTGCCAAACATGCGCGGCTCGTCGCAGGCCATTCGCTGGGCGAATATTCCGCGTTGTGCGCTGCCGGCGCTTTCACGCTGGGCGATGCGGCGCGGCTGCTCAAAGCGCGCGGTCAGGCCATGCAGGCGGCGGTTCCCGTCGGCGAAGGTGGCATGAGCGCGCTGCTGGGCGCGGAGATTGAACAGGCCGAAACCTTGGCGAAGGAATGTGCTGCGGCGACGGGCGGCGTATGCGTTGTCGCCAACGACAACGCGCCGGGGCAAGTGGTGATTTCAGGTTCCAAAGCCGCCATCGACAAGGCGCCGGAATTTGCCAAAACCATGGGCATCAAACGCGCGATGGCGCTCAACGTTAGTGCGCCGTTTCATTCACCGCTGATGCAGCCTGCAGCCGACAAGATGCGCGAGACGCTGGCTGCGGTCACCATTCGCCCGCCAGCGGTTCCGCTGGTCGCCAACGTCACCGCCACCGAAGTCAGCGAGCCCGAAATGATCCGCCGTCTTCTGGTGGAGCAGATCACCGGCCGCGTGCGCTGGCGCGAAAGCGTTCTGGCATTCCGCCCGCTTGGCATAGAGTGGACGGTGGAAGCCGGCGGCGGCAAAGTTCTCACCGGCATGGTCAAGCGTATCGACAAGGAATTGCAGACCGTCACGCTGGATACACCGGCCGATATCGAAGCCTTCTCCAAAACATTGTGAGGCAGACCATGTTCGATCTCACTGGCAAAGTCGCACTCGTCACCGGCGCGTCCGGCGGTATTGGCGGGGCCATCGCAAAAGCGCTGCATGCGCAGGGCGCAACTGTGGTGCTATCGGGCACGCGCGGCGAAGCGCTGGAGTTTTTGAAAACCGAACTGGGCAGCCGCGCGCACACCGCCGTCTGCCGCCTAGATGATTTTGCCGCGGTGGAAGCGTTGCCGAAGGAAGCCGAAGCCGCCGCTGGTGCGCCCATTGATATTCTCGTCAACAACGCCGGCATCACGCGCGACAATCTTTTCATGCGCATGAAAGACGAAGAGTGGGATCAAGTCATCGCGGTCAATCTCACCGCCGCCTTTCGCCTTTGTCGCGCGGTGCTGCGCCCGATGATGAAAAAGCGCTGGGGCCGCATCATCACCGTCACCTCCGTTGTCGGCACAACCGGCAATCCAGGGCAGGGCAACTATGCCGCCGCCAAAGCCGGGCTGGTGGGCATGAGCAAGTCGCTCGCCTCCGAAGTCGCCAGCCGCAATATCACCGTCAACTGCGTGGCGCCGGGCTTCATCGCCACGCCCATGACCGACGCGCTGACCGAGGATCAGAAGGCCGCCATCATGGGCCGCATCCCGGCTGGGCACATGGGCAAGCCGGAAGACGTGGCCGGGGCGGTGGCCTATTTGGCCAGCGAAGAGGCGTCTTATGTGACCGGCCAGACCCTGCACGCCAACGGCGGAATGGCGATGATATGACAATTTATTCAATGGTTTAAGCCGCTTGTAGCGGGACCGGAGCCTTTGTGTTACGAACGGGCAACTTCCGGCCCAAAAGCGGGTTAACGGAGGGGCGCCGCGGGCCCCAAATCCTGCGCGGCGATTGGCAACATGGAGAGGTTTCAAAACTAAAATGAGCGATACGGCAGAGCGCGTGAAGAAGATCGTGGTTGAGCATCTCAATGTCGATGCCGACAAGGTCACGGACACCGCTTCCTTCATCGAAGACCTGGGCGCAGACAGCCTCGACACCGTCGAGCTGGTCATGGCGTTCGAGGAAGAATTCGGCATCGAAATTCCCGATGACGCCGCCGAGTCCATTGTGACGGTCGGCGATGCCGTGAAGTTTATCGACAAGTCGCAGGCCTGATCGGCCGGTTTCACCATGCGCAGGGTAGTCGTCACCGGGCTGGGATTGGTTACACCCTTGGCTTGCGGGGTGGACGCGACATGGTCGCGGCTTCTCGCGGGGCAATCGGGTGCCGGTCCCATCACGCGATTCAAGGTTGACGACCTGCCCGCGCGCATCGCCTGCCAAGTTCCGGTGGGGGTCGGCACAGACGGCACCTTCAGTGCCGACCAGTGGGTCGACCCGAAAGAACAGCGCCGCATCGATCCCTTCATCACGTTCGGGTTGGCCGCGGCGCAACAGGCCGTCACCGACTCCGGTTACGAACCCAAAGATGAAGAAGCCCGCTGCCGCACCGGTGTCCTGATCGGTTCGGGGATTGGCGGTCTTCAGGGCATCGAAGAAGGCGCGATCTTGGTTCACGAAAAAGGCCCGCGCCGGCTTTCGCCGTTCTTCATTCCCGGCCGCCTGATCAATCTCGTTTCCGGCTACGCCTCCATCCGCTTCGGCTACAAAGGTCCGAACCATTCTGTGGTCACGGCCTGCGCCACCGGCGCACACGCCATAGGCGATGCCGCGCGTCTCATCGCGCTGGACGATGCCGATGTCATGCTGGCGGGCGGCACGGAAGCGGCGATCTGCCGTTTGGGCATGGCGGGCTTTGCCGCCTGCCGCGCGCTATCCACCGGCTACAACGACACGCCGGAAAAAGCCTCACGCCCTTACGACAAAGATCGCGATGGCTTCGTGATGGGCGAGGGTGCCGGCATGGTGATGCTGGAAGAATATGAACACGCCAAGGCGCGCGGCGCGAAGATTTACGGCGAAGTCAGCGGCTATGGCCTTTCCGGCGACGCCTTTCATATCACCGCACCTTCCGAAGATGGCGACGGCGGTTTCCGCGCCATGAAGATGGCGTTGAAGCGTGCGGGGCTTTCCGTATCCGATATCGATTATGTCAACGCGCACGGCACATCCACGATGGCCGACGGTATCGAGCTTGGCGCGGTGGAACGCTTCCTGGGCAATTCGGCGTCCAAAACCTCCATGTCCTCCACCAAATCGGCGATCGGCCATTTGCTGGGTGCGGCCGGCGCGGTGGAAGCGATCTTCTGCCTGCTGGCAATGCGCGACCAGATCGTGCCGCCCACGATCAACCTCGACAATCCCGATGTCGAAACGCAGATCGATCTGGTTCCGCTGAAGGCCAAAAAGCGCGACGTGAAAGTCACGATGTCCAATTCCTTCGGCTTCGGTGGCACCAATGCGTCGCTGATCCTCACGGCCGTCCAGTAGTCGCGCATGCGCCGGCTCTTCCTGTTCGTGCTGTTCCTCGCCGCGCTCGTGGCCGCGGGCTTTTTTGCTGAACGCTACGATTTCACCCGTCCCGGCCCGGCCGCGCACAGCGGTAATGAGACTGTGGTTCTCATCAAGCAGGGCGAGGGGCTTTCGGCGATCTCGCACCAACTCGCCGACGCGGGCACCATCGCCAACGCAAACCTGTTCCTGGCCGGCGTGCGCTTGCGCAACCAGCAGGCCACGCTGAAAGCGGGCGAATACGCGATCCCTTCCATGGCCAGCATGGCCGATGTGATGGGCATCCTTCAGTCCGGCAAATCCATCCAGCACAAGATCACCGCCGCCGAAGGACTGACCAGCCAGATGATCTACGACATCGTGAAGGCCGATCCGGTGCTGACGGGCGATGCCGGCGCGGTGCCTGCCGAAGGCTCGCTGCTGCCCGAAACCTATCTCTTCACGCGCGGCATGACGCGCACACAAATGCTGGCGCAGATGCACGACGCGCAAAAAAAATTCATCGCCGCTAACTGGGGTGCGCGCGCCAAGGATTTGCCGTTTCAGACTGAAGAACAGGCGCTGACGCTGGCCTCCATCGTGGAAAAGGAAACCGCGCTGCCCGAAGAGCGCCGCCACATCGCAGCTGTGTTCGCCAACCGGTTGCGCACCGGCATGAAGTTGCAATCCGATCCCACCATCATCTATGGCATCACCAAGGGTTACCCCTTGGGCCGGCGCATCCGCCAAAGCGAGATTGACGCTGCCACGCCTTACAATACTTATGCGATTGACGGCCTTCCGGTTGGCCCGATCTGCAATCCTGGCAAGGATGCCATTGCCGCCGTTCTGAACCCGGAAACCTCGAACGACCTTTACTTCGTGGCGAATGGAACCGGCGGCCATGTGTTTGCCGCGACCATCGAACAGCACGATCAGAACGTCGCCAGATGGCGGCAGATTCACAACGCACCGGCCGCCTCGCCAAAGCACTGAATCCGCGCGCTTTGCGGGCACCGTGGCCGGGGCTATCTTGCGGTTCGATCACCGGAGTCGCTTATGAGTCTTGTCAGCATGACCGGCTTTGCCGAAACGCACGGCTCGCAGGATGCGCTGCGCTGGCGCTGGGAAGCCAAAAGCGTCAACGGCAAGGGTCTTGAGCTGCGGCTGCGCATGCCGCCGGGCTTCGACGGCATCGAGGCCGCCGCCCGCATGCTGGCGGGCGAGCGTTTCAAGCGCGGCAATATCCAGGCGAGCCTGAATATGGAGCCACAGGAAGGCGCGCGCGCCTTGCGCATCGATCCCGCTGCCCTTGCCGCCGCCGTGCGTATCGCCAAGCAGATCGAAGTGGAAACCGGCCTGGCGCCCGCGCGCGTCGATGGCCTGCTATCGCTCAAGGGCGTGATCGTGCAGGACGAAGCGGTGGCGCTGGATCAGGCGCAGCGCGCCGCACGCGATGCCGCCATTCTGGAAAGTTTTGCCGCCGCGATGGATGCGCTGGCGCGGGCGCGGCGCACCGAAGGCGCCAAGCTTGCCGTGGCGCTGGACGCGCACATGACCGAGATCGACAAGCTCACCAACGAAGCCGCCAACGCCGCCTCAACCCAACCCGCCGCGCTGCACGACAGGCTGACGCTTCAGTTGCGCGAGCTTCTGTCAGGGGGCGCCATTCCCGAAGAACGTCTGGCGCAGGAAGTGGCGCTGCTGGCGGTGAAAGCCGACGTGCGCGAAGAGATCGACCGGCTTCATTCGCACATTCACGAAGCGCGCGCGCTGATGAAATCCGGCGAGCCCATCGGCCGCAAGCTCGATTTTCTGGCGCAGGAATTCAACCGCGAAGCCAACACGCTGTGTTCCAAGGCGTCGGACATCGCGCTTACGCGCATCGGCTTGGCGTTGAAACATGCGATCGATCAGTTCCGCGAACAGGCGCTCAACATCGAATGAGCGACATTCGCCGCCGCGGCCTGATGCTGGTTCTGTCTTCGCCCTCCGGCGCGGGCAAGACCACGCTGTCGCGCAAATTGCTGGATGGCGATTCCGATATTATTCTTTCTGTTTCCGCCACCACGCGCGCCAAGCGCCCGAACGAGGTAGAGTCGAAGGATTATTATTTCGTCTCGCCGGACAAGTTCGAAACCATGGTGACCGGCAATGAATTCTTCGAGCACGCCACGGTGTTCGAGCATCGCTACGGCACGCCGAAGCAGCCGGTGCTGAGCGCGCTTGGCCGCGGTCGCGATGTGCTGTTCGACATCGACTGGCAGGGCACGCAGCAGATGAAAGAGCGCGCCCGCGAAGATCTCGTCAGCATTTTTGTGCTGCCGCCCACGCATGATGAGCTGGAACGGCGCCTGAAAGCGCGCGCGCAGGATTCCGATGCCGTCGTGACCCAACGCATGGCCAAGGCCGCCAGCGAAATCAGCCATTGGCCGGAATACGATTACGTCATCGTCAATGACGATCTCGATCGCGCGCTGGTGAAAGTGCGCTCCATCCTCGAAGCCGAACGCGCGCGCCGCACGCGGCTTGTCGGCGTCGGCGATTTCGTGGCCGACTTGACGCGCTAGTTCCAACCAAGATCGTCATCGCATCAAGAAATGTTCGCTTGTCGTGTACGCTTCATCCCACTTCGGCAACGACCAGCCGGTAGCCAAAATCCATCTGAGTCTTTTGCATCAGATCGCCATTGCGGCGCATCCAGGTTTCGTCGTCAAGATGGCTTCGCAGTCTTGCAAGGCCTGCTGTGGCGTCCAGTTTCGAAAAACTGGAGATGGACAACCGTACGCCGGGATCAAAATAGGCTTCCGGCCTGCGCCAGTAGGCGCAAAGAAACCCATCGCTGCAGTCGTGCGGCACCGGCACGGTGCGCACCTCGATATCGCCGAAGGCCTCGCGGAAGGGCGCCAGCGAAAATGTTTTGCGGTCCTTGGCCAGAATTTCCGGGAAATAGTCGCGTGTCAGCCAGAACGGCGCGCAATCTCCGTCCCATGTCAGGATCATGCAACGCTTGCGCGCCACCCGCGCCATCTCGCGCAAACCTGTCAGTTGGTCTGGCCAGTGATGCACGGTCAGAAGGGCGAGCGCAGCGTCCATGCTTTTGTCCGCAAACGGCAAAGCCATCGCGGATGCCTGAACCGCGCGAGCCGCATCGTGCGGCCGTTGCGCAATCATCGTCGGCGACAATTCCACCGCGGTGACGTCGCGGTCCTGCGGTTCATAAGAACCCGCGCCCGCGCCGACATTGACGATACTTTGCGCATTGCCCAGCGCCACATCGATCATGGCGGCGATGCGCGGATCGGGCCGCCGGTAATTGCGGTATTCGAGTCCGATGCTGTCGTAGAGCGGTTTCACGGCGTCAGGACGACGCGGCCCACGACTTTCCCCGCCCGCAGGTCGTCCAGCGATTTGCTCGCCTGATCCAGCGGCCGCGTCTGAAATGGAATGGGATCGACTTTCCCGGCGCGCACAATCTCCATCATCTCTTCGGTTTCCGGCAGCGAGCCGACGTACGATCCGATGATGGTCAGCGCGCGCAGCGGAAACATCGGCAGCGGCATTCCCATCTGTCCGCCGAACAAGCCCACGATGACGATGCGCCCGCCCTTGCGCACGATGGCATTGGCGAAAGCAAAGCTTGCCTCCGAACCGACGAAATCGATTACCGCATAAGCGCCGCCCTTGGTGTCGGCCACCAATTTCTTCGCGATGTCCGGCGTTTGGGTGTTGTAGGTCGCAACTGCGCCGGTTTTCTTCGCCGCTTCCAGCCGGCCATCGTCGATGTCTGCCGCGATCGGGCCTTTGCCCGTCAGCGCCTTGGCGAATTGCACGCCCATCATGCCCACGCCGCCGCAACCCACGATCACGATCTGATCATCAGGCCCAAGCTTGCCCACCTTCTTCACCGCGCCAAACGCGGTGAGGCCGGAGCACATATATGCCGCCGCCAGCGCGGGGTCGGTCTTGCCGTAATCCAGAAGATATTTCGGATGCGGGATCATCACATGCGTTGCGTAACCGCCGGGCACGCCGGGCGAGCAGCCGAGCTGGCGCGGGCGGATGCAAAGATTTTCCTCATTGCGCAAACACGCCGCGCATTGGCCGCAGCCGATCCAGGGAAATGCCGCGCGCCGGTCGCCGATTTTCACGCCCGTGGCATCTGGCCCCACCGCCACGACTTCGCCTTCGATCTCGTGGCCCAGCGTGTGCGGCAGTTTCAGCGCGCCCATCGGCAGTTTATTGCCGCCGCCCAGATCGAAATAGCCGTCATGGATATGCACGTCGCTGTGGCAAACGCCGGCGTTGTGCACTTTCAGCAGCACCTGCGTGCCTTCCGGCGCCGGCGTCGGCGCATCAATTTCTTTCAGCGGCGTGGCGAATTCCACAATGGCTTGCGAAAGCATGGGCGTCTCCTGATATGATCTTTTGTCAGTCTGGCACGCGTCCGCGCGCGCCTCAACGCAGCGCGCACAATGCTCGCGCCAGCGCGGCGAATTGGCCCACGCTCAACTGCTCCGGCCGCTCGGTGGGATCGATTTCCGCTGCGGCAAGCAGCACCTCGGTGTTCACGCCAAGGCTTTTCAGGCTCTGACGCAGCATCTTGCGCCGTTGTCCGAAGGCCGCACCCGTCACACGCTCCAGATCGGAAAGTTCGGCGAGCGCCACCGGCTCAGCCAACGGTTCCAGCCGCACGATGGAAGACGTTATCTTCGGCGGCGGCGTAAAGGCGCGCGGGCCAACATCGAACAAAATCTTCGCGCGCGTGCGCCATTGCGCCAGAACCGAAAGCCGCCCGTAATGTTCGGTGCCCGGCTTGGCCACGATGCGGTCGGCCACTTCGCGCTGAAACATCAGCGTCAGGCTTTGCCAGAACGGCGGCCAGGTTTCCGCCGACAGCCATTTGATCAGAAGCGCTGTGCCAACATTGTAGGGCAGGTTGGCCGCAATCCGCACAGCACCTTTCACATGGCGCTCGCGCAGCATGGCGGTTTCGTCCAGCGCCATCGCATCGGCTGCAATGATGTCGAGCTTTTGTGGAAACGCGGCGGCGATTTCTTCCAGCGCCGGCAAGCAGCGCGCATCGCGCTCCACCGCGATAACCGCATCGGCGCCTTCCACGATCAGCGCGCGCGTCAGCCCGCCCGGTCCGGGGCCGACTTCATAGACGACGGTGTTTTCCAGCGGCCCGGAAGCGCGCGCGATCTTGCGTGTCAGGTTGAGGTCGAGAAGAAAGTTCTGTCCCAGCGATTTCTTCGCCGCCAGATCATGCGCCGCGATCACATCGCGCAGCGGCGGCAGCGGATCAGGAATTTCTGGCATCGGCCATCTGCGCGGCAAGTTCGATGGCGGCGATCATGCTGCGCGGATCGGCTTTACCCTTGCCGGCAATATCCAGCGCCGTGCCGTGATCGGGCGAGGTGCGCACGATCGGCAAGCCCAGCGTCACGTTCACCCCTTCCCAGAACGCCAGCGTCTTTAGCGGTATCAGCGCCTGATCGTGATACATGCACAGCGCCGCATCATACCCCGTGCGCGCATCGGCGTGAAACATGGTGTCCGCTGGCAGAGGCCCGCGAACATCCGCGCCGCCGCCACGCAAGGCCTTCACCGCGGGAATGATGTGTTCGCCTTCTTCCCGGCCAATCTCGCCATCTTCGCCCGCGTGGGGGTTGAGACCGGAGATCGCAAGGCGCGGCTTCGCAATCCCAAAATCGCGCTTCAACGCCGCAAGAATGATCTCCCCAGTTTCCACAATAGCAATCGTGGTCACGCGCGGCGGCACATCTTTCAGGGGAACGTGAATGGTCAGCGGCACCACGCGCAGCCCGCCGCCCACAAGCATCATCACCGCGCGCGGCGCATCTGTGAGCTTGGCCAGATATTCGGTATGGCCGGCATATTCGAAGCCGCCTTGCATCAGCGCGGCTTTGTGAATGGGCGCGGTCACAACCGCCGCGGCCGCGCCTGCTATCGCCAGCTTTACCGCGACGTCGATGGCATCGACCACCGCATGCGTGTTGGCGGAATCGGCATGTCCCGGCTTTCGGGCTGTCGCAACAGGATGCGTCGCGATCAATGCACTGTCCGGAACATCGCCACAGTCCCGGAACACGTCCGGATCGCCCGCCAGCTTCAAGGAATGCGCACCAACCCTGCCCCCCATCGCAAGAAACGCCGCGACGGCCACTTCTGGCCCCACGCCGGAAGGCTCACCCATGGTTATGACAATCGGCGCATCGGCAGAGGTGCAGCGCGGATCAGTTGGTGGCATTGCCGGCGTTTGCCGTTGCTGAAACCGCCGCCGCAATCGGGCTCTTGCAGCCCTGCGCATCGCATTCCTGAATGGCGGCATCGCGCCTCAGATCGCGCAGATATTGACGCGCCAATGCCGTGATCTGTTCTTCGAATAGCTGATCTTCCACTTGATCGCGCGTCGGCATTGTAAAGGCGGTCATTTGCGGCGCGGCGACATCGCAGCGCGCGATGATTTCAAGGCCGGCCGGCGAAAGAAACGGCTGTGTCGGCTCTCCTGGCTGTGTTTGTGCCAGTGCCTGCTGCATCTGCGGGCTAAGGTCTGCCACGCGCATGTTTCCCAAACTCATATAAACCGCGCCGTTCAATTCTTTTACCAGTGCAGGTATCTGGTCGCATGTGGTGATGCGGCTTCGGATCACCGCGCCAGCGCGCAATGCTTTTTGCGCAAGATCCTGTGCGGGCTTGGGTCCGATCGGCAGCAGGATGCGCGCCAGTGGTAAAACACCATCCGGCGTTGTTGCCGCTGGCTTAGTGGGAATTTTCGTGCCCATCGCTTCCTGGCGCGCGCGCAACTGAAGAATATAGTAGCCGCCGGTCGAGCGGATTGGCTGCGTGAATTTTCCGGGTACAAGTTTTTCCAGCGCATCGTTCAGCTCGGCCGCGAGCTGGCCATTCTGAACCACGCCAATATCGCCGCCTTGCGCCGCGGAAGGGTTCTGGCTGAATTGCCGCGCGACGGTCGCGAACGGCGCCCCCAACTGCAGCTGGCTTTCAAGATCCTGCGCGGCCTTCAGAACTTTTCCATCCTGATCGGGATTGTCCACTGGCAGGAAGATTTCGGAAACGAGGAAGTGCGGTTTGTCCGCGCCCGCAGCCGTGCGCTTCATTTCCGCGGTTACGTCTTCCGGCGAAATATGAACGCGGTCGCCAAGCTGCTGGCTGACGAGCTTCTGCCAGGCAAGCTGTGCTGCCACCTGCGCGCGGAACGAGGCGAATTCCACATTGCCGCGCGCCAGCGTCGCTTTCAGCTGGTCCTGCGTAATATTGTTGGATTTCTCCAGGGATTCGATGGCGCCATCCACGTCGGCGGCGGTAACAGCCACATTGTTCTTTTGCGCTTCGAGAAGCTGCAGCTTTTCCGTCTCAAGCTGTTGCAGAACCTGTGGCCTGATGCGCTGAAAGGTTTCGGCCGTTGCCGGAATGCCGGACGTAGCGGCAAACAGCGCCATGCGCTGCTGCAGATCATACTCCGAGATGATCTGATCGTTAACGATGGCCGCCACGCCGTCATTCTGTCCGGTATCGGCCGGCGCTGCCGCGGCACTGTCCGGCGTGCCGGCGGCGGGAGGCGTTTGCGGGGCGGGGTGGGCATGGTGGCGCGGCGCCGCACCGGATGTCATCAGGACGGCTGCCAAAAGGGCGGCCGTGTGTAAGGACACGCGTAGGGAACTGGTCTTCGGCTTCATTCTCATGTTTTCGCGGGCGGGATCCGTGCGCCGGCCACCACGGCGGGCCCGATCGGGCGGCAGAATAAGCAATTTCCTCGAAGGATCAAGGCGCTGTGAAGATATGGTGCGGGAAGAGGTCGGTGGGCTGTTCCACGTCATCGTTGGTCTTCAACTTGACGCTGAGGAGCACGTCGGTGGACGGAGGCACATCGCGGTCGCGCGTGAACTGACGGCGATAGGCAATGGAGATGCCCAGGCATTCATCGTTGTACCCGATGCCGAAATCGCTCTCGATCATCTGGTCGGATTCCAGGTCGCGCTGGCCGGCCGCATAGAGCTGCCAGTGGTCAATCAGCCCAAGCACGGCTTCGGCGGTGATTTCCTCGCGTGTGTCCAGCCCCAGGGTTACAGGTTGCGGCGGCAGGCGCACGTAGCTGACCTCCAGTGCCGAATTTTTATAGGTGCCGGTGAAGTAAACTTCGTTACGCAACAATTCCCCGGTGCTCTGATCGACATCGACGCGTTGGGCGAGAGAAAAGTATGGCGGAAATTTCACGGTGACGAGTCCGACGAGATCGGAGGTCGTGCCTCTCAGACCGGAGTCGGTTGCGAAAACCGGGTCAGGCCTGGGACGAAATGTTTGTCCGGCCAACGCTTCGATGGAGCCGGTCGGAAAATAGGCGATGGCATGCAGGCCAAGGTTGGCGCGCGGCCCACTTTCCACAAGGTCGTAGCCCGGAAAACGGTCGAACGTCAGAAGATTGTTGTCGTCGAATTCAAAACTCTCACTGTCGTCGTTCGGAATGCCGTCCGGATTGCCGCCATAAGGCGCGGCGATGGCTTGCGCGATGGGTTCGATCACGAATGAATGGCCTGGTTTCCCCGCGGCCAAGAACGGCCAGCGCCAATCCAGCGCCACATATGGCAAGCCGCGTTCGAGATACCGGCTCTGCAGCGGCACGGTTGGATCTTCGATCAAGCTGTTGTTGTCGATATGATAGGCATCGCCGCGCGCATCCGCCTGAAGCGTGATGAGCTGCCCGTCTGCCGTAATCAGCGGAAGGCGCCAGCGCGCCTCGGCAGTAACGCGCTGGGCATCCGGCCCCACGTTGCGTGTGACGGAGTTGCCGTTAAGGTCGAAGCGGAATTGTCCGCCAAGCCAGTCGTGCAACGGAATGTATGTATATTCGATAACCGGGATCGCCAGCGGAATCGTACTGCCGACGTCGGTGGCGCGCAGGCCCTGAAAGAAATAACCGGTGATCGCGAAGCGGCTGCGGCCGCTCTCGCGCGTCAGCGACAGGTCGCTGACGAGGCGGTCCAGTGTCGAGAGGCTATAGCGTTTCAGATACGTATCGTTCGACGTCAGTTGCACGTCGAAGTCGAGCGACCATGTGTCGGTCAGCGCAATGCGGCCTGATCCGAACAGGCTGCTGTACCAGGTATTCTCGTGCCCGCTTAGCCCGCCATATGGCGTGTTCGCCACCGTGGCCTGTAGCCACATGCCGCCATTGGCCCAGCGTTGGCGATATTCACTTTCCAGCAATTCGCCGCCTTGTGAATAATACGACGGCGCCAGCGTGGCGTCTTGGGAATCGCTGAGCGCGATGTAAACCGGTAGTTGGACCGAATAGCCCAGAAGGCTGGAATGGCCGACACTCGGCGTCAGTATGCCGGACTCATGTTTCACCGTGGGGTCGGGCACCGAGAAATATGGCGTATAAAACACCGGAACACCGAACAATTCCATCGTCGCGTCGTGAAAGACGATGCGGTGTTTGACCTCGTTGTAGACGACGTGAAAAGCTTTCACTTGCCAAAGCGGATTCCGCTCGCCTTTTTGCCGGCAGATTTTGCAGTTCGTGTAAACGCCGCGGTCGGCGATGGTCTGAACGCCTGCCACGCGCTGTGCGCTCGCGGCTCCCAGCCGTCCGTTCTTGCCGATCAACGCCGCGAAACCCCGCAATACGCCGTCGCGCATATTGTCGGTCAGGACTACGCTATTCGCGAATGCCACGTTGCCGTCCGGCGCGACAACCACGACGTGACCGCTCGCCGTCACCTTGTCGGAATTCTGGTCGTACGAAACCTGGTCCGCCGTCAGGATGCGGTCGTTGTAATCGATCTCGATATGCCCATGCGCTGTTACGACATTGTTGTTGATGTCGTAGTCCACCGTATCGGCGCGCAGCAGCATATTGCTGGCTTTACCGAGGATGGAATTCGCTGCGTGTGCGGCTGGCGGCAATGCGCCCAGCACCAATGCCGCACAGCCTGCGCGCAGCAGCGATTTCAGGCGCCCCCCCGTCATGATCAGCCGTCCTCCTGGTGGAAGACGAGCGTCATGCCGATAAGGATGGCGGCTGAGGCGGGCGCGGCCGCGGCGAGCGCCACGGGCAGTATCCCGGATTCACCCAGCGCCTGCGTCACCATGCTGAAGAAATAGACGCCGAAGCCGGCGAGTGCACCATAGAGAATGACACGCAGCAGTCCGCCGGCACGCGCCATGCGTAGCGAAAAGCTCGCCGCCATGAACACCATCGCCGCGAACAGCGCGGGCAACGCGATCAACGTATAGAAATAAAGCTCATATCGCGTCGCGGAGAAGCCGGCCTGTCGCGCGGCATGAATGAATTGCGGCAGTTGCCAGAAGGAAAGTGTATCTGGTGAAGCGAAACTCTCCTGTATCTGGTCGGTGGTGAGCTTGGTGGGCAGGCTATAGTTCTCATACCATTGCGGTGCTCCGTCCGGCCCGCTTACCCATGCCTTGTTCAGAGTCCACGCGCCGGTTTCCAGCACCGCGGATTTTGCATCGATGCGTCCGGCGAATTTGTCCTGCGCGCCATAAAGAAAGATAATCACGTCTTCCAGACGCGCGCCCTGGTTGGAAACACGCATGGCATGGATCACGGATTGATTGTGCGTATCGCCCTGCCGCAGCCACAATCCGTTTTTTGAAACCGCGAGTTGCGAAGCCTGCCCGCGAATATATTTGGCTTCGACGGATGCATATTGTCCAAGCAGTCGCGACGTTAGCGGAGTCAACGCAACAACGGTGACCACGCCCAGAACCAGAGCCACGATCAGTGGCGGCGCCAGAAACTCCCAGGCAGAAACGCCGGCTGCGCGGGTGGCCACCAGTTCTTCGCTGCGCGACAGGCGCACGAAGGCGAACACGCCGCCCAGCAAAACCGCAAATGGCAGAAGTTTCAGCCCAAGATCCGGCAGTTGCAGCAAGCCCATGCCGATGACGACCCCCGTCGAAACCGTCTTGGCTTCCACGCGGTTGAGAAGACCTACGATGTCGATGGAAAAGGCAATCAACAGGAAGATGGCATAGATGACACCAATGCCAATCAGGAAGTTTTTTGCTAGGTAGCGCGATAGCGTCCATGACCAGCTCATGGCCGCGCCTCAACGCTTTTGCCGGGAAAGAACCGCGCCAGAATTTCCAATGGTTCGAAGCCTGCCATGTCTGCGATAGCTGCTGCGCAGCCGATCAATGGAATAGCGTAGAGCAGCGCGCACATCGGCGGGCTGCGCGAGGCAATGCCGATGGCGCCATAACCTGCGATGCGCAACGCCACCGCCAGCAGCGATGCCACCGTCAGCCGCACGGCATAGGCACCGCGACCGCGCCGCCCCCGCGTCACCGCCGCCAGCGCAATAAGCGCGAAAGCAAAACAATAGAGCGGCTGGGATAGCCGGTTATGCGCTTCGGCGAAATAAACGTCGCGGACGCGCTGGCCGGGATCTTTCTTGAATTTTGGCCATAGCAATTCGGGGAGATAGCGCTCGCTGGTCTCACGTTCAGATTCCCGCTGCTGGCCGCCGAACTGGTCGAGATCGAATACATAGCGCTGGAATTTAAGAACGGAAAGCTCGCCGCCGGCCGCTGACGTCTGTTCGATCGTGCCGTCGCGCATGATCAGCCGTGCGCCACCCGGCGTCTGCGCAAGCTGGCCGCTTTCGGCCAGATAGGTGATGGGCTTCTGCGCCTTTCGGTCGTCGTGTACCAGCACGCCGCGGATGTGGCCGTCGGAGGAAAGTTCGCGGATGAACACCGTCAGTCCGTTGGCTGGCGTATTGAACTGGCCTTCGTTCAGCACCGCAGCGCCGATGTCGGCACGGATATCGTAGACCTTGTCCTTCATCATGCGTTCGCCCAGCGGCATGAGGTAAAGCCCGCAGAGATAGGTCAGCGCCGCCAGCACTGTGGCCGCGATGAAAACCGGAACCGCCAGTTGTGCGCGGCTGTAGCCGGACGACCACATCACCACCAGTTCGCTGTCGGCATTCAGCCGATGCAGCCCGTAAAGCGTGCCAGCAAAGAAGGCGATCGGCAGGATGATGACAAGCAGGCTCGGCAGTAGCAGCAACGTCAGATATACGAAGGTTGGCGCCGACTGGCCGCGATTGATGACCAGATCGAGCAGGCGCAGCGATTGCGACAGCCACACCACGCACGCCATCAGGAACGCGAACAGCGCAATAGGGCCGATAAGCTGGCGCAGGACATAGATGGAAATACGCGGCATTCTTCGTCCTGCGATGGGCGCGGCTGTGCGCCCTTTTGCGCCCGCCGGGATTCCCCCTAAACTACCATTTCCGCGCCGTTATCCGGCAATCCCGGACTTCCCCGCCTAGGTAGCCGTTCCGGGCCATAAACACGAGGGTCTCACATGCAGGTTTCATTCGCCGCCGCTTCAACCATGGGTTCAGGCGCCATCGCCGTCGGCGCACTGGACGGTGGCACGCTGATGCCCCGGGCGGCCGATCTCGACACGCAAACCGGCGGGGCTTTGCGCCGCGCCGTCGCCGCCAGCCGCTTTGCCGGAAAGCCCGGACAGATCGTGGAGGTTCTTGCGCCGTCGAATATTAAAGCGTCGCGCATTCTGCTGGTGGGTTTGGGCAAGGCGTCCGATCTCGACGGCCCTGTGGCTGAGCGCATCGCCGCCGGCATTGTGGCGCGGCTGTTTAACAACGGCGAGAAGGAACTGGTCCTCGCGCTCGATGTGAAAGGTACAAAGGCGAAAGGCGCGATGCTCGCGGCTCATCTCGCGTTCGGCGCTCGCCTGCGCAGTTACACCTTCAACAATTACCGCACCAAGAATCGTGAGGAATATGAACCGACCTTGAAGCAGGTCACGATTGCCACGGCGGATGCGGCCGCCGCGAAGCGCGCCTTCGTTTCGATGGAGGCGGTGGCGGGCGGCGTGTTCCTGGCGCGCGATCTCGTCAACGAGCCGCCCAATGTTTTATCGCCGGTGGAATTTGCGCGGCGCGCGAAATCTCATCTGGGCAAGCTCGGCGTGAAAATCGATGTGCTGGGCGAAGCCGAAATGAAAAAGCTCGGCATGGGCGCGCTGCTCGGCGTGGGTCAGGGTTCGGTGCGCGAAAGTCAGCTCGTCGTCATACGCTGGAACGGCTCGCGCAACAAAAACGAAGCGCCGGTTGCGTTTGTCGGCAAGGGCGTGTGCTTCGATTCCGGCGGCCTGTCGCTTAAGACGGGTGCCGGCATGATGGGCATGAAGGGCGACATGGGTGGCGCCGCCGCCGTCACCGGAACGATGCTGGCGCTGGCTACGCGCAAAGCGCGCGTCAACGCGGTGGGCGTTATCGGCCTCGTCGAGAATATGCCCGACGGCAACGCGCAGCGCCCGGACGATGTGGTGACATCCATGTCGGGCCAAACCATCGAAGTGCTGAACACCGATGCCGAAGGCCGCCTCGTGCTGGCCGATGCGCTCACCTATACGCAGACCAAGTTCAAGCCGAAGTTTGTGATCGATCTGGCCACGCTCACCGGCGCGATCATGGTGGCGCTGGGCGGCGAACATGCCGGCCTGTTCTCGAACGACGACACGCTCGCCAAACGCATCCACGAGGCGGGTGCCGAAGTGGGCGAGGCGGTATGGCGCCTGCCGCTGGGCGACGGCTACGACAAGATGATCAAATCCAAGATCGCCGATATGAAAAACATCACCGGCACCACCAACGCCGGCTCCATTGCTGCAGCGCAGTTCCTCCAGCGCTTCATCGACAAAACGCCATGGGCGCACTTGGATATCGCTGGCGTCGCCTGGCAGGACGGCGAACACAAGGTTCACGCACCAAGCTGGGGCGTGGGCTGGGGCGTGCGCATCCTCGACCGCCTCATCGCAGATCATTATGAAAAATGAGGTGTGTTGCTGCATTCCTGATCGCGCTGGCGTTTGCATGCGCTGCAAACGCGGGCGACCTGCCGCCGCTCAAACCGCAGAACGGTACAGTCCTTGCGCCTGATCATGCCCGCGATGTGCTGCATCAATGCAGCCGCGGTGTGCCACCCAATGTGCAGGGCGTGTGGACGCCTTCGGCGCAACAAATCCGCGAACTGGAAGCGCGGCTGCCCGGCGCGTTGCTGCAGGAAATGGCGAAACGCGGCCATCCCGCGCCACCGGGAAGCCCGGCGCCATTTGAATTCGGCCGCCAATATGCCGGCTTTGTTACAGGCGGCCGCAGGATCGTTTACGTCAACGCATTCCCGCTCGAGGTGATGAATCAGGAGAAAGATTGGCGCACGCGGCCGGCGGTGGTTTGCGACGGCGGCGAAGCTTTCTTCGGCGTGGAGTACGACCCCGCCACAAAAACATTCGCGAACTTTGCCTTCAACGGTTTCGCATAATGACCGAGACGCTGTTCTATCATCTCGAGCGCCGCAGCCTGGACGATGTGTTGCCTGGCCTGATTGAAAAGACGTTGGAGCGCGGCTGGCGCGCGGTCATCCGCACCGAGTCCGCCGAACGCGCCGAAGTCATCGACAATCGCTTGTGGACCTACAATGACCAGACGTTTCTGCCGCACGCGCAAAGCGGCGATGGCGATGCGGCGCGCCAGCCGGTGCTCGTTACCGTGGAAGAAACGTCCGCCAACAAGCCCGATGTGCTGTTCGTGGTCGGCGGCGCGCGCCCGCCAGACTGGGATGCCGTGAACGAACTCGCGCGCGTGGTGCTGATGTTCGATGGCCGCGATCCCGCAGCGCTGGAAACCGCGCGCACCGCCTGGAAAGACGCCAAAGCGGCCGGCCACGACGTCACCTACTGGAAAGAAAACAATGGCCGCTGGGAAAAGCAGGGCTGACTTGCGGCCGCGCCATCGGCGTTGCTACATCGCTACGCCTTTTGGAGAGATAACGTGCTCGGGCTGCTGTCCTATTTTACGACGCCTATCGGCCTGATTTCGCTGGCCCTGCTGGTCGGGTGCGTCGTGCACATGATCCGCACCGGGAACGTCTTTCCATGGATATACGTCGTCGTCTTCCTGCCTAGCGTCGGTCCGCTGATCTATTTTTTCATGGTGATTGTGCCCAGCCTATCGCGCAGCCGTGCTGCGCGATCCTTCCGCACCGGCGCTGCCAAGGCCATCGATCCTCACAAAGGTTTTCGCGCCGCCCAGCGCGACGTGGAAATGGTGGGCTCGGTCGATTCCAAGCGCGCTCTGGCCAATCAGCTCATCCAGCGCGGCCAGTATACGCAAGCCATCGAAACCTACCGCGACGCTCTGCAAGGCCAGTTCAAGGACGATCCCGCATTGCTGATGGGTCTGGCGCGCGCGCAATTCCTCAACGGCGACGGCGCCGGTGCGCAAGCTACGCTGGACACCTTGCAGAAAGCCGATCCCAGTTTCGTTTCGCAGGACGCGCATCTGATCTATGCGCGCGCGTTGGAGTTGCAGGGCAAGGATGAGGACGCCGCGCAGGAATATGCCCGCCTCGTTCCCTATTTTTCCGGCGAGGAGGCGCGTGCGCGTTATGGTCAGTTGCTCGACCGCCTCGGTCACCCCAATGAAGCCCGCGCGCTCTATGAGCAGATCCTGAAGAACATGGATGGCGCCCCGCGGCGCTACCAGTCCGCCCAATCGGAATGGCTCGCTATCGCGCGGGGCGGTTTGCGGTAACAATGCCCCGTCGATCGGGGGATGACGCAATGTCCATATCCACGCCTGCGCCGCGCAACCCGCACGGCGAACTATTGCGCATCCTCGGTCTTTCCTTCGGCATCGCCATCGCGCTGGGCGGCATGATCGGCGCCGGTATCCTGCGCACGCCATCCATCATCGCGGGGCTCGTTCCCAACGCGTGGCTCATTCTGGGCCTTTGGTCGGTGGCCGCGATTCATGCGTTGCTGGAAGCCAACATCGTCGCCGAGCTTTGCACCGCCATGCCGAAGTCCGGCGGTCTTTATGTCTATGCGCAGCGCGCCTTCGGCGATGTCGGCGGATTGATCGTCGGCTGGACGACATGGATTTCGCGTCTCGCATCGGGAGCCGCCCTGTCGGTAGCCTTCGCGGATTTTCTGGCCATCCTGTGGCCCACCGCCGCGCATTACACCGCTGCTGTCGCGGTTGGCATGCAGCTTGTGATTTACGCTTTCAACATGGTTGGCTTGCGCGAAGGCCGTACCATTCAGCAGATCACCAGCTTCACCAAAGCCGCGGCATTGATCGTCTTCTGCATCGTGGCCGTAGCACTTGCCGGGCGTCTGCATGCCGCCTCCATCGCCGCGGCGGCACCGGCACAACCGATCGGTTTGCTGGGCATCGTCATCGCGTATCAGCTCATCGTCGGTGCATACTCGGGTTGGTACGAACCGGCCTTCTTCGCCGAAGAGAATGTGAATCCCGGGCGCAGCCTGCCGCGCGCCATGGTGTTCAGCATTCTGCTCACGGCTGTACTATATGTCGGCGTCAATGCGGCGCTTCTTTACGCATTGGGTGTTGGCGGCATGGCGCACAACGCGCTGCCGTTTACCACTGTGCTGAATGAAGCCGGCGGTGCGCTGCCGGCCATCCTGTTTGCCATCGGCGCCATGGTGGTGGTGGCAAGCTGCGCCAATGCCGGAATCATGAGCGCGCCGCGCATCCTTCTGGCGCTATCGCGTGAGAAACTGTTGCCGTCGATATTCCAGAACGTGAACAAGGGCGGTAGCCCCTACGCCGCCTTTGCGCTCACAGCGACAGGCAGCATCGCGTTGGCGCTCAGCGGATCGTTCACGTTGCTGTTCGGGCTGATCGGCACGCTTGGCGCTGGCGCCGCCGTGCTGGTGATTGTTTCGATCTTCGTTCTGCGCCGGCGCGAGCCGGATATGGTGCGTCCGTTCCGCGCGCTGGGTTATCCCTGGCTGCCCGCGCTGGTGTTGCTGATCGACGGCGGATTGCTCATCCTGTTTCTCAGCGCAAACTGGCTGGGCGCGCTGTATGCCGCGATCCTGTGGATCGCCTGCATCCCATTCGCGGTCGTCGCGCGCCGCGCTGCGGGATAACCGGTGAAGTAGGTTCAGCCGTTCTCTTTGCCCGGCTTGCGCGTGCCCAGCCGTGCCAGCGCCACGGATTGGCGATGCCATTGCCGGATGGGCATTGCCGGATATCCACCGACGGATTCACCGGCCGCGACATCGCGCATCACGCCACTTTTGCCAGCGATGCGTGCATTAGCACCGATCGTCAGATGATCGCTGATTGCGGATTGCCCGCCGACCATCACTCGGTCGCCCAGCGTGGTGCTGCCGGCAATACCGACCTGTCCGGCAAGCACGCAATGGCGGCCGATGCGCACGTTGTGGCCAATCTGAACCAGATTATCGATCGCCGTTCCTGCGCCAATCACCGTGTCGCCCATCGCGCCCCGATCCACCGCGCAGTTGCCACCGATTTGCACGTCGTCCTCGATGATGACCCGCCCAAGCTGCGCTGTGCGCAGCAAGCCCGCCGGTCCGGCTACAAAGCCGAAGCCCGGACCGCCGATGCTGACGTTGGCGTCGATCTTCACGCGCGAGCCCAGCATCGCATTGCTGATCGACGTGTTGGGTCCGATAACGCAATCGTCGCCGAGGGTAACGTTATCGCCGATGACGGCATTTGCTTCGATATGGCAGCGCAGGCCGATCTCAACACCGCGCCCGATTGCGGCGCCGGCACCGATCTGCGAGCCCGCGCCGATCGCCGCCGAGGTATCAATTTGCGCGCTGGCGTGCGCGCCAGCTTCAAGTTGCGCGGGCGGATAAAACATGTGCCCGATCTGCGCGAAGGCCAGCCGCGGATCTTTCACAAGAAGCAGCCAGCTTCCGTTGTGTTCGTGATGCTCAAGCTTGCTGCTGGTGACGATAATGCTGGCGCGGCAATGGGCGAAATCGCCCATGCGCTTGCTGTCGCTGAAAACGCTGAGGTCGCCGATTTCCGCGCTGTCGAGCGCTGCGATGTCTTGCACCATGAACGCGGGCGGCGCTTGCGCGGGCAGTTCGCCACCCACGCGCGCGGCAATCTCGCCCAGCGAGATGGGTCCGCTGGGTCGGAAAAAACGACTGTTTGTCAAGAAAAACGCCTTTAAGCCGTCGCCAGCCTAGCACGGAACATCCTGCGAAGGTGTGCCAATTGTCAGGAAACGTACAATTGTGAACTGGGGTTAATCGGCGCCCGCCATCGCGCTTTCATATTGCTCGTTCATCGCGAGCCAGCGCACTTCGGCGGCTTCCAGCTTGCGGGCCGCTTCTGCGCGTTTCTTGGAAACGGCGCTGCCCTTGGCCGGGTTCTGCTGGAACAGCAGCGGATCAGCCAGCGCATTGTCCAGCTTTGCAATCTCCGCGTTCAATTCCTCGATCTGGTGTTCGGCGATTTCCACTTTTTCCTTTAGCGGCCTCAGTTGCCGCCGGCGCTCGGCGGAATCCTTGCGCGCGTCTTCCTTCTTGGCTTTTGGCGCGGGCGCTGCCTCGCGACGCGTCGGCGCGTTCTTGCCGGTCAAAAGGAAGCGGCGGTAATCGTCCAGATCGCCGTCGAACGGATGCACGCCGCCATCCGCCACAAGCAGAAGCGTTTCCATGGTGGCTTCGATCAGGCGCCGGTCGTGGCTCACCAGAATGACGGCGCCTTCAAAATCATTCAGCGCGATCAGAAGTTCTTCGCGCGCGTCGATATCCAGATGGTTGGTGGGTTCGTCGAGAATAAGAAGATTGGGTTTGTCCAGCGTCGCCAGCGCCAGCATCAGCCGTGCGCGTTCGCCGCCGGAAAGCTTGCCCACTTCCGTCAGCGCCTTATCACGCGTCAGCCCCATGCTTCCCAGCCGCGTGCGTAGTTCGGTCTCGTTCATCTTGGGGCGAAAGCGCGCCAGCGTTTGCACCGGTGTGGCGGTCGCATCCAGTTCATCGAGCTGATGCTGCGCGAAATATCCGGGTGAAAGCCTGCGCGAACGCACAATTTCGCCGCCCATATGGTCCATGCGGCCAGCCAGAAGTTTTGCCAGCGTGGATTTGCCGTTACCGTTCTTGCCCAGCAGCGCCACGCGGCTGTCGGGATCAAAGCGCAATGCGATATGCGAAAGCACCGCGCGTCCGTCGTATCCCACTGCCGTGTTCTCCAGCGTGATCAGCGGCGGACTCACGTTCTCCGGCTTGGGCAACTGGATCGAAGCGATATATTCATCCGGCGGCACTTCGATCTGCTGCATCTTCTCCAGCATCTTCATGCGGCTTTGTGCTTGGCGCGCCTTGGATGCTTTGGCCTTGAAGCGATCGACAAACGCCTGCATGTGCTTGCGCGCGGCATCCTGCTTTTTGGCAAACGCCATGTCGTTGGCACGCTTGGCCGACCGCGTCGCCACGAACGTGTCGTAGTTGCCGCTGTAAAGCGTCAGCTTCTGGTGTTCCAGATGTAGGATGAATTCGGCCACGTTGTTCAGAAGATCGCGGTCGTGGCTGACCACGATCACGGTGCCGCGGTAGCGCTTGAGGAAATCCTCCAGCCACAGCACGCCTTCGAGATCGAGATAGTTGGTCGGCTCGTCCAGCAGCAGAAGATCGGGCGCCGAAAACAGGATCGCCGCCAGCGCCACGCGCATGCGCCAGCCGCCGGAAAATTCGCGGCAGGGGCGCAATTGATCTTCCGCCGAAAAGCCAAGGCCCGCCAGAATCTCCGCCGCCCGCGACGGTGCGGTCTAGGCGTCGATCGCCTCCAGCCGGGCATAGATATCGCCCAGCCTGTGGCCGTCGCTGGTGTGCTCGGCTTCCGCCAGCAGCGTCAGCCTTTCGCCATCGGCCGCCAGGACCGTGTCGAGCAGGCTGACATCGCTGCCCGGTGCTTCCTGCGCCACCGCGCCCAGGCGCCAGGCATTGGGCCAGCTCACCTGGCCGTCATCGGGCTGCAACTGGCCCAAAATCACCTTGAAGAGCGTGGATTTGCCCGCGCCGTTGCGCCCCACCAGGCCGATGCGGCGGCCGGCAGGCAGATTGGCGGTGGCGCCGGAGATGATCTCCCGCCCCGCGATGCGCACCACGATATTGTCCAGAGCCAGCATTTGGCGGGCCTTATAACGTGCCGCGCCCGCCCGGCAAGG
>DATAUZ010000003.1:0-1579 GCA_036267995.1 Rhizomicrobium sp.
GCGCGATCACGTCGGCGAAGAAATAGATGATGTTCACATTGAGCAGTTTGGCCATCTCGAACAGACGGCCTGCGGAAATGCGGCTCGAGCCTTTTTCGTATTTCTGAATCTGCTGAAACGAAACGCCGAGCTCTTTGCCCAGCGCCTGTTGACTCATATCGATTTCCTTTCGGCGCACGGCTAAACGCCGGCCGATGGAAAAGTCGATTTCAGTTGCTTGCTTCTGATCCACGACCCGCAGCATCGAAAGATCGACGCGTGAGAGTATTGAGGGATTGGACCTACGTCAAAGCGGGTTCAATGCTCTTCGCCATCGGCAAGGCTTTTCACAAGGTCGAGCACGCGCTTGCGAACCCGGGCCTCCTTGATTCGCATGAAGGCCAGATTGAGCTGTAGCCCGTCTCCGGTGGATAAGAACTCCATGACCGGAGGATTGGCCTGATCTTCCGCAAATCCAGGCATCGAATTGGCGTCGGTCACATCTTCGTAGAAATAGTCGATTGGCACGCTCAGTATCTTGGCAATGTGGAAAAGCCTGCCCGCGCCTATGCGGTTCACGCCTTTTTCGTATTTCTGGACTTGCTGGAATGTCAGGCTGAGCAGTTCGCCCAGTTTTTCCTGACTCATGCCGACCAGCATGCGCCTTAAGCGCACGCGATTGCCCACATGGGCATCTATGGGGTTTGCTTGTTTTTTGGGCACGGTCCTACTTACACAAAATTTCCGTTTCCGCGCCGGACCTTAGCCCCGTCGGGACCGCCACGGGACCTTGTTACATGCCCCCGAAGGTACTTATCAAGCCCGATTTTTCGCGGCCAATGCCCAGCCGCTCGCGCCGCACAGAATGAGCAGGGCGAGGAACAGCCACTCGCCAAATCGTGAATAGGGCGTGGGCGGCAATGCCGCGGGAAGCGCCGCATCGATGACGCCCATCTGCCCCGCGCCCAATATGGCCGTGATGCGGCCGACCGGATCGATCACGGCGGAAATGCCGGTGTTGGCGTCGCGCGCGATGGGCACGCCCTGCTCGATGGCGCGCACGCGCGCGGTGAGTAGGTGCTGATAAGGCCCGGTGGATGACGGCGGCCCGAACCAGGAATCATCGGTGACGTTCACATACCAGCCCGGACGGCGCGCGGCCGCGATCTCGTCGGGAAATAGAATCTCGTAGCAGATCAACGGTGTCACCGGCGGCGCGCCCGGAACATCGAATGTCTTCGGTCCTGCGCCGGCGCGAAAATCGCCCGGAGAGTTCACCAGCTTGGCGATGCCCACCGCCTGGAAGATCGACTTCAACGGTAGATATTCGCCGAACGGCACGAGATGGAATTTGTCGTAAGTGTCGAGAAGCTGACCACCATGCGCAAAGACGTAGAGGCTGTTGAAGAAGTGGTAGTCCGTCGGTGTGTTCACTTCGACGCGCACCGCGCCGGTGAGCAGAACCTTGTCGCTGGTGATGAGCGAGATATCGTCCAGCGCTTCAGGCTCGCGCGAGAGAAGAAACGGCGGCGCCGCTTCCGGCCAGATGATATGCGTCGGCGCCGGGCCGTCCTTCGCGACGCTGAGTTCGACAAGCCGC
>DATAUZ010000004.1:0-52574 GCA_036267995.1 Rhizomicrobium sp.
CGTCGGGTCTACGATGCCGGCGTCGATGAAGTCGACATACTTCTCGCCCTGTGCGTCCCAGCCGAAGGTGTGCGACTTCTGCTCGAGCAGCTTGCCGACCACGATGGAGGCTTCGACGCCGGAGTTCTCGACGATCTGGCGGATCGGCGACTGGATCGCCTTACGGACGATCGCGATGCCCTGCGTCTGGTCTTCGTTCTCGCCCGTCAGGCCGCTCAGCGCCTTGGTGGCGTAGAGGAGCGCCGTGCCGCCGCCCGGAACGATGCCTTCCTCGACCGCCGCCTTGGTGGCGTTGAGCGCGTCATCGACGCGATCCTTCTTCTCCTTGACCTCGACCTCGGTCGCGCCGCCGACGCGGATCACCGCAACGCCGCCCGCGAGCTTCGCGAGACGTTCCTGCAGCTTCTCCTTGTCGTAGTCCGAGGTGGTTTCCTCGATCTGCGCCTTGATCTGGCCGACGCGGCTCTGGATGTCGTTCTTCTTGCCGGCGCCGTCGATGATCGTGGTGTTGTCCTTGTCGATGCGCACCTTCTTGGCCGTGCCCAGCATGTTCAGCTTCACGTTCTCGAGCTTGATGCCGAGATCTTCGCTGATCACCTGTCCGCCGGTCACGATGGCGATGTCTTCCAGCATGGCCTTGCGGCGATCGCCGAAGCCCGGTGCCTTCACTGCCGCAACCTTCAGGCCACCGCGCAGCTTGTTGACCACGAGGGTGGCCAGCGCTTCGCCTTCGATTTCCTCGGCGATGATGAGCAGCGGACGTCCGCCCTGCACAACCGCTTCCAGAACCGGCAGCATCGGCTGCAACGAACCCAGTTTCTTTTCGTGGATCAGGATGTAAGGCTCTTCCAGCTCGGCCACCATCTTCTCGGCGTTGGTGACGAAGTAGGGCGAGATATAGCCGCGGTCGAACTGCATGCCTTCGACCACTTCCAGTTCGGTCTCAAGGCTCTTGGCCTCTTCCACCGTGATCACGCCTTCGTTGCCGACCTTCGACATGGCATGGGCGATCATCTTGCCCACTTCCTTGTCGCCGTTGGCGGAGATCGTGCCGACCTGGCCGATTTCCTCGTTGGACTTCACCTTCTTGGAACGCTTCTTGAGATCGGCGACGACGTGCTCGACCGCCTTCTCGATGCCGCGCTTCAGGTCCATCGGGTTCATGCCCGCGGCCACCAGCTTGGAGCCTTCGCGAACGATCGCGCGCGCCAGAACCGTTGCCGTCGTCGTGCCGTCGCCGGCCGCGTCGTTGGTCTTGGAGGCCACTTCGCGCACCATCTGCGCGCCCATGTTTTCGAACTTGTCGCCGAGTTCGATTTCCTTCGCCACCGTCACGCCATCCTTGGTCGTGCGCGGGGCGCCGAAGCTCTTGTCGATGACGACGTTGCGGCCCTTGGGGCCCAGCGTCACCTGTACTGCGTCGGCAAGGATATCGACGCCGCGGAGCAACTTCTCACGCGCGTCGGCGCCGAACTTAACGTCTTTGGCTGCCATTTTCGTATTCTCCTGAATTCAGATTGAGAGGCGCGCTTAAGCGGCCTTCTTCTTGGATGCCGTGCGGCCTTCGAGAATGCCCATGATGTCGGACTCCTTCATGATCAGGAGTTCTTCGCCATCAACCTTCACTTCGGTGCCCGACCATTTGCCGAACAGCACGAAGTCGCCGGCCTTCACTTCGGGGGCGATGCGCTTGCCGTGATCGTCGATGGCGCCGGGGCCAACGGCGATGATTTCGCCTTCTTGCGGCTTTTCCTGAACGGTGTCGGGAATGATGATGCCGCCGGGGGTCTTCTGGTCTTCCTTAAGGCGGCGGACGACAACGCGGTCGCCGAGCGGACGGAATTTCATTGGGGGAGTGCTCCTCAAGAGTCTAATAATATCAATCGCTTGATTGCAGCCAGCAGCACTCGCGAAGCGGGAGTGCCAGCCACTGAGCCGGAGATAGGCTTGGGGGAGTGAAGCGTCAAGGGCGGAGCATCTCTTGTGCAGTTGCGAAGGCGCGGGCTAGAGGCTTTCCCAACCGCTATTCGAAGGCCTGATCATGTCCGCCAACATTCCCGCCGGTTTCGCGCCGCTGAATATTTCCATGGGCTTTCTGGAAACCAACGGCCCGCTTTACGGCAAGTGGGAAAAGGAACGCCTGCATCTGGGTTTCCGGGTCGAGGCGCGCCATTGCAATCCCGGCATGGTGGCGCACGGCGGCATGATGGCCACCTTCGCCGATATGCAGTTGCCGCTGGCCGCGCGGTTTCAATCCAAGCTCGATCCCGGCTTTTCGCCCACCGTGAACCTGACCTGCGATTTCGTGGCGCCGGCGCCGCTGGGTTCCTGGGTTGAGGGCAGCGCGGAGATGACCCACGCGACCCGCAACCTACTGTTCGTGCATGGCACCGCCACGGCGGATGGCAAGATATGCCTGCGCGCCAACGGGATTTTCCGCATTGTCCGCATGCCGAATGAGGCTTTCAGCCTGGAAAACCTGTTCGGCCCCGTCGCCGGGCGGCAAGGTTAGCGCCGGTTTTCGATTGCGATGTGCATAGCCATGAATAATGTGACGGGGGGCACGGACCTTCGATGAGCGGAATCGGCAATAGCCAAGTATCTCCGAACGCGGCGCGCATTGATGCGCTGCTGCTGACGCTCGCGTTCGCCATCACGCTGCTGCAGTTCTTCCTTTTTCCGTTTCTCATTCCGGTAAACGGCTGGACCGCTGCGGCGCTCATTATTCTCTGCGCCGTCACCGCGCCGCTGCATTACGGGCTGATGCACGAGACGATGCACAGCACATTGTTTGAAGGCGAGGCGCCGAACGCGCGCGCTGGCCGCTTGCTCGGCATCACTTTCGGCTATTCCTGGCACGTCATTCGCTTCGGCCATTTGGCACATCACGCTTTCAACCGCAATTCCTACGACCGACCCGATGTGTTGCCCGAAGGCAAATCGCGCGCGGTGGTCGTGCCGGTTTATTTTTTCAACATACTGGGCGGGCAGGCGCTGATGTATGTGCTGTCGCCATTGCCGGTTCTGCTGCCGGTTTCAACCACGCGCTGGATTCTGGAACGGCTCGGCGACGATCCTGAAACCGTGCAGTTGCGCGAGGCCGCGTTGCGCGCCTTCAGCAATCCCGAACGCCGCCGCGCCATCCGGCTCGATCTGCTGGCAATGACGGTATTGTTCGCCGCCGCCATATGGTGCTGGGGTGCGGCGTGGCCTGTGTTCGCGGCCACGCTTGCGGCGCGCTGGTGTGTCGTCTCACTGCTCGACAACGCGCCGCATTATGGAACGTCTGTCGAAGCAGGATTGAACGCGCGCAACTCCCGCATGCCGGCGATTTTCCGCTGGCTGGTGATGAACCAGAATTTTCATGGCATCCATCACCATCAGCCGCAAACCTCGTGGCATCTATTGCCGGATAAATTCGCGCAAAGCGGCAAGGCGCCGGATGGAAGCTGGCTGGGCACGGTGCTACGCCAGTTCCGCGGGCCCAGGCGCGCGGAAGATTTCCACTAACCCGCCGCCAGCTCCAGATCGTCGGCATAGCCGAACTGTTCGAAATCGATAGCAAACTTCTCGCGCACCATCCGCGCGATCGGCTTGGTATAATGCTGCATGATCTTGGCGCCGGCATCGAATTCGCCGCGGCGCACATTGCGAATCGTGGCGTGCGGCGAGTAGCGCGACACGATGGCGCCGAATTCCTCATCCATCCGCTCGAAGCGCACGAATTCGTCGTAGCGGATCAGCTCGCAATAGATATTGTAATATTGCACGCGCCAGTGCGGATCCATTTCTTCCGGCGTCTGTTTGCAGATCTGCTCCACGAATTCGGCAAAGCTGGGTTCGCGATCGGCGTTCACCAGCTTGCGGTATTTTTGCGTCTTGCCACCACTCACCACGAATTTGTTGAGCCAGCACGACAGCACCCGCGAATAGGGATTACGCACAATCGCGAACTTGAATGGAATGCGCGCGTTAAGCTGTTCGATGTCGTTTAGGCGCAAATCGCTGGGTTGCAGCAACGGCGCGAACCAGCGGTTGGTGTCCGAAAAGTCCTTCGGTAGCGGCTTGTCCGAAACCAGATTCTGCAGCGTGCGACGGGCGCTGTTATTACCGCATTTCTCGTTCTTGGTGAACAGGAAATTCAGTTTCGGTGAAATGAACACCGCGCTGTTGAAGCGTTCGCGTTGTGCGTAGCTACGCCCCATGTGCGCCGGATCGAGGGCGCAAAAGGCGGCGTGGCGGGCGAGGCGGAGTAATCCGTTCATGGCCGCGCAATATGCCCGCTTTATCCCGGCCCGCAAGGTGTTCTAAGAATGTGCCATGAGCGAACCGCAGCCGCCCGTCAATACCGATCCGCATGCGCGCTGGAAATTCCTGCGCGACGTGTTCGTGTTCCAGCTGAAGCTTGTGCTGGGCAACTTGCAGAACTTTCTGCTGCTGCCGGTGTCGCTGGGGGCGGCTGTGCTCGATCTCTTCGGCGGAACGGATCGCGAAGGCGGCCATTTCTATCGCGTGCTCGACTGGGGCCGCAAGACCGATGAAGCCATCAACATCTACAGCGCCATCGGCGGCTATCATTCCACCGGCGGCGATGATGAATCGGCGCTGAAGAGCAAGTACAATGTCGATGCCGTGCTGGCGAAGATCGAAGGCGCCATCGTGCGCGAATATGAAAAGGGCGGCACCGCGGCCAGCGTAAAAGGCGCTGTGGACCGCGCGCTCGACGGCATGCAGGAAAAGGCCGGTCCCGCCACCGAGAAGATGAAAGACAAGGTGAAGGACGCTGCGGAAAAAATGAAAGAAGCCACCGATCATTTCACCGAAGGCTGGAAGAAAGACTGATTACGGTTTCGCCGTCACCCGCCAGATGATGCCGCCGGTATCGTCGGCCACCAGCAATGCGCCGTCTTTGTCCACCGTCACACCGACCGGGCGTCCGTATGCCGTGCCGTCGTCCGCCGAAGCCAGAAACCCGGTGAGGAAATCTTCCGGCGCGCCGCTGGGCATGCCGTTCACGAATGGCACGAACACAACCTTGTATCCCGCGAACGGCTTTCTGTTCCACGAACCGTGCTCGCCGATGAAGGCGCCGCCTTTGTAATGCGCCGGGAAAGCGTCGGCGTTGTAGAAGGTCAGACCGAGTGCCGCCACATGCGCACCAAGCGCGTAATCCGGCGTCATGGCTTTCGCCACCATATCGGGACGCGGCGGCGTCACCCGCGCATCCACATGATGGCCCCAATAGGCCCAGGGCCAGCCATAGAAATCGCCGTCGCGCACGCGCGTCAGGTAATCGGGTACCAGATCGTTGCCCAGCATGTCGCGCTCGTTGGCCACCGTCCAAAGCACACCTGTCTGCGGCTCATAGCCAAGCCCGTTGGGATTGCGGATGCCGGATGCGAAAACGCGCCGCCCGCTGCCGTCCGGGTTGATCTCCAGAATATTGGCGCGGCCCTTGTCGTTGTCCGCGCCGTTCTCGCCCGCGTTGCTGCCCGAACCAACCGTCACAAAAAGCTTGGTGCCGTCATGGTTCACAAACACATTGCGCGTCCAGTGATTGTTGTAACCGCCCACGGGCAGATCGAGAATCTTCTTTCCCGGCCCGGCGATCCGCATGTCGCCATCTTTGTAATCGTATTCCCATACGCCGCCGGTATTGCCGACATAGAATTTGCCGTTCAGCAGCGCCATGCCGAATGGCTGGTTCAGCCCGCTCAAGAATGTGCTGCGCAGCTTGACGGTACCGTCCGCGCGCGGACGCAGCAGCACGATCTTGTTGGCGCTGACGCCAACGGTGTCTGTGTTGCGTTGCAGGTAATCGCCCACGCGATCCTGAAAGCCGTGCGGCGGTTTTGGAACAGTGATGGATTCCGCCACCAGCACATCGCCGTTCGGCAGAATATAAATCCAGCGTGGATGATCCAGCCCTTGTGCGAAACGCGTCACGATGAAACCGGCCGGCGCAACCGGCGCTTTATTTCTCGGCCAGCCGATGGCGGTGGCGAAGTTGGTTGTCGGCAGCAGGTCGCTGCGCGGCGCGGGCAGAGCAGGGTGCGCGCCTTGCGAAGATTTGGGCGTCGGCCCCGCCGCCGGTTCGCAAGCCGTCAGCGAAAGAAGCAGCAAGGGAATGAGCGCCGTGCGAATCCTGATCATCGTCCTTCAAACCCTTCCAGCACGTTCACGGTATTCTCGCCCAGCTTCTCGATGTTGTAGCCGCCTTCGAACACAAACAGCGTCGGCAGCTTCATGGCCGCCAGCCGCTCGCCCATACGCAGGTAATCCTCCGTGCTGATCTTGAAGCGGCAGATCGGATCGCCTTCAAACGTATCCAGCCCCAGCGACACCAGCAGCACATCGGGCGCGAACTTCGCGATCCGCGCCAGCGCTGCATCCAGCGCGGACGAATAGGCCGTCCAATCCGTTTTCTTCGGCAGCGGCAAATTCAGATTCACATCCTCGCCTATACCTTCGCCGCGCTCATCCGCGAAACCCAGATAGTGCGGATAAGCAAACGAAGGGTCGGCGTGGATGGACACGAACAGCACATCATTGCGCTTGTAGAAGATGGATTGCGTGCCGTTGCCGTGGTGATAGTCCACATCCAAGATCGCCGGCTTTATGCCCTGATCGGCCAGCCATTGCGCCGCGATAGCGACGTTGTTCAGATAGCAATAGCCGCCAAACACATCGCTGCTGGCGTGATGGCCGGGCGGCCGCGCCAATGCGAAAGCCGCGCGCTCGCCGCCGCGAACCGCTTGCGCCGCCGATAGCGCCACATTCACGCCCGCGCGCGCCGCTTCCCACGTGCCTTTGGTGATCGGCGTGGCGGTGTCGAAGCAATAAGAACCAAGCCGGGATTCGATGTCGCCGCCGCGCCGCTCGCGCAAGCCTCGCGCCGGCCATGTCGAAGGAATGGCGTCGCTCTCGTCGCGCCAATAGGCCTTGCGCCAGTCGGTATAAGCATCCGTCAGGAATTGCACGAACGCCGGATCGTGAATGCGCAGTGCTGGTTCTGCGCCAAATTCCGCGGGCGCCAGCACCGGTCCCAGTTTGCGATCCTCAATACGCGCCTTCACGCGCTCTACGCGTTCGGGAATTTCCACCGCCGGGGTCAGCCGCCCTTGCTCGAATTCTTCCCTGGGTGCGTGCGCCAGATGTGCGGACGAATAAAATGTTTTCATGTCTTGGGCTGGCGCTCCACCAGTGTCTTCAACCGCTTCAGGTCCGATTGCAGCTTGCGTTTCAGGAACATCTCCGCACCCGGCATGGCTAGCGTCGCGCCTTGATGGCGGATTGTCACCTTCGCGCCCGCGCCATCGGGCGCGATTTCATAGGTCACATCCCCCGTCATCGGCCCTTCGACATAATGCAGCACCAACTTGCGATCCGGCTCGAACACAGTCGTTTCCGTTATCCAGGTAAAGCTCTGCCCCCAGAACGAGCCGTGGCGGCGTCCGCGCGCACCGATCTCTGTTGCACTTTGCGTGTAGGGTTCAACGCGCTTGGCACCGTCGATCCAGCGGGGTTCGTTCGCCGGATCGAACATCACCCGCGCCACAAGCGCCGGCGCGCGCTCGAACTTCTGATGAACCACGATGTCGGTCATAAGCTACGGTACAAGCGGGAACGGTTTTCTGTCTATCCGGCTTGCAGCAGGATCGCGCCACCCGCAATCGCGGCTGCTGCCAGCCGACGCACCCAGGTCATCTTCTCGCCCAGAAACATCATGGCCAGCGCGGTGCCGAACAACACGCTGGTTTCGCGCAGCGCTGCCAGCTGTGCTGTGGCGCCATAGCGATAGGCCAGCATCGCCGCGCCATAGGTGATGATGGAAAGCACACCCAGCAGCACGCCCAGCTTCCATTGCCGCCGCGCTTCGATCACCACGGCGCGCCCACGAATGCCCGGTGCCGTCACCATCACGGTGAAGCCATGCACCACGAAGAACCACAGGACGTAGCTGAAAGGGTTGGGCACACTGCGCACGCCGCTGGCGTCGATCAGCGTGTAGCAACCGATGGTCACGCCGGTCGCCAGCGCATAGCCCAGGCCTTTGTGGATACCTTCGGTTGCGCGGTGCGACAGGCCGATGGCGATCACGCCGCCGCACACCATCGCGATGCCTGCGATTTCCGTCAGCGGCGGGTGCTCGCCCAAAATCAGGAATGCGCCAATGGCTGTGAACAATGGCCCGGTGCCGCGCGCCACGGGATAGACGGCAGAGAACGCCGCGCTCTCGTAGGATTTCACCATCATCAGTTCATAAAAGGCATGCACGAATGCGGTGCCGGCCAGAAACCACAGCGCGCGGCCTTGCGGCAGCGGCACGAAGAACAGGGCGGGCGCGGCAAACAGGCTGGCGAACACGCCCACCAGCAGGCGCATGGCATATTTGTTATCCGCCCGCTTCGTCAGAATATTGACGACGGCGTGGAAAACGGCGGAAAGAAGAATGAGCGGAAGAGCGATGGTCATGCGTGGCCGTCAGCATTGTGGGGAACAAGATGGCAGCGCAAGACCTCAATCACGATCTGATCGGCGTGCCCGGCGGCCGCGCCAGGCTGCAAACCCCGGCGCTGGTGATCGACCTGGCGGTGCTGGAAAAGAACATCGCGGCCATGGCGTTGCACGCGATGAAGCACAAGATCGCGTTACGTCCACATGCCAAGACCCACAAGTCGGTCGAAATCGCCAAGCTGCAAATCGGCGCCGGTGCTCTGGGGATCTGCTGCGCCAAGCTGGGCGAGGCTGAGGCGCTGGCCGATGGCGGCATCGACTCCATCCTCATCACATCGCCCATCGTGACCGATGCAGGTATCGCGCGCCTCATCGCGCTCAATGCGCGGGTTAACGAATTAAGCGCGGTTTGCGACAACCCAGTCATCGCATTGAAGCTGGAGGCCGCCGCCCATGCCGCCGGCAAAACGCTCAAGATCTATGTCGATATCGATCCCGGTCTCGGCCGCACCGGCATCCGGCCCGGCGACGATGCGATTGCGCTCGTTCAGCAGATCGCTGGCGGCAGAGGCTTGGAATTCGCGGGCCTGCAATGTTACGCGGGGCAAGTGCAGCACATGGAATCGCCCAACGAACGGCGCGATGCCTCGCTCACCGCGATGAAAGAACTGGGCGAGCTGCGCGATCAACTTCGCGCGCGTGGTCTTGAACCGAAAGTACTTTCCGGCGGCGGCACCGGCACCTTCGACATCGATCCCGATGCGCATGTGCTGACAGAACTGCAGGTCGGCTCGTATGTCTTCATGGACAAGCAATATAACGACGTCTGGGAAAAGCCCGGCCAGCGCCCGCCGTTTGAAACGTCGCTCTTCGTGCAAACCACCGTGATCAGCGCCAATCGCGATGCGCTGGCCACCACCGACGCCGGGTTCAAATCCTTCGCCACCGACGCCGGCGCGCCCACCATCGCCAGCGGCGCACCCGAAGGCGCCAGCTATTTCTATTTCGGAGACGAGCAGGGCGGTGTGTTCTATCCACCCGGCGAACACAAACTCAAACCGGGCGACGCGTTATCCTGCGTTGTGCCGCATTGCGATCCAACCGTGAATCTTTACGACCGTTATCATGTCGTGCGCGGCGATACGCTTGAAGCCATCTGGCCGGTTGAGGCGCGCGGCCGCAGCGCCTGATTGCGGTTCCGGCCTTCATCTATCTGAACACGCCATTCACCCCCCATTCAGCAGCGCTCCGCCAAACCGTGTGCAGTGCAGGGGCGCAAGTATGGAGGTTGAATCATGAATCGGTTTGGCAGATTGGCGATCGGGGCGCTGGCAATGATCGGCGCGGCGACCGCAACAACTGTGGTCACGACAGCGCCTGCGGAAGCGCGTGTTGTCGTTGGCATCGGCATCGGAGCGCCGGTCTATCCGGGCTATTACGCAGGGCGCCCGTATTGCGGCTATTACTATGGCTATTGCGGCTATCGCGGTTATTACGGCCCGCGGTTCGTCGGCTACTACGGTGGTGGCTGGCGTGGCTACGGCTATCGCGGCTATCGCGGGGGATATCGTGGCGGCTGGCACGGCGGATACCGTGGCGCTCGCCGCGGCGGCTTCCATGGCGGTGGTCGCCACCGTTAGGCTGTCACGTTTTGTATTTGAAAACCCCGGCGAGCGATCGCCGGGGTTTTTGCTTGGCCGGCGTTTTTGGCGCTGGTCTAATTTCATACCGGGCATCAATATGCGGCCTGCCATTCACGTCCGGTTCAGCCGGTGAAAGGCAGATTTCGCCAATGGCCCGTGGGGCCAGAAGCTACATAAGGAGAATGGAGCGATGAAAACGTTTGGAAAGATCGCCGTTGCGGTCGCGATGATTGCCGGTGCGTCCGTCGCCGTTAGCGCGCCCGCCGATGCGCGCGTGGCGGTTCGGATTGGCGTGGGCGTTCCCGCGCCTGGTTATTACTACGGCCCCGGCTATTACCCGCCTGGCCCGTGCGATGCTTACACCAACTACTACGACGGCGATTGCGGCTACTCGGTCTACAACGGCCCGGTGGCGTTCGATGGCGTCACAGTTGGCGGCCCGCACTATTACCGCTGGTACGGCGGTCAGCCGTACTTCTGGTATCGCGGCGGCTGGCGCAACTGGAATGGTTGGCGCGGCGTTCGCGGCTACGGCTGGAACCACGGCGAAGGCTGGGGCTGGCGCGGTGGACGCTGGAATCGCGGCTGGGGCGGCGGCGGTGCCGGAATCAACATCAACCTCGGCGGTGGGCATGATCACGGTGGCCACGGCGGTCACGACCACGGTGGCGGACATCATCACCATCACTGATCGCTCTGTTCGCACCTGACTGCGACGGATAAAATTGCGGCCTCGGCGCGTTTCGCGCTGGGGCCGTTTTTTTTTAAGTGTTCAAACCACTGATTCTATTTCTCTTTCCAGATTACCGCACCGGTTAGCGGCAGTTCATCTGCGGTTCATGCAGCCAGTTCCAACAATAGCGGATAGAGTGTTTTCTCAATCCTGGGATGGAGCCTTAAAAAATGAAGTCAATTATGACTGCGGCCCTCGCCACTGCGGCGATGGCCGGTGCAGCGATGTTCACGGCGACGCCGGCAGATGCCCGCATCGTCGTCGGCGTCGGCGTGCCGAGCTACTACTATGGTCCAGGCTATTACCCGCCTGGCCCGTGCGATGCCTACAGTTCGTATTACGCCGGTGATTGCGGTTATTCCGTTTACAACGGCCCCGTCTATCTCGGCGGCGCTTATGTCGGTGGCCCGCATTATTATCGCTGGTACGGCGGACAGCCGTACTTCTGGTATCGCGGCGGCTGGCATAACTGGAGCGGCTGGAGCGGCGTTCGCGGCTACGGCTGGAATCGCGGCGAAGGCTGGGGCTGGCGCGGTGGGCGCTGGAATCGCGGCTGGGGCGGCGGCGGCGGAATCCGCGTGAACATCGGTGGCGGCGGTCATGGACATGGCGGCGGTCACTGGGGTGGCGGCGGACATGGTCACGGTGGCGGTCATGGTCACGGCGGCGGTGGACACGGCCACGGTGGCGGACATGGCGGCGGCGGACACGGTGGCGGCGGCCATGGTGGCGGCGGACATGGCGGCCACGGTGGCGGTCATCACCATCACTAGTCGTTGAACTGTGGTTGAGCAGGCCTCGGTGCCTTGAATGAACCGGGGCCTGCGCTTCCCACAATGACGAGACGAAGAATGAGGAGCGATAAAAAATGAAGTCTGTCTTGAAAGCCGTTATCGTTGCATTGGCTGTTACGGCTGCCGCAACGGCATTCTCCGATCCGGCTTTCGCCGGCCACGGCAATCACGGCGGTGCGCATGCGCAAGGCGCGCACGGCCGCAACGGCGGGATGTCCTTTGGTGGCGGCGGTGGCCAGAACGGCATGCGCGGTGCGCATGGGCGCAACGGCGGAATGTCTTTTGGTGGCCACGGTCACGGCGGACATGCGAAAGGCGCCCACGGACGCAACGGCAATCAGTCCGTCGGTCATCACGGACACAACGGCACGCGCGGCGCGCACGGCCGCAACGGATAGTTTTGCGCTTTAGCCCTTGATGGAGCGCGGATAGCACTGGCCCCAGCGATCGTTCGCCGGGGCTTTTGCGTTTGTGCCGGCCGATAGGCGCCTGCGCTTTCAGGCAGGCCTTTCCTTTGCTAGCGTCCCGCCCGCGAACTTGGGCGGGCATTTATGTCAAAAGTCGATACGGCGGCAGTCGCGCGTGGCTCGAACGAGCCTGGCGATCTCGGTACATTCTGGCTGCCGTTCAGCGCCACCCGCGCTTTCGTGAAGAACCCACGCATGCTTAGCGGCGCCGACGGCATGTATTTCCGCGACAATACCGGCCGCAAACTGATGGACGCGTGCGCCGGGCTGTGGTGCGTGAATGCGGGGCACAATCGCGAAACGATCGTGGAAGCAATCCGCAAGGCCGCCGGTGAGCTGGATTACGCGCCCACATTCCAATTCGGTCATCCTTCCGCCTTCACGCTTGCCGGCCGCATTGCCGAACTCGCGCCCGAAGGCATGGACCATGTGTTCTTCGTCAATTCCGGATCGGAAGCCGCGGATGCCGCGCTGAAAATCGCGCGCGCGCATTTTATGAAGCGCGGGCAGGGGCAGCGCTTCCGCATGATCGGGCGCGAGAAGGGCTATCACGGCTCGACCTTCGCTGGTATTTCCGTTGGCGGTATTGCCAACAACCGCAAACCGTTCGGCCCGCTACTCCCCGGAACGGACGATCATCTGCCGTTGCCATATAACGCGAAGACCATGCGCTTTACGCATGGCGAGCCAGAGACCGGCGCGGACTATGCGGACGCACTCGAAAACATCGTGGCGCTGCATGGCGCGGACACGATCGCCTGCGTGATCGTAGAACCGATGGCGGGATCCGGCGGTGTTTACGCGTCGCCCAAAGATTACCTCAAGCGCCTGCGCGCGCTTTGCGACAAGCACAGCATCCTGCTGATCTTCGATGAAGTGATCACGGGCTTCGGCCGCATGGGCCATGCCTTCGCGGCGCAGCGTTACGGCGTGACGCCCGACATGATCACGTTCGCCAAGGGCGTATCGAATGGCGTGGTGCCGCTCGGCGGCGTGATCGTGAAGAATGAAGTGCACGAAGCGTTCATGCAGGGTCCGGAATACAATATTGAACTTTTCCACGGTCACACTTACTCCGGCCATCCGCTTGCCTGCGCGGCGGGGCTTGCCACACTCGACCTTTATCGCGACGAGGATCTCTTCACACGCGCCCGCAAACTGGAGCCGGTGCTGGAAGCCGCGGTCCATGAATTGAAAGGCGCGCCGTTCGTTGCCGACATCCGCAACGTTGGTCTCGCCGCCGGCATCGAACTGGAGGCCGACCCGTCGGCGCCTGGCCGCCGTGGTTTCGACGCCATCGCGTTGGCGTTCGAGGAAAATCTGGTGGTGCGCGTGGGCGGCGACACGATTGCGCTTTCGCCCCCGCTGATCGCCACGCCCGACGACCTTGGGCAAATCGTGGAAGGTGTGCGCCGCGTTCTCAACCGCCTGACCTGAGGCAGACCGATGCTTGCGCTAAAACGCCTTCTGCTAATCGTTTTCGTGCTTGCGACCCCGCCGGTCCTGACAATCCTGCTTTACCACGGCACCAACGCTTTGCTTGCGGCGACAAATCGGGTAATCGACCCGCAAATTGTCCAAGGGGCGGCGGTCGCCGAGTTCTTTATTTTCCTGTTGATCGCGTTCCTGGAAGCCAAAAATCGTTGGTCGGCCTGACCGGAGGAAACAATGCGCATCGGTGTACCCAAAGAAGTCAAGAACCACGAATATCGCGTCGGCATGACGCCCGCCGCTGTGCGCGAGCTGACGTCGCGCGGCCACGAAGTGTTCGTGGAGACGCAGGCCGGCGAAGGCATCAGCCTGCATGACGAGATGTACACCCGCGTGGGCGCGAAGATTTTGCCGAACGCCGATGAAGTGTTTGCCACCGCCGACATGATCGTGAAGGTGAAGGAGCCGCAGCCGGTTGAGATCAAGCGGCTGCGCAAGGGCCAGGTGCTGTTCACCTATCTGCATCTGGCGCCCGATCCGGAGCAGACGAAAGGCTTGCTGGAAAGCGGCGCCATCTGCATTGCCTACGAAACCGTCACCGACAAATTCGGTGGCCTGCCGCTGTTGGCGCCGATGAGCGAAGTGGCCGGGCGCATGTCCATTCAGGCCGGAGCGCACAGCCTTGAGAAGGCGCAAGGCGGCATGGGCATGTTGCTGGGCGGCGTGCCGGGCGTGCCTGCCGCCAAGGTTGTCGTGCTTGGCGGCGGCGTGGTCGGCACCAACGCCGCGCGCATGGCAATGGGCCTTGAAGCCCACGTCTCCATTCTCGATGTCTCGCTGCGCCGGTTGAACGAACTCGATCTACAGTTCGGCGCCATGCTGAACACCGTGTTCTCCACCATCGACGCCATCGAAGAGCATGTCACGAACGCCGATCTCGTCATCGGCGGCGTGCTGCTGCCGGGTGCGGCCGCGCCGAAACTCATCACGAAGAAAATGGTGAGCCACATGAAGAAGGGCTCCGTCATCGTGGACGTCGCCATCGATCAGGGCGGCTGCGCGGAGACTTCTCACGCCACCACCCACGCCGATCCGACCTACATGGTGGACGGCGTTGTGCATTATGCCGTCGCCAACATGCCAGGCGGCGTGGCGCGAACATCCACTTTCGCGCTCAACAATGCGACGATGCCCTTCACCATCGCGTTGGCACAGCAGGGCGCGGAAGAAGCGATGAAGAAGAACCCGCATCTGCGCGCAGGGCTGAATGTTTACAAGGGCACGCTGACCTACGAAGCGGTCGCAGAAGCGCAGAACATTCCGTTTAAGAGCGCGGAAGACGTTTTGGGGATCGCGCGATAACGATCCCCTGCTGAAACGATCAGGTCGGTCTTAAACGGAAATAACCGCGCCCGAGCTTTTGCGGCGGCGGCGCCACGCCACGAATCCGGCGAACGCGAACAGCCCGGCAGGCAACACGGTCAGGCTGGAAGGCTCCGGCACCACGACGAGCTGGCCCTGATTGCAGCCGTTTGCGTCGCAATAGGTCAGCCACTCAACCGCTGTGTCCGAACCAAGCTGGCCTGTCTGCGCCTCGGCGAGCAGATTGGCGGCCAGTGCTTGCACTTCGGCAGACGCCGAAGTTGTCGCGATTGCGTTGCCGTACTCCAGATCCCACATCGCAAGCTGGACGGCGGAAGATACGTAAGGATTGGAATCGAGATTCTGGTTGCCATAGTTCGCCAGCGCACCGAGTTCACCCAATGTATCCCAGGTCAACAGCGTGCCATTCCCGCCGCCATTGTCGATGTTGCTCAGCCCGGTGCTGGTGTCCTCGCTGGCTTGCGTGACGTTCCAGACCCCCGATCCATAAAGATCGTGCGTGACGTCGATGCACCATGACGCGGCGACGAGTTGGCCGGCCTGATAGGAATCGATCTGGCCCGAGCCGTAAGGACCGGGAGAAATTGCCGCATAATTGATAGTGACGTTGTTGTTGTTCACCACCGAATATGAATCGTACGTTATCATGTCGGCGTGCGCTGGCTGCGCTACGGCAAGAACTCCGCAGCCCACTAGGGCGGCCAGAGCGAACGCATGCCGCGCGAAGATCAAATCTCGCATGTACATTTCCCTAAAGTTCCCCGTGTTCTGTAACGTCCCGGTTCTCATGCCTCGGGCTCGACGAATCTTTAGCAAATGTCGCGCCAACTACTGGATTGTAGGAGAATCCGGCAAAATTCCGCGGCCTCCGGCATGATGTGTAAAAACCGCCGACACTGCGGGAGGTTTGGCTTCGTGCGCTGGATGACATATCCATTTCACGCGTTCGGGAACTCTACGCCATGAAATACGACGCCATCATCATCGGTGCGGGCCATAACGGATTGGTCTGCGCTTTCTATCTCGCCCGCGCCGGCATGAAGGTGCTGGTGCTGGAGCGGCGTGGCGTTGTTGGCGGCGCGGCGGTTACCGAAGAATTCCATCCCGGCTTCCGCAATTCCGTGGCGAGTTACGCCGTCAGCCTGCTCAATCCTAGAGTCATCGCGGATATGAATCTGCGTGGCCACGGCCTCACCATGGTCGAGCGCAGCATCTCGAACTTCCTGCCGCTGCCGGAAGGCGGCGGTTTGCGTGTGGGCGGCGGGCTGGAACGCACGCAAGCCGAGGTCGCGCGTTTCTCGGGCAAGGATGCGGACGCGTTGCCCGCCTATTACAACGCCGTCGATCAGGTGGCCGATGTGCTGCGCGATCTGGTTTTGAAAGCGCCACCCAATGCCGGTGGCGGTTTCGCGGATTTCGTGCGCTTGGCGGGGCAGGCGCGCGGCATGGCCAAGCTCGATCTGGAAGGCCAGCGCACCCTGATGGATCTGTTCGCGCTCAGCGCGCGCGAATTCCTCGACCGCTGGTTTGAAAGCGATCCGATTAAAGCCGTGTTCGGCTTCGATGCCGTGGTGGGAAATTTCGCAAGCCCCAATGCGCCGGGCTCCGCCTACGTGCTGTTGCATCATCTGTTCGGCGAAGTGAACGGCAAAAAGGGCGCGTGGGGTCACGCGCTTGGCGGCATGGGTTCGATCACGCAGGCCATGAAGCGCGCCTGCGAAGAGCAGGGCGTTACCATCCGCACCGATACGCCGGTGGCGCGCGTGGTGGTGAAGAACAAGCGCGCGGCCGGCGTCGTCACCGAAAGCGGCGAAGAAATCCTTGCCGACCGCGTCGTGGGAAACCTTCACCCCAAGCTGCTCTACACAAAATTGCTGGACGCCGCCGATCTCGATGCGCCCTTCGCGCGGCGCATCGGCAACTATGTCTCCGGCTCCGGTACCTTCCGCATGAACGTGGCGCTGTCCGAACTGCCGAAGTTCAAGGGCATGCCGGACGAGGGCGACCATCTGGGAAGCGGCATCATCATCGCGCCGTCGCTGGCTTACATGGACCGCGCCTATGAAGACGCCAAAGCCAAAGGCTGGTCGGACAAGCCGATCATCGAAGTGCTGCTGCCGAGCGTGCTGGACACTTCGCTCGCGCCACCCGGCCAGCATGTTGCCGCACTATTCTGCCAGCATTTCGCGCCTGTACTGCCCGATGGGCGAAGCTGGGACGATGTGAAGGAGCAGTCCGCCGATCACATCATCGACACGGTCACGCAATATGCGCCGAATTTCAAAAGCGCCATTCTCGGCCGCATGGTGCTGTCGCCGCTCGATCTGGAACGCAAGTTCGGCCTCGTCGGCGGCGATATCATGCACGGCCGCATGTCGCTGGATCAGCTATGGGCCGCGCGCCCCGTGCTGGGCGTCGGCGCCTATCGCGCGCCAATCGCGGGGCTTTACATGTGTGGTGCGGGCACGCATCCCGGCGGCGGTGTCACCGGCGCGCCGGGCCACAACGCGGCAAAGGAAATCCTGCACGACCGTTCGCTGCTGGGCCGCATCGCGCCGCAGCGCGCGCGCTAGTCGTTACGGCTTGTTGCAGGAAAGATCGCCGTCTTCGCATTTCATCTGCGCGCTGAGCAGTTTGACGCGCTCATCCGCCATGCGCGTCTTGCAGATCGTCACCAGCATCGGGTTCATCGTGCCGCCCACCGAACCGTTGGTCTCGTAATCGCATTGCGCGTCGCGGTACGCCAGCCACGTTTTTTCGGATGTCTTCAGCAACGCGCCATTTGCGGCGTCATACTTTGACATCATCGTTTTGTAGATTGCGTTGAGCGCGGCGTCTGATTTCTTGTAATCGCGGCCGGCGCAGTCGTCCTGATCCGCCTGGCTCAGGCTGTTGGAATTACAGTCGATGGTGTCGTCCGCGAAAGCATGCAGCGGCGCAAGGGCGCATGCGCCAAGCGCGAGAAGGGCAATGGCAAATGTCTTCATGGAATCCCCCGAGATAAACCTTCCCGCAAGATTGGCCGATCCCGCGGGCGTTGCCAACGGGCGCCCCGCTGTTTCACGGCTACAGCTTGCCCGGCGGCGTGGTGAGATAGGCGTAAATGGCGGCCGTATCCGATGGCGTGAAGTTCTTCAGCGCCACATCGATCACATGCGTCATGATCGCGGTTTCGCGGCCTTTGGGCGGCTGGCCGGTCGCGAAGAAGTGCTGAAACTGCGCCAGCGAGTAATGCTTGATCTCCGCGCGCAGATCGGGCGATTTCATTTCCGGATCGCCGCTCAGGTCCGCCGCGTGGCAGGCGGCGCATTGCGATTGCGTCAGATAGTTGCCGAGCGCCAGCGGTTCGGTCGGCGTCGGCGTCGGTCCCCGCTTTGAAACGTCCACTGTCTCCGCTTCATTCTTGAAGAAGCCCAGCGCCAGCATGATGCGTCCGTCCAGATTCCATTGCGTCGGTTCGGCTGCATCCGGCTTGGGCGCCAGCGAACGCAGATACGCGACAATCGCCGCCGTATCGCTGCCGGAAAGCCGGATGAATTCCGCCGACGGCATATCGAACAGTGCGGTGCCATCCGGCTTCACGCCATAGCGAATGGCGGCGGCGATCTGGTCGTCGCTCCATTTTTGCAGATGCGTGAGGTTGCTCGCCGTCAACCGCGAGCCCAGCGCGCCGCTGAACATCACGTGCCCCGTCAGTTGGGATCCGTGGCAGGTGACGCAGCCGTTCAGCCGCGCCAGCCGCGCGCCGTCCTGCGCTTGGCTTTGCGAAACCGTCACGCCCATGGCTGGCGGCTGCGGATGATGCGCGGCCAGCATGGCCGACGAAACCGCTTCGATGCGCCAGATGGCGAGCGCCACCAGCAATACGATTGCAGCACCCGCGATCAGCCACGTTCTATTTTTGCGCGTCATGATAGCGTCACTGTACCGGCATGTTGCACAGCATGTCGCCTTCCTCGCATTTCAACTGGGCGGTCAGTTCGGCGATGCGCGCGTTTGTCTTGTTGGTGCCGCAGATCGTTTGCTCCATCGGATTGATCGTGCCGCCCGCCGTGCCGTTGGTTTCGTAATTGCACTCGGCATCGCGAAACGCGATCCACGCCACTTCCGCCTTCTTCAGCATCGCCGCATTCGGCGCATCGTATTTCGCCGTCAGTTCCCTGTAGAGCGCATTCAGCTTCGCATCCGCCGCCTCGTAGGTTTTGCCCGCGCAATAATCGAGCTGTCCCTGATTCAGTTCTTCCGATTTGCAGTTCGTGCCTTTGAACGGATCGTCGGCCGCGCGCGCGGGCACCGCAGCCAATGCCATCAACGCCAGCGCCCCCATCAAAATCGCTTTCATCTTATTCCCCCGATTGTCGTGCCGTCTTAGGCGATCGTTACGCCGCCGTCGATCACGATGGCTTGCCCCGTCATGAACGCGCCGGCTTTGGACGCCAGGAACACCGCCGCCCCCGCGATCTCGTCCGGTTCGCCGATGCGGCGCAGCGGCGCGCCCGCCGTCGAACGCTTCAGGATTTCCGGATTGTCCCACAGCGCCTTGGCGAAATCCGTCTTTATCAACCCCGGCGCGATGCAATTGGCGCGAACATTGTGCACGCCATATTCCACCGCAATATTGCGGGCTAGCTGGAAGTCCGCCGCCTTGGAAATGCAGTAAGCGCCGATCATGGGCGAACCCTTCAGCCCGCCGATGGACGACACGATGATCACCGATCCATCTTTCCGCTCCACCATTTCCGGCAGCACCATCTGGCACAGCCAGTGGTTGGATCGCACGTTCGCGCCCATGATCTTGTCGAAGGCGTCGTCGGGAATATCCATCCCCGGCCCGAAATAGGGATTGATCGCGGCGTTGCACACCAGCACATCGATCTTGCCCCATTTGGCGCGCGTCGCTTTCACCAGCGCTTCGATCTGGTCTTTGTAGTTGATGTTGCAGGCCACCGGCAGCGCAACCTCTGCGCCGCGCGCCGTGTTGATGTCACCGGCCACTTTCTCGCAGACATCCATCTTGCGGCTGGAGACCACAACTTTCGCGCCATGCTCTGCCAATTGATGCACAATCGCTTCGCCGATACCTTTGGTGGAACCGGTCACCAGCGCCACTTTTCCGTTAAGATCGAACAGGCTCATGTCTCTCTCCCGCCATAATGTCTTGGTCGCATCCATCTTCTGCGAGGCACGTTGAGGTGACAACACCGGCCGCGCCAAAGGAGTGTCCATGAAAAAAGCTCTTGCCGCCTTTCCCGCTCTTTTGCTGCTGTCGGCCTGCGCCGGCGCTGGTGGTCATGCCCCGCGCTATCCAGACAGCGACTATGGGCCGCCGCCGGCGTTGAGGGCCGAACCGGAAGGCACACGACCGCAGGCGGCGATGCAGCCCATGCATCCCGAAAGACCACCGCAGGTGGCCAGCGCCGGTCCGCTGAAAACGGCGATGATCGGCAATTACATGGACAGTCAGGAGAAGGATCTGCGGGGAAGTCTTCGCGGCTCCGGCGTCCTGGTCACCCGCCGCGGCGACGACATCATATTGCAGGCACCCAATGCCGCGCTGTTTTCCGGCGGCACGCAACTCAGCGAAAACGGTTCGCAGGCGCTTTGGGCCATTGCGCCGGTGCTGCGCCATTACGATCACACCGCGATTTCCATCTCCGGCTACACCGACACCACCGGCAGCGATGAGCAGAACATGACGGTTTCGCGCAAGCGCGCTTACACCGTGGGCGGCCAGCTGGTGAAAAACGGCGTGCCGCTGTCACGCCTGCACGCACAAGGCTTCGGCGAAACCGATCTGAAAATTCAGACCGGCGACAATGTGAACGAACCGCGCAACCGCCGCATCGAAATCCACATCACCGCGCAGGCGAACGGTTAGCCCAGCGCCGCGTCAATCGCTTTACCCATCTGCGCATCATTCGGCTCGGTGCGTGAGCCGAAGGTGCCGGCGATGCTGCCGTCGCGGTTGAACAGGTATTTGTGGAAATTCCATTTCGGCGCGGCGGCTTCGCCAAGCTCGCTCTCCACCCATTTGTAAAGCGGATGCGCCTGCGCCCCGATCACATGCTCTTTCGCCGTCATGGGAAAATCCACCGCGAAGCGCGTTTCGCAGAAGGTCTTGATCTGGTCTTCCGTGCCCGGCTCCTGCGCGCCGAAATCGTTGGCCGGCACGCCCAAAATCACCAACCCATCATCGCGCTTGGCTTTCCACAATTCTTCCAGCCCGGAATATTGCGGCGTCAGTCCGCACTGGCTGGCCACATTCACCACCAGCAGCGCTTTGCCCTTGAAAGTTGAAAGCGGCAGGTCCGCGCCGTCGATGGATTTGAAGGAAAAATCATAAGCGGTCTTGCTCATGGCGAATGTCCTATCGGGAATAGCGGCCGAACAGTTCCACAAGCTCGGCAAATTTCTGCTTCTGATCGTCCACGTCGCCGCTTTGGATCGCATGCGCCACGCAATGCGCGGCATGGCCCTTCAAAAGCTCGTCTTCCACTTTCTTCAGCGCCGCCTTGATCGCCTGCACCTGGTTCAGCACATCGATGCAATAGCGCTCTTCTTCCACCATGCGCGCAACGCCGCGCACCTGCCCCTCAATGCGGGCAAGGCGGGAAAGCATTTTGGGATCGGCGTGCGTCATTGCGCTACACCCTACACCGGTATGAAGGCGTGCCAAACACGCGCACCGATTGCGAGGGGCGGATGCGCCGATTTGACGTAGGCTTTGTGGGATTGTTGCTGGCACTGGCGCCATCCGCCGCATTTGCTTGCGCCTGCGGCTGTGCGGTGTTCGATGTGGGCACCAGTTCGTTGCTCCCATCCGGCCCCGGCGGCACGGTGTTTCTGGAATATGATTTCCTGAACCAGACGAAGAACTGGAGCGGCACGTCATCTGCGCCTGCCGCCAACAACGATGACAAGAACATCCGCTCCAATTTCTATCTCGCGGGCGGGCAGTACATGTTCAACGAAGACTGGGGCGTGATGGCGGAAGTTCCGTACACCGAACGCCACTTCGTCACCGCCGATGAAGACAATCCCGGTAGTTTCGATCACGGCAGCATCGGCGACATTCGGCTGATGGGCGTCTATTCCGGGTTCGAGCCGGATATGTCGTCCGGCATCATCTTCGGCGCCAAGCTTCCCACCGGCGATCACACCTATGCGAACTTCGATCCCGATGTGGAGATCGGCTCCGGCAGCACCGATCTTTTGCTCGGCGCTTACAAAACCGGCGCGCTCACCGCCGATCAATCCTTCAGCTGGTTCGGCCAGGCGCTGTGGCAACACGAAATTTCCACGCAGGATGGCTATACGCCGGGCAGCGAACTGAACGCGGCAGCCGGTGTCTCTTACGAAGGCTGGTCGCTTGGGCCGAACGCGAAAGTCGCGCCGGTGGTGCAGGCGATCTATTCGCACCGCGGCCACGACGGCGGCCAGATCGGCGAGCCAGATAACACCGGCTACGACCGCGCGCTGGTGGCGCCGGGAATCGAAGTCAGCGTCAATCAATGGAAGCTGTATGCCGACGCGGAATTTCCCGTTTATCAGGACGTCACCGGGAATCAGCTGATCGCGCCGGTCGCCTATAAATTCATCCTTAGCTACAGTTTTTAAGGCTCCCCGCTGGTTCCTTGGTTAAGGAATTGGAAACGTGAGTCGGGTCACACTAAGGGCGATTCTGGCAGAAAGCCGTTCGCCTATGACCAATGCCCTGATCGTCGCGATTTATGCGATGGCCTGCGCGGCCGTCGCACTAGCGCTGGCCGCATTCGGCAGCCTGCCGCTTCCCATTGCGGCGCTCACCGGCATTGTCGGTTTCCTTTTTCTCTCCCAGATCCATGCCGCGTTCCTGCGCCGCCGCGTGCGCCGCGATTCGGAACGCCAGATCGCGGGCCTGAAAAAGAACGCAAAAGAATTCCGCGCCGCGCTGATCGACACCCAGAGCAAGATCGAAGACGTGCGCCAGGCGATGGAAGAAAAGGCCAGCGCCCAATCCAAGAAGATCGTTTCCGAATTGCAGGTGCTGGAAAGCTTGATGCGCGATTTCGCGGTGAAGATTTCCACCCAGGCCAAGGTAGCGGCCCCGGCGCCGGAACCGATCATTCACAAACACAACCCCAACACCGCGCAAAGCTACCTGAATGCGCTGGGAGAGCCGGAGCTGCTGGAAACCATCCGCGCCAGCCTCGAGGAAAACCGCGTCGATCTTTACCTGCAGCCCATCGTCAGCTTGCCGCAACGCAAGCTGCGTTTTTATGAAGCGCTATCGCGCCTGCGCGCCGACGACGGCACGATCATCATGCCGGCGCAATATATGAAGGTGGCCGCACCCGCCGGACTAATGTCGGTGGTCGATAACCTGCTGCTGTTCCGCTGCGTGCAGATCGTGCGCCGTCTGATCCAGCGCAGCCGCGAGATCGGCGTCTTCTGCAACATCTCCGGCGAAACGCTGGCCGATGTGGAATTCTTCCCGCAGTTTCTAGAATATATGCATCACAACCGCGATCTGGCCGGCCAGATCGTGTTTGAATTCGGGCAGGACGCGGTGCTGCACGCTGGCGCCGCCGGCGAAACCAACCTGCGCTATCTGGCCAACCTCGGCTTCGCGCTTTCGATGGATCATGTCGAAACGCTGGCGCTGGATTTCGTGAAACTGAAAAATCTCGGATTCCGCCACATCAAGGTGAAGGCGGAAACGCTGGTGCGCGGCATGAACAGTGCCAAGGCCGCCGTCGCCGCCGAGGATTTCAAGAAACTTCTGGAACGCAACGGCATGAACCTGATCGCCGAGCGCGTGGAAGACGAAAAGACCGTGGTGCAGTTGCTCGATTTCAATGTGGATTTCGGGCAGGGTTATCTCTTCGGCGAGCCGCGCGCCCTGCGCGACGATCCGATCAAGAACCCGGAACAGCCGGAAGCCTCCGCCCCCATTATTCCGTTCCGCCGCAGCGCCTGACGCCCCCTCCGTCCCACCGCTTGCGCGGTGGTCCACCTCCCCCGTAAACGGGGGAGGAAACGAACGCGCTTGTTTTCCTCCCCTGCGAAGCGGGGGAGGTGGCGAGCAAAGCGAGCCGGAGGGGGCGACTAGCCCTGCGATGTCTTCACCCAAAATCCTGTCCGGCCTTTCCGAAATCGCGGGCGATTACGATTGCGCGATCTGCGATGTCTGGGGTGTGCTGCATGACGGCCGTGTGGCGCGTGATGATACCGTCGAAGCCTTGCGCCGGTTCCGTGCCGAGCGCGGGCCGGTGGTGCTGCTGACCAACGCGCCGCGCCCGGTGAAAGACGTCGAGGAACTGTTCGTAAAAAAATACGGCATACCGCTGGATTGCTACGACGCCATCGTCACCAGCGGCGTCGCCACGCGCGAGGCGCTGGAAAAGAGCGCGGCAACGCATCGCCTGAAGATGCTGCACATCGGGCCGGAGCGCGATCGCGGCGTGTTCGAAGGCTTGAATATCGAACTTGTCGAACCGGAATTCGCCGAAGTGGCACTTTGCACCGGAATGTACGACGATGAAACCGAAACACCGGATAATTACAAAAACCTGAACGGCGTGCTGCTGGAGCGCGGCCTCACCATGCTCTGTGCCAATCCCGATATCGTGGTGCAGCGCGACGGCAAACTAATCTTCTGCGCCGGCGCCGTCGCGCGCGAATATGAAAAGGAAGGCGGCAAGGCGATCTATTACGGCAAGCCGCATCTGCCGATCTACGAAACAACTTTCGCCACGCTGAAGAAGTTTGGCCCCACCACAAAGCCGCTCGCCATCGGCGACGGGCTTGCCACCGACATCATGGGCGCCAACGCCGCCGGCCTCGACGCACTGTTCATCGCCGATGGCATTCACGGCGAAGACGTGGCGGATTTCACGCCCGCCCATCTGGGCGAACTCTTCGCCAAATCCGGCGCGTCCGCCCGCTGGGCCATGCACGCGCTTGCATGGTGAAAATCCACCCTCCCCTTGAGGGAGGGTCGAAAAATTCAAGCATCGCGAGAGTTTTTCGGGGAGGGGTCAATTCCACCAGCGTGGCCGGACCCCTCCCCGAATTGCTACGCAATTCGACCCTCCCTCAAGGGGAGGGTGGTGTTTGCTTGTCGAAGCCCATCCACGCCGATAAGAACACCGCAGCGTAAAAGGAATCCCCCATGCCTTATTATCTGGACGATCTGAAGCCCGGCATGTCCGAGAGCTTCACCAAGCAAGTCACCGAGCGCGACGTGGAGCTGTTCGGCGAAGTTTCCGGCGACATGAACCCGGCGCATTTCGATGAGGAATGGGCCAAGGCCACTATCTTCAAGGGCCGCATCGCGCATGGCGTGTTGACCGCGAGCTACATCTCCACCGTGCTGGGCATGAAGATGCCTGGGCCGGGAACAATCTTCATCGCGCTGGGCACGCAGTTCAAGGCGCCGGTGCGCATCGGCGATACCGTCACCGCCACCTGCACCGTGCGCGAAGTGATCGCCGACAAGCGCCGCGTTCTGTTCGATTGCGTCTGCAAGGTGGGCGACAAGGTGGTGATCGAAGCCGAAGCTGCCGTCATGCCGCCGTCGCGGCCCAAGGCGTAAGCGCGGTTGCGCATCTTCCGCCACTATCAGGATATTCCCGGCGCTTATAAGGGCGCGGTGGTGGCGATCGGCAATTTCGATGGCGTGCATCGCGGTCATCAGGCGCTGATCGCGCATGCCAAGGCGCTGGCGGATGAACGCGGCGCGCCGCTGGGCGTCGTCGCGTTCGAGCCGCATCCGCAGGAATTCTTCCGCCCCGGTGGGCCGAGCTTTCGCCTCACGCCGTTGCGCACCAAGGCGCGGCTGATCGCGGGGCTGGGCGCGGACGCGATGTTCGCGCTCACCTTCGATGCCGACATGGCGAAGAAATCCGCGCAGGAATTCGTGATGGATGTTCTGGTCGATGGGCTGGCGGTGGGCTGCGTCGTGGTCGGCAGCGATTTTCAGTTCGGCAAGGGCAGGGCGGGCAACGTCGCCGTTCTCTCTTATATGGGCGAGATGGAAGGCTTCGGCGTCGATGTCTTCGCGCCGGTGCTGGCGGATCACGAAAAGATTTCCTCCACCCAGATCCGCGATGCGCTGAAAGGCGGCAGGCCGGAAGAGGCGGCGCGGCTGCTCGGCCATTGGTGGACGGTGGAAGAGCGCGTGGAACATGGCGACAAGCGCGGCCGCGATCTCGGCTACCCCACCGCCAACATGCGCCTCACCGATTGCCTGCATCCGGCCTTCGGCATCTACGCCGTGCGCGCGACGATTCTGGAAAACGACCAGCCGGCCGGCACCCACGATGGCGTCGCCAGCTTCGGCATCCGCCCCATGTTCGAAACGCCAACCCCGCTTCTGGAAACCTACCTCTTCGAATTCAGCGGCAACCTCTACGGCAAGCATCTGGCGGTCGAACTAGTCGCCTACCTACGCCCCGAAATGAAATTCGATGGCCTCGACGCACTGAAAGCCCAAATGGGCCGCGACGAAAACGCGGCAAGGGCGGTATTGGCCAAAGCAAGATGAAGATGTCGAAATTCTTGGGGGCGAAGCTCTATCCGATTTTGGGCCTCTTGGGCGGCGCAGTTGTATTTTTGTACAGCCTCGTAAATCCGAACTTCAATCAATGCTACTACGGCACCGATTGGCCGACGTTTCTCGACTGCGCAATTAAGAGCACCGTTCCGGGCGTTGCGATGGGCCTAATTGGCGCCTGGATAGTCAATACCTCGGCGAAGAAGCGCGGACGGCTATAGGGTGCGCTGCACGTGACTTTACGGCCTCTAGCCCCCCTGATAGTAAAGGGCCGCTTCCGATTTGCAGGCTTTTGAGATGCTTCCGCGCCTTGGCTTTGGAGGATTTCCGCGAATTCGCCGCCCGGCTCCGCTCGCCGGCGCGTGAGGCGTTGGTTCGCGGATGCCGGGTTGTCCCCGCGCGCGAAACCTCCAAACCTTAAGGCCTGAACCCGATGTCCGACACCACTTCTGAAAAACCCGCCCGCGATTACCGGGCCACGCTGTTCCTGCCCGCGACTGACTTTCCGATGAAGGCGGGACTGCCCGATGCCGAGCCCAAATGGCTGGCGCATTGGCAGGCGATGGATCTCTATGGCCGCGTGCGCAAGGCCGCGAAGGGCCGCGAGTTGTTCGTGCTGCACGATGGCCCGATCTACGCCAACGGCGACATCCATTCCGGCACCGGCCTCAACCACATCCTGAAAGATTTCGTGGTGCGTTCGCAGACCATGCTGGGCAAGGACGCGCCGTACGTTCCCGGCTGGGATTGCCACGGCCTTCCCATCGAATGGAAGGTGGAAGAAAAATATCGCGCCGAAGGCAAATCGAAAGACGATGTGCCGAAGGATCAGTTGCGCAGCGATTGCCGCGCCTTCGCGCAGCACTGGCTGGGCGTGCAGCGCGAGCAGATCAAGCGGCTGGGCTGCACCGGCGAGTGGGATCATCCCTACACCACAATGGATTACCGCGCCGAAGCCGCAATCGTGCGCGAGGCGCACAAGTTCGCGATGAACGGACTGCTCTATCGCGGCTTCCGCCCGGTGATGTGGTCGCCGGTAGAAAAAACCGCGCTCGCCGAAGCTGAAATAGAATATCACGACAAGACAAGTCCGACGATCTTTGTGAAGTTTCCGATAGTAAACTTCACGGCGGCGTACGGACGAGATCCTGACAAGCTTGCTGCCACCGAGCAGGCTTTTTTAAGGGAGTGGGATCATATCAAAGGCGCGAGTATCGTCATCTGGACGACAACGCCTTGGACGATACCTGGTAACCGTGCCATCGCCTATTCCCCGTCCATGGATTATGGCGTGTATGAAGTTGCCGAAGCGGGCGAAGGGGCGTTCGGAAAAGTAGGCGAACGCATTCTGCTTGCAGATGCGTTGGCCGATCAAACGGCGAAACTTTCAAATCTCGTTCTTCGCCGGTTGCGGAACGTAAATTTGGCACGACTGATAGCTGCTCATCCATTTCGCGAGCGGGGCTACGACTTCGATGTGCCGCTGCTGCCCGGCGATCACGTCACCGCAGATACCGGTACGGGCTTTGTTCACACCGCGCCGGGCCACGGCGAGGAAGACTTCGAACTCATCCTGTCGAACTTTCCGAATTACACGCGCGAGCATCCCGAAGCTTTTGCCATCGTGCGCGAAGACGGCTCCTTTGCGCCGAGTGTTCCGCTGTTCGGCGGCAAGTTCATCCTGTCGCGTGACGGCAAAAAGGATGGCGATGCCAACGGCGCGGTCATCAAGGAACTGATCGACGCCGGCGCGCTGCTGGCCAAGGGTTCGCTGCGCCATTCCTATCCGCATAGCTGGCGCTCCAAAGCGCCGGTCATCTATCGCGCCACGCCGCAATGGTTCGCTTCGATGGACAAGCCGTTCGAAGGCTCCAACGGAAAATCCCTGCGCCAGCTTGCGCTCAAAAGCATCGCGGACACGCGCTGGTATCCGGCCGCCGGCGCAAACCGCATCGGCGCCATGGTGGAAAGCCGCCCGGATTGGGTGCTTTCGCGCCAGCGCGCGTGGGGTGTGCCACTCGCCATCTTCTTCAACAAGAACACCAGCGAAATCCTGAAAGATGAAAAGGTCAACGCCCGCATCTCCGATGCGTTCGAGAAGGAAGGCGCCGACGCCTGGTTCACCTCGCCGCCGTCGCGTTTCCTCGGCGACACCAAAGGCGAATGGGAACAGGCGCAGGACATCTTGGACGTCTGGTTCGATTCCGGCTCCACGCATGTCTTCACGGTGGAAGAACCGCTGCGCCCGGAATGGCCGCAAGCCGAAAAAGCCGATCTTTATCTCGAAGGCTCGGATCAGCATCGCGGCTGGTTCCAGTCATCGCTGCTGGAAAGTTGCGGCACGCGCGGCCATGCGCCGTACAAGGCAGTCCTGACGCACGGCTTCGTGCTGGACGATCAGGGCCGCAAGATGTCGAAGTCGCTCGGCAACACGCTGGCCCCCAAAGTGATCGCGGAAAAGAACGGCGCAGATATCCTGCGCCTGTGGGCCGCCAGTTCCGATTTCGTGGAAGACCTGCGCATCGGCGGCGACATCATCAATGCCAACGTCGATGCCTATCGCCGCCTGCGCAACACCATCCGCTTCATGCTGGCGAACCTGTCGGGCTTCGACGAAAGCGAACGCATCGCGCACAGCGAAATGCCGGAGCTTGAGCGTTACATGCTGGCGATGGTCGCCGATCTGGATGCCACGGTGCGCGAAGGTTATGCCGCGTTCGATTTCAACCGCGTCTTCAACACGCTGTTCAACTTCTGCACCAACGAACTTTCCGCGTTTTATTTCGACGTGCGCAAGGATTCGCTTTATTGCGACGCCATCGGCAGCGCGCGCCGCCGATCCGCGCGCACCGCGACGGATGAAATCTTCCGCCGCATCGTAAGCTGGCTGGCCCCCATCCTCGTCTTCACCATGGAAGAAGCCTGGACGCTGCGCTTCGGCAAAGACGATAGCGTGCATCTGCACACCTTCCCGCAAACGCCGAAGGATTGGGCCGATGCAAAGCTGGTGGAGAAGTGGAACCGCGTCCGCCAGCTTCGCCGCGTCGTCACCGGCGCGCTGGAATTGAAGCGCAAAGACAAGATCATCGGCGCCAGCCTCGAAGCGCGGCCAACCTTGTTCGTCTCGCAAGAAAACGCCGCGCTGCTGAAAGGGATCGACCTCGGCGAAATCGCCATCACGTCCGGCGCCGCGATCTCCACGCACGAAGCGCCAGCCGATGCCTTCCGTCTGCAGGATGTCCCCGATGCCGCCGTCACCTTCCATCATGCGGAAGGCGACAAGTGCGCTCGCTGCTGGATGATCCTCCCCGAGGTGGGCAAGAACCCGAAGCATCCCGATCTCTGCAATCGCTGTTCCGGCGTGATGGATGCATTGGAAGGTGTCCATGCGTAAAATCGCTGCAAACTTTCTTCCCCCGTTTACGGGGGAGCGGGACCGCGTAGCGGTGGAGGGGGGACGCGCCATGCGCAGCCCCCTCCGTCACGCGCGTGCCGCGCGTGCCACCTCCCCCGTAAACGGGGGAGGAAAATCCACGCCCGTGCGAATCCCAAAAGCGGGCGCGCCATGACGCCACGCGATACCGGTCTTGCCGCCGCCGCCGCCGCCCTGATCGCCGATCAGGGTTCCAAGCTGCTTCTTCTCTATGGTTTCGGCTTCGCCCAGATGAACGCGGCGCAGGAAGTGCGCATCTTGCCGTTCTTTAATCTTGTCATGGTGTGGAACAAGGGCGTCAGCTATGGCCTGTTTCCGGCCTCGAGCCCTTGGGGAACCGCCTTTTTGGCGCTTTTTTCCAGCATCGCGGTGGTGGCGCTGGGGTGGTGGATGTGGCGGGCGGCCCGTCCGGCCCTGGCCATCGGCCTGGGGCTTGTCATCGGCGGCGCACTCGGCAATTTGATCGACAGATTGGTATATGGTGCCGTTGCCGACTTTTTTCACTTTCATGCCTTCGGCTTCGATTGGTATGTGTTCAATGTGGCCGACGCCGCCATCTGCTTTGGCGTCATGGCCCTTTTGTACGATGCGCTGCTGAAGCCCGAACACGGGCATCCGGCAGGGCGGATAACCCGGGAGTAGACGATGATACGCGCGAACCGCCTGTCACAGATTGCATTGCTGGTGTGCGCGGGCGTGGCTATGGCCGGTTGCGGTGCCGTTCGCGAAGCGGCGGGCATTTCCAAACATTCGCCGGATGAATTCGCCATCGTCACCAAGACGCCGCTGGTCATGCCGCCGGATTACAATCTGCGTCCGCCCAAGCCCGGCGCCGCCCCCACCAACCAGCAATCGCCGACCGACGCGGCGCAGGCCGCGCTGTTCAACAACCCGAACGCTGCAGCAGCCGGTGCGTCTGGCAACTATAGCCAGGGCGAACAAAGCCTCATCGCCAATGCCGGCGCCACGAACGCGGACGATTCCATTCGCCGCCAGCTCATGACCGACAATGCTTCGGCCACCGGCACGGATGAAAGCTTCTCCAATCAGGTCATGTTCTGGCAAGGTGCGCCGCCCGATCCCAATGGAACGCCGGTGAATGCCGATGCCGAAGCGCAGCGCATTCAGGCCGCGAAGGCGAATGGCGCAAACCCCGGCAGCGCATTGCCGCTGCCTCAACAGCAGGCCCAGCAGCCCACGCAAACCAATACGAACACGCAGAGCGACGACAAAGGCGGCTGGTTCGATTGGCTTTTCTAGGGTGCGGCGTTTAGGGCATCGTTAGCGTTCATTCTCAATCCTCCCGCGGGCGGGGAGGCTACCCAAGCAAAGCGGCATGTTGAGCAGAAAATTCCACAGCCTGTTGGCGGCCTGCACGCTCGCCGCCGCGTGCGCCTTGTCGCCCGCGCGCGCGGACGACAGCAAAGTCTTTCAGTTCGCCCTGCAGAACGGCATGCAGGTGCTGGTCGTGCCCGATCATCGCGCACCTATCGTCACGCAGATGGTGTGGTTCAAGGTCGGCGGCATGGACGATCCGCCCGGCATTTCGGGCCTGGCGCATTTCTTCGAACATATGATGTTCCGCGGCACCAAGGCGGTGCCGGGTGACGGTTTCGCCACCACGGTTGCGCGCAACGGCGGCGAGGACAACGCCTTCACCACGCACGACTACACCGCCTTCTATGAGCAGATCGCCAAAGACCGCATGCCCATCGTCATGGGGCTCGAAGCGGATCGCATGGCGAACCTCGATCTCTCCGACAAGAACGTGAACACCGAACGCGACGTGGTGCTGGAAGAGCGCCGCATGCGCATCGACAACGATCCACAATCGCTGATGCGCGAGCAGATGGAAGCCGCACTACAGCTGTCGCATCCCTATGGCCGCCCGGTGATCGGCTGGCCCGAAGAAGTGCATCGCATCGGCCGCATGGAGGCGAGCAGTTTCTACGATCACCACTATGCGCCCAACAACGCCATTCTGGTCGTGGCCGGCGACGTGACGCCGCAAGAGGTTCGTGCCGCCGCCGAAAAGACCTACGGCAAATTGCCCGCACGCGATCTGGTGGGCCGCGCCGAATATGCGCAGCCGCCACGCCTCGCCGAAACCCGCATGACGATCGCGCGCCCCGATGTGAAAGTCCCAGTGCTGCTGCGCATCTATCGTGTGACGAGTTACAGCGAAGCGACACCCGGCAAAGCCCAGGCGCTGGAAGTGCTGGCCCAGCTTATTGGCGGCGACGTCACCAGCGCGCTTTACCAGGAGCTTGTTGTAAAACGGAAGCTGGCCACCGAAGCCGGCGCCGATTACGACGGTTACGCGCGCGATTCCGGCGAGTTCGCGGTCTATGCCGTGCCGCAACCCGGTGTGCGCATGGATGTGCTGGAACGCGCCGTCGATAACGTGCTGACCGCGTTCATGCAGCATCCCGCGCCGGCCGCCGATCTTGCGCGCGCCAAGACGCAGCTTGTCGCCGGCGCCACCTATCGCCGCGACAGCCAGTACGAAATGGCGTCGGCCTACGGGCAAGCGCTCGCCATCGGCCTCACCACCGACGATGTCGACGAATGGCCTGATCAGATCCGCGCCGTCACGGCCGACGACGTGCGCAAGGCCGCCGGCGAATATCTCGTCAAGAAGGAGGCGGTAACCGGTTATCTGGTGCCGCAGCAGAAATGAGAATGCCCGGCCGCATCGCATTGGCTTTCGTGGCGCTCGCGGCGCTTGCCGCGCCGGCGTCGGCGTTCGATGTGCAGACTCTGAAGGCGCCCAAGGGCGAGCAGGTCTGGTTCGTCGAGGATCACACGCTGCCGATGATAGCGATGGTGGCGGCGCTCCCGGCGGGCTCGGCCTACGATCCGCGCGGCAAGGAAGGGCTCGCCACATTCGATGCCGCCATGCTCGATGAAGGCGCCGGCGCGCTGAATTCCAAAGCCTTCCACGAAGCGCTCAGCAACCGCGCCATTCGCCTGTCGGTGTCGCCGGACCGTGATTACACCATCATCTCCTTGGTCACGCTGCGCGAGAACGCCAACGAAGCCTTCCGCCTGTTGGGCCTGGCGCTTACCAAGCCGCGCTTCGATGGCGATGCTATCGTGCGCACCCGCGCGCAGATCCTCACCAGCCTGCGCGGCGATCAGGAAGACCCGGCGACCGTGGCGGGCAACGCTTTCTTCAACGCCTTCTATGCCGGTCACCCCTATGCGCACCCGTCCAAGGGCTATGCGGGAACCGTTGTGCATATCCAGCGCGGCGACCTCATTTCGTTCGCGCGCAATCATTGGGTGCGCGGCGGCATGAAGATCGCGGTGTCGGGCGATGTGGATGCCGCCACGCTGCAAAGCCTGCTCAATTCTGCCTTCGGAAACATACCGGCCACCACGCCGCCACCCATTCCGCCGTTGCGCCACACTGGCGCGCCGGGTGTGCACATACTTCCGATGCCGGTGCCGCAGCCAAACATCGTGTTCGGCGAACCGGCCATGGCGCGCACCGACAAGGATTTTCTCCCGGCCTATGTCGCCAACTATATTCTGGGCGGCGGCGGTTTCTCGTCGCGCTTGATGAACGAAGTGCGCGAGAAGCGCGGCCTGACCTATGGCATCTCAACCGAACTCGCTGCCTTGCAGCGTGGTGGCGTGATGGTGGGGCAGGTGGCCACGCGGGCCGATGCCGTGACCCAGACGATCAAGGTGGTGCGCGATACAATCACCGCTTATGTCGCTGGCGGACCGACGCCTGCGGAACTGGCCGATGCCAAAACCTATCTCACCGGCTCGTTCCCGCTGGCCTTCAGTTCCAATGCCGGTATCGCCAGCCAGCTCAGCGTTTTCCAGCGCCAGGGCCTTGGGCCAGATTATGTCGCCAAACGCAACGCCCTGATCAACGCCGTCACGGTGGACGACGTGAAACGCGCCTCGGCGCGCGTCTTTATTCCCTCGCGGCTTACGATTGTGATCGCCGGGACGCCGGTCAAGCCGAAACCCACGCCGCTGCCTGCGAAATAGCAGCAATCTCCTGTTGATCGGATCGTGCGGCGGGCGCAGGCGTTACCGGGACTCTGATAAGGTGTCCCCATGACAAAAGAATCGCAGCCTTTCACGGTTTCCCTCGATCAGGCGCTGTCCGGCACGGGCGCGCCGCCCAAGCCCACCTACGATGCCGCGCTGGAAAAAGCGCAAGAGGCGCTCGCGTGGCTTCACAAATCCTATGACGACAAGTCGCTGGAAATTCTCCAGATGCCGGCGGCCCGCGACGATCTGGCGAAAGCCGAAGAACTCGCCGCCAAGCTGAAGCCCGACACCACCGACATCGCGATCTTCGGCATCGGCGGGTCCAGCCTGGGTGGGCAGGCGCTGGCCGATCTAGTGCCCTTCGGCGCGAAACGCCAACCCCGCGTCTGGTTCTTCGACAATATCGATCCCTACACCTATGACCATGCGCTCAAAACCTTCGACATGAAGACGACTCGCTTCGTCTGCATCTCCAAATCCGGCGGCACAGCGGAAACGCTGATCCAGTCTCTCGCCGCCGTGGACGCGTGCGAAAAAGCCGGCGTGAAGAACCTCAAGAATCATTTCGCCGTCATCACCGAACCCAAACCCACCGCGTTGAAGAAATTCGCCGGGGATATGGGCTGCGCCACGCTGGATCATCCGGTCGGCGTCGGTGGGCGCTATTCGGTGCTCACCGTCGTCGGCCTTCTGCCCGCGCTGCTGATGGGGCTGGACGCCAAAGCCATCCGCGAAGGTGCGCAAGCCGCGTTGCAGTATGAACTCGCCGGAAAGAACGCCGCCGATGTTCCCGCCGCATCCGGCGCCGCGCTGCATCACGCGCTGGCGCAGGAAGGCCACCTCAACGAAACCGTGTTGTGGTGTTACGCCGACGAACTCAAAACCTTCGGCCCGTGGTGGCGTCAACTTTGGGCGGAAAGTTTGGGCAAGGACGGCAAAGGCTCCACGCCTGTGTCAGCACTCGGCCCCGTCGATCAGCACAGCCAGTTGCAGTTGTTCCTCGACGGCCCCGGCGGCGCGCTGTTCACCATTCTCACCACCGACTTCAAAGGCAAAGGTCCCGGCGCGCCCGATGCGGCGGCGAAGAAATACGGCCTCGATTACATGGTGGGCAAAACCATCGGCGATCTGGCCGCCGCCGAAGCGCGCGCCACCGGCGACGTGCTGTCCAAGCGCGGCCGCCCGGTGCGCCGCATGCATGTGCCCAAGCTGAACGAACACGCCTTCGGCGCGCTGATGATGCATTTCATGCTGGAGACGATGCTGATGGGCAAGCTGATGGGCGTCGATCCCTTCAACCAGCCCGCGGTGGAAGAGGGCAAGGTACTGGCGCGGCAGTATTTGTCGGAGTCTAAATGAACGTGCGTTTCTTTTTTCCTCCCCCGTTTACGGGGGAGGGAGACCGCGTAGCGGTGGAGGGGGCGGACGCCAGGCGGCGCCCCCTCCGTCTCGCTACGCTCGACACCTCCCCCGCGCGCGGAGGAGGAAAGGTGCGGAAATGAGAATCCGCCGTCTCGCCGAAGGCACCATCAACCGCATCGCCGCCGGCGAAGTGGTGGAGCGTCCGGCGAGCGCCGCCAAGGAATTGATCGAGAACGCGCTCGATGCCGGTGCCACCCGCATCGATGTCGCCACCGGCAACGGCGGCATCGATCTCATCGTCGTTGAAGACAACGGCGAAGGCATGGGCGCGGAAGATTTGCGCCTCGCCATCGAACGCCACGCCACCTCGAAACTGCCGCAAGCCGGCGGGGCCGACGATCTCTCCCATATCGAAACGCTGGGCTTTCGCGGCGAGGCGCTGCCCAGCATCGGCGCGGTGGCGCGGCTCGCCATCGCCAGCCGCACGCAGCAAAGCGAAGCGCACGAAATCCGCGTCGAAGGCGGCGCACTCAGCGGACCCAAACCCGCATCGTTCATGGCGCCCGGCCAATCCGGCACGCGCGTGGAAGTGCGCGAGCTTTTTTACGCCACGCCCGCGCGCCTGAAGTTTCTGAAATCCGCCCGTTCGGAAGACCTCGCGGTTTCCGATGTGGTCAAGCGTCTCGCCATGGGCCGTCCCGATGTTGCCTTCACGCTCACGCTGGATGGCCGCCGCACGCTCGATCTTGAAGCCGAAGCAGATTTGTTTGAAGGCCGCCTCAAACGCCTCTCCCGCATCATGGGCCGCGAGTTCGCAGATAACGCCGTGGCCGTAAACGCCAACCGCGAAGGTGTGGCGCTCACCGGCTTTGCCGGCGTGCCCACCTACAATCGCGGCAATGCGCAGATGCAGTTCCTGTTCGTCAACGGCCGTCCGGTGCGCGACAAGCTTCTCATCGGCGCGGTGCGCGGCGCTTACGCCGATTTCCTGGCGCGCGACCGCCACCCTGCGCTGGCGTTGTTCGTGGATTGCGACCCCGCCTTCGTGGACGTGAACGTGCATCCCGCCAAAACCGAAGTGCGTTTTCGCGATGCCGGGCTGGTGCGCGGCCTGATCGTCTCATCCCTCAAGCACGCGCTGCACGAAGCCGGGCACAAGGCGTCGAGCACCGTGGCCGATGCGGCACTCGCCGCCTTCCGCCCGCACAACGTCACGCAATTCTATCCGCCAAACTCCCGCGTCACGCCGCAAATGGCCGACGCGGGCCGCGCCTTTCACGCGCCGCTGTTCTCCGGCAACGCCGTACCAGCCTATTCCGCGCGCGTGGAAGAAGCGCTGGAAAGCCCCGCCGAAACACTGCCGCTGGGCGTGGCGCGCGGCCAGCTTCACGAAACTTATATTGTGGCGCAAACGGAAGACGGCATCGTCATCGTCGATCAGCACGCAGCCCACGAACGGCTTGTCTATGAGCGCATGAAGCACGGCATGGAAAACGGCGGCATCGCGCGCCAGCCGCTGCTCATCCCCGAAGTGGTGGAGCTTGATCCGTCCGAAGTGGACCGCATCTCGTCGCGCGCGAACGAACTGGCCGAACTCGGCCTGGTGATCGAGCCCTTCGGCCCCGATGCCGTGATGGTGCGCGAAGTCCCCGCCATGCTGGAAAAACTCGACATCAAGGGCTTGGTCCGCGACCTCGCCGACGACATCACCGAAACCGGCACCGCTCACGCACTGAAAGAACGGCTGGAGCATGTCGCCGGAACGCTCGCCTGCCACACAAGTGTCCGCGCCGGCCGCCGCCTCAACGCCGAAGAAATGAACGCCCTGCTACGCGAAATGGAAGCCACGCCCCACTCAGGCCAATGCAACCACGGCAGGCCGACATATGTGGAGCTTAAGCTAGCGGATATCGAGAAGCTGTTTGGAAGGCGGTAGTTCTCTCTATCTGCGATTCCAGTTGATGTGAGTTTCCCACGGCACGGCTATGGGGACGCTGTCTTTCGTCGCGGGGGTATATCTCCAATGGCTCGCGCATTCGGCCGCCATTTCATCCAGAAACGGAACACCGCTCGACTGCTTTATAACGATGTGTTGTACGGAGCCGTCGGCTGCAATTTCGAAAGAAAGGCCGGTAGGACTTACGATATCGCTCATTCGGAACCGGACATTTGATTTTTTTGAAGGGCAACTCTTTGTGCCTTTCACCTCGGTAGGCGGAACAATTTTATCCCCAATCGCTGTTGCAGTTTGGGGTTCCATCGCGGTTGGTTCCGTAACTTGAGCTTGTGCCGCCAGTGGCCACAACAGCGCCAGCGCGATCAGCCATTTCACTGTGTTCTCCTCCGCTTCGCAGAATCTATTTGGCCGGTGACAGCAAATTCTTCCAATCAATATTCAACGTGCCGTGTACATCCACCGGCTGCTTGTTCACGTATTTCACATTAAAGTGCATTGTTTCCGCACAGTTGATCGCTGCCATATCGAGGTTGCCGTCGCCGCTGGATCGTGAGAGTTCCGCACTTGAAACGGCGCCATCGAGCGTTGTGACAATCAGCGATGTGGTGCCGTCAATTTTGGAAAAGTCCGCCGGCGGTCCTTTATAGAAATCGGCGCAGGAGCGGGATTGTGGTTCGCTTCCGTCGGAAGTCCATTCGACTTTCGCAGTCCACGGAACGGCAATCGGCACGCCATTTTGGACAGCGGGCTTGTAACGCCAGTATTGGACGCATGCCAGCGTGGCGCGGTTGAGATCGGCATTTCCAGTTGGTTGCGAAAGCACAACATGGGAAATCGAACCGTCCGCCTCGATGATGAATTTGATTTGTGCGGTCCCCGATATATTGGCCTTGCGCGCTTCCGGCGGATAAAACCCGCTGCACGAATGCGGCCTACCAAAGCTGATTGTTTGGCCCACCTGCAAATGATCCCGATCCACCGTCTGCGCGCACGCAATCGAGGGCCATAGCAACACCAGTGCAATCAGCCATTTCGCGATCTCGATAATTGGAATGCGCATCGGCTTTCACCAATTTAAAGGAACAATCATTGTGGACAGGTGATGTCTTATACTTCCGGTCCAGGGCGTGAATCTCCAGGCGTCCACGCAAGCAATACCGTAACCATCAAGTTTCGCGTCGCCGCTGGATTGCCGGATGCGTACGTTGTCTACCCCGCCGTCAGATGTAACCCGAAGAAACAAGACGGTACGCTTGCCTAGTGGGGCAGCAGGCGCATCGGGATTCTTGCAAACGTGCGATCCGATGGGAATTTGCTCCGGCGTCGGCGGCGCGGAGAAAGTGCTCCACGTTATTTTCGTGGTTTCGATTTTGGGTTCCATTGACCAAGTCACGCTTGCTTTCCAATCGATTTCGGCCGGCTGGCCGTTCTGAATGGAAGGTGTGTATTTCCATTGCGCGGCGCATGTAACCGCCGCTTGATCCAGATCGGAATAGCCACTCGAGGAAGAGACAGTGATGCCTTTCGGCGAACCGTTCTGGCCAATTCTAAACGCTAGCCCAACGACACCTTGTTCTCCCGCAGCGAGTGCGGCGGGAGGGTAGAGATCATGCCCGCAAACGTGCGGATTGCCTGTGGCTGCCGGAGCGGAGGCGGTCTGGACAGCGGGCGTCTGCAGAAAATCCTTCCACGGAATCTTCACTTCGGAATGAACCTCGAGAGGCCGTCCACCCACTTTGAAATTCAGACCCATTGATAGCGCGCAGTTGATCGCCGCCGTGTCGAGACTGCTGTCACCGCTGGACTTCGTCACCTCCACATTGGGCGCGTCGCCGTCAGCGGGCGTTACTGTCACGGAGGTCGTGCCGTCAATCTTTGAGAAATCCACGACAGGACCGTTGTAGAACGTCGCGCAAGTTCTATTAGGCGCGGCGCCTTGCCCGGTAGGATTGGATGCCGGGGTGCTCTGCGCCCAGGCCGCCATCGGCCACAGCAATGCCAGTGTAAACAGCCATTTCATGCGTTTTCCCCCACGCGCCTTCTTTATAGATAGTCCTGTAACGGCTCGGCCGTCACGGAATTCTTGGTGGGCGATAGTCCGAGTTCTGGCCACCGCCTTTTATGCTGCCCGCAAAAACACCACGCGCGTTTCGCCGTAGTTTCGTTCATCAAGCTGCGCGAAGCCGCGCTCTTGCGGCGCGGGCTCGTCGGTTGCCATTTCGGCCATCAGCAGCGCGCCCGGCGCCAGCCATCCGCCGCCGTGCAGCGCGCACAACGCGGGGTCGATCAGCCCTTTGCGATAGGGCGGATCGAGAAACACCAGATCGAACGGCCCGCCGGAGCCGGGGGACATCGGCCCCAGGTCTGTCGCGTCGCGCCGCCAGATTTTGGTCACGCCGGTCAGGTTCAGCGCTTCGACATTGTTGCGGATCAGCCCGCGGCTTTCCGCGCTGTCATCCACGAACAGGCAGAACGAAGCGCCATGCGAAATCGCTTCGATGCCCAGCGCACCGGTTCCCGCGAACAGGTCCGCCACCCGCGCGCCTTCCAGCGTGAAATCGCTCGCGAAACTGTTGTGATGCAGGATGTTGAAAATCGCCTGCCGCGCCTTGTCCGACGTCGGCCGCACGGACAAATCGCCCGGTGCCGCCAGCGCGCGCCCCCGCAAGTTTCCGCCGGTGATCCTCATGCCGCCAGCATACCGCGCATGCGCGAACGGGCGCGACTGGCTCCCCTACGGCCAAACCGCTATAGCCACGCCATGCAGCGTTTCGCCCTCGCGCTTCTCCTCGCTTTCGCGGCCACCACCGCGCAGGCCGACATCATCGGCACCACGCCCAAGGTACAGGCGCGGCTGATCGCGCAGAGCGACTCCATCGCGCCGGGGCAGACTGTCACTGTCGCGCTGGAACAGGTCATCACGCCCGGCTGGCATACCTATTGGGTCAATCCGGGCGAAGCGGGGCTTCCCACCACGCTCGATTGGAAACTGCCGCAAGGCTGGAAAACCGGCGCGCTGGAATGGCCCTATCCCAAGCGGCTGCCGGTCGGCCCGCTGATGAATTACGGCTACGAAGGCAAGGTGTGGACGCTGACCAGCGTCACCGCGCCGGTGGATGCCAAACCCGGCGCGATGCTTACGCTGCCCGCCAAGGCAAGCTGGCTGGTCTGCAAGGAAGTCTGCATCCCCGAAGACCAGACGGTGATGCTGGCCTTCACCGTTGCCGCAACGCCGTCCGCGCCCGATCCGAAACTGGCCGCGCAGTTCGCCACAGCGCGCGACAAAATCCCCACGCCTTCGCCCTGGCCGATGCGCTTTCACGTTGGCGACAATGTCGATCTGTTCATCGCATCGCCCGCGCTCGTTAGCGCGCAGCCAACCGACGTCGAATTCTTTCCCGCTGCCGCCGGCGAAGTGAAAGACTTCGCACCGCAGACAGCCGGCACCGCAAGCGGCGGCCTCGTTCTGCGCATGACGCCGGGCGAAAAATCCAAAAGCATCAAATCGCTCACCGGCGTTCTGGTTCTGACATCGTCCGATGGTTCCGTGCGCGCCTTGAACGTGAACGCGGCACCGGGCGAGGTGCCTCAAGCAAACTTCTCAAACACCGGCAGCGAGTCCGGCGATATGACATGGCTCGCCGCCATTGCCTTCGCTTTCCTCGGCGGCCTGATCCTCAATCTCATGCCGTGCGTGTTGCCGATCCTCGCCATGAAAGCACTGGCGATTGCGTCGAAAGTCGGCGCTGACAAGCGCGAAGCCGCGCACGAAGGCTTGGGCTATGGCGCAGGCGCAATCCTCAGCTTCGTGGCGCTGGGTGCTGCCATCCTCATCCTGCGCGCGGGCGGCAACGCCATCGGTTGGGGCTTCCAGTTGCAGAACCCCGTCGCGGTTGCGGCCTTCGCGCTGCTGATCTTCGCGGTGGGTCTCAATCTCTCCGGCGTGTTCGAACTTCCCGCTGGCGTTTCCGCTGGCGACGCGCTCACCCGCAAGGGCGGCGTCATCGGCGCGTTCTTCACCGGCGTGCTGGCGGTGGCGGTGGCCGCACCCTGCACCGCGCCATTCATGGCGGCGGCGCTGGGTTTCGCGCTCTCGCAACCGGCGGCAATCGCGCTTCTGATCTTCGTAGCACTCGGTCTTGGCTTTGCCGCCCCGTTCGTTCTCGTCGGCCTCGCACCGGGCCTGCTGAAGTTTCTTCCGCATCCTGGCGCATGGATGTTGCGCTTCAAGCAGGCGCTGGCTTTCCCGATGTATGCGGCGGCGGCGTGGCTGGTGTGGGTACTGGCGCAGGAAGCCGGCAGCATGGGCGTGGTCGCCGCACTCGCCGCAATGGTGACGCTCGGTTTCGCGGCATGGAGCTGGGGCGCAAGCCGCGAGGCGAACACATCGCGCTGGCGAATGATCGGCGCGATTGCCGCACTGCTCGCCTTCATCGCCTCACTCGCTTTGTTGTCGTTCGCGAATGTCTCAGCACCCGCCAATGCTGTGGCGTCCGCGCAAGTAGAAGGCATTCCGTCCGAGCCTTATTCCGCCGCGCGGCTGCAATCGCTGCGCGCCGCCAACCGGCCGGTGTTTGTCGATGCCACCGCCGCCTGGTGCATCACCTGTCTGGTGAACGAGAAAGTCGCCTTCTCAAACCAGGCGGTGCGCGATGGCTTCGCGCAGAAGCACATCGCCTATCTCGTGGCCGATTGGACCAACCGCAATCCCGAAATCACCGCGCTGCTGGCGGCACATGGCCGTTCCGGCGTACCGCTTTATCTCTATTACGCGCCGGGCGCGGATGCGCAGGTTCTGCCGCAGGTGCTGACCGAAGGCAGCGTCCTGGCCGCCATCGGCACACGGTAAACGGCAACGATTGTTGCTGGCGCCGCACCCGCGCGCGAACGGCTGTTGCGGATAGACCCTTTAATTGGCAACCCCATTACACACAGCGGAGGGTAGGGTGCCTGCGAATCTGAGCCTGTCGAAGGACCGCGCATGAGCCCGTTTGAATTCGAGGATTTTGATCACCACGAAACCGTCGCCTATTTCGACGACAAGCAAACCGGCCTCAAAGCCATCATCGCCATTCATTCTACCGCACTCGGCCCCGCTTGCGGCGGCACGCGCATGTATCCCTATGCCAGTGGTTCGGACGCAACAACCGACGTGCTGCGCCTGTCGCGCGGCATGAGCTACAAGAACGCGATGGCCAATCTTCCGCTGGGCGGCGGCAAGGCCGTCATCCTTGGCGATCCGGCGAAAGACAAAAGCGACGCGCGCTTCCTCGCTTACGCCAACGCCGTGAACGCATTGGGCGGCCGTTACATCACCGCGATGGACGTCGGCGTTGGTCCCAAAGACATGCCCATCATCGCCAGCGGCACCAAATACGCTGCCGGGTTCGATCAGCCCGGCAAGAAGGGCGGAGACTCCGGTCCCGCGACCATCCTGGGTGTATTCGTCGGCCTGAAGGCCGCGGTGAAACATCGCCTCAGCGTGGACACCACGAAAGGCCTTACCGTCTCGGTGCAGGGGCTTGGCAAAGTCGGCATGGGCGTGGCGGCGAAACTTCACGCGGAAGGCGCCAAGCTAATCGTCGCCGATGTAAACGCCGACGCCGTGAAGAAGGCCGTGGATCAGTTTGGCGCAACAGCGGTGTCGACCGATGATATTGTGACGGTGGATTGCGATGTTCTGTCGCCCAACGCGCTGGGCGCGATCCTGAACGAGAAATCGATTCCGGCATTAAAGGCGCAAGTCGTGGCAGGCGGTGCGAACAATCAGTTGGCGCACGCGCCCGATGGCGACGCGTTGAAGGCGCGCAACATTCTTTATGCGCCCGATTACGTCATCAACGGCGGTGGCATCATTCGCGTGGCCGGACAGATTTTCGGCTGGGACGATGCTGAAGTGGATAAGCGCACGCTCGCCATCGCCGATACGCTGACGCAAATCTTCCGCCGCGCGGACGCCGAAGGCCGCACCACGGCCGCCATCGCCGACCGTATCGCGGAAGAGCGCATGGCTGTCGCGAAGAAGCCGCTGGCGAACGCGGCGGAGTAAATTTGCGTTAGTGGAATACGGTCGGCCACAGGCCGATCAATCCGATCACGATCAGGTATATCGCGACGAGATAGTTTAGCAGCCGCGGCACCATCAGAATCAGAACGCCGAAGATCAGTGCGATCAGCGGCTGGATGATGACCATATCGACGCCCATAATCGGATGCATGTTTCGTCTCCCCTCAAAATTGGTTAGCGCTTCTTCTTCGCGCGGCTTTTGGTTTTGCTCAGCGGCTTGGGCTTCGGCTTGGCCTTGCCCGATTTCTTGCGTTCCGGCGCGCCGATAATGTGGTTGCCGCCCATGTAGGACGGCGGATCGCTGGCGGGAAAAGATTCTTTCGAAGCCTCATCCACTTTCGCGTTCACGATTTTCTTTTTGGCGGCGGCGCTTTTGCGCTTGGCGGGCATCGGCATCTCCAGAAAGCTGCAACGGCCCAGCCGGGCCACAAGTTCCCGGCAGTGTATGAGGGCCGCGCCAGTTTCACAAATCGCGCAACACCGATCACGCCGCCCTTTTTGAACGCCTTTTGGGGTGTTCCAGCAGGCGCAGGACCGCGCGTTCGTCGCCGGTCAGGGCGAAGCGTTTTGCGGCGCCGCTTTTTGCGTGCGGGATCGTGACGCCGGCTTCATAGGATTCCAGCACGGCGGGATGAACATAACACTTGCGGCAGATGGCGATGGTATTTCCCAATCGCGCCGCCGCGGCCCCAAGCGCGTCTTTGACGTGTGCCTTCAAAGACGGCTCTCCCGGATCGCCCACATCGCGCAGCCGCGTGGCGGCGATCACCGTACCGGCCCAGGTCCGGAAATCTTTCGCTGTGATATCGCCGCCGGTGATCTCGCGCAGGTAAGCGTTCACGTCGCTGGAATTCACGTTGTGCGCTGCGCCGCTCTCATCGCGATATTCAAACAGATGCTGGCCGGAAATTTCCTGGCAGGCGCGAATGACGCTGGCCACGCGTTTGCTGTCCACGGTGAATTGCCAGGCCTTGTCGCTCTTGCCCTTGAACCGGAATTTCAGCTCCGCGCCTTTGATGGAAACATGCCGGTTGCGCAGCGTCGTCAGGCCATAGCTCTTGTTGTCGCGGGCATATTCCTCGTTGCCGATGCGGCAAAGCGTTCGCTCCAGCAGATAGACGACCGTTGCCAGCACCCGCTCGCGCGAAAGCGAGCCTTGCGCCATGGCGCCGGCCACATGCTTGCGAATTTGCGGAAGCTGTTTGGCGAAAGCCGCAACATGCTCGAACTTTGCGGCATCGCGCACGCGGATGAAGTCCGGGTTATAGCGGTATTGTTTGCGGCCTTTCTGGTCGCGGCCGGTCGCGGCCAGATGGCCGTCCGCGTCAGGTGAAATCCACACCTTGGTCCAGGCCGGCGGGATGGCGAGCTTGGCGATACGCGCCAGCGTGCGCTTGTCGCGAACGGCTTTGCCGCCTGTGCCGATATACGAAAAACCGTGGCCCTGCCGCTTGCGCGTGATGCCGGGCCTGTCGTCCGGCATATAATGCAGCCCCGCGGAACGCGCCGCGGCTTTTGCATCGGCGTCGGGCCGGTTGGGATGATTCAAGATGTTGGGCTTCCGTTCGTGGAAGCTAGGCAATCCGCCGCCGCCGGGAAGGTTCCCGCGCGTCCGCGTGTGCTGAAAATTTGCTCGATAAAAACTGGTGCCGGAGGAGAGAATCGAACTCTCGACCTACCCCTTACCAAGGGGTTGCGCTACCACTACGCTACTCCGGCATCGGCGGGGTTTTAGCCCCGGAACCTCGGGCAAACAGCCCGGGCGGGACGCTATAGCCGAAGGACTGGGCCAAGGGAAAGGGCGGCATGACGGCGCGCGCCAACGATCGCCAGGCCAGGCTGGCCGCGGCACTCCGCGAGAACCTCAAGCGCCGCAAACAGCGCGGCAAGGCGGTGGTTTCCGGGGATGATGGCGCCAAAGCGGAACCGCATGTGGATAAAAATGCCGTCCGCCCGAATACCGCCAAGAAGCCCGTCTAATACGAGCATAATTACAGCGTTGTTCGCGCGGCGTGCCGCGCGCTAGAACGGACCGGCGAGGCGGGGTTCTCGCGCACGAGGGGTTATGGACAGGATCAGGATTCAGGGCGGCAATCGCCTCAGCGGCGAGATTGCGATCAGCGGCGCCAAGAATGCGGCCCTGCCGCTGATGGCGGCGTGCCTGCTGACGGATGAGCCTCTCAAGCTCCTCAACGCGCCGTGGCTGGCCGACGTCCGCTATATGGGCGAACTGCTGCGCGGCCTCGGCGTGGATGCGAGTTACACGCGCGGCCCCGGCTATACCGAAGGCGGCCGCTGGCTGCTGAACGCCGCCAATCTCACCGGCGCGGTCGCGGACTACGACGTGGTGCGCAAGATGCGCGCCAGCTTTCTTATTCTGGGCCCGCTTGTCGCGCGTCTGCGCAGCGCAAAAGTTTCGCTGCCCGGCGGTTGTGCCATCGGTGCGCGCCCGGTCGATCTCCATCTGAAAGCGCTCGAAGCGCTGGGCGCGAAGATCGAACTGGAAGAAGGCTATGTCATTGCGTCGGCGCCGGAAGGTTTGAAAGGCGCACACATCGAATTTCCGGTCGTCTCCGTCGGCGCCACCGAAAACACCTTGATGGCCGCAAGTCTTGCCGATGGCGAGACGGTGGTGGAAAACGCCGCGCGCGAACCGGAGATCGCCGATCTCGGCCGTTGCCTGATCGCGATGGGCGCGAAGATTTCCGGCCTCGGCACGTCGCGCGTGGTGATCGAGGGCGTAAAGAAACTGCACGGCGCGGAACACGCGGTGCTTCCCGATCGCATTGAAACCGGCACCTTCGCAATGGCGGCAGCCATCGCAGGCGGCGAGGTGGAACTCACCGGCACGCATTGCGACCTGATCGAGTCCGTCATCCCGTTGCTGGAGCGCGTGGGCACCACGATCAAGCCCACCAATCTGGGCATGATGGTCTATCGCAACGGCGTGCGGCCGATTTCCGTCGATGCCGTCACCGAACCGTTTCCCGGCTTTCCCACCGATCTGCAGGCGCAGTTCATGACGCTGATGGCGACGGCGCAGGGCACGTCGCGCATCAAGGAAACCATTTTCGAGAACCGCTTCATGCATGTGCCGGAACTTTTGCGCATGGGCGCCGATATAAAAATCGAAGGCGACACCGCCATCGTCACCGGCGTCGAACGCCTAAAGGGCGCGCCGGTGATGGCGACGGATCTGCGCGCCAGCGTCAGCCTTGTGCTGGCCGGTCTGGCGGCGGAAGGCGAAACCATCGTCAATCGCGTCTATCATCTCGATCGCGGCTTCGAGCGGCTGGAAGAAAAGCTGTCGCGCGTCGGCGCCAATATCGAGCGCCAGTCCGCATGACGGAGAACCCGCCCGTTCTGGCCGCCGAAGACGCGGCCGACCTCGAAATCATTTCCGCGCGGTTGCAGGATGCGGTGGCGCGCGTCGATGATCTTGTGTGGCTGCCGAAATCGCGCCGCTTCGCGGCACTCTTCAACCGCTTCAAATGGGAAACCGCCGAGCAACGCGGCGGCAAGGGCGACAACCTGCGCACGCGTTCCGGTCTGCATTTCGACTCGGTTCTGTCCGCACAATCTGTGCTCATCCATCGCGGTGCGCCCGATGCGGTCCTGTCTTTGCTGACGATCAATTTCACGCCGAACGCGGCGGAAGATCCCGGCGGCATCGTCGAACTTTTGTTCGCGGGCGGCGGCAAGATCCGGCTTGAGGTGGAATGTATCGACGCCGGCCTTACCGATATCGGCGGCGAATGGGCCGCGCGCGGCCGCCCGAAACACGAGACGGAAGAAGGCTGACATAGCGGACACGCCATGACGGACGAAACCGCTCACCGCATCGCCACCATCGTGCTGGATGAGAAAAGCGTCGTGCGCCGCACGCGCGAGATCGAGCAGGAACGCGAGATCGCGATCTACGATCTGCTCGAGGGCAACAGCTTTGCGCCGGAAGGCAGCGATGGCGGGCCCTACGACGTCACGCTCGCCGTCGAAGAGAACAAGCTGGTATTCGACATCCGCGTTACGGGCGGCGAGGGCGAACGCCGCGTAATGCTGTCGCTGGCCCCGTTCCGTGCCGTCATCAAGGATTATTTCCTGATCTGCGAAAGCTACTACGGCGCCATCCGCAACGCGCCGCCGTCGCAGATCGAAACCATCGATATGAGCCGCCGCGCCGTTCATAACGAGGGCTCGGCCCTGCTGCGCGAGCGCCTCAACGGCAAGATCGCCGTGGACGAAGACACCGCAAGGCGCCTCTTCACCCTGATCTGCGTGCTGCATTTGAAGGGGTGAGGACCGAAATGCCTGGGGAATCAGGCCGGAATCCAGCCCGTTTGCCTTGCTTTTCGGCGCTTTCAGTGCAATCTCCGCACCCGTTAAACACCCCGCCAGAGGATAAATGGCAAAAGAAGAACTGCTCGAATTCCCGGGCACCGTGAGCGAGCTTCTGCCCAACGCGACCTTTCGCGTGAAGCTGGAGAACGGACACGAGATCATCGCCCACACCGCCGGCAAGATGCGCAAGAATCGCATCCGCGTTCTGACCGGCGACAAGGTGCTGGTGGAGATGACGCCCTATGACCTTACCAAAGGCCGCATCACCTATCGCTTCAAGTAAGTCCGCCATGGCGGTGAAGCTTGTGCTGGCGAGCGAGAGCCCGCGCCGCAAGGCGCTGCTTGCGCAGGCCGGCGTCGTGCCCGATGCCGTGCGCCCCGCTGCCATCGATGAGACACCGCGCAAGAACGAGGAGCCGCGCGTTTATGCGCTGCGCCTTGCGATCGCAAAAGCAAAAGCTGTGGCAAGCGATGACGCATTGGTGCTGGCCGCCGACACGGTGGTGGCTTGCGGCCGCCGCATCCTGCCCAAAGCGGAAACCGACGAGCAGGTGCGCGCCTGTCTGGCGCTGCTCTCCGGCCGCCGTCATCAGGTAATCACCGCCGTCGCCGTCGCCGCGCCCGGCGGAAAAATCCGCACGCGCACGGTGTTGACGCGCGTGTCATTCAAATCGCTCACCGCAACTGACATTCAGTCATATGTCGATTGCCGCGAAGGCCTTGGCAAAGCGGGCGGTTACGCCGTGCAGGGCAGGGCGGAAATGTTCGTGCGCCAGTTGAACGGCTCCTATTCCAACGTTGTCGGCCTGCCGCTTTTTGAAACCATGAGTCTGTTGAAGGGGTGCGGTTATCTTTTTCCGTGATAGGATTTTCGCGCTGCTATTCGAACGTGAGTCATGAATAAGGAAGTTCTGATCAACGCCGGGGCCGGCGAAATTCGCGTTGCCATCGTGGAAGACGGAAAGCTCCAGGAACTTTTCCTCGAACGCACCATCGGTCTGGACGATGGAGAGCCCAAGAAGCGCGGCCGCGGCGGCCACAGTCTCATCGGCAATATCATGCTTGGCCGCGTGCAGCGCGTGCTGCCCGGCATGCAGGCGGCCTTCGTGGATGTCGGCCTCAACCGCGCGGGATTTCTGGGCGCGCGCGAAGCGCGTTGCCTCGCCGATCTTCCGGGCTTTGAAGAAGACCGCACGCCGAAGATCGGCGATTGCGTGCGCGAAGGCGAAGAAGTCCTTGTGCAGGTGGTGAAAGATCCCATCGGCGAAAAAGGCGCGCGTCTCTCCGCCAACGTCACGGTGCCGGGCCGCCTGCTGGTAATGGTGCCGAACCAATCCGGCATCGCGCTGTCGCGCCGCATCGAGGATGAAGAAGAACGCGCTCGCCTGATCGCGATGGGCGAGGCGATGATCGCCGATCCCAACAGTTCGCTCATTCCCGGCGCGGGCTACATCGTGCGCAGTGCCGGCATTGGCGCCAGCCTCGCGGATTTTCGCGAAGATGCGGAGCGGCTGGCGGAAGCCTGGCGTCCCGTTCTGGCAAAGCGCCAGAGTGCCACGCCGCCGGCCACGCTCTACAACGATCTCGATCCCGTCGAACGCACCATGCGCGATGAAGTGGATGCGCAAACTTCGCGCGTGCTGATCGACGATGTTCACGCATTTGAGGCCGCGCGCGCCTATTGCGCACGCGCCATGCACGAAGGCGAAAGCAAGATCGAATTCTTCAAAGGTCCTGGCATGCTGTTCGACATGTACGACCTGGAAGACGAAATCGACCGGCTCACGCGCCCGCGCGTGCCGCTGCAATCCGGCGGCTGGATCACCATCGAAGGCACCGAGGCGCTAACGGCGGTGGACGTGAACTCCGGCAGCTTCACCGCCTCCACCGGCCTTGAAGAAACCAGTCTCAGCGTAAACCTGGAAGCCGCTGACGAGATTGGCCGCCAGCTTTGCCTGCGCGGCGTCGGCGGCCTCATCGTGATCGACTTCATCCATCTGAACGAACCTGACAACATCGCAAAGGTTCTGGAGGTTCTTACCGCCAGCCTTGCGAAGGACCGCACGCCCACCCAAATCTCCGGCATGTCCGAATTCGGCCTTGTGGAAATCACGCGCAAGCGCCTGCGCGATCCGCTGGTGAAACTCACCACGGAATGTTGCCGCCCCTGCGAAGGCATCGGCCGCAAGCGCACGCGCGAAACCGTAGGGCTCGATATCATCCGCCGCATTGAGCGCCAGGCGGCGGCCGCGCCGGGCAAAGCGGTGCATGTGCGCGCCGCGCCGGATGTGGTGGACTGGCTTCAAACGCACGGCGATGATGTGCGCGCGGGCCTTGCGCGGCGCGGTGCCGCGCGTGTCCATTTTGAAGCGCGGCAGGAATATGCGCGTGAGGGTTTCGATGTCGGAACAGCAGCCTGAAAATCCGGACGTGAAATGCCCCATCTGCGGCAAGCCGCAGGGCGCCGAACCGTTCCGCCCCTTCTGTTCCAAGCGCTGCGCCGATATCGACCTCGGCCACTGGCTGAAAGGCTCCTACACCATCCCCGGCGATGAGGATGTGGCCGATAGCGAAGCCCCCAGCGCCAACGACAACGGCGAGGAATAGGGCGCTTTCCCGCGCGCGCCCCGGTCGCTGGACAGGGCGGAAAGCCTCGCCTAAAAAGCCCGTCCTTCCGGCCAGCCCGGAAGTTTCCGGCGGTTTGCCCAGGTAGCTCAGTCGGTAGAGCAGCGGACTGAAAATCCGCGTGTCGGTGGTTCGATTCCGCCCCTGGGCACCAGCGAACCCAAGCCGGCGTGCCGGGAGGTGCTGATTGAATTGCGCTGGCGACCTCTGCGCGGCCGAAGCCGCCGCGTTCCAGCGCAACGCCACCCATCCCGGCATGGTGCTGACGGCGAGCATCCTGGCGTCCAGTCTCGCCTTCATCGATGGATCGGTCGTCAATGTTGGGCTTCCCGCGATTGGCCACAGCCTTCATGCCGATGCGAGCGATCTGCAATGGATCGTGAACGCCTATCTGCTGCCGCTGAGTGCGTTGCTGCTGTTGGGCGGCGCGCTGGGCGATCGCTTTGGGCGGCGAAGAATCCTGATCGCAGGGATCGCACTGTTCGCGCTTGCTTCGGCGCTTTGTGGCGCAGCGCCATCGCTGTTCTGGCTGCTTGCCGCGCGCGCCGTGCAGGGAACCGGTGCGGCGCTTCTGTTGCCCAACAGCTTGGCCATTTTGGGCAACGCATTTTCCGGCGAGGCGCGCGGCCGCGCGATTGGAACATGGTCCGCCGCCAGCGCCGTCACCGCGGCAATCGGGCCCGTGCTCGGCGGCTGGCTGATCGATGCCGCTGGTTGGCGATGGATATTTTTCATCAACTTGCCGGTTGCCGCCGCCGCTATCGGCATCGCGCTGGCGTTCGTTCGCGATCCGCCGCGCGATAGCGACAGCGGGCGGCTGGATTTTCTGGGCGCGGTTCTGGCAACCGCAGCACTTGCTGCTTTGACATGGGGATTGACCATAGGGACGGGGCACACGGGCTGGTCGCTGTTCGCGATCTGCGCGGTGGCGAGCGGTGCGGTTCTGTCAGCGCTGTTTCTGTGGGTCGAATGGCGGCGCGGCGACAAGGCCATGACACCGCTTGCCATATTCGGTTCGAAAAGTTTCGCAGGCCTCACGCTGCTCACACTTCTTCTCTATGGCGCGCTGGGCGGGCTGCTTGTGCTCGTGCCCTACATTCTCATTCAGGGCGCGCATTATTCGGCGATTGAAGCGGGTGCGGCACTTCTGCCTTTTCCGGTTGTGCTGGCGCTGGCATCGCCGGTGATGGGAGGCATCGCCGGCCGTTACGGCCCGCGCATTCCGCTGAGTGTTGGCCCTGTCGTGGTTGGTGCGGGATTTCTGCTTCTTCTTCTGCTCACGCCATCATCCACTTACTGGATCGGAGTCTTTCCCGCCATTCTGGTTATCTCGCTGGGCATGGCGGGTGCTGTGGCCCCGCTCACCACGGCGGTTCTCTCGTCCGTCGATGCGCGGCACACCGGCTCCGCATCGGGATTGAACAGCGCGGTTTCCCGCGCGGGCGGTTTGATCGTAACCGCGCTGCTGGGCGGCGTCCTCGCAGCTAGCGGCCCGGCGCTGTATGCGGCGTTCGACGTTGCCGCCATTGCCGGTGCGATCGTTTCCGTTCTGGCCGGTGCCGCCGCGTTTCTGCTTGTGGGAAATCCGGTGCGCGTTTCCGCTTCCCAACCCGCAGATTGACCCTCTCAAAGCGGCGATGCTTGTATTCCCGCAGAAGTCAGCAGGCGGCAGCGTGACGCGCAAAACCGATAAAGATCTGGGCATGAACCGCGCCATTGCGCGGCGCGATTTTCTTCAGGGTGCCGCCATCGGAACAGCGGCCATCGCGGCGGGCAATCTTCCCGCCGCTGCCGCGAGCGAGATGCTGGCGCAGAACGCGCCCGGCTATTATCCGCCCACGCGCTTGGGGCTGCGCGGCAGCCATCCCGGCTCGTTCGAAGCGGCGCATGAAGTGCGCGACGGCGATTTCTGGAGTCAGGCGAAGGGTCTGGAAGACACCGGCGAGAATTTCGATCTCGTGGTGGTCGGCGGCGGCATCAGCGGATTGTCGGCGGCCTATTTCTGGCGCAAGGCGAATCCAAAGGCGCGCATTCTTATCATCGAGAACCACGATGATTTCGGCGGCCACGCCAAGCGCAACGAATTTCACATCGGCGGCCGCATGGAATTGCTCAACGGCGGCACGCTGGAGATCGACAGTCCCTATCCTTACAGCGCGATTGCGGATGGCTTGCTGAAAGAGCTGGGCGTGCATCCCGTAGCACTCGCCAAGGCGTGCAACGATCCGGCGATCTACGATGCGCTGAAGCTGAAAGAAGGCGTCTTCTTCGATCGCGAGACCTTCGGCGCCGATCGCCTGGTCACGCTGGATGCCCATCGCGGCCAGCCGTTGC
>DATAUZ010000005.1:0-2272 GCA_036267995.1 Rhizomicrobium sp.
ACAACGAATAACCCTATGCCGTGCTTAGCAAACTGGCCGCGGAACGGCAACGCGGCAAGAATTCACCCCATCACGATCTGCTCGAATATCCAGCCGATTTCAGCCGATTCGTTGCCCACCTCGCCGGTGATCACGAGTTGCTCGGTCTTACGGATCTGATCCGTACCCCGATAAACGCTTTCCTCGATCGATACGTCTCCGCCCGTGTGCCGGAATCGCCAACCGTCGCCATTGGGCAATTTCAATAACACCCCACCGCCCTGGTTGGGCGACATGCGGACATCCGGGTGGATATGAAACCGTATGGCAAAGGGTATGCGCTTCTGAACCTTGCGGGCACCCTTCGGCGCCAGACGATCCAGTCCCGATAACGCGCCGCCATTTGGCGATAGCGACAATGTGCGTTCGTGCGAGATTCCAAAATCGTGAACATAGCCATCGTGTTTGGCTTCGACGATGACGCCTTGCGGTGTTTCCCGACGGCTCGTGTCGACGCCGCATGCTGCGTCCAACATTCGCGGTCCGATGAGATCACGCACAAAGCCATCGCTCAGCACACCTGCGATGGAAGTGTCGGCAATCGTCACGGTGGAATGAGCTGCGGTGGCCCGCAAAGCAGAGTCCCAATGGACATCGCGGGCGTTGCCGCTGCCGCAGTTCACAACAATGCGTTGCGAGCCATTGCTGAATTCGAACGACAGAATGCCCGCATGCGCCGTGTTGGCATACACGCCGGGCGGATTTTCTCCACAGTCGAGCACCACCATCGTGCGCGCGGCAATCATCCGCTGATAGCCCGAGTGCGGTGCATACGCGAAAGGCTGTCCGCGCACGTCGTCACGCGCGAGCAATCCGGTGATCATGCGTGCATCGCTTTCGCTGCCGCCATTGAACAACGCCAGTGCGCCGTCACCGTGGCGGAAGAACCGCAACATCGGTGCCATCCGGTCGTGCGCGCTGCGCAGCGATTGCGGAACAGGCCTTTGGATTGCGACCAATGTGTCCGTCACCATAACGACCAGCCGATACGCATGCGTTAGCGCTTCGGGTGAGCGGCTGATATGGCCACCGTCGGGAAGAACTTGCACCGCGAGCTCGGCCTTCAGGCGCTCAAGCCCTGATTGCAGCCGCTTGTGATTGTCGTCGAGGCAGGCCCCCGACAACGCGTGAACGGCGGCAGCCTCCAGGCGTGGCAGACCTTCCGGTGCCTCTTCGCTGAGCCGCGCCAACAACCGGGCCTGCTCACGCAGAGACACAAAAAGCTTCGATCGCCACAGCATATCGGAATTGGAGAGAACGAATTTGCTGTGCGAGAAAACGTGCGCCAGCCGCCGCGCCACCATATGCGGCGCCATGCCGGGTTCCGAATAGTTGCGATTGCGCGCGACCCATTGGCCGATGAGCGCCGTCGCCAGCGCGCGTGCCGGTTCGCCGCCTGCGCTCGCCAGGTCGGGCAACCAGGAAAAATCGTTCAACCGCTCAGACCATGCCGTTGAAGGTGGCGGAAGATCGAATATGCACCGCCCCCGCGCATCGACCGTCTCGCCGGCAAAGCGAAAGCGCCCTCGCAACAGGGCATCCGCGTTGTCCAACCGGCGGGGTAGCGCATCGTACGGATAGAAAGCGATGCGATCCGGCATCTTGCCTTTGAGCAAGCGCCGGTAGAACCAGTTGCGGCGCCAGAGCACGCGCAGCGGCATCATCAATCGCCAGAGAAACGCGCGCAGCGCTTCAGGAAGGAGAGCGAGTGGCACGCCACGGGTTTTCAAGTGTGCCGATGTCACGCCGCTAACCGCGCAGCGCTGCGATGTTCGCGGCGTATTGGCTTGGACCGCCCTTGAACACGGCTGTCCCCGCGACGAGCACATTCGCCCCGGCATCGATCGCCTGTTTTGCCGTTTGCGGTGTGATGCCGCCATCGACTTCAAGAGCGATATCGCGACCGGCCTTCGCGATACGATTTGCCGCCGCTTCAATCTTCTTCAGCTGGCTTGTTATAAAACTCTGGCCGCCGAAGCCGGGATTCACCGACATGATGAGAACCAGATCGACCAGATCGATGACATTATCGATGGCGTCGATGGCCGTGCCGGGATTGAGCACGACGCCCGGCTTCTTTCCCAGCGAACGAATGAGTTGCAGCGTTCGGTGAATATGCGGTCCGGCTTCGGGATGCACAGTGATGCCATCGGCGCCTGCTTCCGCAAACGCCTCAATGTAGAGATCGACGGGCGAAATCATCAGGTGCACGTCGAACGGCTTTTTCGCATGC
>DATAUZ010000006.1:0-4095 GCA_036267995.1 Rhizomicrobium sp.
GAAACCGGCATCCGCATCGTCGGCGGGCTGCTCTCCGCGTGGTGCGCGACGCATGAGAAAAGACTTTTGATGCTGGCGAAGGACATGGCAGACCGCCTGTCGCCGGCTTTCACAAAATCTCCAACCGACATGCCATACCGCTTCGTGAATCTGAAGACGGGCGCGGTGCGCGATCCCGTCAGCTTCCCCGCGGAAATCGCCACTTACATTCCCGAATGGGGCACGCTCGGCAAAGCGCTCGGCGACAGGCGCTACTACGAAATGGCCAAGCGCGCGACCAAGGCTCTCTTCGACCGGCGCTCGAAGATCGATCTCGTCGCCGACACGATCAACATCGAAACGGGAGAATGGCAGAGCCGCCGGGCCAGCGTCGGTCCGCCGAGCGATTCTTATTTCGAATATCTTTGGGACGGCTGGCAGCTTTTCGGCGATTCCGATTTCAAGCATTGGTATGATGTCCACGCCGCCGCCATCGCGAAATATCAGGCCCAGCGCGTGGATGGGCGCTTGTGGTTTCCGCAGGTGGATTTCGAGACAGGTGCAATTCTCGATCATCATCAAAGCGAACTGGCCGCGTTCTACGCGGGGTTGCTTGCGCAAGGCGGCGACATGGCCCGAGGCAAGGACTATCTAACGTCGTGGGCGGATGTGCAGGCGCGCTATGGCGTGCTGCCGGAGGGATTCGACTATGCGAAATTTGCCCCGGATCGCGTAACCAACGAGCTGCGCCCCGAGTTCGTGGATTCGTGCCTGAATTTGTTTCTGCTGGAGCCGGCAGAACGCTGGCGTGAGCTGGCAGCAGTTCACTTTGCGCAGATGAAGAAAACCAGCCGCGCCCCCTTTGGCTTCACCATCATCGACGACATTACGACCGCGCCGATGAAGCAGGGCGATCTCTGCCCTGGCTATTGGTGGAGCGAGCAGATGAAATATTACTGGCTGCTTTTCTCCGAGACCGACCGCTTCGATTACAAGACCAACTATCTGTCCACCGAAGGGAACATCTTTGTCGGCCTCAAATGACGCCGCGCGCGGCCGTTTCAATCCCGCCTTCGCCACGGTTACGACGCTGTTTTTCGTCTGGGGCTTCGTGACGGCATCGATCGATCCGCTGGTGCCGAGCGTGCGCACAGTGTTCAGCCTGTCCTATGCGGAGTCGATGTTCACGCAGTTCGCGTTCTTTCTGGCCTATGGCGTGGTCTCGCTTCCTGCGGCGCTTGTTCTCGAAAAGCTCGGCTATGCGCGCACGATTCTGCTTTCGCTGGCCGCCATGATCGCGGGCTGCCTGCTTATGCCGCTCGCCACGCATGCGAATTCCTACTGGTTCGTACTGGCTGCATTGTTCGTGATCGCCGCCGGCATCACCCAGCTTCAGGTGGTGGCGAATCCGTTGGCGGCACTGCTGGGCAGACCGGAGGGCTCGCATTTTCGTCTCACGCTTTCGCAGACGTTCAATTCTCTGGGGACGGTGATCGCGCCGATCATCGGCTCTTATCTCATTCTGCGCGGAGGCGTGTTCGCCGGCGCCAATATCGCATCGGCGCGAGGGGCGACCTTGCGTCACGTCGATACGCAGTTTCTCGTCATCGCCGCGGTGATCCTGCTGCTCGCGATATTCCTTTGGCAGGTGCGCCGTCTGCTCCAGGTGCCACATGAGTTGGACGATGCCGCCGTGTCGCCGTTCGCCGCGTTCACATCGCGCTGGGCAATCTTCGGCGCTGTCGCGATTTTTCTCTACGTCGGCGCCGAAGTGTCGATCGGCAGCATGATGATCAACTTCCTGCATCAGCCAGCGATCTTGCAGGTGAGCTTCGAAAACGCGGGCCGCTTGCTGAGCCTTTACTGGGGTGGCGCCATGGTCGGCCGCGCGCTCGGAAGCGTGCTGTTGATCCGCGCCCCGGCGAGCCGCGTGCTGGCGGTTGCCGCTGGCATCGCGTTGCTGCTCTGCGTTATCGTGACCCAAACGGGCGGCGCGGTCGCCGGTGTCGCGGCACTCGCGATCGGTTTTTTCAATTCGATCATGTTTCCCACCATCTTCACGCTGACGCTGGAGCGTTCGGAAGCACCCACGGCAGCGACGTCTGGCCTGCTCTGCATGGCCATCGTGGGCGGCGCGATCTTGCCGGTGGCCACGGGCTTCGCGGCGGACCGCATCGGCCTCTCTTTGGCGTTTGTCGTGCCGCTGGTGGCGTACGCCTTTATCGCGCTCTTTGCGCTAGCGGGATCGCGCATTAGCGCACGCGCTGCGTAGTGCCGCAGCCTGCCCAATTGCGGAATGGCCCGCGATGCGGCATATATTTGGTCAGGTCTGGCGGTTACCGGCTTCATGACGGCTGCGGCAGTGAAATCAGGAAATATCCGGCACTCAGGTTCGGCGCGGCGAATTGTCGTGTTCATCGCCATGCTGGCGTTCACGCTGCAGTCCTTTGTCACCCAAACACATATTCACGGCGAGCCGGGGGGCATAAGCGGCGTTTTCAAGATCGCGGCGCATCAATCGCCCGCGCAGGGCAAGGCGCCATTCGACAATAGCCGGGCGGATTGTCCGTTCTGCCAGGCCATCATTCATGCCGGCGCTTTTGTTACTCCGGCTGCACCGCTTCTCTATCTGCCGTTTGTGTGGATAGGGACCGTCGCGCTCGTGTTCACGGCACCAGCGGCTTTCGACGCCGACGCGCATGATTGGCGAAGCCGCGCACCACCGCGCGCTTAATACCAACATCTTTCGAGATGGGTGAGCTGTAACGGCTCGCGCTTGTCTCGAACCATCTCGACGTGTTCGGCACGAACCGTTCGGGAAACCCTACAATCGTGAAGCACGGGAATTGGGCGCGTGAAACGCCACAGCGAAACTTTATGAATACATCGAGCAAACCATTCGCAGCCCTCGCTTGCGCGCTGCTTGCCGGTTGTGCGGTGGGGCCGGATTTCAAGAAGCCCGCGCCTCCGCAGGTCAGCGGCTACACCGCGAATCCGCTCTCAGCCACCACGGCAAGCACCAATGTCGCGGGGGGCGAGGCACAGCGTTTTGTCAACGGCAGCGACATCCCCGCCGACTGGTGGACGCTGTATCATTCCGCGCCGCTCAACGCGCTGATCGAGCAATCGCTCGCGAGCAATCCCGATCTCAAGGCGGCACAGGCGGCATTGAAGGTGGCGAGGGAAGGCGCTCTGGCACAGCGCGGCGCTTTTCTGCCCAGTGTCAGCGCGGGACTTTCCGCCACCCGCGAGCAGGATCCGCCAGGCGCGCTGGCGCCGGTGCCCAGCAACAACGCGTTTCTCTATAATCTCTACACGCCGCAAGTGAGCGTCTCCTACACGCCCGATGTCTTCGGCCTGACACGCCGGACCGTGGAGTCCGCCGACGCGCAGGAGCAGGCCGCCCGGTTCCAGATGATCGCGACGGATATCACGCTGAGCACCAACGTGGCCGCGGCTGCGATCCAGGAAGCATCGTTGAGAGCACAGGTCGATGCCACGCGTCAGCTTGTCGACATCAACACCAACATGGTTCGGATCCTGCGCTATCAGCTCGCCAAGGGCTATTCCTCCCGGCTCGATCTTGCCGCGCAGGAATCGCAGCTTGCGCAAGTCACGGCCACGTTGCCGCCGCTTGTGAAGCAGTTGGCGCAGCAGCACGATCTTCTCGCCGATCTTGTGGGCCAGTTTCCCAGTCAGTTGCCCGAGGGAAAGCTCGAACTCGCCAGCCTTACGCTGCCGCAGGATATACCGGTGAGTTTGCCTTCCGAACTCGTGGCGCAGCGTCCGGATGTGCTTCAGGCCGAAGCCAATATGCATGCCGCCAGCGCGCAGATCGGAATCGCCGTCGCGAACCGGCTGCCCAACATTCAATTGACGGCCAACGCCGGCAGCACGGCGCTGGCTATCGGCCAAGTGTTCGGACCCGGAACGGGCTTTTGGAGTCTGGGTGCGGCGTTGACCGCGCCTATTTTCGAAGGCGGGACGCTGCTGCATCAGGAGCGCGGCGCGAGGGCCGCCTATGTCGAAGCGGCCGAACAATATCGCAGCACGGTTCTGACCGCGTTTCAGAATGTCGCCGATACACTGGTGGCGCTCCAGCAGGATGCCGAGGGA
>DATAUZ010000007.1:0-2488 GCA_036267995.1 Rhizomicrobium sp.
CCGCTGCACGGCGCGCTGCTCAAGAACGAGCAGGACGTGCATCTCTTCGAACGCCTCGCCTTCTTGGCGCGGAGAGAAACAAGGAATTAGTTCGCGCTGGTTAAGTTAAGGGTTGCATTCAGCCCAAAAACCGACGCAATAGCGCCATCCGGTTTTTGGGGCTGATCGTTGGCCGGGCTATTCAATGAAGTGAAGCGACGCAGAGTCGTGCAGGCTGCGGCGGCTTATGCCGTGGCTGGCTGGCTGCTCATTCAAGTGGCTGTCACCTTCAAGGGCGCACTCGACTTGCCGGCGCGAGTCGACAGCTGGGTTACCATCGCCGTCATCGCCGGATTTCCCATTGCAATCCTGTTGGCTTGGCTATTCGATTTCTCGCTCGCGGGGGTCAAGCTCACGCAGCCGGAACCGGCTGTGCTGTTGCCGGACATTTTATCTCTTGCCGTTCAGGCTCAAGCGCCGGCGCCCAAGCATTCCATTGCAGTCCTGCCCTTTAGCGATATGAGCGCCGAGCGCGATCAAGGCTATCTCGGTGATGGCGTGGCGGAAGAAATCTTGAATGCGCTCGTCAAGGTGACGCCGCTCAAAGTCTCGGGGCGCACGTCGTCCTTCTCATTCAGGGGGCGCGATCTCACTGTCTCGCAGATCGGTACGGCGCTGAATGTTGCCTATGTGCTGGAAGGCTCGGTCCGCAAGCAAGGTGAAAAAGTGCGCATAACCGCGCAGCTCATTCAGGCGAGCGACGGCTTTCACGTCTGGTCGCAATCCTATGATGGCAACGTCACCGACATCTTCGATCTGCAGGACAACATCGCGCGCTCCATCGTCGGCGAATTGGAGGGCGTGCTTCACGTCGATCAGATTCGCCTTGTCGCCAAACTGACGAAAAGCCCGGAGGCGTATGACGCGTTTCTGCAAGGTCGCAAACTCGCGCAAGCGCAGGACGGCGACGGCGTTCTCGCGCGCGCGATTGCGCACCTGGAAGAGGCGGTGCGGCTCGATCCGCAGTTCGCGCTGGCGTGGGCGTGGCTTGCCACGGCCAATTTCTTCCTGCCGGAGCACAACGATGTGCCCGACTGGAAGTCCTATCTGGAGGCCGGAAAGAAAGCGGCCAACCAGGCATACAAGCTCGACCCTAATCTTTCGGACGCAAATTTCGCGTTGGGTTATGCGCGGTTGATTGACCTTGATCTTCCCGGGCAATGGGAAGCGCGCAAACGCGCGCACGATCTCGATCCGGGATCGGTGCCGGCCATGCACGAACTCGGCGCGGCTTACGGACTGATGGGATTGATCGACAAGGGCTATCCCTACATTGAAAAGTCGATCGCGAACGACCCCTTCTCACCGAGCTTCACTGGCGCGCTCGGCATCTACCAATGGATACGCGGAAATACCGCAGCGGCGAGCGCCAGTTTCGACCGCACGCTGTTGCTGGGCTGGGTCGTGATTGGGGTATGCAAAGCACAGATGCTGGCGGCGTCCGGCAAGCGCGACGAGGCCTACACCTACCTGATGACCGCGTTCAAGGATCATGCAAAAGACGTCCCGCCTCAGTTTCGGTCGCGCATCGCGCAATGGCTCCTCAGCCTTGCCGTTGCGAAAGAGACGGGATGGGCCAAAGCGTTGATCTGGAGAAGCGTAAAGCCCGATGTCGCAAATCCGAAGAAGATGTCGAGCCTTACTTTCAAAGGCACGCTTCTGTTGCTGGGTGAGGCGGAAGCTTTTTTCAGCGAGGTCCGCGACCGGCCGAACACTTATCTCTCCGGAGCAATGACCAATCTGTGGCTTCCGACCGAGTTTTCACGAAAGGTCCGCACCCATCCCGGTTTCCCCCAATTCGCCGAAGACATCGGTCTGGTGCGCTGCTGGCAGATTCACGGCTGGCCTCCGCAGATCCAGCCCAAGCCGGGCACGGACGGTTCCAATCTTCAATTCACCTGCCAGTAACACAGCTCCCGAATCTCTTTGCGCTTCATGAGCCGGGGTCTAATCTCTTCACGGTAGTGGATAGAAGACATGAGCGACGCTGTTGGTCCCGGCGATCTTGTTCTGTGCGTCAACGCAGCCCCGAACCACGTGACGGGAAGGCCGGTGCCGCTCGTCGCCGGCGAAACCTACCAAGTCGTCGCGGTCATGGAATTTGCCTGCCCATGCGGACGTTCCGATGCTCTTCTGGACGTAGGCGTTGACTTCGCGTGGTGCCAGACACGCTTCCGGCTTCTGCCCAAGCCCAGGGCGGAGAAGAAGCCGCGCCGCGTCTTGGCACCCAAGGAGAAAGAGACAGTGCGATAAAACGCCTTGCTCTTCTCGAAATCCGCCGCCGGCACAAACGGCCGTGCGGCACGTCAGGTTCACAACGATGCCGCAAAACGGGGAACGTTCCGTGTCTCTGTGCCTCTGTGTGAAACAATTTTCTGCACACAGAGCCGCGGCGCCGCAGAGATGATCTGATGCGAGGCGTCATCCGGGTGGCCCGCTTTCCCGGGCC
>DATAUZ010000008.1:0-5349 GCA_036267995.1 Rhizomicrobium sp.
GCCAAAATGAATGCAAGCGCCAGCGGACCGACGAACCGCCCCTGCACGCTTGAAGAAAGAAGTTCCGGCACGAAAACGACCAGAACAACAAGCGTCGCGTAGAAGATAGGTCCGTGCACCTCGAAAGACGCGTTGCGGATCACATCGGTGCGCGGCAGCGGCGTCGGCGACTGCGAATTGTCGCGCAGACGGCGCAGGATGTTCTCCACGCTCACGACCGCATCGTCCACCAGCACGCCCAGCGCCACGATCAAGCCGCTCAACGTCATGGTGTTCAGCGTGTAGCCGAAGAAATCCAGAACCGCGATCGCCGCGAGAACGGATAAAGGGATGGAGATGAAGCTGATAATCGCCGAGCGAACGTCACGCAGGAATGCGATGAGCGCAATGAAGATCAGCAGCGCCGCGATCACCATCGACCGTTCGAGTCCGCCGAGTGCCCGCTCGATGAATGTGGCCGGCTGGTGCAGCGCCGGATAAAGCGTGATGCCTTCGGTTCTCAGGCTCGGCGCGAGAGCGACCAGCGTTTGTTCCACCGCGCGCGTGGTTTCGAGCGTGTTGGCGCCGGTTTGGCTGGACACGGAAAACAACACGCCGGGACCGCCTTGAATCAGCGCATCGCCCGCGCGCTGGGCCGGCTCCTGCTCGATGGTGGCGACATCGCGAAGCCTGACAGGTGTGCCGTTGCGCACTCCCAGAATGCCGTCGCCGATCACGCTGACGTCCGGCGACGGCGTCGGCGTCTGGATGAGGATGCGCTGGCCCTGCAAATCGATGAAGCCGGCGCCACGCAACGCGAGCGCCGCCGGCGCCGCCTTGATGAGATCGGGAACCGAGAAGCCATAAGCGGTCAGCAGGTTTGGATCCGGCTGGATATGGATCTCGCGCACCGCGCCGCCGAACACTTTCACCACCGCGACGCCGGGCAGCGCGAGCAACCGCGGCTTGATCACATAATCGGCGATGTCGCGCAGCGTGTAGGGATCGATCTTTTCGGACGTCATCCCCACCTTGAGGATATCGCGCGTTCCCGGCGTGAGCGGCGAAAGCTGCGGAACGCCCGCTTCGGTGGGCAGGTCCGTGCGAACAACAGCGAGCCGGTCGGTGATGTCCTGGCGCGCCGTAAAAAGGTTCGCGGTTCTGGTGAAGCTGACCGTGATGACCGAAAGCCCCGGAATGGACTCCGAGCGCACGGTGGCAACGCCGCTCGCGCCGCTAAGCGTCTTCTCGATCGGCAGCGTGAGAAGCTGTTCGATCTGCTCGGCGGTGAAACCCTCGGCTTCGGTATAGACGGTGAGCTGCGATGGCGCGAATTCCGGGAAGACATCGAGCGAGGTATTCCAGGCGCCCCAGATTTCGAGCACCAATACCAGCACGCTCAAGATGGTCACGACCACGCGGTGCCGGACGCACAGTGCGATGAGCCATTCCATGCCGCTAGTACCGCAACAACATGGCGCCAAGTTCGCGCGCCAGCAGCAGACCGGTGCCGTTCACGACCACGAATGTGCCCGGCTTGATCGCCATGAAATAGCCGCCCGAAAGCGGCCGGCTCAGATCGATCTGAACGCGTTGAAAACCGCCGGGCGCGACTTGCAGATAACACCAGGCTTTGGATTCGCTGAAGACCAACGCATTCGAAGGTATCCGAACGCCCGCGACCGTGGCGCCAACCGGCGAAGATACGAGCGCGTGCTCGCCCGGCTGCAGATCGCTGCCGTGAATCAACGCGAAATAGCTGCGTCCCGGAATTGTTGCATCGGCTGGCGCGGCCCACATCTGCGTTGTGGTCCAGCCGGGTTGGTCTTGCTGCGCGCTCAAATGAGCGATGGACATCTGCGTTGGGCGCGCGTTGCCCAATACGTCCAGCGGAAATGTTGCTTTGACGAGAGCCGTGCTGCCGGACGTCAAATCCCGCAGCACGGATTTGTCGGGATGCGCGCGCAGCCACGGCGCCTGTTGCCCGAATTGCACGAATTCGTTTCGCTGCGCGAGCAGAAGCTGCGCCTGATCGGTGGCGGCCTGTTTCTCCGCCGTATCCAGAATCTGCTTGGAAATGGCGCCACCCTGCGCGAACAGCGCGCGATAGCGTTCGACATCCGCCTGGCTTTGCCGCGCGGCGGCTTGCGCCGTGATGAGGCCGGAATCCACCAGCGCGATTTCCGACAGGTCCATCACGACGCCATAGCCATGAACACGCGGCGTGAAGCTGGCAGGCTTGAGCGGAGCGACCCGGATGCCGAGGCGCGCGATGTCGCCGCTGTTCAGCGTGACGACATGTCCGGCGGCGCGGCCGGCGTCATGCGCCGGCAGCGCGTCCGCATGGACCGCGCACGATCCAAGAAGCGCAACCGCAACGATGAGAAACCCCGAACGCATTAATAAAGCCGGCGCAAATAGTGTCCGGCTTATCTACCCGCAACCGCCGGTTAACGGGGGCGAAGCTTCTTCGCAGGGTAAAGATCGCTCGGTTAACAGCCCCGCCCGGCAAGCGACATTTTGCAAGCCTGCCCGTCAGGCTCACGACTATTTTTATTTGTGCCCCTTGGAGATTTCCATCGTTATTCCGGCGGTGACCTGCCGAACCAAGTCGATCATTTCTTCGCGAATGATGCGGCGCACGGCTTGTTCATCAACAGGCTTGTGAGTCAACGGATAAAGATCGGGGCGAAGATCATGGCGTGTAATTTGACCGCTGGTAATTTTCTCGATCGCGAGCACGCGTTTTCCCGGCACGCGACCCCAATGGTAGAACGTGGTTGGTTTTACCCCGAGTTTCGCGCCTAGTGGGCGAACGCCACCGACCATGGCCGCGGCTCTCGCCACACAGGGAAGCAGCATAGCGTTTTTCATCATCGCATCCTCAGCCAACAAAATTGCTGCAAATCAAATACCAAGGACAGTTTCAACTCTTGCATCTTATGTGCGGTCCGCCCAAGCGGTCTGAAAACACGGATATCTCCGACAGACATGCACCTGGATCCAAATCTGCTGGCGGCCTGCTATGTTCGTTTGGTCCTTCTGGAAATCTCAAGGGCTACGCTGGTGGTGATCTGGCGCACCATATCAGCCATTTCTTCGCGAAAGATGCGGCGAACGGCATCTTCATCGACCGGTATGTGGGTTATCGGGTAAAGATCAGGGCGCAAATCGTGACGTGTAATTTGACCGTTGGTAATTTCCTCGATCGCCAATACGTGTTTTCCCGGCACCCGATCCCACTGATAGAAGGTGGTATGCTTTAGCCCGAGCGTCTTGGCCAACCGCCGAACACCACCCACTATGGCTGCCGCTTTCGCGACACACGGCAACAGAGAAGTGTTTTTCGCATCGATGGCGGGCTTCATTTGGCTTCCCCATTGCTTCAATGCTCGCTTGCGGGGGCCCGTGGTTCGAGCACACCCCGCCAAGCCGAAATCCGTCGCTGGACCCATGCCATTCACCGCTGCGCGCCCGCGTCAGGGGAGCGCCCCCCGGAACGCACACATTCAGGCACCTCCACATGCATCAGGAAGCACGCAAGGCTCGAGCCCAAAGCCAATCTACCTCGCTTAGGGGCCCGAGCCAGGGGTTCTGGCAAGATAAGGCGCGGGCGGCCCGCACAAACTCGTTGGCCGGCAAGGTCTTAACACCGTTTTAACCCCCCACCCCCGAAGCTCAATCCTCCTTGATGCGTTCCAATCAAGCGAAAGCCTCACGGGTGATTGCATGGCGTATGCGCAACCCAGACCTCAACCAACGGCTCCGGCTCGCCAGGAAGCTGTGCGGGGGTTCGAGGCCGCCCAGGGCTGGATGCGTGCCGGAAACCTCACCGTCGAGGAACTGGAATCGCTGCTTCAGCCGCTGCTGACGACTGGCGTAGCCGACAACCATGATCCGAAATGGCCGCTCGCTTACAGCGCCGCTTTTGTCATCGCCACAAGCGCGGGCCTGTGGACGCTCATCATTTTCGGCATAACGCGCCTGCTATAAGGCGTAAACGTGATCACACGGCATATTGGCGGCTGCTCCATGGTCGCATTTTCAGGGGTGTGATCGCCGAGCCGCGTTACCGCCCTCATTCTGCGCGCTTGGCCTGACGCGGCTGTCATCAAGCCCGCGCGCTTACAGGCGCATGGCTTGGTCACCGAAGCAGGCTCCGGCAGCCCGTTCCTTGGGCGGGCGGGAAGCAACTCGATAACGCAAACAGAATATCCCAAGGGCAACCTGCGCATTCAGAGCAAACCGCCGGGCAGTCGGCAACGACGCCGGCGTCCAGATGTCCAGGGATCAAGCAGCTCACCAAAGAGATGCTTTGCAAGCCAGCCGATACACCTTGATGAGATTGACGAAATAGTCTTCGCTTACCAGGCGGGCTCCATCAAAGCGCGCAGATTCTACAACTGCGAGATCACTTAATCATGACAACTGAAAATTCAGAATCCCCAGTATCGATTTTGCACCATACCAGCGAAATTGTTTCGGCTTATCTCCGCAACAATTCTTTGCCCGTGACCGATGTGCCGGCGCTCATTAAGAGCGTTCATAACGCCCTGGTCAGCTTTGGCGGTAACGGCCACACCGAACAGGACGACTTGCGCAAGCCCGCCGTCACTATCAAGAAGTCTGTGACGCCGGATTACATCATTTGCCTCGAAGACGGCAAAAGACTCACGATGCTAAAACGCTATTTGCGTACGCGTTACAAATTGTCGCCGGCCGAATACCGCAAGAAATGGAACTTGCCCAATGACTATCCCATGGTGGCACCGAATTATTCGGAGCGGCGCTCGCAGTTCGCAAAGCACATCGGGTTGGGCCACACGCCAAAGAAGGCGCGCAAGCAGCGGCGCGCCTAAGGATCTGCGAGTAGCGACGACTATATGTATTTCGGCTACTTCGCTTCTGCGCTCGTCAGATAGACAGTCCGGTTTCCGTAGGAAACGTACAGACGAAGCTGGCGCAACGACGTCATTCCAAGAACAATATCCGCATCCGAGCCCCGGCCGAGATTGAAGCTGTCTTGCGGTATCAATTCGATCTGGGGGTTTGAAACGACGATGCCGTTGAAATCTAGAGTGGAAAACGGAAACCTGTAGAGGCTTGCCCAAGCGCCGCCGTTTATCTTTTCACTGGCGACAAATTTCACGCGCTGATCGTTGTCAGTCCAGCCAAATAGCCTGCGCGCGGCTTCCAGGCTCATGCTTGAGGTCGCCGAGCCGGTGTCGAGAAAAACGCGTACGGGTTTTCCGTCGAGTGTCGCGTCCAAGACAATGTCGGCATCTGAATTCATCGCGAACGGCAGCGATGCATACGCATCATGCGTCCAGTAGACGGCGCTTTTGCAATCAGTGCGTTTGAACAAATTGA
>DATAUZ010000009.1:0-185704 GCA_036267995.1 Rhizomicrobium sp.
TATCGCGGATGCGGCGGACGGCGTGGAAATATCTCGCAGCACTGGGCGTGACTTTGTTGTCTGCATCGGCCTCAGCGGCTGCCGACTATTCTGCGATGGCACCGCTCGATTCCTATCTTATGGAGCGCTCTGCCGAGATCGCGATGGCGAAGAGCGCAGCACCGGCCGCCATTTCGGACAAGGCGAGCATATTGGTGTTGACGCGCCACGGTTACGACACCGCGATCAAGGGCAGCAACGGTTTTGTTTGCGCAGTCGAACGTTCGTGGATGGCGCAATATGATTTTCCGCAGTTCTGGAATCCGCACATGCGCGGGCCGCTGTGTTACAATCCGGCGGCGGTGCGCAGCATCCTGCCTTACACGATCAAGCGCACAGAGTTGGTGCTGGCGGGCCGTTCCAAAACGGAAATGTCCGCTGCGATCGCGGACGGCATCAAACAGCACGCGCTGCCGCCGCTGGAAGCCGGCGCGCTGACCTTCATGATGTCGAAGCAGCAGTACCTCAACGACGGCGCGCACAACTGGATGCCGCATCTGATGTTCTATTTCCCGCGCGCGGATGGCGCCAACTGGGGCGCGGGTTTGGCCGGCGCGCCCACGATGCTGAACCCGCAATTCCAGGAATCGCCGGAAGCGATCAGCGTCATCATGGTGCCAACGCCGCACTGGTCCGACGGCACGCCCGCGCCCAAAATGTAGCAACGGCGCACTCCGCTTGCAGCGCCGCTCCGGAAGTTTCCTCTCGCGGCCGGTCACAATCGGCCTGTCTCATCCGTCTTCAGTTTGACGAACAACGTCAACCCGACGTGACAGGAGATAGCGATGTTACAAGCCCGAATGAAAAATCCCGCCATGCTCGTGCCCGGTTCCATGCAGGCAATTCAATCCCTGATAGCGGCCGTGCAGAAGACCGGCCTCCCGCCGAAGGTGTTTCATCTCGCGCATCTGCGCGCCAGCCAGATCAATGGCTGCAGCTTCTGCGTCGATTATGGGGTGAAACACGCCAAGCAGGATGGCGAAACCGATGAGCGGCTCCACGCCGTCGCTGCCTGGCGCGAGATGCCGCATTTCTCGGATGCGGAACGCGCGGCGCTGGCGCTGGCCGAAGCCATGACTCACCTCAACGAGCACGATCCCGTTCCCGATTCCGTCTGGAACGAAGTGGCCAAGCACTATGACGAGAAACAGCTTGCTGGGCTGGTGCTGTGGATTTCGACAACCAACATGTTCAATCGCGCCAACATCGCCGCGCGGCAACCGGCGGGCGAACTCGTTCCCGGGTAAGCGCACCGGAGCCCGCAGGCTTTCGCTTGCGGGTTCCAAGGCGTTAGGGTTCTGAACCGTCAAGCGGGCGCGCCGTCATGAATCCTTTTCCGGACGACATCTTCACCGAACCGGATGTTGATCCCGATACGCTGGCCAATCTGGGGCCGCTGCGCCGGCTTGCGGGTGTGTGGCAGAGCGCCAAGGGTGTTGACGTCAATCCCAAAGCAGCAGGGCCGGAGCGGCGTGAGTATATCGAACATATCGAGATGCACCCGATCGACGGGCAGACCAACGGCCCGCAACTGTTTTATGGATTGCGCTATCACACACGCATCACCACCGCCGAAGAGGCCATCACGTTTCACGACCAGACGGGCCACTGGCTGTGGGAACCGGCGACGGGGCTTGTGCTGCAATCTCTGTCGATCCCGCGCGGCCAGGTCGCACTCGCATCCGGCTTCGCCAAGCCGGACGACGCGACTCTTGTGGTGACCGCCACGCGCGGCCAGACCAATTACGGCATCTGCTCCAACGATTTCCTCGAATACGCTTTCCGCACAGACTCGTACCATCTGGAGATCACCTTCAACCCCGACGGCAGCTGGAGTTATGTCTCAGAAACGATGCTGACAGTGCGCGGGCAGGCCAAGCCATTCCCGCACCGCGACGTGAACACGCTGGTGAAGATCGCCGAGGCGAAGCCCAATCCGCTGATGCTGGCGCGAGCGTCCCCAACCCCGTGACTGACAAGATGCGGAGGAGCGGAAGAGCGGAGCTGAAACCCAATCGCCGCGAATTGAATTATGTTGTCAGGAGACATCGATGGAAATCAAGCGCAACGGTTCGCAACCTTCGATCAAAGGCCCGGCGGAGAATTTCACCGGCACGGTGCGTATCGATCCGTTGTTTCAGGCGCCGGGTGAGGGAAAGTTCGCCGGCACCAGCGTGACGTTCGAACCCGGCGCGCGCAGCGCGTGGCACACGCACCCCTGCGGCCAAACCCTGATCGTCACCGCAGGACTTGGCTGGACCCAATGCTGGGGTGAGCCCAAAGAGGAAATCCGGCCCGGCGATGTCATCACTTGTCCGCCGGGCAAGAAGCACTGGCACGGCGCATCGTCCGCCACCGCAATGACCCACATCGCGATTCAGGAAGCCAAGGATGGCAACGTGGTTGAGTGGCTGGAAAAGGTCACCGACGCGCAATACCAATCCGAACTCGCCACCAAATAGCAGGAAAGCGCATCGCTTGACTTATCCATAACTAATCGGTTATGTATTCATCCATAGCCAAAGAGTTATGAATCCCATGGCGCCCACCCACGATGCGCTTTTCCGGTCGCTGGCCGACCCCACGCGCCGCGCGATTTTCGAACGCCTGTGCCGCCAAGGGGAGCAGACCGTTGGCGCGCTCACGGCGCATGCCGGGGTCTCGCAGCCCGCTGTCTCCAAGCATCTCAGCCTCTTGAAAGAGGCGGGGCTGGTGCGCGATCGCCATGAAGGCCGGCAGACGCTCTACACCGCGCAGATCGCATCGCTGGCCCCGCTGCTCGACTGGACCAGCCGGATGACGGGCTTCTGGGAAGCCAAGTTCGATGCGCTCGAAAATCTCTTGAAGAGGATGGACCAATGAACGCCGAAACCAAATCCGTCATCATCGAACGCGAGTTCGCCCATCCGCCGGAAAAGCTGTGGCGAGCGCTTACCCAGCCGCATCTGATCGAAGAGTGGCTAATGAAAAACGATTTCGTGCCCGCGCTCGATCATCGCTTCCAGCTTCGCGGCGATTGGGGCCATGCCGATTGCAAGGTTCTGCAAATCGAACCGAACAAAACGCTGTCTTACACGTGGGACGCGATGGGCTTGGAAAGCGTGGTGACGTTCACGCTGGCACCTACGGCCACCGGCACGCACCTGCGCGTGGAGCAGGCCGGCTTCCGCAAGGATCAGGCGCAGGCTTTCGCCGGCGCGACATACGGCTGGCAGAATTTCCTCGGCAAGCTGGAAGAGGTTCTAGCGCGGGCGTAAGCACGCGGCGCGCCGATGTTCGCGAGCTTTCACGATGGATATCACGTGGCCTGCGTGGGGGATGCGCCGTTCGGCGGTGTGTCCCGAGCGGCGGCCCGCCGGGCAGCCGGTCGCGCCGCTAGCCGCGCGAGCCATTCATCGACCGCGGTATTTTCCGGCGCCAGTGTGGGATCCCATTCGAAGGGACCGGACATAAAAATATCCGCGGCGCTGAATTGATCGCCGAGAAGAAAGGGGCCCTGTTTCAATGCTGATGATACCCGCGCCGCAACACGCCGGTGATCTTTCTCGCTGGCCGGATCCACGCGCCCTTTATAAATCGATCGAACCGTATAGGCAGGGTCCGCTTCGCCCGCATAAAACGCCAGCCATGTAAGATAGGCGGCACGGTCCGGCGCGCCCGGCAAAACGCCGATTCCCGCCGACGGGAACGTGTCTGTGAGATACAGCGCGATCGCAGCAGATTCGGTAACAAGCTGTTCGCCGTGCATAAGTGCAGGCACCCGCTTATCGGGATGAGGGTTTTTAGGATCCGCCGCGCCGCGGCCGCTGCGCCGTTTGATGTCGCAATAGACAATCTCAAATGGCGTCCCAAGCTCCTCCAGCAGCCAAATGAACCGCGACGAACGGGAATCCGGTGCGTGATATAAAGAAAGCATGGTCTCTCGCGGTTATCGGCCCGGACAAATCGGTTCGTCCGCGTCACATGCATTACGTTTAACCGATGTTTGCGTACCCGGCCACCACTGGAGAGCGACGTGCAGTCCGGAGATCCATGCCGGTCATCGTGCGTGATCGTGTCCTTGACCGGCTTTGCCGATTTCGTTCAGCCGGGCAAGCACATCCTGCGGTAGCGCGAGTTCAGCTGCTGCGAGATTCTCCCGCAGATGATCGAGTGACGAGGTACCGGGAATAAGCAGGATATTGGGCGCTCGGTGCAGCAGCCACGCCAGCGCCACCTGCATCGGCGTCGCATCGAGCGATCTGGCGATATCGGACAACGCCGTCGATTGCAGCGGTGTGAAACCGCCAAGCGGGAAAAACGGCACATAGGCGATACCCAACGCCGTCAATTCATCGATCAGCGCGTCATCCTCGCGATGGACGAGGTTGTAGTTGTTTTGCACACAAACGATCTCAACGATGCCGCGTCCCTGCTTTAGCTGCGCGGACGTCACGTTGCTCAGGCCCAGGTGGCGGATCAGGCCCTGGCGTTGAAGCTCGGCAAGCACGGTCAGCGGCGCCTCGATCGAACCTTCGCTTGGGCCGTGGACCTGTCCCATGACGCGCAAGTTGACGACATCCAGCACATCGAGGCCGAGGTTGCGCAGGTTATCGTGAATGGCGCTTGTCAATTCCGCCGGCGTCATCGCGGGGTTCCACGACGCGTCTTCGCCCCGCATCGCGCCCACTTTCGTCACGATCACAAGATCATCGGGATAGGGATGAAGCGCTTCGCGAATGATCTGGTTGGTGACGTGCGGGCCGTAGAAGTCGCTGGTGTCGATGTGATTGACGCCGCTTGCAACGGCATGCCGCAACACCGCCAGCGCCGCATTGCGATCCTTTGGCGGCCCGAAGACGCCCGGCCCGGCAAGCTGCATCGCGCCATAGCCCAAACGATTCACGCGGTGGTTGCCCAGCGCGAAGGTTCCCGCGGCGGTGAGATCGATCATATGCAGTCTCCGGTATGGTGGCGTTTGGAATATGGGCGGCGTGCCGGCGCGCGATAGGCCCCATCACCAATATTTCTCGCCGTGCAGCCATTCAAGATTTTGCGGTAATTAGCCATGACTAATACATTAATGTTGGCGGGCTGGGCAAATAGGAGACGAAAGATGACGAATGTCACAGATGACGGCCTCGCGGCTCCCAAAGTGACCGATCGCGTCACCTTCCAGGCGGAGTTGGACACTTTGCGCGCGCGGGAGAAAGCGCACACCAAAGAACAGGATGCGATTTCCGCCCAGCGCCGCAAGCTTCCCATGGTGAAGGTGGATACCGCCACGCCACTGATCGGCGAGCACGGCGCGATGACATTGCTCGATGCGTTCGAAGGCCGCCGCATGCTCCTTGCCTATTACTTCATGTGGCACGACGGCAAACCCGCGCCGGAGCAATGCGAGGGCTGCACCTGGATCGCGTCGCAGATGCACGAGCTATCCTATCTTCATTCGCGCGGCGTTACTTTTGCGGTATTCGCCCAAGGCCCGTTTGACGAAAGTTTCCGGTATCGCAACTTCATGGGCTGGGACATGCCGTGGTATGCGCCGCCGAAATCGTCGCTCGAAACGCTTCTCGTCGGTCGCAAGGTCGGCATGATGCATATCGTCTGCTACCTGCGGCAGGGTTCCGATGTCTTCGAAACATACTGGACCACGCGGCGTGGCGTGGAAGTGATGGACAACAGCCTGCATCTTCTCGATCTCACGGTGTATGGGCGGCAGGAGAAATGGGAAGACTCGCCGCAAGGCTGGCCGCACCCGCGCGAAGGCACAGGGAACATGCGAGACAATGGCCGCCCCATCCCGCAATGGAAGCGCCTGAAGGCCGGACATTCCGATGATCTGGGCACCGGCAAGCGCTGAATTGCGCCGGCCGCTGGCCAAACCTACCATCGCATCCGCAAATCATGGTGTGAGCAGCGATGCCGGCGTCTTCCAACAATCTGCTTTTGTGCCTTCTCATGCTCGTCACGGGCGTTGGCATTCCCATCATGGCGGCGTGGAATTCGCGTCTCGGCGCTGAACTTGGCAGCCCGTGGGCGGCGGCGTTTCTTCTCTTCGTATCGGGCGCCGTCATCAGCGGCATCGCGATGCTTGTGCTGGGCTTGCCGAAAACCGCATGGTTCTCCGCGACGCCGCTTTATTATGCCGGCGGATTGCTGGTGGCGTTCTACGTCCTCTCCATCACCTGGACGGCGCCGCGCATCGGCGTCGCCAATGCCGTGTTCTTCGTGCTGGTGGGCCAGATATTCGCCGCTGCCACCATCGATCAGTTCGGTCTTTTCGGCGCGGTCAAGTCTCCACTGACCACCCAGCGCATTATCGGCATTGCGCTGATGCTGGTGGGCACATTCCTTGCGCGCCGGATCGCCTAACTAGTTTTTCCACTGCGCCAGATTGTTGTGCGCAGCGCGCACGGCCATCGGGTATAGAATAATATTCTGCGGGAACAGTTCCAGATACACGCCTTGCATATCGGGCGGCGTTTTCGCTTTGCCCAGCGGATAGATGCCGCGAAACAGCAGAGCGCGAAAATCGGCGGAGCCTGCACACGGAATAGCTTTGGCCGGCGTGGAGCCGCCGCAGGCAGCACCCCCGCGGGGATAGCTGCCCAGCAATTCGTTGGTCTGCCAGCCGAGCCACGCATTGGCGCCTTGCGCTGCGGCGAAGAACGCCTGCAGATAGGTCTGATAAGAGAGTTGGGTCGGATTCAGCGTGAGCGAATCGAAACCCAGCGCCAGGCGCCCGGGCATTGCCTTTCCCGTATCCGCGATCAGCGTGGCTGCCAGCTGCTGTGAAAGTGCAGCCGCCCGCAATGGTGTTTTCGCCGCGCTGCCATCCGGTTCGATGCCGGGAAAAGCGTTGATGCCGATGAAGCCGATGTTGAAAGCCTTGTCGGGAAAATGCGCCAGATAGATTTTCAGCATCGTGTCCCACGCACCGCGCAACTTGGCGGGCGTATAACCCAGTGTCTGCCAGGTCTGCACGGCGTTGGCCTTGCACTGGGCAAGAGCAGGCAGGCGCAACTCGTCCGTGGTGGTATTGATGCCCACAAGCTTCAGCATGCTGAGCTTCGCATAAACGCCGGTGCCGCGCAGGTGCTGTGCCAGGTGCTGAATCAGTTCTCGGAATGCCATCAGGTAAGCGGGGTCATAAGGCGCGGCTATCACAATCGTGTTGCAGCCATTCGCCATCGCAGCGTCGTAGCTGAATGTCGCGGATTGGGCGCCAAGGCCGCCAGGGGCCGGCGCGATGACCCAGTCCGGCATCGCGCCGCCAGCGAGGATCCCGATTTCGAAGCGCTTGTTTGCATTGATCGCAAGCTGCACAGCGGCATCGAGTGCGGCCCATTTATACTGTGTGCGCGAAGGCGCGACTTCATCCCAGCGGAGGTGAATTAGCAGGCCATCGACGCCGGGGTTCTGCAAAGACTCGGCGGCAATACCGGCCTGCTGCTGCTCCGCCTGCGCCGACGTGGCGTTGATGATGGCATAGACGCCGCCTGGCGATGCCGGCGCGGCCATAGCGCCTGTCCACGCCATCGCCGCCAACAGCGCGCCGCTTACTATTCGCAAGACCATGGCACCACCCTTCACATTGCGGGGCAGAATAGTGATCCCGGATGGTGAATATATCGACTATGCAATTTTCGCGCGAATTTCGTGATATTCAAGGTCAAGGAAACCTTGCTAATGCCCACGCGCCCCCGCCGCAAATTCGGGCCTTCGCAGAAGGAACGGATTTTCTTTGCCGCGTTGCCCGATGACAAGACGGCGGCGCGCATTCATGCATTGGCCGAACGCCTGAAGCACGAAAACAAATTCGAAGGCACTTTGATCCTGTCTCAGCACCTTCACGTCACGCTCTTTCATCTGGGCGATTGGGCGGCGCTGCCGGAAGAAATCGTCAAGCTCGCGAAAAGCGCCGCCGCGCAGATCAGCCTCGCGCCGTTCGGTGTCACCTTCCGACGCGCCGAAAGTTTCCGCAACAGCACCGGCATCTATCCTTTCGTGCTGACGGATAAGGATACGGCGCAATGGCATGGGCTTCACACGGCCCTCGGCGCTGCGCTGAAAAGCGTGGGTCTTGGCGGCGCGACGCAAGGCGAATTCAAGCCGCACGTGACATTGCTGCGCGACAAGCTGCGCGTGCCGCCGTCGCCCGTTGAGATTTCCTGGACGGTGCGGGATTTCGTTCTTGTCCATAGTCTGCTGGGCAAGACCACGCACATCCATTTGGGGCGCTGGCCTTTGCGTGGCTAGACCCTTAAGAACGGTTCGCCATGCCAGACGCTCCCGCCCCGATTTTCGCGCATGCCGTTCACGTCAGCGACCGGCTGATCGTCGATCGCTCGAAATATACCGGCGTGGTCTCGGCCGCACCCTTCTGTTACCGCGCGGGCAACGGCTATGTCGTGGTGTTCCGCTATGGCGTTGTGGTGACGGTGGGGTTGACGGACGAAGAAGAAAAATCCGTCCTCGCCCAATTCTTCGCACCGATGCAGCAGCCCGCGGTCATCGAAGAAGAGCGCATCGGCTTTGAGATTCACGCCGATCAGGAAGAAGGCGCCACCGCCAGCGGCACACTCTATATAAAGGAGCTAACCGTCGGTCATGTTCTGGTGCTGGGCGACATTCTGGCCAAGAGCGTGGCACTGGCGCGATACGAGCGCGAAATCGCATCGGTCTTCGATACCATCGAACCGGCAGCGAACACGCTGGCGGTCAGCGGCCGGCTTCCCCGGTCGCGCACGGCTCTTCTGCAATTGATCGGTTCGGCATTGCTGGCGCAGCATCGCGTGTCCGGCCGTATCGCCTTCGCCGAAAAGCCCGATGTGTTGTGGGAACATCCCGAACTCGGCCGTTTCTTTTCGCGGCTGGAAGACGAATACGAAATCATCGAGCGCGGCACATTGTTGAACGGCAAAGTGACCGTCGTCGGCAGCGCCGCCGAAACCTTCACCGACCTGATCGACACCGCCCGCTCCGCGCGGCTGGAACTGCTGATCGTGGTGCTCATCCTCGCCGAACTCGTCATCGGCGCGGTCACGCTGTTTCGGCCTTGAAAAGGGAGCCGAAGGATAACCGGCAGGCGGTTCTGCGGATCAGCGCTTTCGTTGTGTCCACATCCGGTCGAGTGCGAACGGCCCTGAGCCGATGATGATGAGTGCAACCAGTGCCGCCAGATAGAGAAGGTCGGTTTCATAGCCAGGCTGCCCGAAATGGGCGCCCGCCTGGGTCACCGATTCCAGCTTGATCGAACTGAAGCCGTTCGGCCAATGCACGGTTACAATTGCGACAAGCAGCACAATAGCCATGGGAATGGCAGCGAGCGGAATATAAACGCCGGCGAGAACCGCGGCGCCGCAGACGATCTCCACCAGAATGGTTGCCCATGCCAGCATGAGCGGCATCGGCATGTGAAGTGCCTGCACGATGTCCACAAAATGGCCAGAGCCCCGTGCTAGTTTGGCATAGCCGTGTTGCAGAAAGCCGAACCCGACGATCAGGCGCAATGGCAATGCTGCCCAATCGGGGCTCAGCGAAGGAAACAGGCGGGCACAGCGCGCAAGAAGAATATCCATGCATAGGCCTTCGCGCCCGCCACCGGATTCGTTACACGCCCGCTCCCGGATCGCCCGATCGCAATGAAGACAGCAGGTAATCGGTGAAAGCGCGCACTTTCGCGGATGGCCTTGGCCCGCCGGGGAAAATGGCGTGAACGTCCACCGGTTCAAGCCGGTAATCGCCCAGTAGCGGCACCAGCGTGCCCGCTTTCACTTCCGCCGCGCACATTGCGGTGGATGCGATGGTTACGCCGAGCCCTGCTATCACGCTGGCGAGCACGCCGGGCCCGGAGTCGGTGTGGATGCGTCCGCGCACATCCACCGAAATGATGGTATGGCCTTTTCGGAACATCCAGCTCTCGCGTCCCAATCCGCCGGGCCCGAAGATGCAATCGTGGTTTGCAAGATCGGCTGGCGTCCTCGGCGTGCCGCGCGCTTTCAGATAAGCGGGCGAGGCGACCACAAGTCTTTGCAACGCCGCCAGTTTGCGCGCGCCGAAAACGGAGTCGCCCAGCTTGCCCACCCGGATCGCCACATCCGCGCCTTCCGCGATCAGGTTTTGCATCGCGTCGGAAACGCTCATCTCGATTTGCAACAGCGGATGCAGCGCGAGAAACGCCGTCAGCCGGGGAATGATTTCGCGCGTGCCGTAGGTCACGGGCATCGCAAGGCGGAGCGTGCCGCGCAAACTATCCACGCCGCGGGCCGCGTCCTCCGCATCCTCGACGCCGGCAAGGATTTCGCGCGCGCGGTCCAGGAATAGTGCGCCGGCGTCCGTCACCGTGATGCGCCGTGTGGTGCGCAGCAGCAGCTTCACGCCCAGCCGTGCTTCCAGCTCGTTGACGATGCGCGAGATCGAGGGCTGCGACAGGCCCAATTCGCGTGCCGCGCGCGAAAAGCTCCCGCTTTCCGCGGCCCGCACAAACACAGCCAGTTCCTGCAGCCGATCACTCATTTGCTATACAAATAAATGATAGAGGCGGCGGCTGTATACCCCTTCGATGGTGGATAACCCAAGTTCGGCAGGTCAAAGCACCTCACGGAGAACCGCCATGGCCCTGCAAGACCGGTTGGATGCCCTCAAAGCCGATTTCGAAGGCGGCAAATTTCCCTTCAAGCCTTCGCCCGAAATGCTGGACACCATGCATCGCGGCACCGCCGAACTTATTGCTTCCGGTCAGGCGCTGCACGCGAAGAAGGCCGGCGACCGGGCACCGGAATTCACCCTCAACGATCCCGATGGCAACCCCGTCTCGTCGCGCGAATTGCTGGCGAAGGGGCCGCTTATCATTTCCTTCTATCGCGGCGTCTGGTGCCCTTACTGCAATCTCGAACTGCAGGCGCTTCAGGCAGCCTTGCCGCAAATCGAAGCGCGGGGCGCAAGCGTCGTCGCGATCTCACCACAGACCGCGCCCAACAGCCGCAAATCGCAGCGCGACAACAATCTCGCGTTCCCCATCCTGAGCGACGAGCAAAGCCGCGTCGCCGCACAGTTCGGCCTGCGCTTCTCGCTGCCCGATTACCTGATCGAACTCTACAAGGGCTTCAAGAACGATCTGCCTGTCTTCAACAACGATCCCGCATGGGTGCTGCCAATGCCGGGGCGGTTTGTGATCGCGCCGGATGGCGTCATCGCTTATGCGGAAGTGAATCCGGATTACACGCAGCGTCCCGATCCGTCAGAACTGTTGCCGGTTCTGGATCGTCTCGCCAAAGCCAAGGCGGCCTAACGCATGAACAGATTGAACGGAAAAATCGCCATCGTGACCGGCGGCAGCGATGGCATCGGCCTCGCCACAGCGAAGCGATTTGTGGAAGAAGGCGCGTATGTGTTCATCACGGGGCGCGGTCAGCCCGAACTCGACAAGGCCAAAGCCGTCATCGGCAAGAACGTTACGGCGGTACAGGGCGATATCGCCAAGCCTGCCGATCTCGACCGGCTTTATGAAACCGTGAAGCAAAGCAAAGGCCATATCGACATTCTGTTCGCCAACGCCGGCACGGCGGAATCCGCGCCGTTGACCGAGGTGACCGAAAAACATTTCGACACGATCTTCGGCGTGAATGTGCGCGGCACGCTTTTCACCGTGCAAAAGGCATTGCCGCTGTTGCGCGACGGTGCCTCTATCATTCTCACCGGCTCCATCGCAGGCTCAAAAGGCATGCCGGGACGCACGGTGTATGGCGCCAGCAAAGCGGCGTTGCGTTATTTCGCGCGCGCCTGGACGCTGGAACTGAAGGATCGCCGCATCCGCACCAACATCCTCAGCCCCGGCCCGGTGGAAACGCCCAAGGTTGCGCAAGCGCCGGGAAGACTGGACTCGGTTGTGGCGCTGGTGCCGATGGGTCGCATGGGCAGCCCCGAAGAAATCGCCAATGCCGCGCTGTTTCTGGCGTCCGATGAATCCAGCTACATCACCGGCATCGAGCTTTTCGCCGATGGCGGCGCGGCGCAGGTTTGAACGCGCCGAAACGCTTTGGTGCGCGAGACGTTTACGCAACAGAAATAAGGAGTCCGCTCATGTCCGCACAGTCCGTTAAAATTCCCGGCCCCGATCATCCCATCGCCATCGCGAAGAACGCCAAGCATGTCGTGGTCAAGCCGGGCGGCAAAACGATTGCAGACACGCACGCGGCGCTGGCGCTGAAGGAAGCGTCCTATCCGGTGGTGCAGTATATCCCGCGTGGCGATGTGGATATGTCGCTACTCGAACGCACCGACCATTCCACGCACTGTCCCTACAAGGGCGATGCTTCTTATTACAGCATCCTTTCGGGCGGTGACCGCGCGAAGAATGCGCTGTGGACGTATGAAAATCCACATCCGGCGGTCGCCGAAATCAAGGACCATCTGGCTTTCTATCCCGACCGCGTGGATTCCATCGAAGAACAATAAGTCGCAGCTTGTTGCGCGTCCGGCGGCAGCTTATCTCAGTCGCGTCATTCCATTTTCACGAGAGACTCCATGTCCGATCTTTCCGCATTCGCGATCACCAAACGCTGGCCGGCCAAGCATCCTGATCGCTTGCAGCTTTATTCGCTGCCCACGCCCAACGGCGTGAAGGCATCGATCATGCTGGAAGAGACCGGGCTGCCGTACGAAGTTCATCTCATCGACATCATGAAAAATGAATCCTGGACGCCAGAATTTCTCTCCCTCAATCCGAACGGCAAAATTCCCGCCATCCTCGATCCCAACGGCCCGGATGGAAAACCGCTGGGCCTGTTCGAATCCGGCGCCATCCTGATTTATCTGGCGGAGAAGACCGGCAAGTTTCTGCCCTCGGATGCCGCGCGCCGTTACGAAACCATCGCGTGGCTGATGTTTCAGATGGGCAACGTCGGCCCCATCTTCGGCCAGCTCGGCTTCTTCCACAAATTCGCCGGCAAGGATTACGAGGACAAACGTCCGCGCGACCGTTACGCCGCGGAATCCAAGCGCCTGCTTGGCGTTCTGGAAACGCACCTGCAAGGCCGCGAATGGATCATGGGCGGCGAATATACCATCGCCGATATTTCGCTGCTGGGCTGGGTGCGCAATCTGGTGGGCTTCTATGGCGCGGGCGAAATCGTGGAGTATGAAAAACTGAAACACGTTCCTGCATGGCTGGAACGCTGCCTGGCGCGCCCCGCCGTGCAGCGCGGGCTGGAAATTCCCAAACGCCCGCAAACATGAAGTGCGTCACGCTTTACGGCATCAAGAACTGCGACACCATGAAGAAGGCGCGCGCTTGGCTGGATAAGCATGGCATCGCTTACGCCTTCCACGACTACAAAACGCAAGGCGTTGAGAAGCGCGATCTTGAGCGCTGGGCGAAAGAGGCGGGTTGGGAAACGCTTCTCAACCGCGCCGGAACCACGTTTCGCAAATTGCCGGAAAAGGACAAGGAAAATCTCACCGAGAAGAAGGCCATCGCCCTGATGCTGGCCCAGCCGTCGATGATCAAGCGCCCGGTCGCAGACACCGGCGGCAAACTCACCGTGGGCTTCCGGCCGGAAGTCTATGAAAAAACCTTCGCCTGAGCGGATGGAGACAATGCCGCGGAAACCTATTTCCCGGCTCGGCATTCTTATCAGGCGCAATCACCATCGGGCTGGCTCTATCCGGGGTTACATCATGCTCGGCACCATCCTGAAATCCATCGTCCACAAGGGCCGGGTCACGCTCATCCGTCCCGGGCGCGCGCCCAAAACCGCCGGCGCCGGCGAACCGCACCTCACCGTGCGCCTGCACGACCGCAAGGCCGAATGGGAAATGGCCACCCGGCCGGAATTGAAGCTTGGCGAACTCTATATGGACGGCCGCCTCACGGTGGAGGGCGGCGACATCGCCGATCTGCTCAATCTTTTGATGATGAATATGGGCAACGGGAAACTTGGTTGGTGGGTGCGCCTGCATCATTGGCGGCGGCGCGTTCTGCGCCCGTTGTCGCAATTCAATCCCGCCACCCGCGCCAAGGCACACGTTGCCCATCATTACGATCTGGCGGCCAGCCTCTATGACGTCTTCCTCGACCGCGACAAGCAATATTCCTGTGCCTATTTCTCTCACCCAAACGAGACGCTGGACGAGGCGCAGGTCGGCAAGAAGCGCCACCTCGCCGCCAAGCTTTATCTGAACAAGCCCGGCCTCAAGGTGCTGGATATCGGTTCAGGCTGGGGAGGCTTGGCGCTGGATCTCGCGCGCGATTGCGGCGCCGACGTGCTGGGCGTCACGCTGTCGGAAGAGCAAATCGCCATCGCCCGCAACCGCGCGAAATCCGCGGGCCTCGCCGCGCGCTGCAAATTCGAGCTGATCGATTACCGCGCCCTGAACGGCACGTTCGACCGCATCGTTTCCGTCGGCATGCTGGAACACGTCGGCGCGCCATATTACCCGGCCTTCTTCGCCAAGCTGGACCGCCTGCTGGCGGAAGACGGCGTGGCGGTGTTGCATTTCATCGGACGCAGCGACGGGCCGGGCGCCACCAATCCGTGGATCGCGAAATACATTTTCCCCGGCGGCTATGTTCCGGCGCTGAGCGAAATCACGCCCGTCATCGAGCGTTCGGGTCTGATCGTGACAGACATTGAGGTGCTGCGCCTGCATTACGCGCAGACGCTGAAGGAATGGCGCCATCGCTTCATGGCGCGCCGGGACGATGTTGCCCGGCTCTATGACGAACGCTTCTGCCGCATGTGGGAATTCTATCTGTGCGGCGCGGAAATGGCCTTCCGGCACGAAAAGCAGGTGATCTTCCAGATTCAGCTCGCAAAGAAAATCGACGCGCTGCCCCTCACCCGCGACTATATGGTCGAAGCCGAACGCACCATGAAATTCGCCGGCACCGAGCAAATGCCCAAACCCCGTCAGGTGGCGTGAGCCCTTTGTTGTCATGGCCCGCCAAGTGCGGGCCACCTAGGTGACGCCTCCGTTTTTGCGTGGGATTCTGAAGTTTTCTTTCTCTTCCGATGGACCATCGGGTTTTCAACTGGGTGGCCCGCACTTGGCGGGCCATGACAAGTTGGGGTTATCGGCAATACCCTGTGAGCAACGACTCAGCGGCCCTTGCGGCGCGCGCGCCCACCGGATTGATTCGCCCTCCGGCGACGCGCCTCGAACAAAAGAAAAAATCATGGAACAAGAGGCCTATCGCCACGTCCCGTATGACATCGAAGTCGAGCAGGCGCTGCTCGGCGCGATCCTTGTGGACAACCAGGCGCTGGAGCGCGTTTCCGGCACGCTGAAGCCGGACCATTTCTACGATCCGCTGCACCAGCGCATTTATGAGGCGATGGCCTCCAGCTTCGATCGCGGCGGCATGGTGCTGACCCCGCTCACGCTGCATGCCGCGCTGAAAGCCGATCCCGGCCTGATGGAAGTGGGCGGCATCGCCTATCTCTCTGGCCTTGCGCAGGCCGCACCCGCGCTGCCCAACGTGCGCGATTATTCGCGCATCCTGCACGATCTGGCGGTGCGCCGCGGCCTCATCGGCATCGGCGAGGATATCGTCAACACGGCTTACGAAGCGCCGCTGGAAAAACCGCCGCAGGCACAGATCGAGGAAGCGGAAAAAGCGCTTTATCGCCTGTCGGATTCCGCGCGTTATGGCGAAGGCCCGCTGGATTTCGCCGAAAGCCTGCGCCGCACCGTGGAAATCGCGGAAAAAGCGCAAGCCCGCGGCGGAAAGATTTCCGGCGTCGCGTCTGGTTTCGCCGACATCGACTCGTTGCTCGGCGGCTTGCAGCCGTCAGACCTTATTATTCTGGCCGGCCGCCCCGGCATGGGCAAAACCTCGCTCGCCACCAACATGGCATTCCATGCCGCGCGCGCCTATGTGCAGGATGTGGAAGCCGGCGCGGAAATCCCGCGCGGCGCACCGGTGCTGTTCTTCTCTCTGGAAATGGCCGCGCAGCAGCTCTCCGCGCGTATTCTTTCCGAGCAGACCGAAATCGAAATGTGGAAAATCCGCAACGGCAAGTTCTCGGAAAGCGAATGGGAAAAGTTCGTGCTTTCCATGCAGGATTTGAGCACGCTGCCACTTTACATTGACGATACCGGCGGCATCTCCATCGCCCAGATCGCCGCGCGCGCCCGCCGCCTGAAGCGCGAAAAGAATATCGGTGTCGTCATCATCGATCATATCCAGCTTGTTGCGTCCTCGCGTCGTACGGAAAATCGCGTGCAGGAAATCACTGAAATTTCCAAAGGCCTGAAAGTGCTGGCCAAGGAACTGGACGTGCCGGTGATCGCGCTGTCGCAGCTTTCGCGTGGCGTGGACGCGCGCGACGACAAGCGCCCGGTGCTGTCAGACCTTCGCGAATCCGGCTCCATCGAGCAGGACGCCGACGTGGTGATGTTCGTCTATCGCGAGGAATATTACCTGAAATCACGCGAGCCCGACGCCGCCACGCCCGAACATTCCAAATGGATGGAAAAGATGGAGCGCAGCCACCGCCGCGCCGAAGTGCTGGTCGAAAAACACCGCCACGGCGCCACCAACAAAATCGAACTCTTCTTCGACGACCGGTTCACCCGGTTCTCGAATTTGGCGGGCGAGGGAAACTAGCCGCCAGCCTACGAACCCCAACTATCGTCATGGCGGGCTTGTCCCTGCCACCCATAATCTTTGTCCCGCAAGGTGTTCGTGGATGGCCGCCACACGGGCGGCCATGACGGTTGTAGATAGGTGGAAGTCGGGGCCCCAAATTGAATATCATAACTGTTATGATATAATCATAACGGGAATACTCGGGCTCTATCGCCATGGCCAATATCGAACGCGTCACTGTCGTTTTCCCCGAGCAGATGGCCGATGAAATCCGGGCTGCCGTGGAGAAGGGTGAATACGCCTCCACAAGCGAGGTGGTGCGCGATGCAATCCGGCTGTGGACGGATCGCCGCGATCTTCGCGCGCGCGAACGCGCGCTGCTGCGCCGCGCGTGGGATGAAGGAAAGAAAAGCGGCAGCGCCGGTTCCTACGACATGCGAGGCATTCTGAAAGACGCCCGTGCGCGCAAGCCAAAGGGCGCCAAGCGCAAGCCGTGATCGAGATCGTCCTTTCGCGGCGCGCCCGCGAAGATTTCAAACGCATCTGGCGTTTCATCGCGGCCGACAACGAAGCGGCGGCCGATAAACTTCTGCTGGCGATAGACAAGAGCATCGAGCGTCTTCGCCGCCATCCTGAAATCGGCCGCAAGCGCAACGACATCCGCCCCGGTGCGCGCATGCTGGTGTACGGCAACTACATTGTGCTTTACGAGTTCAGACGGCCAGAAAACACCGTGGAAATCGTTGCGGTGGTGGAAGGCATGCGCGACCTGGAATACCTGTTCTGATCTGGCTGTAATTAGGCCCTCACCGCCAGTCGCACCGCTCATCATACTTATGCCACGGGTCCAATCGCTGCGGCGTGTAGGCGGCCATACTCGATGTGCGGCGGACATAGTGGTCGATCTCGGCATAGCTGGCGAAGTGCGGGCGGCCGTAGCCGTCGATCCAGCCCACGCCGCGCGGCGGCGGCGGCGCGTAACTGCGTGACGGGCTGACGTAATCGTAATCGGCCTCTGCGCTCTGCTGCGAATAGTCTTGTGAATAATTCCGCGCATAGCGCGAAGCGTGATGACGCCAGCGGTGATGGCGAACCGGCGCCATGCTAGCGGTCTGCACCGGTGCGGCGCAGTTGCAGGCGGGAGTCGCGGGTGGCGGGGGCGGCAGATAAGCTTGTGCCTGTGGCGGCGGCGCCGGCGCCGGCGCCGGCGCAGTGGCGGCCGGCTGCTGGTCGCAGCTCCACAAGGTCATGCAAGCCATCAGGGCCGCGGTCACTCCGGCAATCGTGCGCATAGCTCATTCCTCGAATCCGCCCCATTGTGGGACAAGGCTGGCGCAGGGCAGAGGATTTCCCCCCTTTTGGTTAATCGCCAGGCCCTAGGACACGCTTGACAATCTCCGATTTGTTCCCTATTTGTTCCGATTGAAGAATGCCGGGAGCCATCAAGGCCGCCGGATATAGGAAAGGCTTAGGTGAAGCGGTATGGAAAGCGTGGTTCCGGGGGAGGGGAGGATGCAAGAAAATCGACAAACAACCTCCCTGCGCGTCCGGGAAATCCGCGGCGTTGCGGGCTTTGACGCTGCGGGACTCAATCGGCATTGTCCGGCCCCTATGAGCAACCCGGATTTCGAGGCCGCGCGCCTGACGGTTCGTTTGGGCGCGGTGGTGAACAACTATCGCGTCTGCCAGCGCTTGGCCGCGCCCGCCGCCGTCAGCGGCGTGGTGAAGGCCGATGCTTACGGCATGGGCATGGGCCCGGTTGCGATGGCGCTGGCCGAGGCCGGTTGCGACACCTTCTTTGTCGCGCGCCTTGAGGAAGGCATCGCGCTGCGCGCGATGATTTCGAAAGCGCGCATTTTCGTGCTGGACGGCGCCCCGCCCGATGCGGTGCCCGCACTGATCTCCCACAAGCTCACGCCGGTTTTGAATTCGCTGCCGCAAATCGCCGGCTGGCGGGCCGCCGCGCGCGAAGGCCATGATGTGTTCGATGCCGCCATCCAGATCGACACCGGCATGAACCGTTTGGGCCTGCCCGGCGAAGAGCTTTCCTCGCTGGCTGGCGATTGGCGCAAGAAGCTGGAAGATTTGCGCATCGTTCTATGGATGAGCCATCTGGCCTGCGCCGACGATGCCGCCTCCAAAATGAACGCCATACAGCTTGATCGTTTCCGCACCGCGCTTGCCATGCTGCCGCCCGCGCCGGCCAGCTTCGCATCGTCCGGCGGCATCCTGCTGGGCAAAGATTATGCATTCGATCTGGTGCGTCCCGGCATCGGATTGTACGGCGGCAATCCGCAGCACGGCCGCGAAAGTCCGTTTGCCGTGGTGGGCGTTCTCACCGGCCGCATCCTGCAAATCCGCCGCGCCAACAAGGGTGATACCGTCGGCTACGGCGGCACCTTCAAAGCCGAACGCCCCACAACGCTGGCAACCGTGGCACTCGGCTATGCGGATGGTTTGATGCGCGCGATTTCCAACAAGGGTCACGGCGCCATCGCCGGGTTTCGCGCCCCCATCGCCGGCCGCGTCTCAATGGATCTCATCACGCTGGACGTTACCGATCTTCCGCCGCGCCATCTTGAGACCGGCGCGGATGTTGAATTCTTGGGCGACACCATCACGCTGGACGAACTGGCCACCGCGTCCGGCACAGCACCTTACGAAATTCTCACCTCGTTCAAACCACGCGTGCATCGCCGCTACACGATTGAGGCGCGCGCATGAACATCTTTGCCGCCATCGGCCGCGTCTTCCTCGCCTTCGTGCGCGAGACGGGCAATCTGACAATCTTCACGTTCAACGCGGTGACCAGCGTGGTGCGTCCGCCGATTTATTGGCAGATGACGCTGCAGCAGATGATGCGCATCGGCTATTTCTCGCTGCCTGTCGTCGGCCTCACCGCCTTCTTCACCGGCGGCGTTTTGGCGCTGCAGATTTATACCAGCGCCAGCCGCTACGGCGCCGAAGCCTTCGTGCCGGTGGTGGTGCTGATCGGCATCACGCGCGAACTTGGCCCGGTGATCGCCGGCCTCATGGTCGCCGGCCGTGTCGCCGCCGCCATCGCCGCCGAAATCGGCACCATGAAAGTGACCGAGCAGATCGATGCGCTGACCACGCTCTCCACCAATCCGATAAAATATCTCGTGGTGCCGCGCATTGTGGCGGCGGTCATCACCATGCCCATCCTTGTCGCCATCGCCGATTGCATCGGCGTCTTCGGCGGCTATATCGCGTCCACCAAAGGGCTGGGCTTCAATGGCGCGGCCTATCTTATCACCACCATGGACGGCATCACTTATCAGGATGTTTCGTCCGGCCTTATCAAGTCGGCGGTGTTCGGCTTCATCATCGCGCTGATGGGTTGCTACAACGGTTTTCATTCGCGAGGCGGCGCGCAGGGCGTGGGCTCCGCCACCACCAATGCGGTTGTGTCGTCCTCCATCCTTATTCTCGCGGCCAATTACATCCTCACCTCGGTGATCTTCTCCCATGGCTGAGAACACCACACCGATGGTTGAACTGCGCGGCGTCAAGAAACGCTTCGGCTCCAAGGTCGTGCTCGACGGCCTCGATCTCACGCTGGGCAAGGGTGAAAGCCTTGTCGTGATCGGCGGCAGCGGCACCGGCAAATCGGTGATGATCAAATGCGTGCTGGGAATCCTGCGCCCCGACGCCGGCCAGATTTTCGTCGATGGTCAGGATGTCACGCGCGCCAGTGGGCGCACGCGCGAAGCCATGATGAAAAAGTTCGGCATGTTGTTTCAGGGCGCGGCGTTGTTCGACAGTTTGCCCGTTTGGGAAAATGTCGCCTTCGGATTAATACAGGGCCACGGCATGGCGCGGCGCAAAGCCAAAGATATCGCCATCGAAAAGCTAGCCAAGGTTGGGCTCGGTTCCGATGTGGCGATGCTCTCGCCATCGGAATTGTCCGGCGGCATGCAAAAGCGCGTCGGCCTGGCGCGCGCCATCGCCGCCAATCCCGACATTATCTTTTTCGACGAGCCCACCACGGGCCTCGATCCCATCATGGCCGACGTCATCAACGATCTGATCGTGGATACCGTGAAGGATTTGGGCGTCAGCACGCTTTCGATCACGCACGATATGGCCAGCGCGCGCAAAATCTCGTCGCGCATCGCCATGCTCTACAAAGGCAAGATCATCTGGAACGGCCCCACCGCGCAGATCGACAGCAGCGGCAATCCGTATGTCGATCAGTTCATCCACGGCCGCGCCGAAGGCCCGATCAAAATGGAAGTGCGCGGATGATGTGCGTGCGGCGAATTTTTTTAGGAACAGAACGGCAACATGGCGCGCTCTAATTCTTTCACCTGCCAATCCTGCGGCGCGGTGTCGTCCAAATGGTCGGGCAAGTGCGATGCTTGCGGCGGCTGGAACACCATCGTGGAAGAAGCGCGTGCCGTTCCCATCGGCGCCACCGCGCAGAAACGCGGCAAGGGCCGGCCCTTCGCGCTGGACGATCTGAAAACGCACGACGCCGAACCCACGCGCCATGTTACCGGCGTCGCGGAACTGGATCGCGTTTGCGGCGGCGGCCTTGTTCCCGGCTCCGCGGTATTGATCGGCGGCGATCCGGGCGTCGGCAAATCCACCCTCATCCTTCAGGCGCTGGCATCCTTCGCGAAGAAGGGCGGACGCGCCGTCTATATCTCTGGCGAGGAAGCGATGGCGCAAGTTCGCCTTCGCGCCGCGCGCCTTGGCGTCAGCGATGCGCCCGTCGCGCTGGGGGCCGCCACTTGCGTCGAAGATATTCTGGCCACGCTGCAATCGGGCCCGCCGCCCGATGTGCTGGCCATCGATTCCATCCAGACCATCTGGACCTCCGCGATGGAAGCCGCGCCCGGCACCATCGCGCAGGTGCGCACCGCCTCGTTCGATCTGGTGCGTTACGCCAAAGCATCCGACACCGCGCTCTTGCTCGCCGGCCACGTCACCAAGGAAGGCCAGATCGCGGGGCCCAAACAGGTGGAGCATCTGGTCGATGCCGTTCTTTATTTTGAAGGCGAACGCGGCCATCATTTTCGCATCCTGCGCGGCGTGAAAAACCGTTTCGGCGCCACCGATGAAATCGGCGTGTTTGAAATGACCGGCGCGGGGTTGATGGAAGTCGCCAATCCCTCCGCGCTTTTTTTGGGCGATCGTTCCGCGCGCGCGCCGGGGGCGGCCGTGTTCGCCGGCATGGAAGGCACGCGGCCCTTGCTGATGGAAATTCAGGCGCTGGTCGCACCCGCCGGTTACGGCACGCCGCGCCGCGCCGTTGTCGGCTGGGACACTGGCCGCCTCGCCATGGTTCTGGCGGTGCTGGACGCGCGCGCCAATCTTGGAATCAGCGGCAGCGATGTCTATCTGAACGTCGCGGGCGGCCTGAAGATCGGTGAGCCCGCCGCCGATGTTGCCGCCGCCGCAGCCCTCATTTCCTCTTTCACAGGTCGCGCTTTGCCAAAGGATTGCGTGTTCTTCGGAGAGTTCAGCCTTTCGGGCGATGTGCGGCCCACGCCGCATGCCGATCAGCGCCTGAAGGAAGCCGCCAAGCTTGGCTTCAAAACCGCCATCGTTCCGGCGGGAACCAAGGCCGGATCGACGGCGCTGGAACTGCGGACCATCCGCGACGTGGGCGAACTGGCGGAAATGACGGGATTTGTGGACCGCCCGGCCCAGCGCCGCGCCGGCCGCCCCGGCGTGGTAGAATAGAATCAATGCAGGGCTTCACATTTATCGATCTTCTGGTGGTGGTGATCGTCATCGTCTCGGTGATCCTCGCCGTGACGCGCGGCTTTGTGCGCGAGACGCTTTCCATTCTGGCCTGGGCGGCGGCGGCTTTCGCCACGCTCTATTTCGGGCCGGCGGTTGCGCCGCTCACCCGCGCGCGCATTTCGCCGTTATGGCTGGGCGATCTCGCCGGCTATGCCGCGGTGTTCCTGATTGTCCTGATTCCGCTTTCCTTCATCAGCTATCGCATTTCGCAAACCGTGCGGGATTCGCCGGTTGGCGTGGTGGATCGCACCTTGGGTGTTGCGTTCGGATTTATTCGTGGCCTCGCTGTCGTGGGCATTCTTTATCTGGCGTTCTCGCTGTTCGTGGAACCGAAGAGCCAGCCTGCATGGTTGGTGCAAGCCCGGCTGATGCCGCTGATTCAAAGTTCCAGTGAGGTTCTGCTTACGCTTGTCCCGCAACAGAACACCCGCTTTGCGAACGACTTTCACCGTCCTGCCGCCAGCGCTCCCGTTCCCAAGCCAAACCCTCATAATTCCGCGAAAAACAGCACCCATAGGCGCGGCCAAAAGGGCTATAGCGCACGGGACCGTGGCGAGCTAAACCACCTTTTCGAGGCGACAGGCAACGGCGGAAACGGCAAGCCATGACCGGCCTTCACGACGAAATGCCCTTCGACGACAAGCTGCACGAAGAGTGCGGTGTCTATGGCGTCTTCGGCCATGAAGACGCCGGCGCGCTCACCGTTCTGGGGCTTCATGCCCTTCAGCATCGCGGCCAGGAAGCAGCCGGCATCGTCACTTATGACGGCAGCCAGTTCATCGCCGAGCGTCATGCCGGCCTGGTCGGCGACATCTTCGGCAAGAACAACGCCCACGCCGCCAAATTGAAAGGCGATTTCGCCATCGGCCACAACCGCTATTCCACAGCGGGTGGGGCCGGCACGCGCAACATTCAGCCCATGTTCGCCGAACTCAGCGGCGGCGGCATCGCCATCGCGCACAACGGCAATCTCACCAACGCGCGCGAGCTTCGCGCGGAGCTGGTGGCCGAAGGCGCGATCTTCCAGTCCACATCCGACACCGAAGTCATCATCCATCTGGCCGCGCGCAGCATCTACAAGCCCATCGTGGACCGGCTGGTCGATGCGCTGAAACAGGTGGAAGGCGCCTATTCGCTGGTGGCCCTCACTTCCAAGAAGCTGATTGGCGTGCGCGATCCTTATGGCGTGCGCCCGCTGGTTTTGGGCAAACTTGAAGACGCTTACATTCTCGCTTCGGAAACCTGCGCTCTCGATATTATCGGCGCGGAATTCGTGCGCGATGTCGAACCGGGCGAAATGGTGGTGGTCACCAAAGACGGCCTTGAAAGCTATCGCCCGTTTTCGGTGAAGCCGGAACGCTTCTGCGTTTTCGAATATATCTATTTCGCGCGGCCCGATTCCATGGTCGAAGGCCGCAATGTCTATGACGCGCGCAAGCGCATTGGCGAAGAACTGGCCAGCGAAGCGCCCGCCAGCGCCGACATGGTCATCCCCGTTCCGGATTCCGGTGTGCCCGCCGCACTCGGCTACGCCGAAGCCTCCGGCATACCGTTCGAACTGGGCATCATCCGCAATCACTATGTCGGGCGCACCTTCATCGAACCGTCCGACCGCATCCGCCATCTCGGCGTGCGCCTGAAGCACAATCCCAACCGCGCCAAGCTCAAAGGCAAGCGCGTGATTTTGGTGGACGATTCCATCGTGCGCGGCACCACCTCCAAGAAGATCGTGGAAATGGTGCGCGATGCGGGCGCCACCGAAGTGCATTTCCGCATCGCCAGCCCGCCCACCACGCATTCCTGTTTTTACGGCGTCGATACGCCCAACAAGGAAGACTTGCTGGCGCACCGCATGGACGTGGAAGAAATGCGCCGCTACATCAACGCCGACAGTCTTGCGTTCGTTTCGATGGACGGTCTTTATCGCGCGATGGGCGAAGTGAATCGCAACAAGGCCAAGCCGCAATTCTGCGACGCCTGTTTCTCCGGCGAATATCCCATCGAGCCCAGCGACGCCAACGGCGGTCGCAAGGATCAGCTTTCGCTTCTGGCGGAAGTCGCGTAAGGCAAAACCCATGAGCCAATTACTTTCCGGGCGCGCCGCGCTCGTCACCGGCGCGTCGCGCGGCATCGGCAAAGCCACGGCTATCGCGCTGGCCCGCGAAGGCGCGCATGTCATCCTCGTCGCTCGCACCGTGGGCGGCTTGGAAGAAACCGACGATGAAATCCGCAAAGCCGGCGGCGCCGCCACGCTGGTGCCGCTCGATCTGCGCGACTTTCCCGCCATCGACCGCCTCGGCGCCACGATCTATGAGCGTTGGGGCAAGCTGGATGCGTTTTTGGGCAACGCCGGCCAGCTTGGCGTGCTGACCCCTATCGGCCATCTCGATCCCAAAGTGTTTCAGGAGGCACTCGATGTGAACGTCACGGCGAACTACCGCCTGATCCGTTCGTTCGATCCGCTGCTGCAGAAGTCCGATGCCGGCCGCGTGGTTTTCATTTCCTCGGGCGCCGCGCGTTCGCACCGCCCATTCTGGGCCTCCTATTCCGTCACCAAAGCCGCGCTGGAATCGCTGGCGCTGATCTATGCCGCGGAATGCGCCAACACGAACGTGAAAGTGAACCTGTTCAACCCCGGCCCCTTGCGCACCCGCATGCGCGCCAAAGCCATGCCGGGCGAGGACCCCGAATCGCTGGAGCCGCCGGAAAACGTGGCCCCGCTTCTGGTGGATCTGCTGTCGCCGTCCTGCACCAAGAACGGCGAACTCATCAATTACCGCAAATAGCTATTCCGGCGCGAAGGGGTTCTTGCTGTTGCGCATGCTGAAGCGGATTGGCGTGCCTTTCAGCCCGAACGTTTCGCGGATCATGTTCTGCAGATAGCGCACATACGAATCCGGCAGTGCGTCGAGCTGGTTGCCGAACAATCCGAAGTGCGGCGGCCGCGTCTTGATCTGCGTCATATAGCGAATGCGCACGCGCCGCCCGTGCACTGCCGGCGGCGGATGGCGTTCCAGAATGCCGGTCAGAAAACGGTTCAGTGCGCCCGTTGAAACACGCGTGTTCCAAATCTTGTCCGCTTCCAGCACGGCCGGCAGCAGCCGGTTCAGCCCCTCGCCGGTGCGCGCCGAAGTGCCGATCAAGGGCGCGCCCGCCACCTGTGGCAACAGGTGGTCGATGCGCTCGCGGAATTGCCCGATGGCGCCTGCGCGGTCCTCCAGCAAATCCCATTTGTTGATGGCGAACACGATGGCGCGGCCTTCGCGCGCGATCAGGTCTGCAATGGTCAAATCCTGTTTCTCGAACGGCGCTGTCGCGTCGATCATGATGATCACGCAATCGGCATAGCGGATGGCGTTCAGCGTGCTGCCGATGGAAAGCTTCTCGATATCTTCTCCGGCGGTGCGGGCCTTGCGGCGCAAACCCGCCGTGTCGTGCAGCAAAATCTCGCGGCCATCGACCAGCCATTCCGCAATCACCGCATCGCGCGTGGTCCCGGCTTCGGGACTCACCAGCGCGCGCTCTTCGCCAAGCAGCTTGTTGAACAGGCTGGATTTGCCCACGTTCGGCCGCCCCACGATGGCAAGCCGCAGCGGCCTCTTCGCAAGTTCTTCTTCGGAGAATTCTTCCTCGCCCGGCGGCGCTTGCGCGTTTTCGGTTTCATCCGCTAGCGGTTCTGCCAGCGGCGCCAACACCTCGATCAAATCGGCAAGTCCGATGCCGTGTTCGGCGGAAAGCGGAATCGGCTCGCCAAAACCCAGCGCATAAGCTTCGTTGGTCGCCAGATTGATGCTGCGGCCTTCCGCCTTGTTCGCCGCCAGCACAACGCGCTTGCCCGAACGGCGCAGCGTTTCGGCGATGATCTCGTCGCCCGCCGTAATCCCCGCGCGCGCATCCACCAGAAACAGGCAGATGTCCGCATCGGCAATGGCCAGCTTTGTCTGATCCGTCATGCGGCTGGGCAGGCTTTCCGGCGCGCCGGTTTCAAAGCCCGCGGTATCCACGATGTTCAGCGTCAGATGGCCGAGCGTTGCTTCGGCGATGCGGCGGTCGCGCGTTACGCCTGGCGTGTCGTGAACAATCGCCAGCCGCTTGCCCACCAGTCGGTTGAAGAGCGTGGACTTGCCCACATTGGGGCGCCCGACGATGGCAATTGTAAGCGGCATGTCATGGCTGCCTTAACGCAGCGCAATCAGCTGCGCGTCGTTCGTCAGCAGGTAAAGCGTATCGTTGGCGACCACGGGGGCGATGTAGGTGCCGTCCGGGATATCGATATGGCCGAGAATTTCGCCGGTATAAGGCGAAACCGATACGGCTGTTCCGGTGGACGAAACCACAATCAGCCGGTTGGAAACCAGAACCGGGCCCGACCAGATAATGGGGTCTTTCTTGCGATGCGGATCCTCCCAACGGTCCAACTGGCGCACCCATTTCACTTTTCCATCCTTGCGTTCCAGGCAAAGAAGTTGCGCTTCGGACGTCACGACGTAAACGAAATCGCCCGCGGCCCACGGCATCTGGATGCCGCCGACATCGTGCGTCCAGGCGCGCTCGCCGCTGTTCAGGTTGATGGCTGCCATGACGCCGGAGTGGCTGATGGCGAACACCATGTCGCGATCCACCACCGGCCGGCCGGCAATGTCGTCCAGCTCGGACATTGCGGTCGCGTTGCCGGAACTGGTCAGCATGTCGTTCCACGCCGGGCGCCCATTTTGCACGCGCAGTGCGTAAAGCTCGCCTGACGAATAAGGTGCGATCACGAACTCGCCCGCCACCGCCGCGCTGGTGCTTTCCAGAATGCCGGCGGATTCGGAAATGCCGGTGTGATCCCAGAGTTGGCGGCCGTCATCCGCGGCCAGCGCCACGAAATGATTATCCTGGCTGGAAACGAAAACGCGTCCACCGTTTGCCACAGGCGCGTTCACGATCGGAATGCCGAGATCCTTCACCCAAAGCTGTTTGCCGCTGGTGGGATCGAGCGCGAACACCTGGCCGAAACCCGTGGTCACGAAAAGCTTGCCGCCGTCGTATGCCACGCCGCCGCCCTGGCCCTTGGTGGCGTCGGTCGAGATATTGTTGCCGGCGACACCCAATGTCGCCGAATTCCAGAAGTTCGGCTTGCCATCCGGTGGCGCAAGGGAAACATCCCAAACGGGCTTTCCGCTTTGCGCGTCCATCGCGAACACATGTGCTTCGGAATCCAGAACGAAAATGCGCCCGTCCGCCACGATGGGTGGCGCGGTCAGGCGGGAATCGTCATCCGATCCTTTGCCGGTGTCCTGTTGCCAGATCTGCTGCAGCGGGCCGTTCGCTTCGAGATGATACATCGCGTTGGAGGCATAGCCGCCGGGCGTCGGCCATTCCGGATTGCGATAGGGAGGCGGCAACACAACTTGCACGGCGGCCAGATCGGGATCCGGCTTGATGGCATTTTCCGACGCCAGGATGGAAATACGCTGGCCTTTCAATATCACGGTCTTTTTTGCGCTGAACCAGCTCGAGACGGTGTCGAGCTGTGCGCATCCGCCGAGCGCAAGGCCCGCTGACAAAACGGCGCAAATGGCCAAACTCTTGCGTGACATCATTTCTGCGGGGCTCCGGCCGGAGCGGCGGGCGCCTGAGGTGCCTGCGCGCCGGGGATAGGCGCGGCCGGAAGCGCCGGCGGCACGACGCCGATATTGCGATCACCACCGGCCGTTATGAATGTCGCCATGGCTTTGCAGCGTTGGCGCAGTCCGTTCGGAGCGTTCTTCTCGTTGGCGAGCGCCTGATAACCCGACAATGCGGCTTTCATGTCGCCAAGGCGGTAGTCGTCATAGGCAAGAATTTCGCGCGCCATGAACCGCCATGCGCTTGTCGGATCGGTGAGTGGCGCCAGAACATTCTGCACTTCGGATTTTGGGGCGGTGTCCACCATCGCCCAGCCTGCACGCAGGCGTGCGAGGTTTCCCAGAATTGGATCGTTGGCGGCAGCGATCTTTTGATAAAGCTGCACGGCTTCGGCATTGCGGCCGGCGGCTACCAGAGCGTTGGCTTCCTGCACTTGCGCCACGTCGGCGTAGCCACCGGGCGCGGTTTGCGCCAGCTTCTGGAATGCATTGGCCGCGACCAGGGGATTGGTGTCGAACGATTGCACCGCCGCACTATATTCGTCGGAGGCCTTTATGGTCTGCTGGCGCTCGTAATAGTGCCATAGCTGGATACCGGCCGCTGCGATGATGATGAGCGCGACAAGGGCGATGATATAGTCGCCATACTCTTTCCAGAGCTTTTCGAAGCGCTCGCGGCGTACTTCCTCTTCGACTTCGCGGAAGATGTCGCTCAACGGAAATTCCTTTCGGGAACAGTTGCGAATTCAGGCCGCGCCCGGACACCCAAGGCCTTGACCGCGCGGGTTAATTAGCCGCTCACCCGCCCGGAGGCAACTTGCTTATCGGCAATAGACCCGACTTTTTGCCCGGATTTCCCGCTCAAATTGCCGTCAGGGCCACGCCGGGGCCGACAATCAGGATGAATCCCGCAGCGGCCAGCAGCGCCAGCACCAGAACCGGCACATTGAAGCCGATCCGCAGCTTGCTTTCCCCAATCGCCGGGACGCCTGCGCCGTCCATGCTGAGCAGCGTGAGGCCAATGAAGAAGGTGCAGCCGAACGCCAATGCCAGGCCGAGCGGCTTTGCGCCCTGTCCATATACTTCCGCACCCAGCGCGATGATTGACGCCGCAGCAGTCGGCAAAAGCGCCAGCCTGGCAAGTCCACCTTTGTTTTGGCCGCTAAATCCCGTCAGCCGCGCGAAGCTGCGCGATGCCAGCTTCAGTGTGAAAAGATAAAACAGCAACGCAGCCGTGAAAGCTGGCGCACGCCACATCCAGTCCGGCTTCACGCCGGCGAAAGCAACGCTCCAATCGCCGAAGCCCGTTGCCGCGCCGACAAGTAGATAGCCGGCGGCGACCAGCCAGTTGAAGATGAAAAACAGCCATAGAAAATAGTCGAAGGAGCGCGCCGGTTCGCTGCGTTTGAATTGCAACGCCAGCAGGCAGATCAATCCGCCCAGCAAATTTGCGCACGGTCCCGCGACCACCATGGCAAGCGTGACGGCACTGCATCTCATATAGAGAGGCGCTAGCAGCGTGATCTTGCCGCCGCCGAGAAGACATAGCGTTCCGTGTCCGACAGCTTCGTGCAGCAGCGTCTCGCTGACATAGGCCAGAACGCCCAGGGCCATGAGCGTGATGATATTGGCTTCGCCGCGTTCGATTGTTTGCGTCATGGCCACCCCCGAAAGCTGCTACCCGAAAAATTCGGCGCAGCGCCGGTGGATACGTCAGCCTGCCTTCTTCATCTGGTAAACGTTTTCCGCGCCGGGGAAGGCCCGTTCGCGCACGTCCGCCGCGTAGGCTTTTACTGCCGCCTCGATCTGGCCGCCCATTTGGGCGTATTGCCGCACGAATTTGGGCGGGTTGGGGTTCAGGCCCAGCATGTCTTCCAGCACAAGGATCTGCCCGTCGCAGGTGACGCTGGCGCCGATGCCCACGGTGGGAATGTCGATGGAGCGGGTGATCTTTGCGGCCAGCGGTTCGGCCATGCCTTCCAGCACCACAGCGAATGCACCGGCTTCCGCCACCGCTTTCGCATCGGTTTCAATCGCGGGCCATTCGGCTTGCGTGCGGCCTTGCGTCTTGAAGCCGCCCGTCACGTTGAACATCTGCGGCGTCAGCCCGATATGGCCCATCACCGGAATGCCGCGCTGCGTGAGAAACTGGATGGTGTCGGCAATGCGCGAGCCGCCTTCCATCTTCACGGCCTGGCAGTTGGTTTCCTTCATCACGCGCGTGGCATTGCGAAACGCCACTTGCGGCGACTCTTCATAAGAGCCGAATGGCATGTCCACCACGACCAGCGCGTGCTTGCTACCGCGCAACACCGCTTGCCCCGCCAGGATCATCATCTCCAGCGTCACCGGCACGGTGCTGTCCAGCCCGTACATCACGTTGCCCAGGCTATCGCCCACCAGCATCAGATCGACATGCTCATCCAGCAGCTTGGCCGTATGCGCGTGATAGCAGGTGAGGCAAACCACCGGCTTTGTGTTCTTGTGCGCGCGGATTTCGGGAACGGTGACGCGCTTGGTGTGAGTCACAACGGACATCGGCCAGCTCCTTCAAGGGGCAGGGGCCAACCATAGCCCATGCTGCACCCGCGAACGAGTCAGGTTGGCGTCAAAGAACGCCGATGAACTGCGAAAGAACCCACACAGCCAGACCGGCCGCGATCAGGTTCAGCTTGCCCACATTCACGCCAATAGCGGCCAGCAAGAACAAGGCAAAAGCGATAACCAAAAGAACGGTTGTGATCGTGATCATGGAAATTCCCCTGTTGGTTCAAAGGGAAACGCTTGAACCCGCGGATCGGCACCGATTTGCCGGTTGACGGCCGGGCAAGGGCTTGATACTTAAGTATATGCTTAACTATCAAGCGACCAGCCCGGCCACCCCCTTGGACCTGATGTTTCAGGCCATGGCCGATCCGGCGCGGCGCGCGATGGTTGAGCGTTTAACCGATGGCCCGGCGTCGGTGAGCGAACTGGCCAAACCTCTGTCCATGTCGCTGCCGGGCGTGATGCAGCATCTGGCGGTGCTGGAAGCGAGCGGGCTGGTGACATCAAAAAAGATGGGCCGCGTGCGCACCTGCCAGATCGAACCCAAGGCTCTTCGCACCGCCGAAGACTGGCTCACCGAACGCAGGGCGAGCTGGGAACGCAAGCTCGACCGGCTGGGCGAATACCTGAAGCAACAAGAAGAAGGGTGATGGAGAAAATCATGACCAAAGAAACTGTCCACGCCACGATCGTGGTTGAGCGCGACTATCCCTTTTCGCCGGAGCGCGTGTTCGCGGCATACGCAAACGCCGATGCCTACCGGCAATGGCATGCCGCAAGCGGTGTCACGCACGAACTCACTTACGAATTTCGCGCTGGCGGCAGACTGGCCACAACGTTCGGTTCCAAGGACGGTCCCAAATTCCATTCCGAGGGCCATTTCGAAGACATCGTGCCCAATGAGCGCATCGTCAGCGCCGGTTCAATGCACGGCTTCGGTCATCGCTCATCGTCCACGCTTTGCACGGTGGAGCTTCGTGCGCACAATGGCGGCACGCATCTGACGCTGACGGATCAGTCCGTCTATTACGCCGGCGAAACGCCACAGATGCGCAACGAAGGCTGGAACGGAATTCTGGATACGCTGGGCAGTTTCCTTCAGCGCAAGGCGGCCTGACCATGACCAGCACACAGCAAGGTTCCTTCACCATCCGCCGCACCTTCGATGCCGCACCGGCGCGCGTGTTCAAGGCGTTCGCCGATATCGACGCAAAAACAAAATGGTTCGCCGCGCCCAATGGCGAATGGGAACAGCTGGAACGCACATTCGATTTCCGCGAAGGCGGAAAAGAGCGGTTGCGAGGCCGCTGGGCCAGCGGGATGATCACCGATTTCGATTGCACCTACTACGACATCGTGCCGGACAAGCGCATCGTCTATTGCTACGAAATGCATCAGAACCAGAACAAGATCAGTGTCTCACTGGCAACGCTGGAATTTCAGGCGGCAGGCAAAGGCACGGCCTTTACGCTCACAGAGCATGGCGCGTTCCTCGACGGCTACGACGACGCCGGTAAGCGCGAGCACGGCACGGGCCTTTTGATGGATCAACTTGCGAAATCTCTGGAGAACCAGTCATGACACTCAAGCTTTATCTTCATCCGCTGTCGTCCTTCTGCTGGAAGGCGCTGATTGCGCTTTATGAGAACGACACGCCGTTCGAGCCCGTGGTCGTGGATCTGCACAACGAGCAGTCTCGTGCCGCTTTCGTGAAGCTGTGGGCGGCCGGAAAATTTCCGGTGCTGCGCGATGAAGCGCGCAACCGCACCATCCCGGAATCCACCATCATCATCGAATATCTGGCGCAGCATTATCCGGGGAAATCGAAGCTGGTGTACGACGATCCCGATCTGGCGCGGCAAACCCGTCTGCGCGACCGTTTCTTCGATCTCTATATTCACGTTCACATGCAGAAAGTGATGGGCGACAACCTGCGCCCGCAGGGCCAGCGCGATCCCTTCGGCGTGGACTACGCCAAATCACAAATGCGCAACGCTTACGACATGCTGGAAGGCGATCTCGCCAACAAAACCTGGGCGATGGGCGATGATTTCACCATGGCCGATTGCGCGGCAGCACCCGCGCTATTTTACGGCAGCATGGCAGAACCGATCGGCAGCAGCCACAGGCACGTCGCGGCCTATCTCGAACGGCTCAAGCAGCGCCCGTCCTTCGCCCGCGTGCTGAAGGAAGCCGAACCCTATTTCGCGATGATCCCAAAACCGCAGGGCGCATCCGCAAAGGTGCAAGCATGACCGGTGATCTGGGAGACTTCGCCCGCAAATATTTCGCGGCTTACGAAAACCGAGACCGCTCCTTTATCGAAAACGGGCTGGCCGAAGGCTTCACCTTCACAAGCCCGTACGACGATCACATTGACCGCGCGACCTACTTCGAACGCTGCTGGCCCAACAGCATCTCCATCGCGAAATTCCATTTCGATGCTGTCGCCGTCTCCGGCAATTCGGTTCTCGTCCTCTACCAGTGCGAAACAAAATCCGGTTCCACCTTCCGCAACACCGAATGTCTCACCTTTGAGAATGGCAAGCTGAAATCGGTGGAAGTTTTCTTCGGCGATCCGCCCGGCGGCGTCGGCAAGGAAGAATACGGCGCCTTTCTGGAAGTGGCGAAAGCCGCGTGGAAGGACCGTGCGCAATCCTGAAAAGAAAATGGCCGGGTTCGCACCCGGCCATTTTGCATTTCAGATGGGAGTGAACGATCAGGCTTCGGCCGTTTCGCCTTCAGCGGATTCTTCCGCCTTCGGGCCGGCGCCTTCTTCGAACAGTTCTTCGGCGGCAACCTTGGCTTCCGCTTTGGCTTCTTCTTCGGCGTCGCGTTCGGACAGCACGTCTTCGCCGCGCGCCTGGCGCTCGGCTTCGTCTTCGGTGCGCGCGACGTTGATGGTCACGCTGACGCGCACTTCCGGGTGAAGCACCACCGACACCGGGAACAGGCCGATGTCCTTGATTGCCTTGTCCAGCGGCACCTGGGTCCGGGAGATTTCGAAACCACCGGCCGTGATGACATCGGAAATGTCGCGCGGCGAAACCGAACCGTAAAGCTGGCCGCGGTCGCCGGCCTGGCGCAGCAGCACGAAGGTCTTGCCTTCCAGCTTCTTGGCAATCGCGTCGGCATCTTTCTTGCGCTCAAGATTGTGCGCTTCGAGGTGCGTCTTCTGCGTGAGGAAGTATTCGCGGTTCGCCTTGTTGGCGCGCAGGGCTTTCTTGTGCGGCAAAAGGTAATTGCGGGCGAACCCGTCCTTCACCTTCACCTCGTCGCCCATCTGGCCGAGCTTTTCGACGCGTTCAAGCAGGATCACTTGCATGGCGCGCTCCTCACTTCACAACGTAAGGCAGCAGCGCCATGAAGCGTGCGCGCTTGATGGCTTGCGAAAGAATGCGCTGCTTGCCGCTCGATACCGCGGTAATGCGGCTGGGCACGATCTTGCCGCGCTCGGAAATATAGCGCTGCAGCAACTTCACATCCTTGTAATCGATCTTCGGTGCATTGGCGCCGGAGAAGGGGCAGGTCTTCCTGCGGCGGAAGAAGGGGCGGCGTTGTCCGCCGGCGCCGCCTTCCGAGCGCCCTTCCGAGCGTCCTTCAGAACGGCCTTCGGAACGTCCTCCAGAAAAGCTCATTGTGCGGTCTCCTCGGTCGCGGCGGTTTCGCCTTCAGGCTTGCCTTCGCCGGCTTCACGTTCGCGCTTGTTCTTGTTGGCGGACTGCTCGAACTTCTCCACCTTCACGGTGATGTAGCGCAGCACGTCTTCGTTGATCTTGAGCTGGCGTTCCAGCTCCTGCACCGCCTTGGCCGGCGCATTGATGTTCAGCAGAACATAATGACCCTTGCGGTTTTTCTTGATGCGATAGGCAAGCCCGCGCAGACCCCAATATTCCTGCTTCTCGACCTTGCCGTCCTGTCCTTCGACGATGGTCTTGAGGTGGGTGGCGAGTGCGTCAACCGCCTGCGCGCTGATATCCTGGCGCGCGATCAGAAGATGCTCGTAAAGAGCCATGTCCATTCCCTTGTCTGGTTGCGGTACGGACGGCCGGGTAAGCCGGATCCGCATTGGCTCGTGGAGAAGCGCACCATGCGCATGAGCCCTAAAGCCCTCCACGACCGCAGCCGAAGGCGGGGCGTATAGCGGATGGGGCCAGTGGGGGCAAGGAAAACGACGAAGGGCGTCGCGAATTTCGCGGCGCCCTTTCTGTTGCGGCCACGGGAGGCGCCTAAGCGGTAGCTCCGTCTCGGCCGACCGGTCCGCGGGGCGGACCCGTCAATATGCCTTTCGCCATAAGCGGCAGGCCCCAAAACTATCCGCCCGTGCCTGCGGCAAGGTCAATCGGAACGGAAATCGAACCCCAGAAATCTCTAAAGCATTGTTTCGTAAGCGTTATCAGTGGGGTCTGCACTGAGCCATATCGGGCTTGGCGCGTTATCCTTCCATGCCGATACCTGACTGGAACTCGATAAAAGCCAGCCTAGCCCAGGACCATGCCCGCAACATGGCCGCCACGCGCGAGCACACCGCACTTTTGCGCAGCCAGGCCCGCTGGTCGCCTTTTGGCGCGGTGATCTGGACCGCCCGCACCTTGGCATTGCTGATCGTGTCCATCGTCATCGCCTTTATCTTTGCGGATTGGAACGCGATGCGCGGTCCTGCCGAACGCTGGGCTTCTTTCAAAACCGGGCGCGTGGTTCACATCGACGGCAACCTCGATGTTCATCCCTGGAGCTGGACACCGCATATCGTTGTGAACGGCCTGCGCATCGGCAATCCCGATTGGGCCGGCACGAACGACATGGCCCGCATCGCCCGTGTCGATATGAAAGTGCGGCTGGTGCCGCTGTTCTATGGCCGCCTGATTTTCCCCATGCTCGATATCGAAAGCCCGCAGGTTTCGCTGGTGCGCGACAAGCAGGGCCGCGCCAACTGGGACTTCAGCGCCGACAACCAGTCCGCCAGCGAGCCGTTGAAGCTTCCCGACATCAACAATCTCACCGTCAAAAACGGAAAGCTTGAGATCGTGGATAAGCGCCGCGGCCTGACGTTTGAGGGCAACGTGGCCTCAAACGATGCGGGTGATCGCGCCGGCTTCTCGCTCACGGGCGATGGCCGGCTGAACGGCGCGATCTTCAATCTCGATGCGCACGGCGGTTCGCTGCTGCATGCCGATCCGGATAAGCCCTATCTTTTTGCGCTCAAGATTCGCGCCGGCACCACGCGCGTCACCGCCGATGGCTCCATCATCAAGCCGTTCGATTTCGGCCACCTTCAGGCGAACATGACGTTTAAGGGCAATGATCTTGCCAAACTCTACTATCTAACCGGTTTGGCGCTGCCCAACTCGCCGCCTTACAGCATCAAGGGTCATCTCACACGCGATGACTTCGTTTACAAATTCCAGAATTTCTCCGGCACGGTTGGCAATAGCGATCTTGAAGGCAATCTCACCGTCGATGCCACCACCGACCGCACACTGCTGACCGGCGCCGTGGCTTCGCGCCAGCTTGATTTCGATGAGCTTGGCGCGATCTTCGGCACGCGTTTGCCGGGCGCGAAAGTCAAACGCAGCGTCGTGCAATCGGCCCCCAAGCCGTCCACGACAATCGACGCTGTCAGCGCCACGCCCACGGCGTCCAACACCGCAACGCTGTTGCTTCCCGATGCGCCGCTGGATGTGGATCGCGTGCGCCAGATGGATGCGCGCGTCACCTATCAGGCGGACTCGATCAAGGCGCAATCGGATCTCGCGCTGAAGTCCATGTATCTCGGAATCAATCTGGATCACGGCGTGCTCACGCTGGATCCGCTCACCATCAAATTCCGGCAAGGCAAGCTCACCGGCCGCGCCTCGGTCAACGCGCAGCGCGATGTGCCGGTCACCGATCTGGATGTGCGCCTCACGCATCTTCCGTTGCAGCAATTCTTCCACTTGGGTTCGCAGGATGCGCTGGAAGGCGTGCTGGCCGCGCGCGCCAAGCTGCATGGCGTGGGCAATTCGGTTCACAAGGCGGCTTCCACTGCCGATGGCACCGTCGCGTTCGTGGTGCCGCATGGCCAAATCCGCCAGGCCTTCGCCGAACTGATGGGCATCGATGTGCTGAACGGTCTTGGCCTGATGCTGACGAAAGACAAAAGCCAGTCCGATGTGCGCTGCGCCATCGCCAGCTTCCGCGCCGACAACGGCGTGCTGCATGCCAGCCAGATCGTGTTCGATACCGATGTGGTGCGCGCGCACGGCGAAGGCAGCGTGAACCTGCGCAACGAAACGCTCGACCTCACGCTGAAAGGCGAGCCCAAGAAATTCCGCCTGTTCCACCTCGGCGCGCCGATCACGGTGCAAGGTCCGCTCTCCGCACCCAGCGTGGGCGTGCAGGCGTCGAAGGCGCTGGGGCAGGGCGGTATCGCGGTGGCGCTGGGCGCGCTGGTCGCTCCGGTCGCCGCGCTGATCCCGTTCGTCGATCCGGGATTGGCGGACGATGCCGATTGTCACGGCCTCATCATGGAAGCCCGCCGCAGCGGCGCGCCCGTTTCGAAGGCACAAGCCGGCGCGCCCAACTGATTTTCCCGCAATCTTGGAACTGTCAGCTTGATCGCCTAAGGAAGCGTGCGGGCGCCTTCGTTCGCGCCGCAACAGGGCAGTTCCCATGGCCGAACGAGCGAGAGACTGGGATGCGATCCGCACCGGCTCGTGGGCGGCGGCGGCTGGGCTGGCGGCCGGCGCAATTCTTTGCTCGCAGATCTCGCACAACGGCCCCGCGCTGACGCTGGCGGCGGCGGCGCTGCTGGCCGGCGGCGCGATATTCGCGGGCCGGCGCGCGCATGCAATCGCAACCTTGCGGATGGCGATGCGCACGCAGCCCGATCCCGAACTGTTGCCCGATGTCGCCCGCGAAGTGTTCGAACAGCTTCCCGATCCCATGATGCTGATCGACGGCAACGGCCGCGCGGTATTCGCCAATCAGGCAATGCGCGCCATTGTCGGCACCGATGTGATGCAGAAGCCTGTATCGGCGCTATTGCGCATGCCGGCCGTGCTGGCAGCCGTGGAGCGCACCATCGCAACTGGTGCGCCTGCCGCGGTGGAATTCACGCTGCCCGTTCCGCTTGAGCGTTATTACCAGACGTACGCGGTACGCACGAACGGCGAACCGCGTTTCATTGCGCTTTTGTTTCACGACATGACGACGGTGCGCCGCGCGGAACAGGCGCGTGCCGATTTCGTCGCCAACGCCAGCCACGAATTGCGCACGCCGCTGGCCGCCGTGTCCGGTTTCATCGACACGCTCAGAGGCCACGCCAAGGAAGATCCCGCGGCGCGCAACAAGTTCCTCGATATCATGAGCGTGGAAGCCGGCCGCATGCGCCGGCTGATCGACGATCTGCTTTCGCTCAACCGCATCGAGTTGAACGAGCACGTGCCGCCGTCCGGCACCGTCGATCTTGCCGCGCTTGTGAAAGATGCCGTGGCAGCGCTAGGTCCGCTGGCCGAATCCGACGACATCACGGTAACGATTGCGGGTGACGCAAATCTGCCGGAGGTGGCGGGCACGCGCGACGAACTGATCCAGCTTTTTCAGAACCTGATTCACAATGCGATCAAGTATGGAAAAACCGGTGGGCATGTCTGGATCACGCAAGGCACGGCCCCCACGCGGCGCGGGCAGGCGGTCTTCGTCTCGATCCGTGACGATGGCGAAGGCATCGCGCGCGAAGCCATCCCCCGACTCACCGAGCGTTTCTACCGGGTGGACGTGAAGCGCAGCCGCGAAAAAGGTGGAACCGGGCTGGGCCTGGCCATCGTCAAGCACATTGTCAGCCGCCACAAAGGCCGCCTGACCATCGAAAGCGCGCCGGGCGAAGGCTCGCTTTTTACGGTCATTCTTCCCGCTTTCGGCACACCCGCGGTGCTGGCGGGCGACGCTGTCATGGAAGTGTTATAAATCCGTCGCATACACGTGGCGGTTCCTGCCTATGCAAACGGCTGGACTGTGGAAAGCGACCATGACCGAACACATCGTCAAAGCATTTAGCGAGCAGTTGGAATCCCTCACGACCACGGTTGCCCAGATGGGCGGGCTGGTGGAGTCGCAGTTGGCCGACGCGGTGGAAGCCATCGCGCGGCGCGATACCGCGCTCGCCGAGAAAACCATCGCGGGTGATGCGCGCGTCGATCAGTTTCAAGTCTCGATCGAAGAGCAATCGTTGAAGCTGCTGGCGCTGCGCCAGCCGATGGCGGTGGACCTGCGCGATACGCTGGCCGCCATCAAGATCGCCAGCGAACTGGAACGCATCGGCGATCTCGCCAAGAACATCGCCAAGCGCGCCATCGTGCTGAACCGCGAACCGCCGCTACGCCTGACGCAGAGCCTGGCGCGCATGGGCCGCGCCGCGCTCAGCCAGTTGAAGCTGGTGCTGGATGCCTACACCAACCGCGACGCGGAAGGCGCCGAGACGGTGTGGGGCAACGACGGCGAGATCGATGAAATCTACAACAGCCTGTTCCGCGAGCTTCTCACCTATATGATGGAAGATCCGCGCACCATCGGCCTTTGCACGCATCTGCTGTTCGTGGCCAAGAACATGGAACGCACCGGCGATCATGCCACCAATATCGCGGAAGTCGTCTATCACATGGTCAGCGGCAAGCAGCTCGCGACCGAGCGGCCGAAGTCCGATACCACCAGTTCCACCACCATCCCGTTCGAGCGGAAGGCCTAAATGCTGAAGCCCAGCGTTCTGATCGCCGAGGACGAAGGCGCGCTCGTAACCCTGCTGCGCTACAATCTCGAGCGCGAAGGCTATCGCGTGATCGAAGCACACGATGGCGAGGAAGCGTTGCTCGTGGCGTCGGAAGAAAAGCCCGATGTCGTGTTGCTGGACTGGATGCTGCCGCAGCTTTCCGGCATCGAAGTGTGCCGCCGCCTGCGCGGGCGCCAGGAATCCCGCAACGTGCCGATCATCATGCTGACCGCGCGTGGCGAAGAGACTGACCGCATCCGCGGGCTGGACACGGGCGCCGACGATTACATCACCAAGCCTTTCTCGATGACGGAATTGCTGGCGCGCCTGCGTGCCGTGATGCGCCGCATCCGCCCGGGCCTCGCGGAAGACACCGTGCGCATCGGCGACATCGAAGTGGACCGCGCCGCCCATCGCGTGCGCCGCAGCGGCGAAGAAGTGCATCTCGGTCCCACCGAGTTCAAGCTGCTCGATCATCTGATCCAGCATCCCGGCCGCGTGTTTTCGCGCGAACAGTTGCTCGATGCCGTGTGGGGATCGGACGTCTATGTCGAAGCCCGCACCGTGGACGTGCATGTCGGCCGCCTGCGCAAGGCGCTCAATCCCAAGGGCTCGCGCGATCCCATCCGCACCGTGCGCTCTGCCGGTTACGCGCTGGACGAAACACTGGCGAATTGATTCCGGTTGCCACTATCCCTTGCGTCGTGCGCGGCAACTCCTGGGATTGCCGCATTCGATTCTGCGGCGCAGAAGGCGGCGATGGAGCGGGTTCCCGAAATTTGGCTCGATGATGCGCGTCAGGGCTGTATGCAGCGCTTCATGCGGCCAGTTGGCATCGTCACGGCGCAGGAGCCGCAAGACGTTCCCGCCGCGCTGGCCCAGCTTGAGGCCGCGCGCGCGAAGGGCCTGCACGCTGCCGGCTATTTTGCGTACGAGCTTGGCTATGCGCTGGAACCGCAGTTGCACAATCTTCTGCCACCGCAGCGTGCGCTGCCGTTGCTGTGGTTCGGATTGTTCGAAGCTTGCGAAACTCTTGCGCCCGATGCTTTCGCCGCGCGTATTTGCGGCCGCGCCTATGCCGGTCCGCTGAAGCACGAATGGGAAGAAGACTCATATGCAGAGCGATTTGAGCGCGTGCACGATTACATCGGCGCGGGCGACATATATCAGGCCAACCTCAGCTTCCGTTCGCAGTTTGCCTTTGTCGGCGATCCGCGCGCGCTCTACTGGAACCTGCGCGCACGTTCCGGCGCCGCGCACTGCGCTTATATCGACGATGGAACATGGCAAATCCTGAGCTTGTCGCCTGAACTGTTCTTCGATCTTTCCTGCGATGGCGCGCTCGCGGCCAAGCCGATGAAAGGCACCGCCGCGCGCGGCGCGGACTCCGCTGCCGATGCCATGGCGCGGCAAGCGCTGCGCGGCAGCGAAAAAGACCGCGCCGAGAACCTCATGATCGTCGATCTGTTGCGAAACGATCTCGGCCGCGTCGCAGCACTTGGCAGCGTGCGCGTTGAAGATCTGTTCGCCGTCGAGACCTTTCCAACGCTGCACCAGATGGTGTCCACCGTGAAAGCACAGTTGTTGCCGCGCGCCGGCATTGCGGAGATCGTGCGCGCCTTGTTTCCTTGCGGCTCCATCACCGGCACGCCGAAAATCCGCGCGATGGAAATCATCCGCGAACTGGAAGCGAGTGTGCGCGGGGTTTATTGCGGCGCCATTGGCCATTTTGCGCCGGATGGTTCGGCGCGCTTCAACGTTGCCATCCGCACGCTCACGCTTGCGAACGGGCGGGGTGAACTCGGCATCGGCGGCGCCATCGTGCAGGATTCGACCGCGCCATCCGAATATGCCGAATGCGTTCTGAAAGCGCGATACTATGAGCTTGGACGCAGGCCCATCGAACTTATCGAAACGCTGCGCTTCGATCCCGCAGCGGGATTTGTCCGCATCGATCTCCATCTGGCGCGCGTGCGCGCGTCCGCCGCCGCGCTTGGAATGCCGTTCGATGAAAGCGCGGCAAAGGTGGTTTTGAACAGTGTCGTGAATGCCGGCGTTGCCCGTGTTCGCTTGACATTGAATGAAGAAGGAACATTTGCGGCGGCGGCAGCGCCGTTGCCGGCCACGCCGGAAAGCTGGACCTACGCGATATCGCAGCTCTCGATGCAAAGCGGCGACGCGCTGCTGCGGCACAAGACAGCGTGGCGCGAAGTCTATGAAAGCGAACAAGCGCGGCTCGCGATGCAATCCGGTTGCGACGAAGTTATCTTCGTCAACGAACGCGGCGAACTAACGGAAGGAAGCCGCACGAACATCTTTCTGCGCATCGGCGGCGAATTGCTGACGCCGCCGCTGGCATCGGGCGTTCTGGGCGGCTGCCTGCGCCGCGAATTGATCGAAAGCGGCAATTGCCGTGAGGCCGTTCTGACGCCGGACGATCTGGCGTGCGCCGAAGACATCTATTTGGGCAATTCGCTGCGGGGCCTGATCCGCGCGGTTCCCGCGACCTGATCAGCCATTCGTCGCCGCCAGCACACAAAGCTCCGCCAGCGTTTCCGGCACGACCCATCCGGCGGCGTCGGCCAGCTTTGCGCCAAGAAGATTGCTGGCCAGTATCGCCGCGAGCGACGCGCCAGTCAGTTCTTTGCGGAGCGCGGATGCATTGGGAAGCGGTGTGTTGGGCGCAGCGGCCAGTATCGCTTTGCCCAGAACCGAGGCGGCGGGCAGATCGGGCAACGCCGAAAGCAGATCGCCGTACGGTCCACCAATGTGTGCCGCGGGGCGATGGGTTACTTCAAATGCCACACTGCCTGCCGCGACAACACCAACGGCCGCGCCAAGCGCATAGAGCAATGGCCGCCGCGCGACCGCGTCTTTCCAGCCGCTCATCGTAGAACGTCTTTCAGATGATCCGCCAGCCGTAAGGTCAGCGCGACGAGATTCATGGTGGGATTGGACGCGCCGCACGTCGTGAACACGGAACTGCCTGCCACATAAAGATTGGGAATGCCATGCACCCGCTGATTTGCATCGACAACGCCGTGCTTCGGATCGGCGTGCATGCGCGTGGTGCCAAGGTGATGATCGCCCCAGTCCATCACGCTGAGCCAGCTTTCGCGGCTTTCGCGATTGAGATGGATCATTCCCGTTCCGGCGGCGAGAAGCTGGCGGCCAAGCTCCTTCATTGTTTCGTCGTAGCTCGCGAAATCGGAATCGGAAATTCGCATGTTCAGATTCAGGCGCGGCATGCCCAAAGCATCGCGTTCGCCCGTCAGCGTAAAGCGCCGTTCCGGATCGGGCGCCATTTCCAGGCCGCAGCCCAGCGACCAGGCCTTGGCGGCGCTGGCGTCAATGCCGAACGCCGCCGCCGTGGCGTTCACCGCCGCGCGGCCGACAGCATCGAGTTCGACGTGATTTTCCACCGTCGTCAGCGAGCCCAGCACATGCCGCTCGCGCTTGAATGTTTCCGTTGGCGCAAACATGGCGCGAATATGCGCACCGTTGGCGTTCACGCCGTTGGGATAGAAAGGCGGTATTGCACCATCGAACAGAACCATCGTCGCGGTGTCGCGTGGGACAGGGTTGTCCGCGAAAAAGCGCCCGACAATATCGTTGACGTTGCCAACGCCGTTCGCCATCACGTCGTTGGAAGCCAGAAGCAGGCGGGCATTCTCGGCACCCCCCACCGCTAACACTGTGTATCGCGGTTTCACGGTGAATGTGTTGCCGGACAATGTGGCGACGTCGAGATGATCGAGATGGCCTGCGTCGCTCGCCAGCCGCACGCCTGTCACGTTGGCATGGAGATAAAGCGAAAGATTGCGGCTCTGTTTCAGTTCGTTTGCGTAACGCTTGCCGAATGGCGTCGGCAGCACGCCGCCTTTGGTTTTGCTGAACTGGAAATAGCTGGTGTAGACGCCGCCATCGCCAAGCTTGATCGGCTCGCCCGCATCGCTGAAACCGCCGGGCTTGTCGTAAACGAACGGCCCCGCTTCAACCAGCGCCTGCGCGCGTGGAAAGTAAGGCTCAAGGTCGGCACGGGTGATCGGCCAGCCGGAATGCGGCACCCAGGAGCGAACAACGAAATCGCTTTCGTCATAGGGCCGGCACCAGCCGCCCCAATGGTTGGTTGAGCCACCGAGAAAACGCAGGCGGCACGCATCGAGCGGCAGGTACTGCACGCCGGTTTCTTTGCCATCGTAAAGTTTTTGCGTATCGGCTTCGAAATCCATGCCGCCGCTTTCCAGCAGCAGGATGCGGATAGGCAAATCGGCCAGCGCCAGCGCCAGCGAAATGCCGGCGGGGCCACCGCCAACGATCACCAGATCGGTTTCGATTGTTGTGCCCGCTGGAACCGCGCGGGCGTCGAGGAAGGAGTTCAAAAGGAACCTTTCATGCGCTTCGCCCCGAGAATCCCAGGCTAGCGCAGAGAGGAGCGGGATGTCTAAAGGTGTTTCTTTGCAAATGCGCGGCCGGAGGGCGACTTCAAATACTTCTCGAACGCAGCAGCCCGTTCTTCATCCGAAAAGGCGATGTATGTTTTGATCCGCCACGGCTTGAATTTTGAAGTGTGCGAGACTTGGCCCCCATTGTGGTGCGCAATTCGGTCGCGTAGATCGTTTGTCAGACCAGTGTAGTGCCGATCTGGCTCTGCGATGCTGCGAAGAATGTAAACATACTTCATGAGTTGCACCCCTTATCGCGGGTCAACTCTAATGATGATCGCCCGCCTTCGCACTTCGTGCTTCGGCGCGGCAGCCTTCGCCCACTGCGCGATTATCAGTGAGAATGGCTTGCCGAGCCGTAGCCCGCGCAGCGGGCGAAGGCTGGTGGAGCCAAGCGGGATCGAACCGCTGACCTCCTGCATGCCATGCAGGCGCTCTCCCAGCTGAGCTATGGCCCCAATATCGTCCGGCGATGGGACGCCGGAAGGAAACTTTTAGCGTTCGTCCTTTTCGATGTCGGCATCGATGATGCCGCTGACATCGTCTTCGTCTTCTTCTTCCTCAAGAAGACCATCGTCTTCCTCTTCATCGTCGTCGCTGTCTTCGATATCCTCGATATCGGCGGCATCGGCATCGACAACCGACATGCCGGCTTCCGCGGCCTCTTCTTCGACCGTCTCTTCTTCCTCTTCGTCGTCGTCATCGTCTCCGCCGGTTTTTAGCGGCGCTTCGACGATCTTTTCCTCGGCTTCTTCGGCCTCGTTCTCGGAGACTTCTTCGTCCTCGTTCTCGTCTTCATCCTCATCGTCGGTCGCGTCACGGACAGGCGCGGGTGCTGCGGGTTCGGGCGTGCGGGGACGGCGCTGCTTGTAAAGCGACTCCGGCTCGAAGCTGAACTCGCACTTCGGGCATTCGATAGGACGCTTTTCGAGGTCGTAAAAACGCGCCGCGCACTGAGGGCACACGCGCTTTGTTCCGAGTTCAGCCTTGACCAATGTATTGTTTCCCGCGTTCAGTCCGGTTTCCGAAGGCCGGGTCGTTTGCCACTTATCAGGCCCCCTGTCAAAGGCGCAAATTCCATTATGAAAGCCCCAGAAAAGCCCCGTCCCATGGCCGCGCGCCGGTCTGGGCCCCTGCGCGGAAACGCCCGTATTCCGGGCGACAAATCCATCTCGCACCGGGCGCTGATCCTGGGCGCGATGGCGTTGGGTGAGACGCGGATCGCAGGCTTGCTGGAGGCGGAAGACGTTCTCAACACTGCCTCCGCCATGCGCCAACTCGGGGCCACGGTGGAGCGCAGTGACGGTAACGTCTGGCGCATCTGGGGCGCCGGCGTGGGCGGCTTTGCCGAACCCGGCAGCGTTCTGGATTTCGGAAATTCCGGAACGGGATCGCGCCTTGCGATGGGCGCCATGGCGACGACGCCGATCACCGCCGTATTCACGGGCGATGCTTCGCTGCGCGGCCGGCCCATGAAGCGCGTGCTGGAACCATTGACGAAGTTCGGCGCGCAATGGGACGCGCGCGAAGGTAGCCTGATGCCGCTGACGCTGCATGGCGCGACGCGGCCCATTTGCATAGACCATGAAGTCACCATCGCTTCCGCGCAGGTCAAATCCGCGCTGCTTCTGGCCGCACTCAATGCGCCGGGGCGGTCGCGCATCCTGCAAACGGCGCTGACGCGCGACCACACCGAGCGGATGTTGAAGGCCTTTGGCGCGGAGATAACCGTCGAGCCGCATGCGCGCGGAGAAGTCATTTCGATTCTGGGTGAGGTTGAGTTGAAACCTTGCACGATTGATGTTCCCCGCGATCCATCGTCTGCGGCTTTCGCTGTCGCCGCCGCCTTGATCGTGCCGGGATCGGAGATTGTGCTTCCCGCGGTTCTGCTCAATCCGCGCCGCACAGGCCTTTACTCGACGCTGATCGAAATGGGTGCTGCCATCACCGTCACGAACAAACGCGAAAGCGGTGGCGAAGCGATTGGCGATCTGCAGGTTCGTCATTGCGCGCTGCGCGGCGTGGAGGTGCCGGCCGCGCGGGCGCCTTCGATGATCGACGAATATCCCATTCTGGCAATCGCCGCTGCCTTTGCGGACGGCACCACCACCATGCACGGGCTGGAAGAATTGCGCGTGAAGGAAAGCGACAGGCTTGCCGCCATCGTGGCCGGGCTTGAAGCGATTGGCGTGTCCGTCGAACAGCAGGAAGACACTTTGATCGTGCATGGACAGGGACAGGATGGCGTTCGCGGCGACGCGCATGTCGCAACCCACATGGATCACCGTATTGCTATGGCGTTCCTTGTCGCCGGTCTGGCCAGCGGCGGCGCCGTCACGGTGGATGATGTTTCCATGGTCGCCACCAGCTTTCCGGATTTCGAAAGGCACATGCGCGAACTGGGCGCCGACTTCGCGGAGCCGCAATCATGACGGTTGTGATCGCGGTCGATGGCACCGCAGCGTCGGGCAAGGGAACGCTGGCAAAGAAACTCGCGGCGCACTTTCGCTTTCACCATCTGGACTCCGGTTCGCTCTATCGCCTTGTTGCGCTGGGTGCGATTGAGGGCGGCGGCGATCCCAACAACGAAGACGATGCGCTGAAAGCCGCGCGCGCCATCGATCCCGCGAAGGCAACCGATCCGCGCATCCGGTCCGCGCAGATCGGCAAGGCCGCGTCGCTTGTTTCGGTTTTTCAGCCAGTGCGTTCGGCGCTTCTTGAATATCAGCGCGGCTTCGCGCGGCGCGCGCCGGGCGCGGTGATCGATGGCCGCGACATCGGCACGGTCGTCTGCCCGGATGCCGCCGCCAAGCTGTTCGTGGATGCGGCACCGGAAGCCCGCGCCCACCGCCGCTGGCTGGAACTTCAAACTTACGGCCAATCACCCGCCGAAGCGGCCATTCTTGCGGAACTTCGCGAACGGGACGCCCGTGATAGCACCCGCGCCATCGCCCCCTCCAAGCCCGCCGCCGACGCCGCCTTGCTTGATACCACCCATTTGGATATAGACGCGGCGTTCGCGGCCGCCCTCGCTCTGGTTCAGCCAAAGGTCGAGGCGGCGCTCAAGGCGCAGCCAAGGGGTTAAGGAGACCCGGAGGCGCTTCCCGAGCCGGCCCGAAAGACATCCGTCAAATCAAACCGCCACGCGGGCGCACGCCCGTTTGGAAGACCGCCGCGAGTTTTCGCGGTTGGCACAAACCGTATTGAAAAGGACCAACATGGCACGCGCTGCCACAGCAGAATCCATTGCCACCCCAAGCCGCGACGATTTCGCGGCCATGCTCGAAGCCAGTTTCGAGCATCAGTCGCCGCAAGAAGGCAACGTCATCAAGGGCAAGATCGTCGCGATCGAAAACGATTTCGCGATGGTCGATGTCGGCCTGAAGACGGAAGGCCGCGTCGCGCTGAAAGAATTCGGCATGCCTGGCGTGCCGCAGAATGTGCAAGTCGGCGACGAAGTGGAAGTTTATCTGGAGCGCGTTGAAAATGCGCTCGGCGAAGCTGTTCTCAGCCGCGACAAGGCCCGCCGCGAAGAAAGCTGGATCCGCCTTGAAAAGGCGTTCAACGATCAGAGCCGCGTATCCGGCGTGATCTTCGGCCGCGTGAAGGGCGGCTTCACTGTCGATCTCGACGGCGCAGTGGCGTTCCTTCCGGGTTCGCAGGTGGACGTGCGCCCGATGCGCGATGTCGGCCCGCTGATGAACCAGCCGCAGCCGTTCCAGATACTGAAAATGGATCGCCGCCGCGGCAACATCGTTGTTTCGCGCCGCGCCGTTCTGGAAGAGCGCCGCGCCGAAGAGCGTTCATCGCTGGTGGCCAGCCTCAAAGAAGGCCAGGTTGTCGAAGGCGTGGTCAAAAACATCACCGACTACGGCGCATTCGTCGATCTCGGCGGCGTGGACGGCTTGTTGCACGTCACCGATATCGCGTGGCGCCGCGTCAGCCATCCGACCGAAGTTCTGAACGTCGGCCAGACGGTCAACGTGCAGATCATCAAGATCAACCACGAAACGCAGCGCATCAGCCTTGGCATGAAGCAGTTGCAGACCGATCCGTGGGAAGGCGTTGCCGCCAAGTATCCCGTGGGCGCGCGCTTCACCGGCAAGGTCACGAACGTCACCGATTACGGCGCGTTCGTGGAGCTTGAGCCGGGCGTCGAAGGGCTCGTGCATGTTTCCGAAATGAGCTGGGTGAAGAAGAACCTGGCGCCGAGCAAGCTCGTCACGCCGGGAACCGATGTCGAAGTGCAAGTGCTGGAAGTCGATTCCAACAAGCGCCGCATCAGCCTTGGCCTGAAACAGACGCAGGAAAATCCCTGGGCGGCATTTGCGGCCTCGCATCCCGCCGGCAAGGAGATCGAAGGCGAAGTCAAATCCATCACCGAGTTTGGCCTGTTCATCGGCCTCGATGGCGACATCGACGGCATGGTGCATTTGTCCGACCTGTCGTGGGATCAGTCCGGCGAGGAAGCCATCAAGGCCTATGAAAAGGGCCAGATGGTCAAAGCCAAGATTCTCGACGTTGACGCGGAAAAGGAACGCGTCAGCCTGGGTATCAAGCAACTGACCAGCGATCCGATGGATTCGGCCGGCGCCGGCGGCGGTGCGATCAGGAAGGGTTCGGTTGTCACCGTCACTGTGTCGGAAGTAAACGACGGCGGCATCGAAGTGACGCTCGCGGACGGCATGAAGGCGTTTATCCGCCGTGCCGATCTTTCGCGCGATCGCAATGAGCAGCGGCCGGATCGTTTCCAGGTCGGCAACAAGCTCGACGCCATGGTCAGCAGCGTCGACAAAGCCAGCCGCAAGATCTCGCTCTCCATCAAGGCGCGCGAAATCTCGGAAGAGAAGGATGCCGTGGCCCAGTTCGGCTCGTCCGACTCGGGCGCTTCGCTTGGCGATATTCTTGGCGCGGCGTTAAAAAAACGCGGCAAGAAGAAAGACGCCGACGCGGAAGAAGGCGACGACGAATAAGCAGTTGCAGCGGCGCTATCGCCGCGTTGCTGTGTGAAACGAAAGCGCGCAGGTTTCGGCCTGCGCGCTTTTTGTTTGACTCGAGCAATGAACTTTAAGCAGCGAGAATTTCCGCTCGTGCCGCGGGAATCTCGACACTGACGGTCGTGCCGCAACCTTCCTGGCTTTCGATCTTCATCGCTCCGCCATGCAGTTGCGCCAAAGCGCGGACGAGAGCGAGGCCAAGGCCGGTGCCGGTCTGGGTGGCGCCGGCATTGTTGCGCAACTGCACGAAGGGGTTGCCCAACCGGTAAAGCTGGTCCGACGGGATGCCGATGCCTGTGTCAGAGACGGAGAGAACCACCTTGCCGTCAACGATATGCGCGCGCGCAAGAACACGGCCGTCGGCTGGCGTAAACTTGATGGCATTGGAAAGCAGGTTCAACAGAATCTGTTTGATGGCGCGTTTGTCGGCGTCAGCCCAAAGGGGTGTGGCCGGCAATTCCGCTTTCAGGGTTATGCCCGCCTGCGTGGCGCGCTCCCGCATCAACTCAACGCTATCCTCGACAATCGAATTGATACCGATGCGTTCGCGATTGATCTCCAGTTTTCCGGCTTCAATCTTCGACATATCGAGAATGTCGTTGATCAAATCCAGGAGGTGGTGGCCCGCACTGTGGATCATGTCGGTATATTCACGGTAGCGGGCGTCTCCAAGAGGGCCGAACATTTCGGCATGCATCACTTCCGCGAAGCCGATCACCGCGTTCAGCGGCGTGCGCAGTTCGTGGCTCATGTTGGCAAGGAACATAGACTTGGTACGGCTGGCGCGTTCAGCGGCGTCCTTCGCAACAAGCGCTTCCTCGCGGGAGATTTCCGCCCGTTCTATGGCCGCCGCCAGACCGCGCTCCAGTTTTCGCCGCTGTTCAAGCGCTGCACCCATCAGAACAACGGAAAAGCCGGTGACGGCGATGAATATCTGCACGATCAGGACGTGCTCGCGTGTTGGATAAACTTTAAGAACGCCGCTGGTCGGATAACCGAACAGAACCGGCGTTAGGAGGTACGCGCTCATCAGAAGAAGCCCAACGGTGCCGCCGGCAAAGCCTCTTTTGAATGTCAGAAGGATAACGGCGGGAAAGAACAGAAACGCCAGCGGATATTGAGGCGGCAAAAGGTTGACGCCGATTGTGGCCAGGACAACACCGATCAGCAGAAGCGTTTCAACAAGCTGATCTTTGCGAAACATCGCTTTCAGCGCGCTCAAATGCACTGTCATCAAAGGCGGCACCAGGATGCCAAGCCCCAGTGCATCGGCGGCATACCAGTTCACCGCCGCGGTCGTGAACACAGTTCCGTAGGTCAGGTGAAAAGCCGTGGCAACCAGAAGCGCCGAGAGTGCAGGCGCCGGAATTACCGACAGTGCATAAAAAGTCAGCAACGAGTTTGGCCGCGCGAATTCTGCGTCCATTTTCAGAATACGCATCGGCACGGCGACAATGAGAATTTCCAGCAGATTGGACACGACCATGAACAGCGCCGGGAGGGCGCTGTACCCCGACGTAACATCCGCAGCGATATTGCCCGCCATGCCCGCGATCAGAATTGCAACCCACTGCTGCGTGGGATGCTTGAGCAGCAACGCCAGAAGAATGGCGTTTGCGATCCAGATGCCTGTAACGTGACCTGTGAAGTTACCGAGCGCAGACGTGCCGCCAGCGGCCCCGAAGACAAGCGCCGCCGCCATCGCGAGTGTGAGGAGCTTTGGGCTCCGTCTGCGAATAGCAAAAACGGTGCGCCGCAGCGCACGCGTGATTTCGGCTTTGGTAATGACTGGCCACTCCCGGCAGGGCTGCGCCGAGATTAACCGGCTGCGGATAATGCGGCGTTAATCCATTCGGCCCTTGGCCGCGCGAATATCGCCGGTTAACCGCCTATTAAGACGCAACGATGAAGCGAACGCTGCCGATATGAACGGCATCGGCGCGCTGCGGAGCACCGGCGCCGTTGCGGGCGGTCAGAAGATCGTAGGGCTCGATCCGCAACGAGAAGCTGCCGCCGATAGCCGGAACGATTTTGGAAACGTCGAAGCGTTGCGCCGCGCTCATTCCCGCCATACCGGCCATGTCTTTGTGCGTCGCCGCAAACAAATCGATAAGGCCGACCATATTGGCATCGGCTGGCGCTGCGCTGTCGGGATCCAGATAGACCGCGAAGCCTGACGACGGCACCCGGCCGATCTGGATATCGGCCAGTTCCAGCAACAGCCGCGCGTTGGCGTTCGCGCCGGTGCGAGCCGCGGCTACCACTGTGCGTTTTGCCGGCCGTGTGGGGGAAACGATCAGCGGTGCTGTGATTGCCATGATGGTGAACTGTGTTGTCAGCGCCGCCATCATGTCGGCAGGCATGGCTTGCGGGGTGCCTGCACCGGCCAGCCCTGCGCCGCCTCGCATTCGCGGCGGCGCAGGGCTTCGGCGCGCGGCCGATGGCGCAGCAGCATTCGGGACCGGCGGTCTTGCGCCGCCTCCACTCGAACTGTCTGGTGCCGCTGCGCCGACGGCACCCGGCGTAAACGCCTCTCCGGCCACGGCGCCGATATTTGCCTGTTGCGGCAGCGGCGGCTTCAGCTCCGGCCTTGAAGCGTCATCGGTATCGTAGCGCACATCGAGATTGGTGCGATCCATATAGAAGCGCCGGCTTTCGCGGGCCTCGCTGCCATCGACATTCAGGAACACCCAGGGCTTTTCGTCGAACCACGAATCGTCCGGAAGCGGTCCCCAAGCCGTTCCCGGTTCGCTCGCCCATTTCACCCACAGCCGGTCGATGTTGGCGTGATGAACCCAGAAGATGGGATCGAACGCCGCTGTCGGCACATCTGCCATCGCGCCGTTCACCGATCCGACCACGCCGCCGACCGCGATGTGGATATCGTTGTGCGGCCGCTGTTCGATCAGGCTGAGTTGCGTATGCGCCTTGTCCAGCGTGTCGCCGCCAAAGCCGGGCGTTCCGGCATCATGAAAAAAAGTCTGGGCGGCCAGCGTGTTGCGGGCTTCGCAAATCTTGGAACTGAGATCGAAACGGCCCGAGGTAAAGCCCAGATCGCGATTGGGATTGTAAAGCGGGTTCTCGCTTGTGTTGGCGGCATCCAGATAACGCGGTGCAAAGGCTTCGGGAAAAGACCGGCTGTCTTCGTTTTCATAATCCCAATAAGGCAGTGCGAAATTCGCATCGCCCGTGGCGTCGCGCAGGATGCGTTCGAAATAATAAACATAAGCGCGGTGCCAGATGATGAAGTCCGCTGAGCACTGGCCGAAATGCGGACACTTGTTCCAGTAACGCGCCTTGTCGATCTTTCCGACCCTGCGGTCTTTCTTCAGTGCGTCGGCATAGAGCGCATCGTTGTAGGCATGGACGGCTGCCTGAAAGAACCAGCTGCGATGATCGGAGCCGGGCCGCGACTTCATTATGGCGACGCCTTTGCGCAATGCGTCCAGCTTGGCAGCATCTTTCACGAATTCGGAAAGCGGAATGCGCATCGGGCCTGAGTCGGCGCGCGCCGGCAGAATCGAAAAGCGTCCCGCGCCGGCCAATGCGCCTAAAGCGGCGGCGGTGCCCACGAAATGGCGACGTGATTGCAGCATGTGATTCCCCGAACGCGCCGAAACTTTATCATGCGCGGTTTCACCCACATTGTTCAGCTAGACGATTGATCGGACTCAGGTATTTGATGTCGCCACGGCCAAGCGCGACATCTCGCGCCTGTATCTATATTTGGCCGTTTACACTTTTTTAACCACATTCCCTAGGCGGACTCTATCGGCGCTCCTATCATATTGATTCCAATATGATTCGTCGCGCGGAACGCGCTTTGGGGGCGGCCGGGATGGGTCCCACGTGGGGACAAAACAAGAGCCAGGGCTTCGATAGAAGGTCGGCCGGGAAGCGAGCCTTGGGCGCTGTGGCGCTTGGGGCTGCATTGCTTTGTCCGGGCGCCGCATTCGCAGCCACCGCGCCTTCGCCGGCGCTGGTATCGGTGGGCGTCGCCATCGGCGCAATTGCACTGGCGCTTGCCGCAGCACTTTGGGCTCTGGCGGAACAGCGTGCCACCAAACATCTGCGGCGCAATTTGCGGCAGATGGCGGGCCGCGTGCGTGCCGCTATCGGCGCGCGCGATGCGCTGCTTAACGCCGGCCGCGACGCGCTTATCGTTTGGGGACGCGAAGGCACCGAACCGTTCTCCTATCGCGGCGCGGATGCGCTGCTGGACTCCTGCCTTGCCGGACAGGACGCGACCAGCCTCTCGCAGGCGCTGGACGGTCTGGGTGACAAGGGCGTGCCATTCACGTTGCATGTTCACGACCGCAACGGACGCGCGCTGGAAGCGCGGGGCCGTGCCGTCGGTGGCATGGCGGCGGTATGGCTCGATCCGGAAGATGCCGTCAGCATGGCGCCGGATTTCGCTGCGGTGCTGGACGCGCTTTCGATTCCGGTCTGGCTGCGCGATCGCGCGCTGTCGCTGGTGTGGGGCAATCGTGCATTCCTTGCGGCGACCAACGCGCTGACGCTGGACGTGGCGCGCGCAAATCAGGTTTCGCTGGACAAAACCGAACGCGATCTCGCCGCGGCCGCGCGGGCCGAAGGTCGTGCGACGGAGGCAAAGCGCTTCGCTGTCGTCGGCGGACAACGCCGTGCGCTGGAGTTCACCCACGTTCCGCTCGAAAGCGGCGCGATTGCGGGCAGCGCGCTGGACGTGACGCAGGTCGCCAACGCCGAAGCGCGGCTGCAACAGCATGTGGATGCGCATGCCGACACGTTGGACAAACTTGCCACCGCTGTCGCAGTGTTCGGCCGCGACCAGAAACTGACCTTCTACAATCGCGCCTTCGCGACGCTGTGGGGCGTGCCCGAAAGCTGGCTGGACACGCATCCGGGCGATGCCGAAGTGCTGGACCGCTTGCGCGAGTTGCGCAAATTGCCGGAGCAGCGTGACTATCAGGCGTGGAAGCGTCAGCGGCTTTCGCTTTACGACGATCCTTCCGAATACCTGCCGGAAGAACTTTGGCACCTTCCGGGTGGGCAAACCTTGCGCGTGGTGGCGCAGCCGCATCCGTTCGGCGGTCTGTCGTTCCTTTACGAGGACGTCACCGAAAAGCTTTCGCTGGAAAGCTCCTACAACACGCTCATCAAGGTGCAATCGGCTACCATCAACACGTTGAAAGAAGGCGTGGCCGTTTTTGGGCCGGACGGCCGCATGAAGCTGCACAACGCCGCCTTCGAACGCATCTGGTCGCTGGACGAAAAGAATCTGACTGGCGAGCCGCACATCCGTGCGATCGCGGCGGCATGTGCCGCGAAGTTCGGCGAAGACAGCGTCTGGGAAAAACTGGTCGGCGCGATCACGTCCGGCGGCGAGCGCAAGCGCGACTGGGGTGAGATTGAGCGGCGAGACCGTTCCATCCTGTCGCTGGCGCTTTCGCCGCTGCCCGATGGCGCGACGCTGATGACCTTCGCCGATGTGACCGACCGTTTCCGCATCGAGAGTGCGCTGCGCGAGCGCAATGAAGCCTTGCTGGCGGCCGATCATCTGAAATCCGAATTCATCAAACACGTCTCCTATGAATTGCGCACGCCGCTGAATCCGATCAAAGGCTATGCGGAGTTGCTGGCATCCGAAGTGCCGGGCCCACTGACACCCAAGCAGCGCGAATTCGTGAATTCGATCATCACCTCGTCGCAAACGCTGCACGGGCTGATAAACGACATTCTCGATCTGGCGCTGGTTGAATCCGGCGCGCTGCGGCTGGAACTGGAACAACTCGATCTCTACAAAGTGCTGTCCGACATCTATACGCACGCGCAGCAATGGGCGGCGCTCTCCAAACATGAAGTGCGCCTGCAATGCCGCCCGGACGTGGGCGCGTTCGTTGCCGACCGCCGCCGCATCCAGCAGGTGATCGTGTATCTGCTTTCCAATGCGCTGCAGTTCACGCCGGAAGGCGGCATCGTCACCATCGGCGGCGATATTCAGGGTGAGGACGTGCAGCTATTTGTTTCCGACACCGGCCCCGGCATCGCGCCGGATTTGACCGCCAATGTGTTCGACCGGTTCGCCGCGCGCAGCCAGGGTGGCCAGCGCGGCGGCGCCGGCCTTGGCCTGACGCTGGTGAAATCCTTTATCGAGCTGCATGTCGGCTGGGTCGAGATCGACAGCAAACAGGGGCGCGGGACCACAGTGCGCTGCCATCTGCCGCGCAGACTGGAAACAGGTTCCGCCTCAAGCGTGGCCTGACCCGCCTTTTTCCGGCCTTCGCATGCGCCTATATACTGGCCAGCGAAACCCCGGCGTTCCCGAATGGCCAGCATTATCGATTACGGTGCAATCCGCGCCTCCGACACCCACCACGGGCCTTACGATTATTTCGTGGGCAAAAGCGTGCTGAAGGCGGATGCACTTGCGGGCTTGCGCGAGTCATTCCCCGACATCAAGGCCACAGGCTTTCATCCGCTGGAGCAGATGAAGGTGCAAGGCGCCTTCGCAGACCTGATCGCCGAAATCGAAGGACCGGAATTCACCGCCGCGGTATCCGACGCGCTGGGAACAGATTTGCGCGGTTATCCGCAACTCATCACCATTCGCAAAGTTTCCGCGGCGCATGAGGGACGCATCCATTGCGATTCCGAAAGCAAGATCGCCACCACGCTCATCTATATGAATGAAGGCTGGCTTTCGCCGGATGGCCGCTTTCGCGTGCTGAAGAACGATCGCGACTTCAACGACTATGTCGCTGAAGTGAGCCCGGAGATCGGTTCGATGGTTGGCTTCAAGCGCGCCGATCATTCCTGGCACGGGCACACGCCGTTCGTGGGCGAGCGCCGCGTTGTGCAGATCGCCTGGGTGCGCAGCCAGGCCGACATCGACCGCAAGAAAAAGCGGCACGGCGTTTCGAGTTTTTTCAAAAATCTTTTCAAGGGCGAAAAAGCGGACGCCATGTAAGGCTGCCGCGAACCTGCCTCTGGCGGCGCGCTCGTTTGTGCGCAAGGGTGGAGAATATTCGAAATGTATCGGGGCATCGTCCTAGTGTCAAGCAGTTTTTCCTACTTTAGGAGAAATATTTTCCGGCCCGTTTCCGGCTAGAAAACCCAGGAAATGTGCGGAAAATTCACCCAATTGCTGGCGTGGCGCGAAGCGCGCGCTTTTTCCGAGTTCCTCCTTATCGCGGGCGGGCCGCAGGAGGCCGTTACGCCCATGCGATTCGCCCATGTCATCCGGCTGGATGAACGGGGTGAACGCGAGACGGCGCGGATGCGCTGGGGCTTTTCCAGCCTGCATGCCAAAGAGCCAACGGGAAAACCGGATCACATTCACGCCCGCGCCGAAACCATCGACAGCAAGCCGACCTTTCGCGACGCCTTCGCCCGCACGCGGGGAATTCTGCCGGTGCGCACCTTCAACGAGGGCCGGGAGATCACGCCCAGCAAAACCGAGCAGCACATCATCACGCCGCGCGACGGCAAACCGCTCGGCATCGCGGTGTTGTGGGAAAGCTGGACACATCCCAGCGAAGGCGAATTGCTGACCTTCGTGATGGTGACGACAGCGGCCAACACATTGATTGGCACCATCACAGACCGCATGCCCGCGGTGATCGCGCCGGAGCACTGGGGAAAGTGGCTGGGTGAAGAAGCTGCTACGCCAGCCGAACTGAAGGCGCTGCTTCAACCGTTCGAAGATGATTGGGAGATGGAAGCCGAATCCAAACCGCCGAAATGGAAACCGAAGAAGCCGGACGGGCAGGGGGATTTATTTTAAGTTTGTCTCCCCGTCATGGCCGGGCTTGACCCGGCCACCCATTGGCGGCGCGTCTGCGCCGCGAATAACATTTTTGCTGCGAATGATTCATCGGCGCGTGGACACGTGCCCGATGGGTGGCCGCCTCAAGGGCGGCCATGACGGAATTATATTTAAAACACCAGCCCCAGCGACGGTGCGAAGAGCATGAGGAACGCGATCGCCACGATAATCGCGACGATGGCGGCGATGGTGTGGTGGCGTTGCCATTCCATGACTAATGCTGACTCTTGGGCATGCGCACCACAAGCCCGTCCAGCTCCGGCGTGACCTTGATCTGGCAGGAGAGGCGCGAAGTCGGTTCAAGCTCTTGCGCGAAATCGAGCATGGTTTCTTCCATATCCTGTTTGGTGGGCAGCTTGTCCGCCCATGCGGGGTCGACATGGACATGACAGGTGGCGCAGGCGCAGGCGCCGCCGCAATCGGCGTCGATGCCGGGGATCAGGTTCTTCACCGCGCCTTCCATCACGGACCAGCCCAAAGGCACTTCGGCCTCGTGTTCCTTTCCGTTGTGCTCGATGTATTTGATCTTGGGCATCCGGTCCTCGGCGAAAAATGACGCTCAAGCCATGTTTTTCATGGAAATGGCGAGGTCCGCAAGCCGTTCCGGTGCGACACGGGTACCGGCGGCTATCAGCTTGCGGCCGATCAAGTATTCCGGGGCGGCGTTCACCGCCTCAACAGCCACCACCGCGCCTTGCGCCAGATGGAAGGCGGCGAATTTGCGGGTGGCGGGATCGCCGCGCACCACGATCTGATCCCCCCGGCCAGCCAGCCCCGCGATCTGAAGCTTGAGATCGTACTGATCGGACCAGAACCACGGCACTTCGCGGTACGGCGTTGGCTTGCCCAGCATGGCGAGTGCGGCGTGCTTGGCTTGATCGATGGCGTTCTGCACGCATTCCAGCCGCACCATCTTGCCGTGCTGGGCGGGATGCTTGGTGCAATCGCCTGCCGCGAAGATGGCGGGATCGGATGTCGCGCCAAATTCATCCACCACGATCCCGTCGTCGCAGGTGAGGCCGGCGGCTTGCGCCAGCTCCTGATTGGGCACGATGCCGATGCCGACCAGCGCCAGATCGACGGGATAAGATTTTCCACCGGCGCGCACCGCTTCGATACGCTCGCCGCCTTCGAAGGCTTCCAGCGCGGTGTTCAGCATCAGCGTGACGCCCGCATCGCGATGCACCTTTTCATAGAAGGCGGAAATCGGCGGCGTGACGGCGCGCTGCATCAGCCGGTCCATCGCTTCGAACACGGTGACTTGGAGGCCGTGCTTTTTTGCGACGGCGGCGACTTCCAATCCGATGTAACCCCCGCCGATAACGGCCAGCCTCGCGCCCGGTTTGAATTCCGGCTGCAGCGCATCCACATCCACCATGCCGCGCATATAGTGAATGCCGTCCAGGTCGGCGCCGGGGCAGCGGATGCGGCGCACGCGGCTGCCGGTGGCGAGCAGCAGCTTATCGTAAGCGATGTGCTGGCCGTCGCTCAGACCCACGAATTTGAGATCGCGGTCGATGACGCTGGCAGCGGTGTCCAGGATCAGCGCGCACTTCGCGTCTTCATAGAATTGCGCCGGCTTCAGATAGAGGCGCTCGCGCTCAAACGTGCCGGCGAGATAGGCCTTGGAAAGCGGCGGCCGCTGATAGGGCGCGAAAGGCTCATCGCCCACCGCGGTGAGTTCGCCGTTGAAGCCTTCGGCACGCAAGGTGGCGACAGCCTGCGCCGCGGCCTGACCGGCGCCGATGATGACGATGCGCTCGGACATTGCCGCGCCCTTGAATGACCCAACGCGATTATCACGGCTCCGGTGCTTTGGGAAACGCGGGTGCGCGGCTTCATGGCGCGGCGAAAAGATGCCAGATTGGATGCTTCATCGAGGGCAATCGAAAAATGAACAATCCGGCGCTTGAGGCGCATGAGCATCGCGAGCATGCCGAGCACGCGGCGCATGAGAAAGACCCTTTCATTGCCAGCGTCTCGATCACCATCGCGGTTCTGGCCGTGCTGGCGGCCGCTGCCGGAAGCATGGAGAACGTGGAAGGCGGACGCGCCATCACGGCATCCAGCGAGGCGGTGCTGCTGCAGGACCGGGCGACGGATGCCTGGAACGAATTCCAGGCCGATAGCCTGAAGCGGCATATGTATGAGATCGCGGCCGACACCGTGGCGGCCAAAGCGGATGGCTACCGCAAATCCGCGTCTGGCGAAGCCGGAAAGCAAAAGGGTTCGCAGGCGCTGGCGAAGAAAGACGAGGAAGAACGCGACAGGTTGGCCGCCGAGAGCGCCACCCATGAAAACCGGGAAAATTGGCTGACAGGCGCCACGACGCTGATTGAAATCGGCATCGCGCTGTCGACGGTGGCGATCATCACAAGGCGCAAGGCTTTCTGGTTTGGCGCGATGGCTTTGGGGGTGGTTGGCGTGGTTCTGTTCGGTGCGGCTTATCTGACCTAGCCGCGCTGGGGTGGGCGCGATACAAGCGCCGGCATGATATCGGCCTCATTTTTCCTGCCCGATTTGCCTGCGATGGATGCGCTGGGCGCGCGCATTGCGGGCGCTTTGCGGACGGGTGATTGCGTAGCACTTGCGGGCGATCTGGGCGTTGGAAAAACCACGCTGGCACGGGCGATATTGCAGAGCCTCGGTGTTCGCGAGGCGATCCCCAGCCCCACCTTTACGCTGGTGCAAAGTTACGAGACATCGGCGTTGCGCGTGCGGCATTACGATCTCTATCGCCTCGAACACGCCGCCGAGATGGATGAACTGGGACTGGATGAAGCGCTGGATGAGGGTGCGGCGCTGATCGAATGGCCGGAGCGCGCGGGCGGGCGATTGCCCGATGACGCGCTGATGCTGAAACTAAGTATAGAAGGACAGGGGCGGCGCGTAAAGATTTCAGGGCCGCCGCGCTGGATTGAGGTTTTCAAGGATGTCCGCTGATCGCGCAGAGGCGATGAGAGATTTTTTGCAGCGCGCCGGTTGGGGTGACGCGAATATTGCGCCGCTGCCCGGCGATGCATCGACGCGGCGCTATTTCCGCGTGAGCCTGAATGGACGCGGCGCGATGCTGATGGATCAGCCGCAAGCCGCCGAAGCGCCGGTGGCGCATGCGGCCGCCACGCCGGATGAGCGGCGCGCGTTGGGCTACAATGCCATTGCACGGCTGGCGGGTGCGGATTGCGGGCGGTTTGTGGCGGCATCCAATTATCTGCGCGCGCGCGGATTGAGCGCGCCGGAGATCTACGCGGCGGATACTGGCGAAGGCTTCGTGCTGGCGGAAGACCTCGGCAACGATCTTTATGCCGATGTGCTGACCGGTGGCGGCGACGAGACATTGTTATATGGCGCGGCCATCGACGTGCTGGCGCAACTGCATACCGAGACGGCGCCCGCGCTGTTGCCGCCCGACAAACCGCTGCACCCTTACGACGAAACGGCGCTGGTGGCCGAAACCGATTTGATGACGGAATGGTTCTTTCCGGTGGGGCTGGGGCGCGAGGCCAGCGAAGCGGAGGTGGACCAGCACCGCGCCTTGTGGCGCGAGGCGATTGCGTTGGGTTCGCATGCATCGCGCGTCTTCGTGCATCGCGATTACCATGCGCAGAATTTGATCTGGTTGCCGCAGCGCAGCGGCGTGGCGCGTGTGGGGCTGATCGATTTTCAGGATGCGGTTGCGGGGTCGGCAGCTTACGACCTGATTTCCCTGACCGAAGATGCGCGGCGCGATGTTTCACCGGAGCTGGCGGAAGCGATGACGCGGCGCTACATCGCAGCGCTGCGCGATCGCGGATTGCCGCTGGATGAAGAAGCGTTCCGCGCCAGCGTTGCCATCTACGCGGCGCAGCGCAACGCCAAGATCGTGGGCATCTTTTCGCGGCTTTATAAACGTGACGGCAAGCCGCGCTATCTGGATTACCTGCCGCGCGTGTGGGGTTATCTCAATCGCGACTTGCAGCATCCGGCGATGGCGAAGCTGAAGGCGTGGTATGACAGGGCGATTCCGATGGCTGCGCGCGGGCGCCCCATTGTTTCCGGAGATTTGGCTTGAGCGCGAACGGTCCCACACGGGCGATGATCATGGCGGCGGGCCTTGGCACGCGCATGCGCCCGCTGACCAACGATCTGCCCAAGCCGCTGGTGAAAGTTGCGGGCAAGGCACTGATCGATCACGTGATCGACAGGCTGAAGGACGCCGGCGTGACCGAATTCGTGGTCAACGCGCATTACAAGGCCGATCAGATCAAGGCGCATCTGGCGGGGCGCAAGGATGCGGCGTTCATCGTGTCCGACGAAAGCGATGCGCTGCTGGATTCCGGCGGCGGCATTGCCAAGGCGCTCCCGCACTTCAAGGGCGAAGCTTTTTATCACGCCAATGCCGACACCGTTTGGGTGGAAGGCGCCAGCCACGCGCTGGAGCGAATGATCGCGCGGTGGAATCCGGATGAGATGGATGCACTGATGCTGCTGGCGTCGACCGTGAACACCGTGTGTTACGACGGGCGCGGCGATTTCATGATGGACGCTGACGGGCGGTTGAGCCGTGTGCCGGAAGCACGCATCGCACCGTTCGTGTGGATGAGTTTGGAGATCGTGCATCCGCGCCTGTTCGATGGCGCGCCTGCGGGCAAGTTCTCCGTCAATCCGCTGTGGGACAAGGCCATCGAGAAGGGCCGCCTGCACGGTTTGCGGCTGGACGGTACCTGGATGCATATCGACAATCCCGAAGCGATCCGCCAGTCGGAAAACTATCTTGCCGACCGCCCGACGCGCTGACGCCAACGTCTTCACCATCGCGGCAAGTTTGCCGTTCGCGCAGACGCTTGCGCGCGGGATGCGCGAACGGTTTGGCAGCGATCCGCTGGAGTTGTCGCGCGCCACCATCTATGTGCCAACGCGGCGCGCCACGCGCACACTGAGCGATGCCTTCGCGGCGCTGGCCGGGGGCGCCGCGCTGCTCCCGGAAATCCGGCCGCTGGGCGATGTGGACGAAGAAGAATTTCTGTTGGATGCCGATAGCGAGATGCTGGATCTGCCGCCGGCCATCACGCCGGTGCGCCGCCGCCTGTTGCTGGCCAAACTGGTGCGCGAGTTTCACGAAAGGGCGTTGGAGGAAAAGCTGACCGCGGCGCAGGCGGCAGGGTTTGCGAAGAGCCTGGCGTCGCTGTTCGACGAAGTGCAAACGCACGGCGTCAAGCTTGGCGATCTCGTCGAGCCGGAGCGCGGCGAATATGCCGAACACTGGCAGAAGGTGAAGTTGTTTCTTTCGCTGCTGGACACGGCGTGGCCCGCGCTGCTGGAAAGCGAAAAGCGGCAAGACCCGGCGCTGCGCCGCAATCTCGCGCTGGAAGCGTTGGCAAAGCGGTTGCAGGCCGGCAAAAGCGGCAAGCCGGTGATCGCAGCGGGATCGACGGGGAGTATTCCGGCCACCGCAGACTTGCTTGGCGTCATCGCGCGGTTGCCGAATGGCGCGGTGGTGCTGCCCGGCCTGGATCGCACGCTTGATGAGGATAGCTGGAACAAGATCGAAGAGGGCCATCCGCAATATGGCTTGCGGCAGCTTCTGCTTCGCGTCGGCGTTGCGCGGGAAGATGTGCGCGACTGGACGGACGATGCCTGTCCGTTACCCGCCCGCGAAACCTTGCTGCGCGAAACGTTGCGGCCCGCGCCGACGACGGATGCCTGGCGCGCGATTGCGGACCAAGGCGGCGGCGAGATCGCTAAAGGCCTTGAAGGACTTTCCACCGTTGTGGCGGCCGGGCCGCGCGAAGAAGCTGAAGCGATTGCGCTTGTTTTGCGCGGGGTGCTGGAAACGCCAAAGCAGACAGCGGCGCTGGTGACACCGGATCGCAATCTGGCGCGGCGCGTGGCGGCGGAATTGCAGCGCTGGGACATTACGATTGATGACTCTGCCGGCCGCCCGCTGGCGCATACGCCGCCGGGTGCTTTTCTGTGTTTGCTGGCCGAAGCAGCGGATGCAGCGTTCGCGCCGGTGCCGCTGCTGGCGTTGCTGAAACATCCGTTGTGCGCGTTCGGGCAGGAGCCCAGTGCGTTCCGCGCCATGGCGCGCGCGCTGGATCGCGATGTGTTGCGCGGGCCGCGCCCCGATCCTGGCCTCGACGCGCTTGCCAAACTGATCGCACGAAAGAACAAAGAGGCGATAGCGCAATGGCTCGCGCCGCTGGCCAAGATGCTGGCGCCGTTTGCCGCGCTGTGGAACGCGCATGATGTGCCATTGCGCGGTCTGGTGGATGCGCACATCGCGCTGGCGGAGAAGCTGGCGGCGGCGGATGCGCAGGATGGCGCCACGCGGCTGTGGAGCGGGCCTGCCGGCGATGCGGCCGCGCGGCTGGTGGCGGAATTACGCGATGCTTCGGATGGCATCACGCTGGAACCCGGCTCCTATCCCGTTCTGTTTCGCGGCTTCGCGATGGAGGCCGCCGTGCGGCCGCCATTCGGGCGGCATCCACGGCTGGCCATTCTGGGTGCGCAGGAAGCGCGCATGCAGAGTTTCGATCTTGTCGTGCTGGGCGGATTGAACGAAGGCACCTGGCCACGCGCGGCGGCAAACGATCCTTGGCTTTCGCGGCCCATGCGCCGCTCACTGGGATTGGAACAGCCCGAACGCGCTATCGGTTTGGCGGCGCACGATTTTGCAACGCTCGCGGCCGGCCCGTGCGTGATCCTGACGCGCGCGCAGAAGAACGAAGGCGCGCCGACTGTGGCTTCGCGCTGGTGGCAGCGGCTTTCACAACTGACGAACGGGTTGGACCTGCAAAAGAACCTTGCGGCGGGCGAAGATTACGCGGCGCTGGCGCGGTTGCGCGACACGGCGCCGGCGGCAACGCCGGTGAAGCGTCCCGCCCCCATGCCGCCGGTTGCGCTGCGGCCGCGCAAACTCTCGTTCACCGAAGTGGAACGCTGGCTGCGCGATCCTTACGCGATCTACGCGCGCCATGTTTTGCGCCTGCGCCCGCTGGATCCGCTGGACGGTACATTCGGCCCGCGCGAGCGCGGAACCGCCATGCACAAGGCGCTGGAGAAATTTCTTCTGCAGTTTCCCGGCGCGCTCCCAGCCGATGCGGGCGATGCGCTGGTGTCCATCGGCGAGCAGGTGTTTGCCGATATGGGCCTGCCGAAATCTGTGCTGGCGGTGTGGCAGCCGCGTTTCGATAGTGCGGCGCATTGGTTTGTTGACTACGACCGCGCGCGGCGCGCGGATATCTTGTCCTCGCACGGCGAGATCGACGCCGAACATGCGTTCGATGTGAATGGAAAACCCTTCACGTTGCGCGGCCGTGCCGACCGCATCGATGTGCTGACGAACGGCACCGGCACAATCATCGACTACAAGACTGGCCAGCCGCCTTCGAAGAAACAGGTGGAAATTCTGGCGTCTCCGCAACTGCCGCTGGAGGCAGCGCTGCTGGCGTTGAATGGGTTCAAGCCGCTGACCGGCATTACGCCGGGACAACTGCTTTATGTGCATTTCAGTGGGCGCGCGGACGGCGGCAGCGCCAAGCCGCTGGACCTCGACGCCGCCGCGATGGCGGAGGAAGCGCGCAAGTGGCTTCTGCAATGGGTGGAATGGTTCGACGATCCATCGACGCCTTATCTCTCGCGCTACTGGCCCGAACGTCTCACCGATGTGGGCGATTACGATCATTTGGCGCGGGTGCGCGAATGGTCCGTCTCGGGCGAGGAGGGCGAGGAATGAGCGGCGCCATTCGGGCTTCCAATCCGCGCGTCTCCGCCTGGGTGTCGGCCAACGCCGGCGCGGGCAAAACCTACACACTGGCCAACCGCGTGGCGCGGCTATTGCTGGATGACGCGAAACCGGAACGCATTCTCTGCCTCACTTATACAAAGGCGGCGGCAGCAGAGATGGCGAACCGTTTGTTCGAGCAGCTCGGCACATGGTCGATGCTGCCGGATGCCAAGCTGGACAAGGCGCTGGCCGATATCGGCGCGGACGAGTATGCGCGCGGCGATCTGGCGAAAGCGCGGCGGCTGTTTGCGCAAGCGCTGGAAACGCCTGGCGGATTGAAAATCCAGACCATCCATTCCTTCTGCCAGACGTTGCTGTCGCGCTTTCCGGTGGAGGCCGGCATTGCGCCATCGTTCGACGTGCTGGACGAGCAGACGGCGCGCGAGATGATGGCCGATGCGCGTGCGCGCGTGCTGGAGCGCGCGGCCAGCGGCGATATGGTGCTGGGCGCCGCGGTGCGGATTCTCATCACCGAGCTTGGCGAAAGTACCTTCACGCAGGTTCTGGATTCGGCGCTGGGCGGCGATCAGCGGCACTATGAACGTGCGCTGGCGGAACTCGGCAAGAAGGCCACCAGTTTGAAAGGCGCGCTGAATCTTGCGCACGGCGCGCGCGAGGATGACACGGCGCAGACGGTGGTCGCCGAATTCTGCGGCTCCATAAACAGGGCGCAGCTTGGCGAGATTACCGCGCTGATGGGCGCCAGCAATGCGACAGACAAGGAAAATGCCGCAATGCTGGTTGCGGCGATGGCATCGGCCGATGCGCGCGAGACATTCGACGTCTGCGTGACATTCTTCCTTACGCAGAAGGGCGAACTCCGCAAGAAACTTTTCGCGACAAAGCTGGCGAAAGACTATCCGCAGCACGAAGCGTTCCTCGCGCAAATGCAGGAAGCAGCTTATGGCGCCAACGATCGCAAGCTTGCGGTCCATGCCGCGATGATCGCGGACGCGGCGTTTGCGATTATCGATGCGGCGCGGGCGGAGTTTGCGCGGGCCAAGCGCGCGCGCGGCGTGCTGGATTACAACGATCTTGTCTCCAAGACTGTCGATCTGCTGAACACCAAGGGCGCTGCGGGCTGGGTGCTCTACAAGCTGGATGGTGGGCTTGAGCATATTCTGATCGATGAGGCGCAGGACACCAGCCCCGAGCAGTGGCAGATCGTGCGCAAGCTGACGGAGGAGTTTTTCGCCGGCGAAGGCGTGCGCGCGAACCGGAAAAAGCCGCGCACCATTTTTGCGGTGGGCGACGAGAAGCAATCCATCTTCAGCTTCCAGGGCGCCGATCCGGAAGCCTTCGAAATCAATCGCGATTATTTCGAAAAGATCGTGACCGATGTGGGGTTGCAGTTCGAGAACGTGCCGCTGACGGAATCGCGCCGCTCGGTGCCGCAGGTTCTGGAATTTGTAGACAGCGTGTTTGAAACGCCGGCGGCACGCACGGGCCTGACGCTGAAGGGCGAAGAAGTGAAACATACAGCGCACCGCGCGGAGCATCGCGGCCGGGTGGAATTTCTGCCGGCGCTGAAGCCGGGTGAAAGGGAAGACCGCACTGCATGGCGCAGGCTGATCGATGCACACGCGCCGGACAGTCCCGTGGTGCGGCTGGCGAAGCAACTGGCGGATCGCGTGGCAGCGTGGCTGGACGGCAAGCACAAGCTACCGTCGCGCGACCGGCCGGTGCGCGCGGGCGACATCATGATCCTGCTGTGGCGGCGCGCGCCGTTTGCCGCCGAGATCATCCGGCAATTGAAAGCGCGCGGTGTTCCTGTGGCGGGGGCGGATCGCATCACGCTGACCGAACAGATTTCGGTGATGGACCTGATGGCGCTGGGGCGGTTCGTGCTGCTGCCGGAAGACGATCTTAATCTGGCGGCGCTGCTGCGCTCGCCGCTGGGCGGTTTCAGCGACGACGATCTAGAGACATTGTGTGTGGGCCGCAGTGGCGGCGTGTGGTCCGAACTTGTCCGGCGCAAGGATGAGGCGGGGGTGTTCGGCGCGGCACATGGCTTGCTGAGCGACATGCTGTCGAAGGCAGACTTCATGCCGCCGTATGAATTCTACGCGCGCGTGCTGGATGCGCTAGGCTTTCGAGCAAAGATGCTGGCGCGGCTGGGGCCGGAAGCCGCCGACGCGATGGATGAGTTTCTGTCGCTGGCGCTGACCTATGAAGCGGAGAACACGCCGTCGCTGGAAGGGTTCCTGCGCTGGATGGAACGCGGCGAAACCGAAATCCGCCGCGACATGGAAAGCACGCGCAATGAAGTGCGGGTTCTGACAGGACATGGCGCCAAGGGGCTGGAAGCCGATATCGTGATCGTGCCCGATACCGTGGCGATGCCCGGCGCGCGCAGCGAGGGCAAGCTGCTTTATACCAAGGACGGTATTCTGTTTCCGATGCCCGATCCGGTGGCGCCGGATGCCGTTCGCGTTGCCAAAGACCATGCGAAAGCGAAGCGGCAGGAAGAACATCGCCGCCTGATGTATGTGGTGCTGACGCGGCCACGCGATCATCTCTATTTCGCGGGCTTTGAAACGCGCACCGCACCCAATCCGGAATCCTGGTATGAGCTGGCGCGCGCGGCGGCGGAAAAGATCGGCCAGAAGAATGAAGCCAGCGGCGCGCATGTCTATGGCGAGTCCGATTTCGAACCGTTTGTGGAAAGTGCTGTACTTGCGCAATCATCGCGAACGTTGCCGGGTTGGATGACGGCAACGCCATCGCCGGAAAAAGCGCGGCCGCGATACATCCGGCCATCCGATGCTGCGGGGCTGGAGGAACCGGCGGTGTCTTCGCCGCTGAACGATGGCGCCAAGCGGTTCCGGCGCGGACTTCTCGTTCATTCCATGCTGGCGCATTTGCCGGAACTCGATGCGGGCGAACGCGATACAGTGGCGCATCAGTTTCTGAAGGCGCGCGGCATTGAAAAAGTCGAAGCCGATGCGCTGGTGAAAGAGACGCTTGCGGTTTTGAACGATCCGCAATTCGCGCACGCCTTCACCAAGGACAGCCGCGCGGAAGTGGCGATTGTCGCCAATGTGCCCGAGCTTGGCGAAGACGCGCGCACCAGCGGGCGCATCGACCGGCTGGCTGTGACCGATGGCGAAGTTCTGGTGGTGGATTTCAAGACCAACCGCCCGCCGCCGGAGCGCGTCGAGGATGTTCCACCGTTCTATGTGACGCAGATGGCGCTTTACCGCGCGGCGCTGGAAAAGGTTTTTCCGGGCAGGCATGTCTCCTGCGCGCTGGTTTGGACGGAAGGGCCAAGCCTGATGGCGCTGCCCGATTCGACGCTGGATGCCGAGGTGGGACGCATTAAGGCCAAGCTTTCTGCTGCTCCTTGACCCTGGGGGGTGGCGTTCCTAGATTCCGTCAGACCAGACATCTCATTTCCCAAGGATTCCCCATGCCCGGCCCCATCAAGGTCTCCGATGCTTCGTTCCAGAGCGACGTTCTGGACGCCTCCAAGCCCGTAATCGTGGATTTCTGGGCGGAGTGGTGCGGACCTTGTCGGATGATCGGCCCGGCGCTTGAGGAACTCGCCAACGAGATGGGCGAGAAAGTCACCGTGGCCAAGATCAACATCGACGAGAACCCGCATGTGCCGGTGAAATATGGCGTGCGCGGCGTGCCCACGCTGATGATTTTCAGCCAGGGCCAGGTTGCCGCCACCAAGGTCGGCGCGCTGCCCAAATCCAAGATCAAGGAATGGATCGAGCAGTCGATCTGATTCCGAAAAGTTCCTTTTGGCAGAGTGGCGTGGGCGTGCGGCGAAAGCCGCGCGCCCTTTGCATGTTGGGCAGGCCGCGCGCCGCCGCATGGCTGCTGCCCGCCGCTAAAATATAGTTGAACTAGTGGACGCACCTTACCTTGTCTGAAGAACCGTCAGACGAGGGAGCCCCATGAAAATCCTGACCAGCCTTTTGCTTGCCGCCGCCATTGCCGTTCCGTTCGCCGCTTCGGCAGAAACGGTGATCCCGGTTGCGCCGTTCAAATCCGTCGGCCTTAGCGGCGGCGGGCAGGTCACGCTGCATAGCGGTCCGGTGCAACGTGTGGTGCTAACGGCGGGCAGCACGCAATACACCAGCTTCCGCAACGAGGATGGAAATCTGTCCATCGACGCTTGCAACAACAGTTGCCCCAACGGCCAGTACGATCTGCGGATCGACATCACCACGCCCGATATTGAAGGCGTGGCGGTGGAAGGCGGCGGCGGCATCATCGGAGATGCGGGATTGTCTGCGCACAAACTTGACGCAGCCGTTTCCGGCGGCGGCCATATCGATATGCGCGCGGTGCATGCGGATGCGGTCAATGCTGCTGTGGATGGCGGCGGGCATATCCAGGTTTATGCGCAATCTTCCTTGCACGCGGCCGTCAGTGGCGGCGGGCGCATCGAATATTGGGGCCATCCCCATGTCGACACGGTAATCTCCGGCGGCGGCGACGTCCGCTCCGGCAGCTAAAATTCAAACAACGGAGATCACAATGAAATTCGCGATATCGCTGGCGTCGGCATGCCTGTTGCTTGCCGCGCCCGCCTTTGCCGGACCCGCGCTTCCGCTTGGCAGCTTCAGCAGCGTCAAAGCCAGCGATGGTGCGAAGGTCACCATCCGCCACGGCGCCGTGCAGTCGGTGACGCTGATCGCGGGAAACACCGAGCTTTCGCGGCTGGATGTGGAGGATGGCAGGCTTGCGATCGAAGGCTGCGTCCATCGCTGCCCGCGGAATTACCGGCTGGAAGTCGAAATCGTAACGCCCTCCATTGCAGCCATCGAAGCGGAAGACGGCGCCTCCATCGAAGCGCAGGGCAATTTCCCGGCGCAAGGCAACCTGTCAGCGTCGGCGCATGACGGTGGCAATATTGACGCCCGCACCATTGCGGCCGCGAGCGTCAACGCGAAAGCGGAAGATGGCGGCGTGATTGAAGTCAGCGCCACGCGCACATTGAGCGCCGCCGCGGAAGACGGCGGCGATATCACCTTCTGGGGACATCCCACCGTCAACATGCACACCAGCGACGGCGGAAATATCGAACAGGGAAGCTGAAGTCTGAATCGCAAGAAGAATTAGATGCGTTCAAAAACTTTCCGCTGGACTGCTTGCTCTTTGCCAGCAGAGCGGATCATGAGGAATCTCCCAGACCATGGCAGCGATGTCAGCCTTCGATCTCCGTGAAGTCGCCGCTTAGAATGCCTTCGTATTCGACTTTTTTATAGCCGGGAATGGCCGTTTCGTAGGTCTTAGTAAAGATTACGGCGCTGCCTTGGCGCTGGCCGAGTAGCGTGGCGAAGAGCGTATGGTTGAGATAGTCTTGGCGGGTGGAAAGCTCATGCGTGGAACCGGAAAGCCAGTCTCCACTTTCGATCAGAGTCGCGCCAAATAGCACACGCAAATTGCGGCTGTGATAGGTGTAAAGACCCTGCCACACGCCAGTAAGATTTTGCGAGGCTGCGCCAGTCACGAATTCTCCGCCAGAACTTTTCCGGCAAGATGTAGCGAGCCGCAGATCAGGATGCGGGCCGATTCCTTGCGCGCACGCGCGTAAGCGGAAACCTGCATCATCGCTTCTTCGATGTTGGCGGCAGGATCGGCTTCGAGACCGGCCTTGCGCGCGGCATCGTAAAGCACACCGGCGCCTTGCGCGGCTTTCTCGTCCGGGATCGTGATGGTGGTGACGTGGCGCACCAGCCCGGCGAACGGCGCGAAGAAACCGGCCGCATCTTTGGTGTTGAGCATGCCGCAAATGAAATACAGCGGCTTGGGTGAGCGCTCTTCCAGCTCCGCCAGCGCCGCCGCAATCGCGTGCGCCGCGTGCGGATTGTGGCCACCGTCGAGCCACACTTCGGCATCCGGCGGCGCCAGATCGATCAGCGGTCCGCGTGAGAGCCGCTGCATGCGGGCCGGCCATTCCACGCGGCGCAATCCGGTTTCGATGGCGTGTTCGTCGTTCCAGCCGCCTGCGCGCACGGCCGCGATGGCGCCTGCCGCGTTCTCGATCTGGTGGCTGCCTGCCAGTTTCGGCAGCGGCAGATCCAGCAGGCCGCCTTCATCCTGATAGATCATGCGGCCCTGTTCGGTATGGGCGAAATAGTCCTGGCCATAGAACAGGGCAGGCGCGTTCAACGCTTCGGCGCGGCGCTGGATGACGTCGCGGGCGTCATCGTCTTGCGGGCCGACAATCACCGGCACGCCGACTTTGATGATGCCGGCTTTTTCGGCCGCGATGCCGGACAGCGTGGACCCCAGAAATTCCTGATGATCGAGGCCGACGGGCGTAATGATCGTCACGCGCGGGCGCGGGATCACGTTGGTGGCGTCCAGCACGCCGCCCAATCCCACTTCCAGCACCAGCGCGTCAGCCGGATGGCGCGAGAAGGCGAGGAAGGCGGCGGCAGTGGTGATTTCAAAGAAAGTGATGGGCGCACCGGCGTTGGCGCGTTCACATTCTTCCAGAATGTCGGTCAGTTCGGCTTCATCGATCAGCTTTCCCGCGATGCGGATGCGTTCGTGAAAGCGCACCAGATGTGGCGAGGTGTAAACGTGAACCTTCAGGCCTTGTGCTTCCAGCATGGCGCGCACGAAGGCGCAGGTAGAACCTTTGCCGTTGGTGCCGGCCACGTGAATGACGGGTGGCAGCTTGAGCTCCGGATGGCCCAGCGCGGCAAGCAGGCGCTCGATACGGTCCAGAACCAGATCGATGCGTTTGGGATGAAGCGAAAGCAGGCGTTCGAGGATGGCGTCGCTCTGCGCTGCGGCAGAACTCATGGAGATGTGGCGCCGTTCGTCAGCGCGTTTCCAGAGCCGTTTGTGGTGCGCGTGGCGGTGCCGTTGACGATGCCGGGCGGCGGAATAGCCGCTTTCGGGCGTGGACGCTTCATCATCAGATGGATGATGCGCGAGAGCGTTTCGCGCAGATCGTGGCGATGCACCACCATGTCCACCATGCCGTGCGCCAGCAGATATTCGGCACGCTGGAAGCCTTCGGGCAGGCGCTCGCGAATGGTTTGCTCGATCACGCGCTGACCAGCGAAACCAATCAGCGCGCCGGGCTCGGAAATCTGCACATCACCCAGCATGGCATAAGACGCGCTGACGCCGCCGGTGGTGGGATCGGTGAGCACCACGAGATAGGGCAGGCCCGCTTCGTGCAACATATCGACGCCGATGGTAACGCGTGGCATCTGCATCAATGACAAAATGCCTTCCTGCATGCGCGCGCCGCCGGAAGAAACGTAAAGAATGAACGGGCGCTTTTCTTCCACCGCCGCCATCATGGATTGCACCAGCGCTTCGCCCACGCCCATGCCCAGCGAGCCGCCCATGAAATCGAACGCCTGCACCGCGACCATGATGGGCATGCCGTCCAGTGTGCCGCGCGCGGCGGCCAGCGCATCGTTGCGGCCGGTTTTGGCGCGGGCATCTTTCAGGCGATCGACATAGCGGCGCTCGTCGCGGAATTTCAGCGGATCGGCGGGCACTTGCGGCTCGGGCAGTGGCTCGAACGCGCCGGCATCGAAGGTGGCGGCGAAACGGGCCGTGGCGCCTATGCGCATGTGGTGGCCGCATTGCGGGCAGACGAACTGCGCGGCTTCGAGATCGCGATGAAAAATCATCTCTCCGCAGGAGGGACATTTCTTCCAGAGGTTTTCCGGTGTGTCAGCGCGGCCCGGCAAAAGGCTCTTGATGCGCGGGCGGACGAAGTTTGCGATCCAGTTCATGCGATCACTCTACCACGGTGTTGGCGCGCGCGGCATGCACGGAATTGGCCAGTTCCCTGCAAAAATCGATTGTCTCGTCCACCATGCGTTGGCGTCCGGTTGCCACATTCCCGCCTATTTTGCTCACGATGGCGGAACCGACCACCGCCGCATCGGCGATTTGAGCGATGGCCGCGGCCTGCTGCGGCGTCTTGATGCCGAAGCCGACCGCGATGGGAAGGTTGGTATGCGCACGCAGTTTGGCAAGGGCATCGCGCACGTCATCGGTGGCGAAATCCTTGGTGCCGGTGACGCCAGCGATGGAGACGTAATAGAGAAAGCCGCTGGCGCCATTCAGCACCGATTTGAGGCGGCGTTCATCCGTTGTCGGCGTGGCCAAGCGGATGATGTCGAGGTTTTGCGCCGCGGCGGGTGCGTGCAGCACATCGTCTTCCTCCGGCGGCAGATCGACAGTGATGAGGCCATCAACGCCAGATTCTGCCGCATCCTTCGCAAAGCGCGCGGTGCCGTAAGCGTGGATGGGATTGTAATAGCCCATCAGCACCAGCGGCGTTTTGGAATCGGTTTTGCGGAAACGCCGCACAAGATCGAGCAGCTTTACGACATTCATGCCGCCATCCAGCGCGCGCAATGACGACGCCTGCACCGCAGGGCCATCGGCCATCGGATCGGAGAAAGGCACGCCAAGTTCGATCAGGTCCGCGCCCGCACCGGGCAGTTTTTCCAGAATGGCGAACGAGGTATCCGCATTCGGATCGCCGGCCGTGATGAACGGGATGAACGCGGCGCGGTTGGCGCGTTTCAGTTCCGCGAAGCGTTGCACAATGCGACTCACAGCTTTTCGCCCAGCGCATTGGCAACCGTGAAGACGTCCTTGTCGCCACGGCCGGACAGCGCCACCACGATGATCTTGTCCTTGCTCATCTGCGGCGCGACGCGCGCGACATGGGCGAGCGCGTGGCTCGGCTCCAGCGCGGGAATGATGCCTTCGAGTTTGCCCAACAGCATGAAGGCTTCCAGCGCTTCCTTGTCGTTGGCCGAAAAGTATTTCACGCGGCCCTGATCCTTCAGCCAGGAATGTTCCGGGCCGACGCCCGGATAATCCAGCCCGGCGGAAATGGAATGGGCTTCGGTGATCTGGCCATCCTTGTTCTGCAACAGGTAGCTGCGCGCGCCATGCAGCACGCCGGGCGCGCCTTTCGAAAGTGTGGCGGCGTGGCGTTCGGTGGCGACGCCTTCGCCCGCCGCTTCCACGCCATGAATTTCCACATCGCGGTCATCGAGGAACGGATGAAACATGCCGATGGCGTTGGAGCCGCCGCCAACGCAGGCGACGACGAGATCGGGCAAGCGGCCTTCCATCTCCTGTGCCTGCGCGCGCGCTTCGTTGCCGATGACGAGCTGAAAGTCGCGCACCATTTCGGGATAAGGATGCGGCCCGGCGGCGGAGCCGATGATGTAGAACGTGTCCTGCACATTGGCGACCCAATCGCGCAGCGCTTCGTTCATCGCGTCCTTCAGCGTCTTGCTGCCGGACGTAACGGCGCGAACTTCCGCGCCCAGCAGCTTCATGCGAAAGACGTTTGGTTTCTGCCGCTCGATATCCACCGCGCCCATGTAAACAATGCAGGGCAGACCGAAGCGTGCGGCAACGGTGGCGGTGGCGACGCCGTGCTGGCCCGCGCCGGTTTCGGCGATGATGCGCGTCTTGCCCATGCGGCGCGCCAGCAAAATCTGGCCAAGGCAGTTATTGATCTTGTGCGCGCCGGTATGGTTGAGATCTTCGCGCTTGAGGTAAATCTTCGCGCCGCCGAAATGTTGCGTCAGCCGTTCGGCGAAATAGAGCGGCGAGGGGCGGCCGACATAGTGCGTGAGCAGGCCGTTCAGTTCGGCATGGAACGCGGGATCGGCTTTTGCTGTCGTGTAAGCCTTCTCCAGATCGAGCACGAGCGGCATCAGCGTTTCGGCAACAAAGCGGCCGCCGTAACTGCCGAAATGGCCGCTGGAGTCCGGTCCTTCGCGATAGGAGTTTGGCGCGCTCATGCCTGTTCTTCCTTCACGAATTGCACGGACCGTACGGCGGCAACGAAGTCGTGGATCATCTGCGGGCTTTTCACGGCGGGTGCGGTTTCGACACCGGACGAAACATCCACACCCGGCGCGCCGCTGATCTGGATGGCGCGCGTGATGTTTTCTGCATTAAGCCCCCCGGCCAGCAGCCACGGCTTTGCGAAATTGCGGTTGCGCAGAAGCTGCCAGTCGAACGCCGCACCGTGACCGCCGGGGCGCTGCGCACCCGCCGGTGCTTTCGCATCGAACAACAGCATGTCGGAAACCGCTTCGTACCTCGGCACGGCGGAAAGATCGCTCGCGTCGGCGACGGCGATGCTTTTGATCACGGGCCGGCCGAAGCGTGTTCGGATGGCGGCAACCCGCTCCGGCGTTTCGCTGCCATGCAGCTGCAGGAAGTCCGGGTTTGCGGCGGCGATGGCGGCGGATATTTCTTCATCGTTCGCATCGGCCAGCAAGGCAACAAGGCGCACGCGGCCACGCATTCGTTCCGCAAGCGACGCTGCGATCTGCGGATTGAGGAAGCGCGGCGAGCGGCGGAAGAATACCAATCCGGCGAAATCGGCGCCGGCGCGCGCGGCCGCATCGGCGGCGTCCGCACTCGCAATTCCGCAGATTTTCACCAAGGTTCCCATGGGGCGCCGCTTATCGCCATCCGGCGTCGAGAATGCAAGAAACGCCTTGTAGGCCAAAGGCGCGGCAGCTTCGTATCATATAGGGCGAGCGGAGGGATTTTCATGGAACGCAGGCTTTTGCAGATCGCGGTCGGGCTTGCGGTTCTGGTGCCATTGTCCGCAGGTCTGGCGGGTGCGCTGGAAGGCTTGCGCTTCTTGCAGGCTATCGGGCCGATCTCGGCGTCCAGCCATGTCAGTTATCTTTCGGGGCTTCTGTTCGGGATCGGCGTGGCCTTCGCGACGCTTATTCCGCGCATCGAACAGAACAGCAGCCGCTTCATCATGCTGATGTTGATCGTGGTTGCCGGCGGTTTGGCGCGGCTGTTCTCGCTGGCAACGCTGGGCGTTCCGGACAATTCCATGCTGTTCGGGCTTTGCATGGAGCTGGGCGTCACGCCGCTATTGTGCCTCTGGCAGTTACGCGTGGCGCGCAAAACGAAATTTATATTCGGCTGATTTCTTCGGCTATCGCCTTGGCGGCGGCGGCCGGGTCAGCTGCGGCATTGATGGGCCGGCCGATCACAATAATGTCCGCGCCAGCGCGCGCGGCTTGCCCCGGTGTCATCACGCGGCGCTGATCGCCGATATCGGATCCGGCGGGGCGGATGCCGGGCACCACCAACAGAAAGTCATCGCCGCAGGCTGCGCGGATTTGCGCAATCTCGTGTGCGCTGCAAACCACACCATCAAGGCCAGATGCTTTGGCGAGTTTCGCAAGCCGCACAACCTGTTCGGAGGCAGGCCCGCGCTGGCCGACCGATTCCAGCACGTCGTCATCCATGCTGGTCAGCACCGTGACGCCGATGATCGTGATGTCTGGATCGACGGCGCGCGCGGCCTCAACACTGGCGCGCATCATGGCTTCGCCGCCAGAGACGTGGATGTTGAATATCTTTGCGCCAAGGCCCGCGATGGCGCGCGAAGCGCCAGCGACCGTGTTGGGAATGTCGTGAAACTTCACGTCCGCGAAAACTGGCAGGCCAAGCGCCACGATTTCGCGGATCGCGTCAGGTCCAAGGGCTGTGATGAATTCCAGACCGACTTTCAATCCGCCGACATGAGGGCGAATAGCGCGCGCGATCTCGAGCGCTTTGGAAAGATCCGGCGTATCGAGAGCGGCGAAGACGGGATTGGCGAATCTGCGCGCGGTCATCCGTGGCGCGTATTAGGCGCGCGTGAGAGGATTGGCAAGCAGGCGCTAATTATTCAGCGGCTTCTGCGCTTTGGCCGTTCAGCTTTTCGCGAAGTTCTTTGCCGGTGCGGAAGAACGGCGCGCGCTTTTCATCGACCTTCACCGGCTCGCCCGTGCGTGGATTGCGGCCCATGCGCGAAGGCCTTGCCTTCACCGAAAAGGCGCCAAAGCCACGAAGTTCCACGCGATGGCCGGTGGCCAGCGCTTCGGAAATCTTGTCGAGCACCGTGGTGACGATGCGCTCGACGTCACGGTGATAAAGATGCGGATAGCGTTGCGACAACCGTGCAACCAATTCGGATTTGATCATCCCCATGCCCCCGGAGAAGGCAGCCCCTTTGCCGAACCACCATAGCGCGATGCGACGGGCCTAACCTAGTCAGGCGGAAAAATAGCGTCAACCGGAAGTCACTGATGCGGCTATGTTTTTCTGATTCGAGCCTTCTTCAGGTTGCACAAATACCGCAGTTTCCGCCCGGAGGCTTTCAAGGATTTGGCGGAATCGGGCCGGTTTGCTAAGCCCATGAGATGCCCAGCGAATATGTAAAAGCCCCTCCGGCCGACTTCGTTTTGCCGTTCGATCTGCCCGCCGCCGCCGCGCGGGGGCGAACGGTGCGGCTGGATGCCGTCTCCACCCGCGCACTGGAGGCCCACGCGCTGCCGGAAGCCGCTGCCCGAGTCGCGGGCGAAACGCTGGCGCTGGCCGTGCTCCTGGGCACCGCATTGAAGCTGGACGGCCGTCTGACCGTACAGACCAAAAGCGATGGACCGCTCGATCTGGTGACAGCCGATTATTACGGCGCGGGCGAAGACCGGCCGGCAGGCCTTCGCGGCTATGCCCGTCTGGATCAGGCGCGGTTTGAAAAGCTTGGCGCCAATCCGCCCTTCGCCGAACTGGCGGGTTCTGGAACGCTTGTGATCACAATCGAGCCACGCGCGGGTGGGCAGACCTATCAGGGCATCGTTGAGCTTTCTTTGCACGGGATTGCCGCGTCGGCGGAAACCTATTTCGCGCAAAGCGAGCAGTTGCCCACCGCGCTCAAGCTTGCCGCCGCGCCGGTTTACATGCCCGGCTCGAAGCAGGCGCAGTGGCGCGTCGGCGGATTGATGCTGCAGGCAACGCCCGAAGGCCAGCGCGACGAGGACGATTGGGAACGGCTCTCGCTGTTTGTGAAGACGGTGGAGGATTTCGAGCTTGTGGATGTTTCGCTGCCGGCGGAGACGCTGCTGTGGCGCCTGTTCCACGAAGATGAAGTGCGGGTGTTGCCCGCCGAACCGATCGTATTCCGCTGTGATTGCAGCACGGACCGGATCGCGGGCGTGTTGAAATCCTATCCCGCGCCGGACCGCGCGGGGTTGGCGGACGCGGACGGCATTATTCGCGCGCGCTGCGAATTCTGCGGCAAGGTTCACGAAGTTCCGGCGGAAACGGCCTGACGCGATCAGCCGTCGATGCTGGACGAGGGATTTCCGATCACGCTGAGGAATTCGCGGCGGGTCAGCGGGTTGGTGCGGAATTCGCCGAGCATGGATGACGTGACCATGCTGACGCCGGGCTTGTGAACGCCGCGTGTCGTCATGCACTGGTGCGTCGCCTCAATCACCACCGCGACACCTTTCGGCTCCAGCACGCGCTGGATGCAATGGGCGATTTGCGCGTTCATTTTTTCCTGAACCTGCAACCGGCGCGCATAGGCTTCCACCACGCGCGCCAGCTTGGAGATGCCGACCACCTTGTTATCCGGCAGGTAGCCGATGTGCACGCGCCCGATGATGGGCGCCAGGTGATGTTCGCAGTGGGATTCGAAGCGGATGTCCTTGAGCAGGATCATGTCGTCGTAACCGGCGACTTCCTCGAAGGTGCGGCTTAAATAATCTTCCGGATCGACGTCGTAGCCGGAGAACCAGTCTTCGAACGCGCGCGCCACGCGGGCCGGCGTGTCTTTCAAACCTTCGCGTTCCGGATCGTCGCCCGCCCATAACAGCAGCGTGCGGATCGCGCCTTCCGCCGCTTCGCGCGAAGGACGCGGCTCGGATGGCTGCGGCCGGACAGAGCAAAAGGGCGTGGGCTTCGGTTTGGGTACTTCGGACATGGCGGGTTCTCGGAGGAAGGGCGATCACTACGCCCCAACGCCTTCGCCGGATCAACCCGCGGCGATTTGGGGCTTTAATGGATCTGGCGGCGCTCGTGCGGGCTTTCAAGCACAAAAGCCGGGATTTCGGCGTCGAACGCCTCTCCGGTTTTGTTGGAGCGCATCTGATAGCGGCCCGTCATGAAGCCGGAGGCCGTCTGCAACGGGCAGCCGCTGGTATATTGAAACGTCTGGCCGGGTTCGAGAACCGGCTGCGCACCGACAACGCCGACGCCTTGTACTTCCTGCACGCGGCCCGTTGCGTCGGTGATATGCCAGTAGCGCGAGACGAGTTGCACTGTCTCGGGCCCTTTGTTCTCGATCGTCACGGTGTACGACCAGAGAAAATGTTCTTCGTCGGGATCGGACTGATCGTCCAAAAACGCGGGCTTTACGGCCACGCGTATCCCCCGTGTGACGCGCTCGTACATGGGTTGAATTATCGTCCCGCTCTGGCGCAAAGCAAGTGACAAACGCGGCGGGGTTTAACGCCCGCGATCATGCTTCGACCGTCACATCCGTCTTAACGGAGTTGGCGATGAAGCAATCTTCGTGGGATTTGTGGTGAATCTCGGCGAGAGTTCCCGCATCCACGGTTGTACCCGGTGCAAAGTTCACCCGTGGCTTAAGAACCACACGCGAAATCCAAAACTTCCCGCCCTCCATCTTCTCCATGTGGCCTACGGCGTCATCTTCGTAGGCATCCACGACGATCTTCTTCAGCGCGCAGATGGCGAGGAAGGTGAGCATGTGACAGCTCGACAACGAGGCGACGAAGGCCTCTTCGGGATCGACGCGATCGGCATCGCCTTTGAAGGCCGGGGTGGCGGATGCCGGCAGAACGATGTCGCCATGCTTGAACGTCATTTCGTGCGCGCGATTGTAGCCGGCGTAGGTGAAATCGGCGCTGGCACGTTTCCAGCGCACGCCTGCGTGATGTTCGGACATGGGGGCTCCAATTTCCGCGTTTCTTCGGCCAGATAGCCGCTTCTTGCCCGAAAGGGTCAAGACACATAGAGTCGCGCGCACATGAAAACCATCGGTCACGAAACAGCACTTATCTATGTCATGGTCGTCGTCTCCGCGTCAGACGGCAGCATGAGCGCGAAAGAACTGCGCGCCATCGGCGACCTTGTGAAAGGCTTGCCGGTATTCCGTGAATTCGAGCACGAGCGGCTGCTGGCGGTGGCGCAGGAGTGCGCTTCGATCCTGCAGGAACCTGACGGGCTTGCCGCGATTGTCGGGCTCGTGAAAGGCGCGCTGCCGCCGCACCTGCGCGAGACGGCCTATTGGCTGGCGCTGGAAGTGGCCTTGAGCGACAGCCGCGTGGCGCTGGAGGAAGTGCGCGTGATCGAAGCGCTGCGCCGCACGCTGGGCATCGACAAGCTGACCGCCGCCGCCATCGAGCGCGGCGCGCGCGCGCGTTATCAGGTCGCGTGAAACGGCTTTTGCTTCTTCGCCATGCCAAATCGAGCCGGGATGAACCCGCGCTTGAGGATCACCAGCGGCCATTGAACGCGCGTGGCCGCGAAGATGCGCCGCGCATGGGCGCCTATATGCTCAAGAAGAAATATCTGCCGCAGCTTGTGTTGTGTTCCACGGCGTTGCGCACGGTGGAGACGTTGCAGTTGGTGCGCGAAGATTGGGACATCGAGCCCAAGACGGAATTTCTGGATTCGCTGTATCTGCCGTCCGCCAAAGCGATCGCCGCAATCGTCCAGCAGGCGCCCGATGTGGTGAATGCGTTGCTGATTGTCAGCCACAATCCCGGTATCGAGGATTGCGCGGCCGCGCTGACGGGGCAGGGCGAAACGCCGGCGGAATGCGAAACCCAGGACATGATGGAAGAGAAGTTTCCAACCGCCGCACTTGCCGTGATTGATTTCGATGCGGCGAAATGGCGGGACGCGCGCGAAGGCCGGCTGGTGAACTTCATGCGGCCGAAAGACCTGGACGACTAGTCCGCGTTACTGCGCTCCAGAAGCGCCAGCGATTTCCACCCGAAGGCCGCTTCCGGAATGGGGTCGCCCATCATGCGCGCGGTGCGCTCAGCGATCAGGCGTCCGCCCATACGTTCGTAAAAGAAGCGCGCCGGATTTTTTGCGTGCGCCCAGATCACGCAAGAGCCGAAGCCGCGGCTGTGCATGCGCGCGAAGCCGTGCTTGAGCATCGCGCGGCCAACCCCGCAGTTGTAAAATGACGGATCGACATAGAGCGTGAAGACTTCGCCATCGAATCCCAGTGACCGATCGCGCGCCGGGCCGCAGCTCATCATCGCCACGATGCCGTGCTTTTCATTCTCGCCCACGAACACCGCTTCGCCGGTATTGGGCTGCGCGCGGATGGCGGAACGCCAGCGTGCCGCCTGGCCTTTCTGGGTCATGGCCTGCAACAGCGCCGAAGGAACGACGCCCGGATAGGCGTCATGCCAGGAGTCGATATAAACGCGCGCGATGTCGCTCGCGTCGTCCTTTCCCGCATGTCTGACCTTAAGCGGAAGCGCATCCATGGCGGCAAGCTTGAACGGGAGAGCGTGTTCCCGCAAGCGCGATTTTCGACGCGGCAAAAGCGTAAAGCGAAATTAATCGAAGCGCGCCCGGAAAGCCGTTTCGCGCAACAAACGAACCAGCACCGGCATCACGCGAACCGCCGTGATGCCGGTGCGAGCGTGGTTAGAGCGTTCAGTTCAATACAACCCCAGCTTCTGTTGGGTTGCGGCACCCGCGACGCCGTCGACGGGCACACCGTTCTTCGCCTGATACGCCTTTACCGCCGCGGTGGTGGCCGCGTCGTATGTGCCGTTCACCGGGCCTTTGTAGAAGCCAGCTTTTGCCAGCGCCTTCTGGAGGTTTTCCACCGCCAGTCCCTTATCGCCGGGTTGCAGAACGTAGCCGCTGCGCTGGCCGCTTTGCGCTTGATAGAGCCGCAGCTTGCTGCTCTTGAGGTATGCGGATCGGGCATCGGGCGCCGCGGCCGGAGAGGCCGCCGCAGTCATTTCACTTTGTTCGGCGTTGAGCGCTTCGATCTTTCGATTGATCCGTTCGTCATGCAGTTGCGCGTTCTGCGCCTGAAGCTGCTGGACGATGGCGTTGTTGCCCGCGCGGGCCTGATCGGTTTGGCCGGCCTGATAGAGCTTCACGTTTCGCGCCAAGCCGCGCTCGCTTTCCACCAGCGCGCTTTCCACCGCGACATCCTTGTTGAGCGAGCGGTCGGATGCGGCTTCGTCCTCGGTCACAACCACGCGAACCGGCTCGCTGAGCGTGGCGGACGCGCCGCTTTGTGCATCGCGCCAAGCGACATCGAAATGGCCGAGGTCCAGCGGACCAACGGCTCCGGCGTCCACGTTCAGGCGTAACAGAACGGTGCGGGTTTCGCCGGCATAGAAATCCGGCCAGTCGGTGGAGACATCGCGTCCGCCAGCGCTTGTGAAGCCCACGATCTCCGCGCTCTTCACCGCGCGGCTGCCATGAAAGCCCAGATGTACGTTGCGGGCGCGGGTGGTGAAGGCCGTCTTCAATTCTTCCTGAAAGACGCGGGTGAGCTGCTGCGGGCTCTCGATGTAATAATATTTTCCGCCGCCGCTTTCGGCGATGGCCTGCATCAAATCTTCATCGTATTCGACGCCGAGGCCCATGGTGGAAATACGCACGCCATCCTGACGGGCCTGGCTTGCCATCCGGGCGATCTCGGCGTGATCGGTGACGCCGGTATTGGCGAGGCCGTCGGACAGCAGGATCACGCGGTTCAGCGCTTCATTCGACAGATGCAGGCTATCCTGCGCGTTCTTATCCTCCGCGACGCCACGCTCAAGGCCGCCGGCAAGGTTTGTGGAACCGCGCGGCGTAAGGCCGTCTATGGCCGCATTGATCGTTCCCTTGTCGCCGGCATGGGCGGCAGGCCACATCAGTGTGATGCGGTCGTCGAACTCCACGATGGAGATGACATCGCTGGTATTCAGGCTGTCGACCGCCATTTTTGCGGCCTGGCGCAGATATTCGATCTTGCCCTTGTCTTCCATCGAGCCGGAGCGGTCGAGCACCAGCGAAAGATTGAGCGGGGGACGCGCGCTGGGCGCTTCGCCCAGATCGGGTGCGGTGAATTTCAGCAGCACATAAACAGGCTTTGTCCATCCGCGCGTGATCAGCGGCCGCTCCACCGCAAGTGTGGAGGTCAGCGCCGGTCCGCGGGCGGGTGCAGCACCCGCCGCCACGAAGCCGAGCGCCATGGAGCCCACGGCGAGGGCGAAAAAAAAGACGCCGATACGCGCCTTTCTTCCGTTCATTCTTGTGAAAATGCGGCGCGCGCCGCCCGATTGCGCGTGATTTGTCATGACTTGCTCCCTTCGACGCACGAGAACCGTGCAAGCGAAGCGTCAGGCGCGATTGTGGCGGGGCTCGGCTCCAAACATGGCGGACACAGAAACAATCATGGCCGAGTTGCGGCATGGAATGCGGCGCTGTGTGCCACCAATATCTTCCGATGCAATTTCAATAGCGGAATCAGGTCGCAAGCTCTCCCCGAACACCACATACATGCCGCGCTTGGGACAGCGATGTGATGCTCGAGGAAAAGCTAAGCGTTGATGCTTTCCTATGAAGCGTGGCCGGAGGTGGTTGCGGTGACGACCACCTGCTCAACCTGCTGGCTGGACGCCTGCTGTACCGCTGGGGCGGGGGCTCCGTTGTAGAAAGCCGACATCAGAACGAACACCACGCCGGCAATGGCCGCCAGGGTGAACAGGCCCGAGCCAGCTTCGCCGTCAGATTCCGAAAGATACGTAGACATTTGCCTCTCCATCGAACCGGCTGGCGCCAGGGGAAACGCCTTTTCGCCGGTCACGGGCGGGAGATAGTCGCTGTTTGTGACTTGCCAATAGTTCTTATGTTGCACCGCAATGAATGACAGCCATGCAGGGCCGGTATGTGTCCGCCCCTTGCGAATTAAGAACTGCGAGCAGTCAGTTCAGAACAATTCTAATCGGCTAGCACTCGGCTCCCGCAACCGGGCAGGCGATCAGGTGCTGAACCTGCTGGATACGGGCGTCCGTTTGGTCCTGCAGACAGCCGTTGAACAAAGTGTGCCACATGCTGCCGCTGCTGGCGTCCTGGTCGCCGATTTCAAATCCACACTCCGCCAGGCGGAAGCTTTCCCATTTCGACTGCGCGTCTGTCAGATGATCGCGACTGTTCTTGTCGTCCTGCATGGCAAGAAGTTTGGCATAGAGAATTTTCAGCGCTGCGTCGGCCGCCATATAGTTTCGGCGAAAGCACGCGTTGGTGGCGGGTACATCCTGCGCGCTTTCGCAATCCTCTGTCGTGTAGGGCGGCTTCGGAGAGGCCGGGGCCGCTGCGGCGGAATGTTCCGGCATCAGTGCCAAGAACAGAAGCATGGCGATGACCGAAAAAAGAGATATGCGCATTGGCGTCCCCAACCACGTCGTCGGGGAAAGGTAGAACAATCGGGAAGGTCGCGCGAATCGGGTTGGCGCATGAGAGCCGCGCGTTTATTCTCACAGCATGGGGCCGTTCGAATATTTCATTATCCTGATCGTCATTATCATCGGCTTGGCATTGGAATCCGTCGCCAAAAATCTCGACGGGCTTCTTGCTGCCGGCAAACGTGTGCGCTGGAACTGGATGGCCCCGGCAAACGCGTTGGGGATTTCCGTACAGACGATTGCCCAGTTCTGGCTGCTATGGCAATTGCGCGACCACTACAAGGTCGAAACGTTTCTTTTCGTGCTGCCTCCTGTGGCTGCGATGGTGGTTTTGTTTCTCGCCGCATCGGCCGCGCTGCCCAGCGAAGTACCCGAACAGGGTCTTGATTTGAAGTTGTGGTATTTCCAGAACTGCACCCGCTATTGGGGGCTTATCGTCGCTCTGGCAGTCGCGTTCGCCGTCACAGATCTCGTCGTCTATTTCACGCACGCCATGCCGGCCATGGAGCCGCTGATTTTTCTTGGTCAGAACGCGATCGTTGCTGCACTAGCCGTGTCTCTCATGCGAACGCGATCGCCGTGGTGGCATGGCTTTTGTATCGTGCTGTTTTTAGTCGTGCAGATTGGCGGCAACGCGGCGTTGCGGTTGACGTAGTCGGTGTTCCATCCCACCGGGCTTTTGCCATGCAGGTGCTGAAAATGGCCGCATGGCGAAATCGTGGATTCTCAGGCAGCATCGGCCGGTCGAAGACGAATCGGGTACGCCGCATGCATACGCTCAGAACCCCCGGGGGCATTCTTTTTACATTCGCCGTGTTTGTGCTCATTTTTTACGTGATCGCGTTCCTGGTGAAGGGACCGGATTTCGTGGAATACGGGTTGATGCCGGGCGTTCTTGGCGCATCGCAGATCGCGCTGCTGTTGAGCGTGGTGCTGTTCGCCCCCTTGGCGTTTTACAAGCCGGGGCGCCCGGTTGCGCGCTGGGGCTTTCTCGCGGCCGCGTTGGTTTTTGGCGTCGCGGCATGGATATTGGCGTTTCTGGTGACGTATGAAGTCTGGGGTGTCGTCGGATTGTTGATCGGCATTGCGTTTGCGGGTGTTGGCATTGTTGCCGTAGGCATCGTCGCCGCGCTTATGGCGGGCCAATTGAGTACGGCGCTTACGATTGCACTTCTCTCCGTCTGCGGACTTGTCGCGCGGCAGATCATGATCGTGCTGGCGCGCCGGCTTGAAGCGGAAAATGCGCCGCTGCCGGTGATCGATCTCAACGAGTAGCAGGCAAAAAAAAGAGCCCGCCTTGCGGCGGGCTCCAGTTCATCAATCAAGCTCGCTTAGTTGTAGAAGACGCCCGGAAGCGTTTCGACGACGCCGCCCGTCGCGAGATTCACGAGCAGGATGTCATTGCCGTAACGCACCCACTGGTAACCCGGAGGCGGCGGGTTCAAGCCCAAGCCGCTATAGTCCGTGTAGTAGTAGGTCGGCGACAGGAACACCGAAGGCAACCGCTGGCCGACGGCCCATGTGCGATAGCCGTAACCGCGCGGATAAACGAAAATGTTGACGCGGAAACGGTTGCGATACTTGCCGCCGTAATACCAACCGTGACCGGGACGCCCGGGCTTGTTCCAGCCGGGCCGGTTTCCATGACCAGGACGATGTCCATTACCGGGTTTGTGGCCATTGCCGGGGCGATGACCGTTACCCGGCTTGTGACCGTTGCCCGGTCTGTGCCCATTGCCGGGCTTATGCCCGTTGCCGGGTTTTCCCGGCGAAGGTTTGTGATCGCCGGGCTTTCCCGGACGATGATGACCCGGTTTGCCATTGCCGCCACCGGGTGCGGCGATTGAGGCGGCCGGCACCAACAGGAAGAGTGCAGAAGCCACCGCGAGAATGCGTTTCATGAAGACCCCTTTCCATACAATTTTAAAAAAATCGCGCGCCAAAAAGCCAACGCGTGGCGCAACAATCAATGGGAAAGGATTGGCCCGGTCCGCACGGGAGTCAATGAAAACGAAGCAGAAAGAACCCAATCGCCGCCTTGATTGCGCGTTTAATGCATCTCCGCAGAGGGCGCGTCGGACAGGATGACGGTTTTGGCGAACGGCACGATGGCGAGCGCCAGAACGAACATGATGGCCAGCAGGTAGAATACGTCACGAAATGCCAGCGTCAGGGATTGCTGGGTCACATATTGCGCCAGTTCGCCTTGCAGCAGCAGCTTTGCGTGTGCGGCGTCTGGCGTAAGCGTCGCGATATGCCGGCTTGCGGCTGCCAGGCCGGATTGATTGGCATGCCCCAGCGTTTCGCCGAACCGCTCGCCATTTGTGCGGCCGAAGTCCTGCAGCCATGTCGTGACCGCGGCGATGCCGATAGCGCCGCCAAGATTGCGCATGAGATTGAACAGGCCCGATGCATAGCGCAATTCGCTCGGCGGCACGCCGTTCAGCGCCATGCCCACGGCGGGAACGATGCAAAGCAGCAGCGCGAAGCCGCGAATGGCTTGCGTCGGGAACAGTTCCCAGAACCCCCACACGCTGGTGACATCCGACATCAGCCAGCAGGACAGCGCGAACAACGTGAAGCCCACGGCGATCACGATGCGCTGGTCGACCAACGTGGTCAGCCGCGCGGCCAGTGGCGCGCCGAACGTCATGAAGATACCGGCAACAAATACCGTGGTGCCGATATCGTAGCTGGAATAGCCACGCACGCGGCCCAGGAACAGCGGCGTGAGATAGATGGACGAATAAAGCCCGAACCCGATCACCAGATTGAGCACGCAGGCCATGGCGAACACTGGCCGCTTGAATGGCGTCAGCTTCAGCACGGGATTGGCGGAGAAAAACGAACGCTCGAAAAACACGATGGCGCCAATGAACGAAAGCCACGCGGCGATAGCGACGGATTGATCTTCAAACCACTGCCAGCGCGGACCTTCTTCCAGCACATACTGAAGCGCACCCAAAAACAGTGCGAGAGAAACAACGTGCAGCCAGTCTATGCGCTTGAGCATTCCCAAGTTCGGCTCGTCCACTTTTCCGAGAATGGGCAGCGTGATGGCGATGAAGGCGCCGGGAACGATGTTGATGAAGAACAGCCAGCGCCAGCTCGATGCATCGGTGATCCAGCCGCCGATTGCCGGGCCCAGCGAAGGCGCCAGCGTTGAGACCATGCCCAGAATGGCCGGAATCATCGCGCGCTTCTTGCCGGAGAACATGGCAAAACCGGTGGCGAACACGGTGGGAATCATCGCGCCGCCAACAAAACCCTGCACGGCACGAAACACCGTCATCGACTGGATGCTCCAGGCCAGTCCGCACATCAGGCTGGAGAGCACGAACAGAATGGCGGAGGCGGTGAACAGCCAACGGGTGGACAAAGCCTGGCTGAGAAACGCCGCCAGCGGAATCATCACGATCTCCGCCATGAGATAAGCCGTCTGCACCCACGCGATCTCGTCCGGCCCCGCGGAAAGGCCGCCCTGAATGGAATTGAGCGACGAGGCGACGATCTGGATGTCCAGCAAGGCCATGAACTGGCCAAACGCCATGATCCCGAAGATCAGAAGCTTGCGATTTTCGCTCAGGCCCGCCGCGACCGGCTTTGCCTCAGGAATTGTGCCGTTTGCCGCGCTCATAGAGCCCCTTGACGGATAATATGACCACCATCATATAATCAGGCAGCGGAGGCCGGCAAGATGCGCTACAGCGAAACCCATAAGACCCAAACGCATGAGCAGTTGGTGCAGATCGCCGGGCGTGCCTTGCGGGAGAAGGGCCCCGATGGCGTGAGCGTCGCCGACGTGATGCAAGCAGCCGGGCTAACGCATGGCGGCTTCTACGCGCATTTCAAATCGAAAGACGCGTTGATGATCGAAGCCCTAAAGGCGATTTTCGTGCGCGCGCGCGAAAAAGTTAGATTGGTGACGGAAGGCCTGCCGCCGCGCCATGCGCTGGCTGCGTACATCGACTTTTATGTCGCCGAACGCCACCGGGATTTTCCGGCCAATGGCTGCGCGTTGACCGCGCTCAATTCGGACATGCCGCGCCAGTCCAAAGAATTTCGCAAGGTGTTTAATACCGGCGTGCAGTCGCTGGTGGACGTGCTGGCGTATTGGATCGCCGCATCCGGCATGAAAAATCCGCAAAGCCCGGAGAAGCTCGCGTCATCCATTTTATCAGCAATGATGGGTGCGGTTGCACTATCGCGCGCGGTTACGGACCGGCAATTGTCCGACGAACTTCTGGAATCCGCACGCACCAGCATCAAGGCCCGCATCGGCGTAGACGATGCCTCGCTCTCGCGCGAGGCGGTGCAATGAACACGCTTGCGCAAATGCCAGAACTCTCCGGCCTCGAACAGCTACGCTCCGTCTTCAACGGCGATTGGAAAATCGAGGGCATCGGCAAGACGATGAACTTCAAACCGGTGACGATTGAGGAAGGCCTTGTGGTTTTCGAAGGTCATCCCGGCCGCGAAGTCTACAATCCCATCGGCACGGTTCACGGGGGTTATGCCGCCACGCTGCTTGATAGCGCGGTCGGCTGCGCTGTCCATTCTATGCTCAAGGCGGGGCAGGGCTATACGACGCTGGAATTGAAAGTCTCCTATCACCGCCCCTTGACCGAGGCGAGCGGACCGGTGCGCGCCGAAGGCAAAGTGCTTTCGCTGGGCCGCCGCGCCGCCTTCGCTGAAGGCCGCCTGCTCGACAAGGACGGCAAACTTTGCGCCTCCGCCACCACAACCTGCCTGGTCTTCGCGCTATGACAACGACATTCGACACCGCCGTCCGCACGCCGCCCGCGATCAGCCGCCTGAAACGCCTCTCCAGCAAGCCGGCGCTGATTGCGGGCGGCGCGCTGGTTCTGGCGCTGGCTGGCGCATTGTGGATCTTGATGCCGGCGTCGTCGGTTTCAACCGACGACGCTTACAGCAAAGCCGACAGCACCGTGGTTGCGCCGAAAGTGCAGGGGCTGATCGCGCGCATTCTGGTGCGCGACAATCAGCATGTGCGTGCCGGACAGCCGCTGATCCAGATCGATCCCGAAGATTACGCGCAGGCGGTGGACGCGGCCAAAGCCGATGTTGCTGCTGCGCGCGCAGCACTCACCGAACAGGCAGCGCAAGTCGGATTGGCGCAGGCCAACGTGAATGCCGCGTCTGCCTCGATCCGCTCTGCCGATGCCGCCAGCGTGCGCGCGTCCGCCGATCGGACGCGCTACGAGGCGTTGGTGAAGGGCGGCGATGTTTCGCGCAGCCAGGCCGATCAGGCACGCGCCACCGCCGTTTCCGCTTCCGCCGATGCCGACAAGAGCCGCGCCGCGCTTGCGGCCAGCCAGCAACAGCGCGTTGCCGTAGAGCGTTCGGGCGATCAGTTGCGCGCCGCGCTACAGAAAGCGCAAGCCACTTTGGCGCAAGCCGAACTCAATCTGTCACACACCATTGTGCGTTCGCCGGTGAACGGCGTGGTGGGCGACCGCCAGGCGCAGACGGGCGAATATGTGCAGCCGGGCACGCAGATGATGACGATTGTGCCGCTGCAGACGATCTATGTGACCGCCAACTTCAAGGAAACCCAGACGGCGCGCATGCTAGTGGGGCAGCCGGTGCAGGTGAGCTTTGACGCATTGCCGACCGACACGTTCAACGGCGAAGTGGAAAGTTTCGCGCCGGGTTCGGGTTCAGAATTTTCGCTGCTGCCTTATGAACCCGCGACCGGCAACTTCACGCGCATCGTTCAGCGCCTGCCGGTGCGCATCAAAATCTATCCGGGGCAGAAAGACGCCAACCGCCTGCGCCCCGGCCTCTCGGCTGACGTAACGGTCCAGTTCAATTCTTCAAAATAGATGGAGCGGGCGAAGGGGCCGCATAGCGACAGCGTAGCGGCGAACTCTCGTATTGCCTGGAGCGGGCGAAGGGAATCGAACCCTCGTCAGTAGCTTGGGAAGCTACAGCTCTACCATTGAGCTACGCCCGCGATGGTTGACGAGTACCACGGCGCGCACATGACACGGAAGGGTCAACCCGGACCGTGCTTTGCTTCGTATGCCACGCAATCGGCGTAAGTGCCGTCGTAGACGTGCCCCTGGTCTTCCTCGCTTAACCCATTCATCGCCGCATCCTGCGATCGCTGTTGCGCGACGGCATGACAATGGTCATTGCCGGGCATTGCGCTTTGCAGTGGAGGAGCCGTTGCGAGTGGCGGCGGCAAAGCGGTTTCTGGTGGCGGAGAAGGGGGCGGCGTTAACGCAGGCTGAGAAGGATAATAAGCCGGCGGCGGATTTGGTGGCGCGCCGGCCGGTTGCTGCAAAGATTCCGGGGTAGCACTCGCGGGAGGCGAGGAGCTTACCGGTTCGTCCTGGCCCGGCAACGGCTGAGGTTCAGCGGTGGAGGAGACTGCCGCGCCGCCTGCGGGCGGCACAGCAGAATCCGATGTATCCAGCGGCGTCGCGCTATAGGGGAGTGTATGAAACCTGTCGTTTGAGGGTGCGGAATCGCATCCGGCAACGCAAAGAGCCGCCGCGGCCACTGCAACACGCGCCCACATACACTATCCCCGTCCGTTTCCTGACAACCTTGTAACACAAGGCGGAAGAGGGGAAGTCTCGATTAGCCGGGGCCGTGTCCGCCCTGGTAAGCGACGCAGCGGGAATAGGTTCCGCTGAACACATCCGCCTGCGCCTGCTCATCGAGGCCGTTCATGGCCCCGTCTTGCGCACGCTGGGCAGCGACAGCATGGCAGTGCTCGTTCACCGGCCCGGCAATCTGTGGTTCCACAGGCGCGGTGTGAAATCCGACTGCACTCCACCCCGGCTCGGGAACGTCGCAGCCTGCCAACCCGAACATCAAAACGATCGCCGTTATCCGCCAAAGCATCTCAAGCTCCCCTGCCTGTGCGATTTGGCTTCTATCACGCCGGTAGCCGGGCAACGGGTTTCAAATTCCTAACCTTCGCCGCCTTTGGCCATGCCGGGTTCCCGGAAACATTCTGCCGGGCACGCGTTTAATTTCCGGTCGCGCTGCGGCCCACCGTGAGGGGTGCTGAAAATCCAAGGCTTGTCTGGGCTCTTGGGTTCTAAGGATGGAGACCGGAATGCATACATATCTGAAAGCAGCGGCAGTCGCCGTGGTCATTGGCGGGGCTGTGGGATTCGCCATGCCATCTGACGCCCAGGTGGGTGTTGGTGTACGTGTCGGCGGTGTCCATTTGGGCGTTCATACGCCTGCCCCGGCTTATTACTACGGCCCGGGTTATTATCCGCCGGGTCCGTGCGGTTCCTACAATTACTATTATAACGGTGATTGCGGCTATCCCGTTTACACCGGCGACGTTGCGTTCGGTGGTGTGACAGTTGGCGGTCCGCATTACTATCGCTGGAACAATAACCGGCCAGAATTCTGGTACCGCGGCGGCTGGCATAACGACTGGAACGGCTGGCGCGGCCGGAACTACCGTTGGGAACATCGCGGTTGGCGGCGGTAAGCGAACTTTTTTAGAATGCAAACGGCTCCGGCGTTCGCTGGGGCCGTTTTCTTTTCTCGCCATTTACCGGTGCAGATGATGCAGTTCGTTCCAGCCATTCCATATAATCTGCAGGCCGATGCAAACTAGTATGAAAGCAGAAAGACGCACGACCACGGTTGTGCCGCCGTGGCCGAGCGCGCGCACGAGTGGCTCCGCGAAGCGATAACAAAGCCATATTGAGATCGAGATCGCCAAAAGACCTGTTGTGGACGCAGCGCGGAAAAGCACAAGCGCATCCATGCCGTGAAGCTGGGCTGCTTGCGCGCCCAGCGTGATAGCAATGGCCATGCAGCCGGGCCCGACGGTAAGGGGCATCGTGAGCGGATAGAAACTGTCCGGATCCACCGGCGCACTTTTCGCCGCAACATGATCGGGTGAAGGGTCGGCGTTCAGAAGCTTCCAGCCGAGGCCTGTCAGAAGAAGGCCGCCGGCGATGCGCACCACCGGCAGGCTGAGTCCGAAGAAAGAAAGAACGTACGAACCAACCACCATCGCGCCGAACAAGAGCAGGAAGCTGTTGAGCGCGATTTTCCAGGACAGGGCTTTGCGCTGGATGGCGGTGTCGCCTTCCGTCAGCCCCAGGAAGATCGGGGCGCCGCCTACCGGATTCACCACCGGAAGCAGCGCCGCGCAGACAAGCAGAAAGGTATCGAAGAACGCGGTCACTTGATTTCCAACGCGGCGCTACGGCTGGAATGTGCTGTGCTCCAGGGGTCATGTGCTTTCGCTGTTGGCGCCGCGAACCCATCCGCCATCACGGCGTCGCGCGCGGCCAGAACGCATGTGAGCGCATGTTTCATGCTGTGCGGCGTGCAATGCACGTTCATGGGAAACATCTTGAGGGCATAGACGACGGCGTCGGGGTCGCTGCCGTCGCGGTTGTAATCCGCCACGCGGAAGCCGGTGCTGAAACTCATATAGGGTGTGTACTGATTATCTACCTTGTGACCGGAACGGAACCAGTCCCACAACTTGTCGCCGATGGCTTGCGTGAGATGGTTATTGCGGACCAGTTCGTCTCGCGCGGCCGGTTCTTTCAGTTCGCGCCGGTATTGCGCATCGCCGTTGGTGCCCTTCGCGTAAACGCGCATCAGGGTCACGAGCCCGTAATCGTCGCAGTTGGCGCACACCGCTTCATCGTCCGCATCCAGCAGATGGCGCAGATAGGCCTTGTTCTCCAGAATACCGCCGAGCACCGACTGGAAACCTTCGTAGCCGAAGAATTTCAGGCTGGCCCATCCCGCCATCGCACCGGTTGCGCTGCGCGAAACTTCCAGCGTGTAATCGAGCGGATTGTAAGGCGAGCGCGGCTGCAGATAAGCCGAGCCCGGCCGTCTTAGCAGCCCTTCGAATTCGTCTGCATTCTTGTAAGCGAAGAAACTGCTGGAATAGGGCGACCAGCCGGTCTTGTGAAAGTCGATGCCCACGGCGTCAGCGTGCTTCATGCCTTCAACGAGCTCGTAATTCCTTTTCAGATGTGGAAGCACGGCATCCGAAAAGCCCAGCGGATTTGCCGCGAAATCATATTGACCGAAGGTCAGCCACGACCAGCCGATCACCGCATCGCAATAAAGCAGCGCTTTGCCGTAAGGCGCGGCGTTTGGGTAGCGATCCAGCAACGCGCGCACACCGCTCACCGGATCGAACGCGTTGGCATCGGTGGTTCCCATGGTGCAAACGACCGAAGCCACGGGAATGTTCTTGTCGCGGCAATCCTTCAGCACGCTTTCCAGATGCTTCAGATCCATACCGTTCGTCTCGACATCGGTTTGAATGCGCACGATGTTATCCATGCCAAGCCCCATCCAGTCGGAGCTGTTCATCATGGTGTAGTGCGCCTGCTGCGAGCACAGCAGCTTGGCATCGGTGCGCACACCCTTGTAGCGCGAATCCGGCAGCACGCGCGAAAGCGCGTATTTCAGGTGATAGGTCCAGCAGCCCGAACCGCCATAGGTATAAACCCCGCCGGCCTTTTTCGCGTCCCATTGCAGCAGGCGCGCGATGATCGCGGCCGTCTCAAGTTCAGTGCGATGCACGTTCCAGGCATATTCGCCTTCCAGAATGTTGGGCGAGAACACCTGCGTCAGCATGGCCGCCACAAGCGCGGCGGTGTTGCCTTGTGGGATCACGTTGCACATGGCGAGGGGATGGCCCCAGTTGGGCAAGCCCTCAAACAATTCCACCGCCTGATTGATCACGTCGTGGACGTTGCCCATACCGGGGTTGAGCGCTGCATCCTTCACGCCTTCAAAGTCGATCGTCAGTGCCGGATTGCTGCCCAGATAGGCGGGGCCGCCTTTTTCCGGCCGTAGTGCGTTCAGATGATGGATGGCTTTCTCGATGCCGCGCGCCAGCGGATCGCCATCGCCACGAAATGGCGAGGGGAAGGCTTTCAGCATGTCGGCGCGGTACTTCGCCCATTGCGGCGCGTGGTCGTGTGCCGAACCGTCCTCTTTGAGAAAATGCGCCAGCTTGCTCATGATGTCCCCGAAAGCATTTGCCGCTGGCGTTCGATTAGCGGTTTTGCCGTCCAACATCTAGGCTGCCAGTCAAAGGGATGCGCGTGGGATGACGGGATCGGCTCTATTCGTGTTTTTCGGCACCGCGCATCTGGCGGCCATTGCGCTCACCTTCATTGTGCCGCTGGTGCTGGCGGTGATCACACGCGCCGTCGGCGGCCGCCAGGCCGTGCGTTTCATGCGCTATCTGTTCGCCGCGGAACTGATTGCGACATGGATTCTCTGGTACTGGTTGATCTGGGAGCGCGGCTGGATTTCGTGGCAGACGACGCTGCCCATGCATTTGTGCGATTGGGCCACGATCACCGCGCTCATCACGCTGTTATGGCCGAACCAGCGCACGTATGAGCTGGCGTACTTCTGGTCGCTCTCCGGCACGGTGCAGGCGCTGTTGACGCCGGAATTGTTCTACGATTTCCCCGATCTACGCTTCATCGTGTTCTTCGCCTTCCACGGCGGTGTGATTGCGGCGGTTCTCTACCTCACAGCCGGCGCGCGCATGCGGCCTTATCCTTCGTCCATCCCGCGTGTGCTTCTCTGGTCGCTCGTCTATCTCGCCGCGGCAGGCACGGTGGATTGGCTGTTGCACGTCAATTACGGATTTCTCGCCGCAAAACCCGCCGCTGCCTCGCTGCTCGATTTTCTCGGTCCGTGGCCCTGGTACATCGCAAGCCTTGCCGGCGCGGGCATCGTCTATGTGCTGCTGCTTTATTCGCCGTTCTTCGTCGCGGACCAGGTTCGCGGCCGGCCGCCTCAGCCCATCGGCCGCTGGGGGAATCATGGGGCCTGAAATTCATGAGGCGGCCGGCGCATTTCCGCGCCGTAGCCGCCTCACGCTGCCCCCTTCAATGCGGACCCAAAAAACCGCGAGGCTGTGCCCCCAAGCCGTCGGACCCGCGGCAAAGCAAGTTTGCCGGTCAGCCGGGTTCACGCAACAGTTACCCGCATACCTGCTGTGCTTTTGAAGCAACCTGTGGATTTAGCGCAACAATTTTGGTCAGGAAATGGAACTTTCCGGCCGTTCACGGGCGGCGGCTATCCCGGAAATGCCCTAGGGAAGCCGGAAATGCTTAGAAAGTTTCAGACCCTGCCGCTGATAGTTTGACCCGATTCCCTGGCCATAGACCTCGGGCGGCGGGTCGGTCAGCCGTTCGAAGACCAGTCGCCCGATGATCTGGCCGTGTTCGATGATGAATGGCACCTCGCGGGAGCGGACTTCCAGCACGCCGCGCGCGCTTGGCGGCTGCCCAGCCTCGAAGCCGAAGCCGGGATCAAAAAAGCCAGCATAATGCACGCGGAACTCGCCAACCAGCGGATTGAAGGGGACCATTTCCGCGGCATAGTCGTGCGGGATGGCAACGGCTTCCTGGCTGACCAGGATGTAGAACTCATCGGGGTCCAGGATGAGGTCGCCTCGCGGCTGTGCCTCGATGGATTCCCAGAAATCGTGAGCGGCCAGCGCGTCGCGCTTATCAACGTCGATCACGCCGGTATGCCGCTTGGCGCGCCAGCCAATGCGCGATCCCGCTTCACCCTTGAGGTCGATGCTGAGGGCAAGTCCGTTGTCGATATCGGCCTCGCCGCTGACCAGCGGGCTTTCGGCGTGCAACCGGCGCAGCTGCGTGTCGGTAAACTGCGGCGAGCCGTGGCGGATGCGCAACTGGTTGAGCCTTGAGCCTTTGCGCACCAGCACGGGGAAGGTGCGCGGGCTGATCTCGGCATAGAGCGGCCCGCGATAGCCCGCCTCGATGCGGTCGAACGCCTGCCCGCGATCGGTGATGAGGCGGGTGAAAACGTCGATGCGGCCGGTCGAGCTTTTCGGGTTCGTGGTGCCGGAAATGCGGGCCGAGAAATCCGCACGTTCCAGCAGCGGCACGATATAGACACAGCCGGTTTCCAGAACGGCGCCGTTCGTCAGGTCGATCTCATGCATGAAAACGGACGGCAGCTTTTCTTCCACCGTCGCGTTCGGGCCGGGCAGGAAACTCGCCCGCACCCGCCACGCCACCGGCCCAAGACGCAGATCGATACTGGCCGGCTGGATCTGCGAATCCTCGAAATCCTCCGGCGCCACGATCTCACGCCGCCCGCGGATCAACCGTTTCAGGACGTGACTGGGCAAAATGCCAGTGGAATGGCGGCCATAATTCTCGCTGCCTTCCGCAGGCGCGCCGTCACCGAACAGGTTTTCCGCAGTCTCAGCCATTGCGTCTATATAGAGAGAGGTCAGTGGCGGGTCACGCGGGTTGGGTGAGAAACCCACGGATTTCCGCAATCGCCTCCGCCAGCCCGCACCGTTTCACCGGAGCTTCGGGTGGGAAGGCGGTCAGCAGGCGCGATGGTGTGGCGGATTCCAGAATCACGAAACAGCCTTTGTCTTGCTGGCTGCGGACGAGGCGCCCGAATGCCTGCTTCAGGCGCAGGCGCGTGAGAAGATCATCGTAGCCTTTGCCGAAGCGCGCGCGGCGCGCCTTGTGCAAGATGGTGGGCTTGGGCCATGGCACCTTGTCGAACACGGCAAGCCGCAGCGAACGGCCCTGCACGTCCACGCCATCGCGCAGCGCATCGGTGCCGAGTAGGCAGGCATTTTCTTCCGCGCGAAACAGATCGACCAATGCACCGGTGTCCAGCCGGTCCACATGCTGCGCATATAGAGTAAGCCCCGCATCGGCCAGCGGCACGGCGATCCGGCTTTCAACGGCCCGCAGCGCGCGCACGGCCGTGAACAATCCCAGCGCGCCGCCGCCCGATGCCAGAAACAATTCGCGGTAGGCCGAAGCGAGCGCATCGGGATCACGCCGGTTCACATCGCGCACAACGAACACGCGAGATTGTTCGGCGTAGGAGAATGGCGAGCCGAAGTTCGCCCGCTTTGCCGGCTCCGGCAAATGATTTGCGCCGGTGCGCACTTCGGCGGATTGCCAGTCGTCCGCAGTGCCGTCCGCGTCGCGCAAGGTGGCTGAGGTAATCAACGCGCCGTGTGCTGGCGCCAGAACTTCGGCGGCCAGCGGAATGGTGGGATCGACCCAATGCCGCCAAAGACCGACATCGTGGTCGCGGCCGTCTTCGCGTTCGATCTCGAACCAGTCCACGAATTCTTCGCGGCGCTCGCCGGTTTCCAGCGCATCCAGCATAGCGATCCACGCCGGCAGCAGGCGTTTGGCGCGGCGTTCCAGCCCGCGTGCGGCAGCTTCAATGCGCGCGCGGCTGAAGGTTTCGAGATCGGCTGCGTCTTTGTCCAATTTTTTGCGCAGCGTTTTCGCCAGCCGCAACAAAGGCGCAGCGACGCGCTTCAGACCGATGCTAAGCCCGCGCGCCGCATCGATCATCTCGCTACTGAGGGGTTCCGTATCGGCTTCCAGCGAATAGAAACCGTCGGCATCGTCGCTGCGCGCGCGCACGTGCTGGTAGGCGGCCGCCAGAAAAATTTCTCCGGGGCCGCGGGGCGCGCCGCCGTTCATGCGACCGGTCCAACCCTCGCCTGCGAGTGCGCTGGCGGCAGAGACGGTTTCATCCAATGCCGATTTGGCGGGCTCATCGCCTTCGATGATGTCCTTCAGCCGTTCTTCAAGTCCGCGCATGCGCGTGCGCGCGCGGCCTTCCGGTCCGCGAATCCAGCGGCGCAAGTCCGCCATCTCGCTGCCCGACAGGAACGCGGCGAAGCCGTTGTCGGCTGCTTCGAAAAGATGATGGCCTTCGTCGAACACATAGCGCACGCGGCGCTCGGCCGGCGCGTCTGTGGTCTGGTCCGTAGACAGCGAATCCTGCGCGGCCTGTGCAATCACCAGCGCATGGTTGGCAACCACGATGGGTGCATGCCGCGCGCGCCGAACCGCGCGCTCGATAAAGCAACTGCGATAGTGCGGGCAGGCTGCGTAGATACATTCGCCGCGCCGGTCCGTCACTTCGCGCAACGGCAGCGATGCGGCGAGAAACGCCGGGAAGTTCGCGCCGGAAATATCGCCATCCCCGGTTGCGCCAACCCAGCGCGCGATCAGCCCTAGTGCCACCGCGCGCTGGGTTGGCGCCAATGCGGTGCGTTTTGCGGCTTCCTCGAAATTCAGCAGGCAGAGATAATTCTCGCGGCCCTTGCGGACGACCGCTTTTTCCTCGCGCTCGGCGGGATCGGGATAAAGCCGTGCGATTTCCTGCACGATCTGGCGCTGCAGATTGCGGGTGTAAGTGGAGAGCCAGAGCCCCGGCCCATTTTTCTCCGCCCACAGGCTTGCAGGCGCCAGATAGCCGAGCGTTTTGCCGATGCCGGTGCCGGCTTCGATCAGCGCAACCTTGGGCGCGCCGGCGTGATCGCGCGGACCGAACGCATAGGCCGCTGCTTCCGCATATGCCTTCTGCTCTGGCCGCGTTTCTCCCGAATGCCCGACAAGCTGGTTGAGGCGCGTACTCACTTCATCCGCAGAAACCGGAAGCGAGCCGGGCTTGTCTGGCGCCGCGTCGTCTTCCCATTCGGGAAGGCCGCGCCACGCTTCCATGCCGGCAAGCGGATGCTGCTTTTCCGGTTCACCCAGTGCTGCAAGCAGAACCGGCCCCCAGCGCCATCCTGCGCGTGTGAGTGTGGCGGCAAGCGCACGCGCTTTTGCCTGCGCGGCTTCGTTTGCGTGTTTCAGTTCTTCGATCAGAGCATCGGCGGCAGCAATCAGCGTTTGTGCGGACTCACTCGCGTTCTGCGGCATTGCAAGGCCGAGCGCGCGCGCAAGGCCCAACGGGCTCGGCACGCACGGCTGGGCGGGCCGCACGAAAGCAAACAATTCCAGCGCATCGAACAGCGGCTTGCCGGGTGTGACTTTCAGGCGGCCCGACACGAACGCGGCATGAGCCACAATGACCTCGCCTCTGCGGAAAAGCGCACGCCCTTCCTCCAGCCCGACGCGGCGCGCTCCGCCGCCTGGCGAGGCGATGATCGCGCCGCCGGAAGCGGGCACGAGAGCGGCAATCGAGTCGGGCAGCATGGGGCGATCATGCGCACAAGCGCGGCGAAAGAAAGGTCAGGCCGCGAGATCGGGATAAAGGCTATTGAGCGCGCTGCGGGCGCGTTCATGTTCCGCCATTACCTCTTGCGCGGCGGTCTGAAGTGCCGCGGCATTTTCGCCTTCGCGCGCCTTTTGCGCGAAGCCGCGGGCGGCTTGCGTCAGCGCGCCAAGGCCGAGGCCGCCGGCGGCGCCTGCGATATCCTGTGCGTAACGCGTGGCTTCGTCCCAACGGCCGGACTGGCTGGCATCGGAAAGCTTGCCGCAAAGCTGCTCTGCGGTCTGCGTGTAGGATTGCAGGATCTCGATCAACGTGACGAGGCCCAACGATTTTTCCAGCGCGGAAAATGCGGATGTATCGATGGCGGCAGAATACGCGTCGCGATTTCCGCTTGTTACGCGCGCCGGATTGGACGTTGCCGCCAGCCCGCTTAATGCCGCGTAGAGTTCGTCGCGCGACGCGGGCCAGAATAGAATTTTCTCCGCGCTAACAGGAACAGACATGCCCGGCTGCACCAAAGCAAATAGCGGGCAATTGACGCCGGGCGATGCGCCCAGCGTATCGGTGCTTGTGCTGTCTACAAAGATGGCATCGAAACGCTCGCGGCCGGCGCGAGAAGCCGCGTCCGACGCGCTGTCGGCAAATGCAATCCGGTTTCCGAACGGCGCCAGCATATGCGAAAGCTGTTCGCGCATTCGCACATCGCCGGCGAAAACAAGCAATTGGAGCCCCGACGGCGGCCGAACGCTTTCGACCGCTTCTTTTTCGGCCCGGGGAGATGACGCCGCGCGCGCGACTGGCAGCGTAAACCAGAAGACGGAGCCTTCGCCCTCGACGCTTTCAAATCCAATCGCTCCACCCATTGCTTCGACCATCTGCCGTGCGACTGCGAGGCCGAGACCGGCGCCCTGATGCCTGCGTGTGTAGGAGGTATCGCCGGGCGTGAAGGGCTCGAACAATTCTTTTGCGAATTCGCGCGGAATGCCCGATCCCGTATCTGTAACGTTGAAACGGATTTGACGGCCGCCCAAGGCATCGGCTTGCGCGGAAACAGCAATATCGACGCCGCCGGCATCAGTGAATTTCAGTCCGTTGTCGGCGAGTTTCAGCAATATCTGACGGACGCGCCGCGGATCGCCTGCCGCATGCAGCAATTCCGCCGGCGCAGTCACGCTGAGGCGCAACTTCTTTTCCCAGGCGCGTGGCTGCAGCAGGCGCGCCACCGTGCGCGCGGCATGAATGGCGTCGCAGTCGGCCTCAATCGCTTGCGCGTCGGAATCGTCTTGCCGGGAGAGCGCGATCACATCGTCCAGCAATGTCTTGAGGCCGTGGCCGGCTTCCAGAATGACCTTCACATGATTGCGTTGAGCGTGACCGAGTTCGCTCTGCTCCAGCAACTGCGCCATGCCAAGCAATGCGTTCAGCGGCGTGCGGATTTCGTGGCTGATGTTGGCGATGAAAGCCGATTTTGCGTGAGCGTTGGTTTGCGCCAGATCGCGCGCCGTTTCTGCCTCATTCTTTTCACGCCGGAGACTCGCGACGAGATCGACATTTTGCAGACGAAGGCGAATGCTTTCGTCCAGCATCTCACCGAAGCTGCTGCAATAACTGTAGAGCACGCCGCCGAAGAAAATCACCAATATGCTCGTGAGAAACCCGATCGGGTTGCCATCTAGAAACAGCATCAGGGCGAGCGGTCCCAGCGAAAGCGATGCTTGCGTGAGATAGGCGGGGCGATAAGCGGCGCGCGCGATGAACTCGGTCGCGGCCATGCCGAGAAAAGCCAGCACCAGGTAAGCTTGTGCCGGAAAAGAATGCGGCACGAACCAGACGAGCGCGCCAACTCCCCAGATGCCGCCGGAGATTCCCGAGAGAAAGACATAGCGGCGTGCCCAGATTTCGGGAGCGTCATTCCGATTGCGATTTTCATACCGGCGCACAAGTTGGAAGCCCGCGATTGTCGCGCCGATCTGCAACAGAAACGGCGTGACCATCAGTGCCGGCGCGGCGGGGCGCTCAAACAGCGTGATGACGAGGCAGAGCGCGCCGAACGGCAGGAAGAGATAGAAGCGGCCGATGCGATAGAGGAAGTCGATGCGGCCTGCGAACTCGGCGCGCGCCATTGTGTCGCCGGGCGCGGATGCGTCCGCGTCCGGCTGAACCGTCGATCGCAGCGCTCCCGACATTGACGATCTCCCCCCGGGGAGCCTAGCTTTGGCTCCTTTCCAAACGCTTAAGGCGCTTTATTTCCAATGGCTTCCGGCCCTTCCGAACCTCTGCGCGACGTCGCGCTTGCCGCCCGCGCATGGCCTTTCGAGGAGGCGCGCAAGGTGGTGGCGCGGCTGGAACGCGAAGCGCGGGCTGGAAAGAACACGGGCGAGGTACTGTTCGAGACGGGCTATGGCCCCTCCGGCCTGCCTCATATCGGCACATTCGGCGAAGTCGCGCGCACCACCTGGGTTCGGCGGGCTTTTGAACTGATGACGGGATTGAAAACGCGGCTGATCGCCATGTCGGACGACATGGATGGTCTTCGCAAAGTCCCCGACAATGTACCCAACAAGGAAATGATGGCCGCAAACCTGGGCAAGCCGCTGACGGCGATCCCCGATCCATTCGGCACGCATGAAAGCTACGGCCGCAACATGAACGCGCGGTTGTGTGCTTTCCTCGACCGGTTTGGGTTTGAATACGATTTCCGCAGCGCCACCGACATGTACAAGTCGGGAATCTACGACGCGGCGTTGCTCCGCGTGCTCGCCAAATATGACCAGGTGATGAAGGTAATGCTGCCGACGCTCGGCGAAGAACGGCAGCAGACTTATTCGCCTTTCCTTCCTGTCAGCCCGCGCTCCGGCAAGGTGCTGCTTGCGCGTGTCGTCTCGCATGACGCCGCCAAAGGCACCATCACCTACATCGAGGAAGATGGCAGTGAAGAGACTGTTCCCGTCACCGGCGGCCATTGCAAGCTGCAATGGAAGCCCGATTTCGGCATGCGCTGGGCCGCGCTGGGCATCGATTACGAGATGTACGGCAAGGACCACCTTCCGTCGCAGCCGCTCTACGATGCGATTTGCAAGATCGCGGGCGGCGTGCCGCCGGAGCACTTCGTCTATGAGCTATTTCTCGACGACGGCGGTCAGAAGATTTCGAAATCCAAGGGCAACGGGCTGACTATCGACGAGTGGCTTCTTTATGGTCCCGAAGAAAGCCTGGCGCTCTTCATGTATCAGAAGCCACGCGTGGCGAAGAAACTCCACTTCGACGTGATCCCGAAGGCAGTGGACGATTACATTGAGTTTTTGCGCGCCTATCACGCGCCGGAAACCACTGCCGAGCAGAAACTTGAGAATCCGGTGTGGCACATCCATAACGGCAAACCGCCGGCGGAAACCTATCCGGTAAGCTTCGCGCTGCTGCTGACGCTGGTGAGCGCGTCGAACGCCAACGATCGCGATCTGCTATGGGGATTCATCCGTGTCTATGCGCCCGGTGCGAGTCCCGAAAAGAATCCGGGGCTCGACCGCCTGGTGGGTCATGCGCTTCGCTATTACGAGGATTTCGTCAAGCCGCGAAAAAGTTATCGCGCGCCAACCTCCAAAGAGCGCGCCGCGCTGGAAGACCTTGCCGCCTATCTCGATAGCGTCAAAGACGAGCGCGATAGCGAGAAGGTGCAGTTCGAGATTTACGAGATCGGCAAGCGTCATCAGTTCGAACCGCTGCGCGATTGGTTCAAGGCGCTCTACGAAGTGCTGTTCGGCCAAAGCCAAGGGCCGCGCTTTGGCTCGTTCGCCGTGTTGTTCGGGCCGGCGGAAACCGCGGCGCTTATTCGCCGTGCGCTCGCCGGCGAGCTTGCTACCGCGTGAAACGGCGGTTTGCCGCGCTGATCTGGCTTGCGTTGCCGGCGGTGGCGCTGGCGGCTCCCGACATACAATCGCCGCAGGACCTGTACGTCGCGGGAAAATATCAGCAGGCCATCGAAGCGGGGGTGGCGCAAAATACGGCGGATGGATTCGTCCTGGCCGCGCGGGCCGAACTCGCGCAGGAATTGACGCGCCCGGAGCCCTGCCTTGAATGTTTGAAGCGCGCCGAAAAATTCGCACGGCGCGCCATTGCGGCCGATCCGAAGATTCCGGAAGGTCATACCTATCTCGCGATCACGCTGGGTTATGAAGCGCGCATCGTCGGCATCGTAAATGCACGATTGAACGGATATGCCGAAGAAGCAAAGCGTGAGCTGGACAGCGCGCTTGCCATCGATCCCGGCAATCCCTGGGCGCGCGCGGCACTGGCCGGCTGGAACATCGAAATCGTGCGCAATGGCGGTGCAACGCTCGCCAACCTAATGTATGGTGCGACGCTGAATGCCGGCCTCGGCGATTTCGCCGCGGCGTTCAAGGTGCAACCGAACAATCCGGTTTTGCGCTTTCAGTATGCGCTCACCATGTCGCGCTTCGATCTCGATACCTACAGAAACGAGATTGAAGATTCGCTCAAGCGCGCGGCTTCAGGAAAGGCACTAACCGCCAATGATGCCCTGACGCGTTCGCGGGCGTGCGTTCTGCTCAGCCTTTTGCAGAAAGGCGATATGGACACCTATCTGGCGCTGGTGCGGCACTATCAGGGCTATCCCTGACGTTACTGCGATACCCAGATGATGCGATGCATGAAGGCCATGTCGCGTGTCGCGATCGTGCGGTCTTCATGCGCCGGATTGAGCGAACGCAGTTCGACGCGCTGCGAACTTGAGCGCAACACCTGTTTCGCCATCACTTCGCCGCCGGTGGTCTTGAGAACCACGCGGTCGCCGCGCCGCACGTTGGCTTCGGGAGAAACCAGAATACGGTCGCCGTCCCGGAACACCGGCATCATGGAATCGCCGCTGATTTCCAGCGCGTAGGCGTGCTCGTCGGCGATATCGGGGAAAATGATCTCGTCCCAACTGGCGCCCACGGGAAAACCGGAATCGTCGAAGAAGCCGTTGCGGCCGGCTTGCGCCATGCCGATTAGGGGCACATTGCGCGAATGCCCGCGCCGTCCCTTGGGCCCGATCAGCGTCACGAACTCGTCGATCGATTCGCTCGTGGCAGTCAGCACCTTCGAAAGACTTTCCGTCGAAGGCCAGCGCTCCTTGCCGTTCTCGGCGATGCGCTTGCTTTTGTTGAAGGTCGTGGGATCGAGGCCGGACGCTTTGGCGAGCCCTGATGCGGACAGATCGTGGCGCGCGGCGAGGGCGTCGAGCGCATCCCAGATCTGTTTGTGGGTCAGTTTTGAACTCATAGTCACGTTCCTAGCACAAGGCCTATTATCCTACAAGGGGGTAAACCGCTATCTATGTGCTAGTCAGGCAACCGTAGACGCCGCTCTATCTGCTTCAAAGACCATGATTTTTGACCTTTCCGCCGCCGCTTTGCGCCTGCTGCCGCCGGAAACCGCGCACCGGGCAACGATCGGATTACTGTCGATAGGAGGTGGAATCCTGCCCCCCGCGCAGCCGCATGATTCGCAGCTGGCGCTTCATGTTCTTGGCCAGAACTTTCCCAATCCCCTGGGGCTGGCGGCCGGCTTCGACAAGAACGCGCAAGCGCCCGACGCCATGTTGAATCTCGGTTTCGGCTTCGTGGAATGCGGAACGGTGACGCCAAGGCCGCAAGCCGGCAACGCGCGGCCGCGGCTTTTTCGGTTGAGCGAAGATGGTGCCGTCATCAACCGCATGGGCTTCAACAACCAAGGCATGGAGCGCGTGGCCGCGCGGCTCGCCCGTCGCAAGCGGCGCGGCATCCTGGGAATCAATATCGGCGCCAACAAGGATTCCGCCGATCGCATCGCCGATTATCGCGCGGCGTTCGCGCGGCTTGCGCCGCTGGCGGATTACGTGACCATCAACATTTCCTCGCCCAACACGCCGGGTTTGCGCGGCCTTCAGAACCGCGACGAACTGGAGCGGCTTGTGAACGCGGTTCTGGAAGAACGCAGCACGGCCAATCTCTCGCTCCCCGTTCTGATAAAAATTGCGCCGGATCTCGATTCTGAAGCGATGGACGGAATTGCACAGGTCACGCTCGCGGCCGGCGTTGAAGGGCTGATCGTTTCCAATACAACGATTGCGCGGCCAGCCAACTTAAGAAGCGCCGATGCGAGGCAAGCCGGCGGCTTGTCGGGCAGGCCATTGTTCGAGCCTTCAACACAAGTCCTGCGCGAAATACGCGCGCGCGTCGGCGCACGCATGGTGCTGATTGGCGTGGGCGGCGTGCGATCCGGCACGGATGCTTATGCAAAAATTCGGGCCGGCGCGAGCCTTGTGCAGCTTTACACGGCGCTCACCTATGATGGGCCGGGGCTCATCACGCGCATCAAACGCGAATTGCTTGAATGTCTTGTGCGGGACGGTTTCGCCCGCGTAGCCGATGCCGTCGGCGCGGACGCGAATTGATCGCTTCCGTCAGGAACTATTCTTTTCCGAGAAGGAAATGGCCGCGCAGGGAAGCCACGGGTTTTGTTTCGTCGTCCTGCCACATCTCGGCTTCCACGTTGGCGACCCGGCGTCCATGCCGGATGATATGCGCACGCGCGCGGCATTCCGCGTTGCGCGCCACCCGCATGTAATCCACCGTGATGTCGATGGGCTTTGGCAGATTGGCCGGCTTCAGTTCGCGCAGCACCTGGGCGATGGCTGCTGTTTCCAGCAGCGCGCCCAGCACGCCGCCATGCAGTGAAGGCGCCAGCGGATTGCCAACCAGATGCGGCGCGAACGGCATCACGAGCCGCAATGCGCCATCCAGCAGTTCGGCCCGAATGCCGAGATAGCGGCAATAGGGAATGGCCTGCATCAACGCATCGGGATCGTCCGCGTTGCCGGCATCTTTCATGATTTCCATGTCGCTCATGCCGGCTTCTCGACCTTCAGGCCGCCGGCGCGGAAGATCATGAACGCGGCGCTGGAATAAGCGATCGGTTTTTCCTTGTCGTCCTGGTAGGCGACGGCGCGCGCGAATGCGATCTCGTGCCCGACCTTCAAACATTCCGCGTCCACGAAAATGTCGGCCTTGGGTTTTGCCGGGCGCATGTAATCGATACGCAGATCCAGCGTAACCATCGGCATCGGCACATCCAGCGCCGACATGATGGCCGCGCCACAGGAATGGTCGAGCAAACCGGTGATCACGCCACCATGAATCACACCGGTATCGGGATTGCCGACGAGATCGGGATTGTAGGGAAGGCGCATGCGCGCGCGGCCATCCGCGGCCTCAGGAATCTCCGCCTTGATGGCGGCGATGAAGGGCGAAGACGCCAGTGTGCGCGCCACGCGTTCACGCCAGGTCGCGAGAAAATCGTCCATGTAATGCTCAAATGATCCGCGTGCAGCTTGCAGTATTGCGGGCCATACAAGCAATTCTGGAGAAGTTGACGCGGTGTCACGGATGGGTAAAGTCGCGGGCCAATTTGGTGCTGAGGACGGTCGTGGACGCAGAAATCGCGAAACTTTCGCCCCGGCCATCCGCGCGCGCCGGAAAGCGCGAACAGACAAAAGTCCAGAACCGGCAAACCATCCTTGAAGCGGCGCGCGGCGTGTTCGCCGAGCTTGGCTATGGCGCGACCACGGTGCGCGACATCATTCGCGCTACGCCGCTGGCATCGGGCACCTTCTACAACTATTTCAAATCCAAGGAAGAAGTATTCCAGGCGATACAGGATGAGAGTGCGCTGCGTATCCGTCCGCGTCTGCGCGAGGAGCGCGCCAAGGCTGCCACGATCGAAGAGTTCATTTCGGGCACGTTCCGCACCTTCTTCGAATTCGTCGCCAGCGACCAGGCAAACTTCCGCGCGCTGCGGCGCACGGAAGCGATCCATGTGCGCATGGACACACCGGAGACGCTGGCAGGCTTTGAAGAGTTGCGAGAGGATATCGCCGTCGCCACCGCCAAAGGCGTGTTTCCGCCCATCGATGCGGATTACCTGATGGCAGCCATGGTGGGCGTTGCGTTTGAAGTGGCGGAGCGAATGCTGCGCCGCTCCGATCATGATCCGGCGGAAGCAGCCGCTTTCGCCACCGCGTTGTTCATGGGCGGTATCCCGGCGCTAACGCGCAACGCCAGCGGAGCCGCGCCCGCGTGAAGGCGCTGATGTGCCGCGAGATCGCGGACGGAATCGATCATCTCAGAATTGAAGACGTGCCATTGCCGTCACCCGGCAGCGGCGAGGTGCGCGTGCGTGTCCGCGCCGCGTCGGTGAATTTTCCCGATCTGCTGATGGCGCAAGGCAAATATCAATTCAAACCCGAATTGCCGTTCATCATCGGAAGCGAAGCGGCGGGCGATGTGATCGCGGTGGGCAGCGATGTGGCGAATTTCCGCGTGGGCGATTGTGTCATTGTTGGCGCGAATACCGGCGCTTTCGCGCAAGAGATGCAGGTGCCGCAAGGCGCAATGCGCAAGATGCCGGCCGGTGTGGACTACGCGGAAGCTGCTGCATTCACCGTGGCCTATCTCACGGCATACGTCGCGCTGGTGCGGCGCGGTGAACTGCGATCGGGCGAAACACTATTGGTGCACGGCGCAGCCGGCGGCGTGGGGTTGGCCGCCGTCGATCTCGGAAAGGTGCTCGGTGCTAACGTAATCGCCACGGCATCCAGCGAAGAAAAGCGCGCATTTCTCAAATCGTATGGTGCCGATCATGTATTGGCATCTTCCGGCTTTCGCGATGCGGTGAAGGAATTGACGAATGGCCGCGGCGCGGATGCGATCTACGATCCGGTTGGCGGCGATGTGTTCGATGAATCCGTACGCTGCATTGCGTTCGGCGGCCGCATCCTGATCGTTGGCTTCACCAGCGGACGCATTCCCTCCATCGGCGTGAACATGCCGTTGATCAAGGGCTTTTCCGTTGTCGGCGTGCGCGCTGGCGAATACGGGCGGCAATTTCCCGCAAAAGGCCGCGAGAATATCGCCACGCTGGATCGTTGGCTTGCGGAAAAGAAAATCCGCCCGCACATCGGCGCGCGCTTTGCGCTTTCGCAAGCCGTCGATGCCATGCGGATTCTTGCCGAACGCAAAATTATCGGCAAAGCTGTTATTGAACCTTGATCTCCAACTGCTCAGTATCGTGAAAGCGGCGCAAGTCTATGCTGAAGCGGCCGTCCGGTTCTTCGGCAAACACATCGACAAAACGATGCCCCCAGACGATATGCTCCGGCGTATAGCTATGGCGCGCATAGATGGTATCGGCCAACGTCTCATCGCGTCCGCTCAGCAGAATGAGAATTTCCAGATCGCGTGCGCCCATGGCGGCGGCATCGAGTCCGTATAGCGGGCTCTTCTCGGTGATCGGGTGCATGATCGTCCAGGACAGCGCGAAAAGCGGTGAGCGGGACCGCGCCAGTTCCAGTTCGTGCAGCCGGAATAGCTGTATGCCTTCGGTCGTCACCACTTCCATCGCCACAGAGACCGTTGCCGCGGCGTCGAACACTTGGTTGCCGCGCTGGTTGGCGGCCCGGAACATCAGTGTCGGCACACCCTCGAACGGCACGATCACGGCCACCTTGCTGAACACCACGCGCGCCGTTGGCCGTGAGAGGCGCGCAAACATCACCGCGGCTATGATGCCGAGGAACAGAATTCCCACCAAAGCTTCGGCCACGGCCACGACATCGGCGTACACCGATTTCGGCGCCATATCGCTGAACGAAACGCCGCCCAGAATTTGCACGCTGAAGACATACATGTCCCAGAAATTGCCAGGCCGCGCGTGCGCGATTTGCGCCGCATCCCACGAATACAGAACGGCGAAGAGCGCGTTGATGATGGCGAAGGCCGCCGCGACCTCCAGAATAAACAGACCCCATGACGCGGTGAGCACGGCATGATAAAAATCGGTGAAGCGGCTTCGGTCTTGCCCGCGCACCAGCGTGTTTCGCCGCCGCGCGACGCCATTTCTAAGACGGCGGCCAAATCGAGGGCGGGGCGTTTCACCGGTCTTTGGTTTTTCAGGCATGTGGAATCGAAAACTCCCCGCCAAGTCATAGCACGCCCCGCGCGTTAGCCGCGATAAAGACCCTTCACTCGCAGGGCGCGCAGATATTCGTCCCAGATGCGGTTATGGTCGCTGCCCAGTTCGTAGAGATAGTCCCAGGTGAATAGCCCGGTGCCGTGGCCATCGTCGAAACTGATGCGCACGGCATAATTGCCGACCGGCTCAAGGCTCGTGATGCGCACGTCGCGCTTTCCACCAATGATCTGCCGCTGGCCGGGGGCATGGCCCTTCACTTCGGCGCTGGGGGATTCCACGCGCAGATATTCCGCGGCCAGCGCAAAAGCATGGCCGTTGTCGAAAGCAACCGTCAGCTTTTTCTTTTCCGGATCGAGTTTCAGTTCAACTGGCCAGGGCTTGGCCGCGCTTTCCGCCGTCATGCGCGCTCGGCATCGCTCAGTTCACGCGCTTCGTCGACCAGCATGACGGGGATGCCGTCGCGGATGGGATAGGCGAGGCCGGCCTGTTTGCTGATCAGTTCCTGTTTGGCGCGGTCATATTGCAATTGTCCCTTCGTCAATGGGCAAACGAGGATTTCCAGAAGTTTGGGATCGACGTCCATCGCGCACCTAATTCAGCGTGTTGCCGCCGGCGCTTGGCGCGCCCGCGATTTCCAATAGCGCCACCAGCGTGTCCACGCGATCTTGCCAGTTGGCGGCTTCCAGCAACGCCTGCTTCTCGGCTGGCGCAAACGGACAGAGCATTGCCAGCGCGTTCACCAGCGTTTCCGCCGGCGCGCTGATCACCGAACTCCAGTCGGCATTCAGGTCGCGATTGGAAAGATAGTCCTTCAACGCAGCCAGCAGGCGCTCGCGCGGAAACTCCGGCTGCTCATCGGCAACAAGATCGCCGATATAGGCCGCGAAATCCGCCCGTATCTGGCGATACGGTGTTTCCACCGCCAATTCCTGCACGATGCGGAAGCGGCAAATGCCCGTCAGCGTGATGTGGTAATGGCCATCCTCGGTTTCGCGATAGCTGGTGATCCGCCCCGCGCACCCTACCGGCGAAAGCGCCGGCTTCAAAACTTTGTCTTCCGCTTCCGAAGGCTGGATCATGCCGACCACGCGGTCACCCGACATGGCGGCATCGATCATCGCCAGATAGCGCGGCTCGAAGATGTTCAGCGGAAGCTGTCCGCGCGGAAGAAGCAGCACGCCACTTAGCGGGAAGGCCGCAAGCGTGGCAGGCAGGTCGGTCAGGCCGTGATAACGCATAGGCTTACTCTTTACGAAAACAGGATGGCGGAAAGTTTGCGGCGCCCCGCAAGTGTCCGCTCATCGGTTGGCCCCATTGCTTCGAACAATGTCACAAGATGTTTGCGCGCTGCTTCCTCGTTCCATTTGCGGTCACGCTTCACGATGGTCAGCAGTTCCTCCATCGCCTGCTCGCGGTCGCCATTGGCGTCCAGCGCCAGCGCAAGATCGTAGCGCGCCTGATGATCGTTCGGGTCGGCGTCCAGTTTAGCGCGCAGCTCTCCGGTATCGCCCACATTCGCGGCTGCTTCCGTGGCCTGTTCCTGAAGCTTCAATTCCGCTTCCACCGCGCGGATGGCTTCATCGGTCGCGCCATCGGGGCGAACGAGCTGGAGGGTCTGCTTGGCGCGCTCCACATCGCCGCTCTTTAGATAACAGCGCGCAAGGCCGGCAACGGCCTTGGGATGGCCGGGCTCATCCTGCAGCACATGCCCGTACGCCTGCGCCGCCGTTGTCATGTCGCCGGCCGCAAACGCTTCGTCGGCGGCGGCCAAAACTTCCGCGGCGTGATCGTGGCCGCCATGCCCGCCAGTCAGTTGCTGCACGAAGGTGCGGATTTGCGATTCCGGAATGGCGCCCATGAAGCCATCCACCGGCTGCCCGTTCTTGAAGGCATAAACTGTCGGGATGGACTGAATGCGAAGCTGCCGCGCGATTTCCTGATTTTCGTCGATATTGACCTTCACAAGGCGGACGGCGCCGTTCGCTTCGTTCACAACCTTTTCCAGAAGCGGGCCAAGCTGCTTGCAGGGGCCGCACCACGGCGCCCAGAAATCCACGATCACCGGAATGTCGCGGGAAGCTTCCAGCACATCGGCCGCGAAACTTTCGATCGAACTGTCCTTGATATTTGCGCCGGCGGTTTTCTCGCCGCTCGTTGAATCCGGGTCGCTTGCGCTCACCGGGCGCCCGCCGGGGCCAATTAGTGCCATGCCGTTATTTCCTGTGCTGCCAAGGCCTCAAGATGGTCGCTCGGGCCGCGAAAGAAAAGGCCTGAAATCCGGTATTTTGGTTCCCGGAAGATGGGCTAGTGTCGCGCCGCGAAAGATGGCGGGGACTTTATGGTTACGCGGCGAAATGTTCTGGCCGGCGCGGCGGCGCTGGGCCTGCTGCCGCTTGCAGCCCGCAACACGCGCGCTGCGGATGCCGATCTTGACGTTGCGGTCATCGGCGGGGGCGCATCGGGCGCTTACACCGCGTGGCGCCTTCGCACCACGACGCCGCAAACCCGCGTGCGCCTGTTCGAGATGAGCGATCGCATCGGCGGACGGCTGCGCTCCATCGCGTTTCCACAGGCGCCGCATCTGTTTGGCGAAGCCGGCGGTATGCGTTTTCTGGAAGCGCAGAGGCACGTCTTCCCGCTGGTGAAACATCTGGGTTTGCCGGCGCGGGAATATCCCATTCAGGAACCACAGGATCGCCTTGCGCTGCGTGGACGCTCTTTTGCTTACAGCGAGATTGGCCGGCCGGATACGTTGTTCCCCTACAACATTCCCGCCATCGACCAGGCGCCCAACAGCGATCTCTACATACGTGCAATGGAGCGCATTTTTCCCGGCGCGCGCCGCATGACAGCGGACAAATGGCGGAAAATTCGCGCTACTGTCCGCTACAAAGGCCGCCTGCTGAAAGACTGGTCTGCGTGGACGTTGTTCGCGGACGCCATCACCCACGAAGAAATCGATTTCCTCACCGACAGCATTGGCTACGACGACCTGTTTATGCACGAGACCGGTCTGGACGCATTCGACTACACCTTTCTTGGCGATGACGAATCCAAGACCTTCTATACGATTCCCGATGGTTATCAGCGCCTGCCGCAAACCCTGGCGTCGGAAGCGGGCAAGCTCGGCGCACCCATAAACATGCAAACGCAACTTGTCAGCCTTGTTGTGCCCGATAGCGCGGACGGCGTGTTCACGCTTGGCTTTGTGGACAGTAACGGCAGGCTTGCAACGCTCACAGCCAGCCGTGTGGTGCTCGCCATGCCTCGCCATGCCATCGAAACAATCGCAAATTTCCCCGCGCTGAACAATCCGAAGCTCGCCGATCTCATCGCGTCCGTCGATCCGGTTCCGGCCTGCAAGGCACTGCTGCTTTATCCGAATGCGTGGTGGAGCGGCATGGGCATCGAAGGTGGCCGCTCCATCACCGATATGCCGGCGCGCCAGTTTTTCGCGCTGGGTGCCGAGCACGCACGCATGCCGATGGAGCCATCGAATGGTTACGGCATGTTGATGATGTATTGCGACGCCAACAGCGTCGAATACTGGCGCGAGATGGTGGATGCGCCCAAGCCCGACGCCGCAGGCTTTCAATGGCTGGACGGCAATTCCCAGTTGGCATCCGAAGTTCATCGTCAGGCGGGGCTCGTGTTCAACACCGCGCCGCCCGCACCGCTTGCCGCGTGCTTCCAGGACTGGACAGCCGATCCGTTTGGCGGCGGCTGGCATTTCTGGGGCAAAGGCAAGGACTCCGCTGAACTCGCCGGCACATTACTCAAGCCCATTCCAGATCGTCACCTTTATATCTGTGGCGAGGCTTATGCGGCATATGCAGCGGCGGGTTGGGTGGAAGGCGCGCTGGAACGCGCGGAAACCATGCTGCAAAAACATTTTGCGCTGCCCGCGCCGGATTGGCTGAAGGCCTAGCTTTGGAAAGCCGCGAGCCGCGCTTCCAATTGCTTTTTCACGTCCGGCCACTCGCTCGCGAGAATGGAAAAATAGACCGAATCGCGAAAGTAGCCCTGCGGCATCCACATATGGGCGCGCAAGGTTCCTTCCTCCTTCGCGCCCAACTTGCGCAGTGCCCCGCGCGAACGCAGGTTCTTTGAATCCGTTTTGAATTCCACGCGGTTGTAGCGGGCGCCGAACGCATTTTCGAGCAGCAGATATTTTGCTTCCGGATTGACGGGCGTTCCCTGCGCGCCCGCCACATACCATGTCATGCCGATTTCAACCTTCGCGTCGTGCTGCGAGATTGCGAGGTAGGACGTGGAGCCGACAATGGCATTGTCGCTCAGCCGGCGCACGGCAAAGGCCAGCATCGTGTTTCTCGCTGTCTCGGATTCGATCCATGGCAGGCGCGCCGCAAAGCCCTCGCCCGGATTAACGGGGATGTAGCGCCAGATCTCCACATCCGCGCCCGCGCGGATCAGTTCCGCATGGTGACGCTGTTCCAGCGGCTCCAGCGCAACATGTTTTCCCGTCAGCGTGCGGCCGCCAAGCGGCGCTACCGCCTCCATCAGGAACGCTCCGGCAAATGAACAATCATCGGTGCGTGATCGCAGGCTTCCAGAAAACGCACAAGATCGTCCGGCGCGATGGCCGTTGTGCGGTCGTTGCGCAGCGGATGGAAGTTCACCGGATTCTGCTTCAGCATCTCCGCGTCCAGAACCACCCGCACCTTGCCTGCGCCGTCATTGATGATGGAGAAAGGCGTTACCGAACCGGGCGGCACGCCCAGCGTCTCAATCAGAAGTTCGCCGGACCCGAAAGAGAAACGCGGCGCGTTCAGCAGGTCTGACAGGGCCTTCAGATCCACCCGCAAATCTTCCTGCGCCACCACCAGCCACAAGCCCTCTTTCCGGTCTTTCAGAAACAGGTTCTTTGTGTGGCCACCGGGAATGTGGCCGCAGGCCGCTTGCGATTCCTCCACCGTGAACACGGGGTCATGTTCAAAAGTCTTGTGGGCGATGTTCCATTCATCAAGCCGCGCGAATAGCTGATCGGCGGTGGCGGACGGCTGGCGTTCGGGCATACGCGCATTATGATGGCGACAGGGCAGGCCGCAAAGTTCCGGGGACGATATGAGGCAGATGTGGATTGGTGGGGCGATCGCGCTGGCGATTCTAAGCACGATTCCGGCAAGGGCGTCGGGCGTTCTGCCGGTGACCACCAAAACCATCCACGCCTCAACCTCGGACTACGAGATCACCTTTGCCTATCCGCAAACCGGCGTGAAAACGATTGACGATGAGATCGCCACCTGGGCCAAAGGCATGGTGGCCGATTTCGAGAAATCCGCGAAGACCGACCGCCAGCCCGAAGACCGCACCTATACGCTGGACATGAGCTTCGATGTTGCACGAAACGATGTCTCGGCCTTTGCCGTGGCCTTTGACGAAGACGTCGATACCGGCGGCGCTCATCCCAATCATGACATCGTCACGTTCAATTATCTCATGCCGGATGGCTGGCGCGTATATCTGCCGGAGATTTTCGAGAACACAAAAGGCTTGGCGCGGATCAGCGAGCTTGCCATGGCCGATCTGGAAAAACAGTTGAGCGGGCCGGACGCGATGTCGGACTCTGACGAAATCAAAAGCGGCGCCGGCCTCAACTGGGAAAATTTCAAGGACTTCATCCTGCTGCGCGACGCGCTGATCCTGCGCTTTCCGCCCTATCAGGTGGCCGCCTACGCGGCCGGCCCGCAAGAAGTGCGCATCCCGCTTTCCGCGCTGCGCGATGTCATGCGTGTCGACTGGCGCACGCCCACCGCGTCGTTCGACTGCTTCCGCGCGACGGCGCCGGTGGAGCGCGCGATCTGTTCCGACATCACGCTCTCGCGGCTCGACCGCGACGTGGCGCAGGCTTACGGCGACAAGCTTAGCTATGAGACGGTGGATGCCAACAAAACCGCGATCAAAGCCGAACAACGCGCCTGGCTCACAACTCGCAACACGGTGTGCAAGGATCAGGAAGGACCGGGCATGGTCTCGTGCCTGACCGGCCTTTACCGCGCCCGCCTAGCAGCCCTGACGCCGCAGCCGTAAAGGCCCGCAGTCCCGTCGGTATGTTTTGCTGAAGTCTGAAATGGAGCGGGCGAGGCGAATCGAACGCCCGACCCTAACCTTGGCAAGGTTATGCTCTACCCCTGAGCTACGCCCGCACTCCAAGTCAGGGTGGGGTTATTGCCCAGCGCTGGCCGAGATTCAAGCCGGGATTTCAAGTGCGCGGGCGGGGTTCGGCGGGGCGCCTGAACGAAACCTATTTGGCTCCGTCCAGGCGCAGAATGGCCTAGGCCCTGCGTATCGCGTGATAAATGACAAGAATGACAACCGCACCCACGACCGCGACCAGCATGCTGTAAATGTTAAAGCCGGTGACGCCGGCCGCGCCGAACTGGTTGAACAGCCAGCCACCAACCACGGCGCCCACAATACCCAATAGAATGTCGATCAGAAGTCCGGAGCCGGATTTGTTCACGATCTTGCTGGCGATAAAGCCCGCGATCAGTCCCAGAACGATCCAGGCGATAATACCCATGGCCATGAAGTCTCTCCCCATTTTGCGCGGCGGAAATCGCCCCGCCCTTGCTAAACGCGTGAGGGAACTTTTCGCTCCCTACTTCGCGTGTTCGTCCGTCAGGTCTTCCAGCATCTCCAGCTGCATCTGCTGAATTTCCATCAGCCGTGCCCACTGGTTGTGCATGAGCTGATCCAGCTTGTCGCTGATCGCGCGCACTTCGATCTCCGATTTCAGGTTCACCTTGAAGTCATTTTCGGCGCGCAGCCGGTCGCGCTCCCCGGCGCGGTTCTGGCTCATCATGATGATCGGCGCCTGAATGGACGCCAGCAAACTCATCATCAGGTTGAGCAGGATGAACGGATAAGGATCGACGGGGTGAAACAGCAGCTCGATGCTGTTGGCCACAATCCATAGCGACAGCAGCACGAAGAAGAGAATGATGAACTTCCAGCTTCCGCCGAACGAGGCAACATGGTCCGCCGCGCGCTCACCGAAAGTCAGGTGCGAGTCGAATTCGCGGTTCATGTCTTCGACGACGGATTCGCCCTTCTGCAAACTGTCCAACACTTCGGATTCGATGGCGGTGATCTCGCCGCGTTCCTTCTCCATCTGCAGCCGCACATATTCGTTGCGCGTGGCGTTCAGGCAGGGGATGCAGATATAGCCGTTCTGCGACCACGCGGGATTTTTCTGAACCAGAATTTCTTCCAGATGCGGCCGCACGGATGATCCCGCCACGCTATGGCTGTGCGGCTTTGTTTCCGTGCAGATCTGGCAGGTCTTTGGGCTGGCGAGTGTTGCTTCGGCCATTTGCTTTTCCCCGACTCAATTCATCGTTACGACGACTTTACCCTGCGCCTTGCGGTCCATCAGCATGCGGATCGCTTCGCCGCCGCGCGCCAGCGGAAACTTGGCGGAAACATGCGGCTTTAGCTTGCCTTCGGCAATCCATCCCGTCAGTTGGGCCAGATCGGCAAACCCCTGCTTGGGGTCGCGCATCACCGAGGCGCCCCAGAACACGCCGACAATGTCGCAACCCTTCAAAAGCGTAAGGTTCAGTGGAACCTTGGGGATATCGTCGGCCGCAAAGCCGATCACCAGGTAGCGGCCTTCCCAGTTCATGGCGCGCAAGCCCGGCTCGGCATAATCCGAACCTACCGGATCGTAGAGCACGTCGGCGCCCTTTCCGCCGGTCAGCCGCTTGATGTCTTCGGAGAAGGCTTTCTGCTGGTCCTTGGAAAGCGGGTTGGTGGGGTAAACAAACCCGTCTTCCGCGCCATACTTTTTCGCCAGATCGACTTTTTCCTGGCTCGAAGCACCAGCAATCACGCGCGCACCCATGATCTTGCCAAGCTCAACGGCGGCCAGCCCAACGCCACCGGCCGCGCCCAGCACAACCAGATTCTGCCCCGCCTTCAGATGGGCGCGATGCTTCAGCGCATAATAAGACGTGCCGTAGGTGACGAAGAACGACGACGCCACCGCATAATCCAGATTGTCCGGCATCGGAATGCAGCGTTGCGCATCCACCGCCACTTCTTCGGCAAAGCCGCCGTTGCCGACGGACACGATCACGTTGTCGCCGGCCTTCACATTGCTCACGCCTTCGCCGGTTTCTTTCACGATGCCGGCAATCTCGCCACCGGGTGCAAAGGGCAGCGCCGGCTTGAATTGATACTTGTCCTGAATGATCAGCACATCGGGAAAGTTCACGCCGCAGGCCTTCACCGTGATGATCGCTTGTCCCTTATCGGCCTTTGGCGAGAGCACATCTTCCAGAACCAGATTTTCCGGCGGCCCAAAGGCTTTGCACAACAAGGCTTTCATGGGCGTCTCCTGAATGACGGTTGAGCGCGACCTTAAGCAAGGCCGGTGCATCCGCCAAGGCGGCGCGGTATAGTGGCGTCCAGGGCGCGTTGTGAAAGGACCGGGACGATGAAAACAAAATTGCTGATTCTTGGGGGCGTTGCGCTGCTGTTGGCGCCGCCTGCCATGGCACAGTCCTCTTGCCTGAGGATCGACCGGATCTACAGCTTCAACGCGCCAGACAATCGCACGCTGATTGTCGAGGACGACCTGCACCAGAAGTTCAAGCTTTCGCTGATGGGCACTTGCGTGGGCCTGACGTTCAAACAAGGCGTCGCATTCAAGTCGATGAGCCCGTCCAGTCTGGCGTGCCTTGGTCCTGCCGATCAGGTGATTGTGCGCCAGCAGGGTATCGGCGCACAGACGTGTCCGATCAATTCGGTTGCTCCTTATACTGCTGCGATGGAAGCGGCGGATAAGGCGGCTGCCGCGGCGAAGAAAAGCGGCAACTGATTGTTCAGCCGCGAAGGCTGTCTAGCGAAATATCCTGCAACTCGGGTGCTGGCCGCCGTTCGCCGACGATTTCACCGCGCGTATTTTTAAGCGGCTCGCGTTCCAGCGCGAGTGCCGCCTTGTCATCGCCAAGCAATCCCAATTTGTGCAGCAGCGCCGCGATCGCGGTTTCGGAGGCGCGGCCCGCACCGTCGTCGATCTTGAGCGCGATGCCCAATCCGGTTTGCGGAACGATGGCCATGAAAAACCCTTCCGCGCCCGTCTTTACCGCGAACGCGCCGCCGCCGGCGCGCATCAGCGTGGCGCAGGGCCGCCCGGTGCCGGAAACGAGTTCGGGATGCTTCACCATCGCGGCATAAAGCCTGCCTGCCGCTTGCGCGCGTGGCACGGGCAAGTTCCGGGGATCGGCAAACTGCGCCATCGCGCGCGCGAAAGCAGCGAGCGGTATCGCGAAGTTCGGCGCCGTGCAGCCGTCGATGCCCCATGGCAAATCCGCTTCGCCCGAAAGCTCCGTCAGCGCCTTGGCAACGGCTTGCTGCACCGGATGATCGATATGCTCGTAGCCTTTCGTCGCCACGTTCCAGTGTTTGCACACGGTCAGAAAGCCGGTGTGCTTGCCGGAGCAATTGTTGCAAATCCGCGTCGGCTTTTCGCCACGCCGGATCATGTCTTCGGTAACCGGTTCGTAGCGCGATGCATGCGCGCCACACGCCAGATCACTTTCCTCGCAGCCGATGCGTTTCAGCCATGCGGCCACGCGGGTAGTGTGCATGGGCTCGCCGGAATGGGAGGCACAGGCCAGCGCCAGTTCTTCATCGCTCAGGCCAAACGCATCCGCCGCGCCCGATTCCACCAGCGGCAACGCCTGGATGGGCTTCAGCGATGAGCGGGAATAGACCGGCTTTTCGATATCGCCGATGGAAAAGACAACGCTGCCGTCGGTCCGCGCGATGGCGATGGCGCCGCGATGAAAACTTTCCACCAGATCGCCGCGCGTAAGCTCGACAAGAACGGGATTCGCCAACCGGGCCTCCAAAGGCTAAGACGCGGCCTTCATAGCGCAAACACGAGGGGCCATGCGCGGCTATTTCGCAGCAGGGGTGGACGGGGTTCACAAGGCCATGAACCTCGGCAATCTCATGCGCATTGCACATGCGTTTGGCGCAAGTTTCTTTTTCACCATCGACGCAAAAGTGTCGCTGGCCGAGGCGCAATCCGACACCTCGCGGCTTGAGAACCATGTGCCGCTTTATCAATATGCCGGCGCGGCCGACATGCGCCTGCCGCAGGGCTGCCGGCTGGTGGGTGTGGAGATCACCGACGACGCGGTGGACTTGCCGCGCTTCCGCCATCCCTTGCATGCCGCCTATGTGTTTGGGGCAGAGCGCATGTCGCTTTCGCCGGAAACGCTTTCCCGCTGCGAGTTCGTGGTGAAAATCCCCACCAAATTCTCCATCAATGTCGGTATGGCGGGCGCCATCGTCATGTACGATAGGCTTATTAGTCATGGGGGCTTTCCGGCGCGGCCGGTGCGCCCCGGCGGCGAAGTGGAAGAATTGCCGCCGCCGCACAAATGGGGCGCGCCAATTATTCGCACGCGCGGATGACATTCGGCGCTTCGTCTATATATTCCATGCGAACAGGCATCATCGATTCATGACACCCGCACTTTCCATCTCGCATCTGAGCAAAATCTACAAAGGCGGCACCGTCGCGGTGGACGATCTGTCCATGCAGATCCAGCCTGGCGATTTCTTCGGCTTTCTGGGCGCCAACGGTGCCGGCAAGACCACGACGATCTCCTGCGTCACCGGCATCGCCACTGTCACATCGGGCACCATCGAGATATTCGGCGTGGACGCAGTGAAGGATTACCGCGAAGCGCGCCGGCTGATCGGCCTTAGCCCGCAGGAATTCAACGTCGATACCTTCGCCAATGCGCGCCAAATTCTGGACTGGATGGGCGGCTATTTCGGCATGAACGCGGTGCAGCGCAAGGCGCGCTCCGACGAGCTGATCGAGCGTTTCGACCTTGTGCCGCACCAGAAGAAGCAGTTTCGCGAACTTTCCGGCGGTCTTAAGCGCCGCGTCATCCTGGCGCGCGCGCTGATCAACGATCCGAAACTTCTCATTCTCGATGAGCCCACCGCCGGCGTGGACGTGGAATTGCGCCGCGATCTGTGGCGTTACCTTCAGGAACTGAACCGCGACGGCAAGACGATCCTTCTGACCTCGCACTATCTGGAAGAAATCGAGCGCCTCTGCAAAACCATCTCCATCATCAAGGATGGCAAGATCGTGCGCGAAGGCACCAAGGACGAAATCGTGCGCACGCCGGGCGGGCTGGAAGCGGAATATCTGCGCGCCACCGGCGGCGAACCCGATCATGTCGAAACACCCGCAGGCGGTGCGGCATGACCATCAACTGGATCGGCCTTTGGACCATCATTCGCCGCGAAGTGGCGCGGCTGATGCGCGTGCCCATTCAGGCGTTCCTCGCGCCGTGGATTTCGGCGCTGCTGTTCATATTTATCTTCGGTTTTGTGGTGGGCGGGCGCATCGCCACCATCGGCGGTCACCGCTATCTGGAATTCGTGCTGCCCGGCATCCTGATGCTCAACATCGTCAATGCCGCGTTCCTGCAATCCACCTCGCAGATCTATTTCTCGCGCTTCCTCAAATATGTCGAGGAAACGCTGGTTTCTCCGCTGTCTTATGTGGAGATGATCGCCGGCATGTTGTCGGTGGTGATCGTGCGCTCCGTCATCACGGCGTTGGGCATTCTGGTGATGGGATATTTCTTCGGCGTCACCGGGATCGACGGTGTCGGCGCCTTCATCTTCTGGGTCATCGGCGTGTCGATGGTGTTCGGGTTGCTCGGTATCATCGTTGGCCTGTGGGCGAAGAATTTCGAGCAGCTCACGGTGCTCAACATCTTCATCATAACGCCGCTGTCGTTCGTGGGCGGCGTCTTTAACACCACCAACATGCTGCCCGATTGGCTGCGCTGGATGGCTTATGCCAACCCGTTCTTCTATTTCATCAACGGTCTGCGCCATTCCATGATCGGCTTCTCCGAAGCGCCGCTGGCGCTGGGCGTGGGCATCACCATCGCGCTGGCGGTGATCCTGTTCCTCGTCGTCTGGCGGCTGTTTTCCATCGGATATGGATTGCGGGAGTAGTTCATGGCGCGCAACGCAACGGCGGCGGTGATCGGTGCAGGCGACTTCATCGGTTCGGCCATCGCCAAGCGTTTCGCCGCCGAGGGCTATACCGTTTTTGCCGGTCGCCGCACGGCGGAAAAATTGCAAACGCTCAAGCAGGAAATCGAATCCGCTGGCGGCAAATGTGAAGCCCGCGCGCTGGACGCCCGCAAGGAAGAAGACGTCACCGCATTCCTGAACGAGGCCGATGCGCACGCGCCGCTGGAAGTGTGCATCTTCAATCCTGGCGCCAACGTGAACTTTCCCATTCTTGAAACCACCGAGCGCGTGTTTCGCAAAGTGTGGGAAATGGCCTGCTATGGCGGCTTCCTCACTGGCCGCGAAGCTGCGCGGCTGATGTTGCCGCACGGCAAAGGCACCATCCTCTTCACCGGCGCCACGGCGTCGTTGCGCGGCGGCATCGGATACGCAGCCTTCGCATCCGCCAAGTTCGGCCTTCGCGCGGTGGCGCAATCCATGGCGCGCGAGCTTGGTCCCAAGAACATCCACGTCGCGCATCTCATTATCGACGCGGGCGTGGACACCGCCTTCGTGCGCGAACGCATCAAGGAACGCGGCGGCAATCCCGACACACTCCCGCCCGACACGCTGATGGACCCGCAATCCGTCGCCGATGCCTACTGGTATCTGAACAGCCAGCCGCGCGATGGTTGGACCTTCGAACTGGATCTGCGTCCCTACAAGGAAACCTGGTAATGCCGCGCCCCGAATTCCTCTTCGATTTCGCGAGCCCCAACGCCTATCTCGCGCACAAGGTGATCCCGCAGATCGAACAGCGCACCGGCGCCAAATTTGAATATACGCCGGTGCTGCTGGGCGGCATCTTCAAGGCCACCGGCAATCAATCGCCGGTGATGGCCTTTGCCGGCATCAAGAACAAGCCGGAATACGAGCGGCTGGAAATGCTGCGCTTCATCCGCCGCCACCGCCTGACGAAGTTCGAGATGAACCCGCATTTCCCGGTGAACACGCTGACGCTGATGCGCATCGCGATTGCCGCGAAAAACGCAGGCGTGCTGCCCGTTTATGTGGACGCGGCGTTCCATCACATGTGGGAAGCCGGCCGCAAGATGGATGACAGCGATGTCATCCGCGCGGCGCTGGGCGAATCGGGCCTCGATGCCGATGCGCTGATGGCCGCCGCCCAGACCCCGGACGTGAAGCAGGCCCTGATGCACAACACCGAATCCGCCGTGGCGCGGGGCGCTTTCGGCATCCCCACCTTCTTTGTGGGCGACGAGATTTTCTTCGGCAAGAACACGCTGGCTGACGTGGAAGCCGAAATCGCCCGCCAGCGTTAAGGTTTGGCCGGGTTCCCGCATGGACGCCAGTGCCGCGCCCCCTTATCCTGCGCTTCGCGCCACCATATAAACGCCCGATTTTCCGCAGAGAAACCCGCTTGCCGTGGCGGCCCCTTCAAGAGGTTCAGGTAGACGATGACTTCACTTTCCAAGCGCTTGGCCCAAGGGCTGGCCGTTTCCCTTCTTCTTTCCACTACGCTGGCAGCAGCTCCCGCGTCCGCCGATGCGCCGCAGCTTCTGGGCACGTTCAAGGATTGGGCGGCCTATACCAACGGCACTGGCAGTTCGAAGGTCTGTTATGCGCTGTCCGCGCCGAAGACCACGCTGCCCGCCAAGGCCAAGCGCGACCCGATCTATTTCCTCATCAGCAACTGGCCCGGCCGCAACGCCAAGGCCGAACCGGAAATCGTGCCTGGCTATCAATATAAGGAAGGCAGCAGCGTCTCCGCCGCGATCGGCGCCGACCGCTTCACCTTCTTCACCAAGAACGATGGCGGCCAGGGCGGCGCCTGGATTCAGAACACAGCCGATGAGCAGCGCCTGATCAGCACCATGCGCAACGGCCAGGAAGTGATCGTGACCGGAACCTCCAAGCGTGGCACGCTGACGACAGACACCTATTCACTGGGCGGAATTTCCGACGCGCTGGACAAAGCCAGTTCCGCCTGCGGGATGTAATATCGGTGCGATGGCAAATGCTCCTTCTCTCATCGGCCTCGATTTCGAGAGCCTGAAGAGCGCGCTGGCCGATGCCGGCGTGGAGCCCAAAGCCGTGCCCATGCGCGCGCGCCAGCTTTGGAACTGGGTTTACGTTCACGGCGCGCGCGATTTCGCCAGCATGACCAATCTTGCGAAGGATTTTCGCAAGATCATGGAAGAGCGTTTCACGCTGGCGCGGCCGGAAGTCGTCACCGAGCAAATCTCGAATGACGGCACGCGCAAGTGGCTGTTGCGCACCGGCCCCGGCATCGAATTTGAAAGCGTCTATATCCCGGAGCCCGGCCGCGGAACGCTATGCGTTTCCAGCCAGGTCGGCTGCACGCTGAACTGCCGCTTCTGTCACACCGGCACGCAAAAACTGGTGCGCAATCTCACGCCGGCGGAAATCATCGGCCAGCTTCTGGTCGCCAAGGATGCGCTCGCCGATTGGCCTTCGACCGGCCCGGATCGCCGCGTCACCAATGTGGTGATGATGGGCATGGGCGAGCCGCTTTATAATTTCGACAATGTGAAAGCCGCACTCGCCATTGTCATGGATGGCGATGGCTTGGCGCTGTCCAAGCGCCGCGTCACGCTCTCCACCGCAGGCGTGGTGCCTATGATCGGCCGCGCGGGCAGCGAGATCGGTTCCTCCCTCGCCATCTCGCTTCATTCCGTGCGCAACGACGTGCGCGACGTCATTGTGCCCATCAACAAGAAGTATCCGCTGGAACAGTTGCTGCAGGCCTGCCGGGAATATCCCGGCGTCTCCAACGCGCGGCGCATCACCTTTGAATATGTGATGCTGAAAGGCGTGAACGACAGCCTCGCGGATGCAAAGGAACTGGTGAAAGCCATCGCCGGCATTCCCGCCAAGATCAACCTGATCCCGTTCAATCCCTGGCCCGGCGCGCCTTACGAATGCTCGGATTGGGACCAGATCGAAAGGTTCGCCGAGATCGTGAACCGCGCTGGTTACGCAAGCCCGGTGCGCACGCCGCGCGGGCGCGACATCATGGCCGCCTGCGGCCAGCTCAAAAGCGAAAGCATCAAGGAACGCGCCAGCGCGCGCCACGGCGAGATGCGCTCGGCCGAACTGGCGCGGATGCCGTCTTAACGATCAGCCGGGGGGCTTTGCATGCCAAAAGTGGCAAGAGTAGCAGGCGTGGCAATCGCGTTGCTCTGGCTCGCTTCGCTCGCACTTCCCGTCTTCACTACCTGCCGCCCCGGATACGATCACGTCGAAGGCTGGTTCCTGCTGGCGTTCGGCTGGTGGGGTATTTTGGCGTACATGCCAGCATGGTTTGCGAACTTCGGCATGGTGATCGTTTCGCTGCTGCTCATCATTCGCGGGCGCGCGCCGATCTGGCTCGGCATATTGACCGGCGTGATTGCCGCCACAGCGTGGTTCTTTACCGACTGGTATGACGACACCGGCGCGGTGCCGATCTGCCAGTATCATGCGGGATATTGGTTGTGGCTTGGCGCCGCCGCGATCGCGCTGATCGCGCCGTTCCTGCCGCGCCTGGAAAAGAAAGCGGCGTAAAGCGATCCCGCCAGCGCCGCTTCACCAATCCGGCGCGCCGGTTTTGCCGTATCATTTCCAGCGGGAGAACACGATGCGCACAGATGTTTCCTTCAACAGCCACGGACTAACCTGCCGCGGCTGGCTTTACCGGCCCGATAACGCGCCCGCCAAAGCACCGGCCATCGTGATGAGCCACGGTTTCTCCTGCGTGAAAGAGCAGGGGCTGGACGATTTCGCGCAAGTCTTCTGCAAGCGCGGCTTTGTGGTGCTGGCCTTCGATTATCGCTTCCTCGGTTCCAGCGATGGCGAACCGCGCGGCCGCGTCATTCCGCAGGAACAGCATGACGATCTGCGCGCAGCCCTCGATTGGCTGGCCGCGCAACCGTTTGTCGATGCTGAACGCATCGGGCTTTGGGGCACATCCTATTCGGGCGGCCACGCGCTGTTCTTCGCCGGGCTCGATGCCCGCGTGAAGGCGGTGGTGGCGCAGGTGCCGGCCATCGATCTGGCCTCGTCGCTCTCAAAGCTGGCGGGCAAGGAAGGTTTCGCGGGGATACTCGCATCCTTGGCCGCCGATCATGGGTGCCGCAGCGCCGGCGAAAGCAGCGGCGAGATCGCGGTGACCGCACCGGCCGGGCAGGCCTGCGTGCTGCCCGGCGCCGCGGATATCTGGTTCAAGCAGGATGCGCCCAACTGGGTAAACCACACCACGCTCGAAAGCGTGGCGCGCATGGCCGAATATGTGCCCGGTTCGCTGATCGAACTGATCGCGCCGCGCCCATTGCTGGTGATCGCGGCACAGAAGGATTCGCTGATCCCGATTGCCGATCTGCGCGCCGCGTTCGCCCGCGCCGGCGAGCCGAAGACGCTGAAGGAATACGCGTGCACCCATTTCGAAGTCTATCCCGGCGAAAAATTCCACGATCAGGCGGCGCGCGATGGCGCGGACTGGTTCGCGAAACACTTGGCTTGACCGCGCCTATAAGCCATTCAGCAATTCATCGAGTGCTGCGGCAAACCGCACGTCCTTGCCGCGATTGCTCTCCCGCACCAGTGCTGCGAGTGGTTCGCTCTTTTCGGTGTAGCGTGAAATGTCGCCGAGTACGGCGAGCTTCATATTGTAGTTGACGAACTTCTGCAGCAAGTCTCCGGCCAGCCCGGTCTTCAGGTCGAAAAAGCGCGTGTCGATATTGGCTTCGTGGATCGCCACCCAATCCGCATGATCGCCATGCGCGGCGAGGATGAGGTCGCGCGCGTCGGCTTCCGAACGCAGCAGGATGCCGCCGCCGGTGAATTCCGCGACCACGCCGGAAACCGTCTTGTGGATAACTTTCTCCATGCTCGGGCAGCTTAGGAGAAAAGCTCGTAACTCCAATGGTTTCCATTGTAGGAAAAAATAGCATATTCCGCTTGACAGCCCGTCTGAATGTTCCTATTTTGTTCTTCAAGTCCGGCTGCCTGCGTTGTGCTTGCCGCCGGGCTGGTTAGCTTGGGGCCGAAAGGCTGGAAAGGAATTGGGTTTGGTGCAGACGGTGAAAAAAGTGGTGCTGGCCTATTCGGGCGGCCTCGATACCTCGGTCATCCTGAAATGGCTGCAGACCGCCTATGGCGCGGAGGTGGTGACGTTCACCGCCGATCTGGGCCAGGGCGGCGAGATCGAACCTGCGCGGAAGAAAGCGGAAATGCTCGGCATCAAACCCGAAAACATTTTCGTGGAAGACCTGCGCGAGGAATTCGTGCGCGATTACGTCTTCCCCATGTTCCGCGCCAATGCGCTGTATGAAGGCACCTATCTGCTGGGCACCTCCATCGCGCGTCCGCTGATCGCCAAAAAGCAGATCGAGATTGCCGAAAAGGTTGGCGCCGATGCCGTGGCGCACGGCGCCACCGGCAAGGGTAACGATCAGGTGCGCTTTGAGCTTGCATATTATGCGCTCAAGCCCGACATCCGCGTGATCGCACCCTGGCGCGAATGGGATTTGACCAGCCGCACCAAGCTGATCGAATTTGCCGAAGCCAACCAGATACCGATTGCCAAAGACAAGCGCGGCGACGCGCCCTTCTCGGTGGATGCGAACCTTCTGCATTCTTCTTCGGAAGGCAAAGTGCTGGAAGACCCCGGCATGGAACCGGAATCCATCGTCTTTCAGCGCACGCTTGCGCCTGAGGATGCGCCGGACAAGGCAACCTATGTGGAAATCGGTTTCGACAGCGGCGATGCCATTTCGGTGGACGGCAAGATGCTGTCGCCTGCGGCGTTGCTGACCCGGCTGAACGAACTGGGCCATGCCAACGGCATCGGACGCCTCGATCTGGTAGAGAACCGTTTTGTCGGCATGAAGTCGCGCGGCATTTACGAAACGCCCGGCGGCACGATTTTACTGGCCGCCCATCGCGCAATGGAAAGCATCACGCTGGATCGCGGCGCGGCGCACCTGAAAGACGAATTGATGCCCCGCTATGCCGAGATGATCTACAACGGCTTCTGGTTTTCGCCCGAGCGCGAAATGCTGCAAGCCGCGATAGACAAAAGCCAGGAATTCGTCAGCGGCACCGTTCGCCTGAAATTCTACAAGGGCAACGCCATTGTGGCCGGGCGAAGCTCGCCGTACTCGCTCTACAATCAGGATCTCGTCACCTTCGAGGATGATAAAGGCGCGTACGATCAGAAGGACGCGGCCGGTTTCATCAAGCTGAATGCGCTGCGCCTGCGCACGCTGGCGCAACGCAAAAGGAACGCCAAGAAATGAGCAGCAACGAACAGCAAATCGAATATTGGAACGGCGAAGTAGGCGAACGCTGGGCGCGCCTGCAGGAAACGCTCGATGCGGATATGGTGGATATCACCGCGTCACTACTTCCTTTCGCCGCCGCAAAGCTTGGCGAGCATATTCTGGACATCGGCTGCGGTTGCGGCACGACAACCATCGCGCTGGCCAAAGCGGCCGGCGCCAACGGGGCTGTAACCGGTGTCGATATCTCGAGGCCCATGCTGAGCCTGGCGCGCTCCCGCGCGGACGCTGCGAAGGCGAAAATTTCATTTCTTGAGGCCGATGCCGCAGCCCATGCCTTTGCCCCGGAATACGATCTCGCCTTCTCCAAATTCGGTGTGATGTTTTTCGCCGATCCACTCGCCGCCTTCTCCAATATCCGCAAGAGCCTCAAGCCGCATGGGCGGCTGGCCTTTGCCTGCTGGCGCACGGCGGCGGAGAATTTGTGGGCCAGCGCCCCTTACGCCGCTGCGCGCGATCTTCTGCCGCCGCAGGAGCCGGCCGATCCGATCGCGCCCGGTCCCTTCGCCTTTGCCGATTCCGGACGTTTGCGAAACATTCTGGACGAAGCCGGTTTCACCGACATTCGCATCAAGCCGCTCGACAGTGTGATGCACATGGGCGCGACCATCGATGATGCCGCGGCGCAGGTGCTGAACATCGGGCCGCTGGCAAAGGCGGCGGCAGACCTTGACGGGCGCACCAGAGAGGAAATCCGCCGCGTTGCTGCGCAAGCGATGGAGAAATTCAAAACGCCAAACGGCATCGCGCCACTTGCGGCCTGCTGGCTGGTGGGCGCTGTGAATTGAACGCTATGGCGCTGTCTTCGGCTTCTTCGTTCCCGGCGGCGTATCGCGCAAGGTTCCGGCGCGCATCCAGCCTTGCGTGGCGCCATCCTGTACTTTGCGCCAATCGTCCGATGTCGCCAGCAAGGTCACGGTGGAACCTTTCACCATCCGCTTTAGCACCGTCGCGGAATAACTTGGCGCGGAACGCAGGTCCGAATTGTTGCGCGAGATATAGAGCGTTCCGGTCGCGGCAATCGCAGCGGCCACAACGTCCGCGCCGGCAGCAACACGCGGCGCGCGCGGTGCGGCGGTTGCGGATTGTCCCCGCGGTGCAATCGTTCGTTCCGCATGTGTGGTGGAGGCGCGTTTGCCCGTTATCAGCGCGCCGACATCCCAATTGTGTTTGTAAAGCGCGAAGCCGAGCCCCGCCACGACCATGAGAATGCCGGTCAGCGTTCCCTTGCCACCCATTTTCTGGCGGTACGAAAGCCCGGTGCCCGGAATGCCGGCGTTGGTCGTCATGCCGTGGCGGCCGATATTCACATCCGCGCCGCGCGGGCCGACGCTGGTGCTGAGACCCGACTTGCTCAGGTTCAGCCGCAGGAACGGGAAAAGGTTGAGAACACGTTTGAACCGCCAGCCCATGGCTTGCTCCCAATGTTCGCAAAAGGAATGGATGCGCTACCCGGCAAAGGATGCGCGCGATCCAAAGGATTTGTAAAGACGCCGAGTAGGTGGCCTTAGACGTCCAGAGCGGCGTTTAGCGCGTTGTCCTGGATGAATTCGCGGCGGGGCTCCACCACATCGCCCATCAGCTTGGTGAAGAGGTCGTCGGCATCGTCGGCGTGCTCCACCTTCACCTGCAGCAGGGTGCGGGCGTTCTCGTCCAGCGTGGTTTCCCAAAGCTGGTCCGGATTCATTTCGCCAAGACCTTTGTAGCGCTGCAACCCCAATCCCTTGCGGCCCCATTCGAAGATCGCATTCAGCAATTCGGTTGGCGAGCGCACTTCGCGTGTTTCGTCCTTGCGCTTCAGCGTGCCAGCTTTCAGATATGCCGCCTGCAAATCCGGTGCGATCTTGTCCAGCTTGCGCGCGTCGGCGCTGGCGATCAGTGCGCCGTCGATGGCCACCGCCTCGCGGACGCCGCGAACGTCACGCCAGAATTTCAGACCGCCATCCGGCGTCGGCTCGCCGTGCCAGCCACGTTCGATTTCATCCGAAAGCTGATCGAGGCGCGTGGCGATGTAAGCCGCGGCTTCATCGGCCTTTGCTTTATCGTTCAGCACATCGGGGTTGAGCGCGCCGGCAATCGCGGCCTGTTCCAGCACAAAGCGCGGGTAATGGCGAGGGAAACCGTCCAGCGCGATACTTGCCGCGCGAGCTTTTTCGATTAGCGCGTCGAAATCGGCACCGGCCAGCGTTTCGCCGGTGTGCAGCGTGAGGCTGGCGCCGGATGAGCCTTCGGAGATCAGGTAATCCTGATATTCGCGCTCGTCCTTCAGATAGCGCTCGGATTTTCCGCGCGCCGCTTTGTAAAGCGGCGGTTGCGCGATGAAGATGTGGCCGCGCTCAATCAACTCCGGCATCTGGCGGTAGAAGAATGTCAGCAGCAGCGTGCGGATATGCGCGCCGTCCACGTCGGCGTCCGTCATGATGATGATCTTGTGGTAGCGCAGTTTGTCGGCGTTGAATTCCTCGCGACCGATGCCGGTGCCCAGCGCGGTGATCAACGAGACAATACTCTCACTGGTCAGCATGCGATCGAAGCGCACGCGCTCGATATTCAGAATCTTGCCGCGCAACGGCAGCACAGCCTGGTTTTCGCGGTTGCGCGCCTGTTTGGCGCTGCCGCCGGCGCTGTCACCTTCAACGATGAAGATTTCGCACTTGGCGGGATCGCGCTCCTGGCAATCGGCCAGCTTGCCGGGCAGAGAGGCGCCATCCAGTGCGCCTTTGCGCCGCGTCAGTTCGCGGGCCTTGCGGGCGGCTTCGCGCGCTGCGGCGGCTTCGACCACCTTGCCGACAATGGATTTGGCGTCCGACGGATGTTCCTCGAACCAGTGGCCCAGCTGTTCCAGCACCGCGCCTTCCACGATGGGGCGCACTTCGGAGGAGACAAGCTTGTCCTTGGTCTGCGACGAGAATTTCGGATCCGGTACCTTGACCGAAAGAACACAGGTCAGGCCTTCGCGGCAATCGTCGCCTGTCAGCGCAACTTTGTCTTTCTTCGCGGAAGACATTTCATCGGCGTATTTCGTTACCACGCGCGTCAAGCCGGCGCGGAAGCCGGCCAAGTGCGTGCCGCCGTCGCGCTGCGGAATGTTGTTGGTGAAGACCAGCATGCTCTCGTGATAGCTGTCGTTCCATGTCAGCGCCGCTTCCACGGTGATCCCGTCGCGTTCGGAAGTCAGCATGATCGGCGAGGAGATCAGGGAATTCTTGGCGCGGTCCAGATAGCGCACGAATTCCATCAGGCCGCCTTCGTAGTGCAGCGTGACTTCCTTTTTATCCACGCCGCGCTTGTCAGTCAGCAGAATGACGACGCCGGAGTTCAGGAATGCCAGCTCGCGCAACCGGTGTTCCAGCGTGGCGAAATCGAATTCCGTCTTGGTAAAGGTTCCGGACGACGGCAGAAACGTCACTTCGGTTCCGCGTTTGTCTTTGACTTCGCCAACGATCTTGAGCGGCGCTTCGGCGTCGCCGTGACGGAAGCGCATGTAATGCTCTTGGCCGTCGCGCCAGATGCGCAGGTCCAACCATTCGCTGAGCGCGTTGACGACCGACACGCCCACGCCGTGCAAGCCGCCAGAAACCTTGTAGGCGTTCTGTTCGAATTTTCCGCCGGCGTGAAGCTGGGTCATGATCACTTCGGCGGCGGAAACGCCTTCGCCTTCGTGGATGCCGGTGGGAATACCGCGGCCGTTATCGAACACCGTGACCGATCCATCGGCGTTCAACGCCACCGTCACGCTTGTCGCGTGGCCGGCCAGCGCTTCGTCGATGGCATTGTCCACGACTTCGTAGACCATGTGATGCAGGCCGGAACCGTCGTCGGTATCGCCGATATACATGCCTGGCCGCTTGCGCACGGCATCGAGGCCCTTCAGCACCTTGATGCTGTCGGCGCCATATTCGTTGGGGTTCGGCAAAGCGTTTGGAGAAGCCATTTTTACTTACTCTGAAATCAGAACGGCTCGAGAATCCGAGACCGCAAACAAATCCGCGCGTTCTTTGAGCGGTAAAAACATGTCCATGTCGGTGCCTGTCATCCAGGCTTGCGCGCCAAGTGCCAGGATTTCTCCAAACAGCGCGGCTCTGCGGCGGACATCGAGATGGGCGGCGATTTCATCCAGAAGCAGGATGGGCGCGCGGCCTTCCCTCATATGGGAAAGCTCCCAAGCATGCGCAAGCACGATAGAGATCAGCAGCGCCTTTTGTTCGCCGGTCGAACATTCGTGCGCGTCCATGCGCCGGGCGGTGTGGCGCACGCCCAGATCGGAGAGATGCGGGCCGAAAGTGGTGCGGCCGGCTTCGGCGTCGCGGATACGGGCCCGGGCGAAATGCTCGCGGAAGGCATCAGCCGAGGCGTTGCCATGTTCGGCGATCAATGCGTCGGCGTCGCCTTCCAGCGACAGCAACGCGGACGGAAATTCACCCGCTTCGCCGCGTTCGGCCAGCGCACGGTTCAGCCGCACGACCGCTTCGGCGCGCGCTTGCGCAACCGCGATGCCGGCTTGCGTCATTTCCGCTTCCAGCCCGTCAAGCCATGCCGGGTCGCGCGGCCCGAACTTCAGCAAGCGCGCGCGTTCGCGCATCGCGGTTTCGTAGCGTGTGGCGTTGCGTGCGTGGATCGACGTGAAACCAAATACCAGGCGATCCAGAAAGCGCCGCCGCCCGCTGGCGCCTTCAATGAAGAGCCGGTCCATCGCGGGTGTCAGCCACGCCATCTGCACAAGTTCGGCCATGTCGGCAGGGTTGGATGCCGGCGCACCGTTCAGGCGCATCTGCCGCCGCTCGCCGCCGTTGGGTCCCAGCGTGAGGCCCGTGCCGATTTCGTAACTCTCGTCGCCGCGCGAAACGGTGGCTGCCACACCCCAAAGCGCTTCGCTGGAAGCCGCCGGGCCTTTGCGCGTGTGTTCGCCAAGCCGGGTGCCACGAAGGCCGCGGCCGGGCGACAGAAGCGAAATGGCATCCAGCAGGTTTGTTTTGCCCGCGCCGTTCGGGCCCGCCAGCACGACAGGCCGCCCGCTGGTTGCGATCTCGCCCACCGCGTAGGAACGGAAGTTGGTGAGCATCACGCGCGTCACCGCCAGCCGTGGCTGCGCTACGGCGGGCGATGAATCGCCAGCGGCTTTGCGATCGGACAACGCCGTCAATCTCAGACCCGCATCGGCATGAGGACGTAGAGCGTACGGGCGTCCTCGGCGTCTTCAACAATAGTGGGCGAGCCCGCGTCGGAAAGCAGGAAGCGCACTTCCTTACCTTCGATCTGGCCGGTGATGTCCAGCAGATAGCGCGCGTTGAAGCCGATCTCGATGGCGCCGGCATTGTAAGTGGCCGTCACCTCTTCGGTGGCGGTTCCGGACTCCGGATTCACAACCGAGAGCGTGACCTTGTCCTTGCCGAGATTGAGCTTCACGGCGCGCGTCTTGTCGGCCGAAATGGTCGAGACGCGGTCCACGGCTTGCGCGAATTCCTTGCTGTCCAGCGCCAGCGATTTGTCGTTGCCGCTGGGGATCACGCGCTGATAGTCCGGGAAGGTGCCGTCGATCAGCTTGGACGTAAGGTCCACGCCACCGAAGTTGAACTGGATCTTGGTGTCCGACAGCGAGACTTCGACGGCGCCATCCGCGTCGTCCAGCAGGCGGCGCAATTCCGCCACCGTCTTGCGCGGGATGATGACGCCGGGAATATCCGAAGCGCCATCCGGCAGATCGAGATCGAAGCGGGCGAGGCGATGCCCATCTGTTGCCACCGCGCGCAGGGCTTTGGTTTTTCCTTCCTTGGCGGCGTGAATGTAGATGCCGTTCAGGTAGAAGCGCGTTTCCTCGGTGGAGATGGCAAAGCGGGTGCGATCGATTAGGCGCTTCATCTCATCCGCATCAACGCGGAATTTGTGGGGCAGGGCGCCGGCCGCCATCTGGGGGAAGTCTTCCTTGGGCAGGCAGGCCAGCTCAAAGCGCACCGAGCCGGCGGAGACAGCCAGGCGGCCGCCTTCGCTGGTGAGCAACTCCACCTGCACCTGCGAGCCGTCCGGCAGCTTGCGCACGATGTCGTAGAGCATGTGGGCAGGGGCAGTGGCCGCACCGTTGCGCAGCACATCGGCCGCCGTGGCTTCCACGATCTCGATATCGAGATCGGTGGCGGTGAGCTTCACGTTGCCCTTGGCCGCCTCGATCATCACGTTGGACAGGATCGGGATGGTGTTGCGGCGCTCGACGACACTCTGGACGTGGGAAAGCGCCTTCAGAAAGGCGCCGCGTTCGACGTTTATTTTCATCGTTTTTTCGTTCGGTTTCCGGGTCGGTTTCAGCCCCTCCGGACGCGCCAAAAAGCGCCCGGTAAGCCCCTGATTTGCTTGAGAGATTTTGAGGCCGTTTAGGGCCTCAGACTCAAGCAGGGGACTATATCAGGTGGGGGCAAAAGGGAACAGGTTTGGCGTGCATTTCCCCCTCCCCGAAGAGAGAGGGAAATGTCGCGGAAAGCGCCTTAGAGTTCAGGGCGTTTGGAGAGCACCGTGACCAGGAAATCGACTTCCTGCTTGAACACGGGATCCTCCTCGCACAGCGAAGCGATGCGTCGACAAGCGTGCAGAACCGTCGTGTGGTCGCGCCCACCAAAGCGCCGGCCGATTTCCGGCAGTGAGCGCATGGTGAGCTGGCGCGAGAGGAACATCGCCACTTGGCGCGGCCGCGCCACGCGGCGGGTGCGGCTGGGGGCATGGAAGTCGCGCACTTCGAGACGGTAGAACTCCGCCGTCTTGCGCTGGATGTCCTCGATCGAGAGCTTCTTTCCCGGCGCCGAGCGCTGACCGATGGTTTCGTCCGCCACCTCGATCGTCACCGGCTTCTTTGTGAGATCGGCATAGGTGGAAAGCTTCACCAGCAGGCCGAGCATTTCGCGCGGCGAGATGTCTTCCAGATCGGCGATGCGTTCCAGCACGCCTTCCGGCAACGCGGAATCCGGGCGATGGCGGGCGGTTTCCGCGGCGCGCGCTTTGAGGATCGCCAGCCGCGTGTCGCGGTCGGGCTTTTCCATCGCGATCACGAGACCGCCAGACAAGCGCGAGGCCACATCCGGCGTCAGGCCATCCAGCTTTGATGGCGGCTTGTCGGCCACAATCATCACCTTGCGGTGCAATTCGACCAGCGCATTCACCGAATGCAGGAATTCGCTCATGGTCGCGGCGCGGCCACAAATGTGCTGCAGATCGTCGATGATAAGAAGATCGGCAGCGCGCAGTTCGTCCTTAAAGGACAGCGTATCCTTGCGGTGCAAGGCACCGAGGAACTGGCGCATGAAATCTTCCGCACTCAGATAAAGTACCTTGCGGCCGCGCTTCTTGGCGTCCAGCGCCGCGGCATTGGCGAGATGGCTTTTGCCGTAACCGAAGCCACCGTGAACGAAGAGCAGCGAAATATCGCCGCCGTCGGTCTGCGAAAACGCCTGTGCGGCGCGGAAGGCAAACTCCGTCTGCGGGCCGGAAATGAAACTCTCGAACGTCTGCGCGGGGTGCAGCATGCGGTTGAACAAGCCGCGGCGCGCCGCTTTGGCATCATCCAATGCGGGCTGGCTGGAGTGCGGCGGAGCAACATCCTTCAGGTAAGACGGAATCTGCTCGGCTTTCTGCTCGCACAACACAAGATTCAGTGACGCGAGATCGACGCCTTCGGCACGCAACGCGCGCTCGATGCGCGGGGCATAGTGGTTGGCAACCCAGTTACGGGCAAAAGGCTTCGGCGCGCCGATCTTCACTTCGCCCCTGTCCGCCGAAATGAACGTGAGCGGTGCGATCCACGCCTCGAAAACCGCATCCCCAAGCTCGCGGCGCAAACGTTCGCGCGCCGCCAGCCATCCCGACGTCCATTCCGGCATCTCTGTCTTCCTTGTCACTTGATCCATTGGCACACCCCATCCCGCCGGGCGCTTATGATTTTTGCGCCCGCTTTGTTTGTTGTTACGAGATCAATCTTTTCCGGAGATTATTTTTCAGCCGCCCGGAACGGCCTCGCGTTCTATTTTTTCCAAGTCCTCAATCCTTTTCTCAATTCTGTTTCCACGGAAGATGTTGTGTCTTCCAACCGCCTGTTTTGCCGCGATGGCCCTCGCCGTCGAGATCGCCTTCGAAGCCGCCCGATACGTTGTAGCAACGGGTGTATCCCGCCTTCGTCATCGCGATGGCGGCAGCGCGCGAACGCGCGCCGCTGCGGCAGATAAAAAGAACGGGCGCATCCTTGCCGGCGCCGGAACGCGCCAACGCCTCGCTTGTCTGCGTCACAAAATCCGGATTGGCCGTGCCCGCCGGAAAATTCTGCCATTCGACGCGCAACAGTTCGCGGCCCAGGCTCGCCAGATGGGGCGTGCCGACATAGGCCCATTCGGCGGCGGTACGCACATCGACCAGCCGGGCGCTGGTATCGCGGCGCAACACAGACCAAGCCTCGGCGCTATCAAGGTCGCCGGCGTACTCCGGCACCGTTTTCAAAGACAACATGGTTCTTCCCACCCCAAAGCTTCGCCTTTCGAGCATTTTGGATGCCCGTTGCAAGACAAAACTCAAGTATTTGCTAGACTTTTATTTACTTCTGCCGAAGTGCGAGCGGCCAGGATTTGCCAGTATTTTTGGAATATTGTTGCTTGATTTTGGCATTTCCATCCGCGCCCCAGAAGCAATAGTTAAGATAGACAAGGGGCACAGGGGCTGCAAGCGCAAAAAATTTCGATTCGTCAAATTTTGCACTTGCAAGACAGTTTTTCTACGCTTCGTAACCCTATGGTCTTTATACGGAAATTGACTTTCCGTGACAGAACAATGACTTGGCCTTTGGTCCGCGCCGAACGCCGCATGCCAATATTCCGCTCCCGTTACAATCTGTATGCTGAGCAAATAAAAAGGGCTCCGAATTCTATCCGGAGCCCCGAAAAATCGGAATTTTGCAAGAATTCGCGAGGCTTACTTGCCGACCTTGGCGACGCGCTTGGTGAGGCGCGAAACCTTGCGGGCGCCGGTATTCTTGTGGATCACGCCCTTGGACACGCCGCGCATCAGCTCGGGTTCGGCTGCCTTGAGGGCCGCCAGGGCCGCCTTCTGGTCGCCGGAAGCGATGGCTTCCTCAACCTTGCGCAGGTGGCTGCGGATGCGCGTCTTGCGCGAGTGGTTGATGGCGGTGCGCTTGGCGATGGTGCGGACGCGCTTCTTGGAGGAGGCGATATTGGGCATTGGATCTTCCTGAAGTCCGAATAAGAGGCGCGGGTCTTAGCCCGCGCGGGGTTATGGGGTCAATGCGGGGCGCTACTTGTCCGTGAAGGCGGCTTTGCGCTTCTCGGAGAAGGCGGCCATGCCTTCCTTCTGGTCTTGCGTGGCGAACATGGAATGGAACACGCGGCGTTCGAAGCGCACGCCTTCGGCCAGCGTGGTTTCATAAGCGCGGTTGATCGTCTCTTTGGTCATCATGGCGATGGGAACCGACTTCTCCGCGATCATGGTTGCCGCCTTCATGGTTTCGGCCAGCAGATCCGCGGCCGGAACAACGCGGCTGACGAGGCCGCTGCGTTCGGCTTCGGCGGCATCCATGTTGCGGCCCGTCAGGCACATATCCATCGCTTTGGATTTGCCGACAAAGCGGGTGAGGCGCTGCGTACCGCCGATGCCGGGCATGACGCCCAGGTTGATTTCCGGCTGGCCGAACTTTGCGGTATCGGCTGCGATGATGAAATCGCACAGCATGGCCAGTTCACAGCCACCGCCCAGCGCGTAACCGGCAACCGCTGCGATAATGGGCTTGCGGATAGCGGCAATGCGATCGGCGGGGCCGGCGAAGAAGTTGGCCTTGTACATTTCCATGTAGGATTGCGGCTGCATCTCGCGGATATCGGCGCCGGCGGCGAAGGCACGCTCCGATCCGGTGAGCACAATGCAGCGCACATCATCGCCCGCATCCCATTCCTCCAGAACGCTCACCAGCTCGCCCAGCAATTCGGAGTTCAGCGCGTTCAGCGCCTTGGGCCGGTTCAGCGTGATCACGCCGACATGGTTTTCGATTGTTGTGAGAATGTTCTGATAGGCCATGAGACGGACTCCGGTTGCGAAAAGCGTGCGTCTCCCTCGCGCTTCGCGGGTGCAAAAACAAGCCCGGCGGTGAAAGGCCGTGCGGTTTGGGCGCAATGGGAGGTATGCGCCTAATGTATTGGAGCATCGTCCTACTGTCAAGCAGAAATTCCCAAGTTATCCACAGCGCTAGCTTGACAGGCAACCTAATGGTTGCATATTAGAAACATGAGCATGGACGCGGTTTTCAGAGGGTTGGCAGACGAAAACCGCCGCCAGTTGCTGGACCGGCTTCATGCCCAAAACGGACAGACGTTGGGTGATTTGTGCGAGGGAATGAAAATGTCGCGCCAGGCCGTGACCAAGCATCTGGCGATTCTGGAGGCGGCGAACCTTGTCGCCACGCAAAAGCGCGGGCGCGAGAAGCTGCATTTCATCAATCCGGTTCCGATCAACGACATCGCGGAGCGCTGGATCGGCAAGTTCGAACGCGGGCGGCTGCAGGCGCTGGCGGATCTCAAAAAGAAATTGGAGGCGGAGTGACGTGCGGCTTTCTCCACCACACCCAAATGTCATGGCCCGCAAATGCGGGCCACCCAGTTGGGTTCTGCACCATCGTGAATTTGAAATGCAATGACTTGTTCTTCCCGCTTTTGCGCGGTGCCGCCTGGGTGGCCCGCACTCCGGCGGGCCATGACAAATGAGGAGCGATAATGAGCGATCTCACCACCGAAGCCACGGTTTATTCGATCTACATTGCGTCGACACCGCAGAAGGTTTGGGATGCGCTGACGAAAACCGAATTCACCGCGAAATATTTCTTCGGACATTCCGTCGAGAGCGATTGGAAGAAAGGATCGCCGTGGCTGCTGCGCATGCCCGATGGGCGCGTGGACGTGAAAGGCGAGGTGCGCGAAGCGGATGCGCCCAAGAAACTCGTTATGACGTGGATCGTGGACTGGATGGAGCCCAAACCGCCGGCCGCCATCGTTACCTATGAGATCGAAGACACCGGCAACGGCGTCGTGCGTCTCACCATGACCGAAGAACATCCCACCGCCATTCCACGCGCATGGCTGGAAGGCGGGCGCAAAGGCTGGCCGATGATCCTGTCTGGTCTGAAGTCGCTGCTTGAAACCGGAAAGCCGCTGGGGCTTCCCACACCGATGCCGCCGAAGGGATAAGACCATGAGCTTTGTCTATGTCACCTATATCTACACCACGCCGCAGAAGGTTTGGGACGCGATCACCCAGCCGGAATTTGCGCGCCGTTACTGGATGCATACCAATGTCTCTGACTGGAAGAAGGGTTCGCGCTGGGAACACCAGCATGGCGATGGTTCCGGAACGGTGCTTGTCGATGGGAAAGTTCTGGAATCCGATCCGCCTCACCGTCTGGCGATGACATGGACGCGGCCGGATCATTTTAAAGAACCGTCTCGCGTAACATTCGACATCGCGGATTACGCGCCGGGGCTGGTGTGCCTCACCGTCACGCACGATCAGCTTGAGCACGATCCCGCGATGGCGAGCAGCATTTCCGGTGGCTGGCCGAAGGTTCTCTCAAACCTCAAGTCGCTGCTGGAAACGGGCAAGACCGAAAACATCTGGCTGACCAAGAACAAGGAAGGGTAATGGAAAAGTGACCAAATCCGTTGCGACGTTCCTGATGTTTACCGGCAAGTGCGAAGAGGCGATCATCTTCTACACTTCGCTGATCTCCAACTCGAAGATCGGGAACATCGAGCGCTGGGGGGCCGGCGGGCCGGGCAAGGAAGGCAGCGTAATGCGCGCTTCCTTTACACTGAACGGCGTGGATTTCATGGCGACGGACAGCCCGGCGGTGCATGCGTTTGATTTCACGCCGTCGATGTCGATTTTCGTGGAATGTGACAATGAAGCGGAACTGGATCGCGTGTTCGCAGCGCTTGGAGAAGGTGGGAAGATTCTGATGCCGCCGGGCAACTACGGTTTCAGCAAGAAGTTCGGCTGGTGCAACGACCGTTTCGGCGTTTCGTGGCAGACCAATCTCACCTGAACGGTCTCAATCGCCGCTGGAACTCCCCGCACCAATCGTGGAAACTGTAAGCGGGCCATAGCGGCGGGGCGGAAATGACATTCAGATTGGCGATCGTGTTTGCGGTGATGCTTGGCATCTTGCCACGAATCGAGGCGATGGCGGCAGATACGCCGGACGCAAGCTCGGGACATATCACCGGCATTGGCGGCATTTTCATCAAGAGCAAAGACCCGAAAGCGTTGAGCGCCTGGTATCGCGACGTTCTGGGTATGCCAATGGAATCCTGGGGCGGCGCGGCGTTGCGCTATGATGCGCCAGGCCATCCACCGGTTGCGACCTGGAATGCATTTGCGCAGAACACCAAATACATGGCGCCATCGACGCGCGAGTTCATGCTGGATTTCGCGGTGGACGATATGGATGCAATCATTGCCAAGCTGACCGCCAAGGGCGTGCCGATTCTGAAGCGCGACGACAGCGATCCCAGCGGCAAGTTCGCCTGGATCATGGATCCCGACGGCACGAAGATCGAACTTTGGCAGCCGCCGCACTGACTATTTCTGGCACACCGGACAATAGAAGCTCGATCGTCCGCTCTGCACGATGCGCTTGATGATGCCGTCGTCGGCGCGCTGGCAGAGTTTTTTCTCGCGGCCATAGACGGCGAAGTGATGCTGGAAATATCCCAACTCGCCGTGCACCTGTTTGTGGTCGCGCAGGGATGAGCCGCCGGCTTTTATGGCTTCCTGCAACACATCCTTGATGGCTTTGACGAGCGGCGCGATTTCGTCCGGCTTCACGCGGGCAGCGCGGCGGCAGGGCGAAATTTTCGCGCGCCATAGCGCCTCGCAGACATAGATGTTGCCCAGCCCCGCGATCAGCCGTTGGTCGAGCAGGGCGGATTTGATGGGCGTCTTCTTGTCTTTGAGAGCTTGCTTCAGGAACGCGGGGTCGAAATCGCCGGACAGCGGCTCGACGCCGACATCCTTGAACAGCTTGTCGCTTTCCAGCTTGTCGGTTTTTAAAAGCGTCATCAGGCCGAAGCGGCGGTGATCGTTGAACACCACGCGCGCGGGGGCGTCGGTATCGAAGATGACATGGTCGTGCTTCTCCGGCTCGTCCGGCACCGCGTCGTAGTGGAACTGGCCGAGCTTCTGGCTCTTGTTCTTGGCGAACACCGTCATGCGCCCGCTCATGCCCAGATGGATGACCAGCGTTTCGCCGCCGTCCAGATCGGCCAGGATGTATTTCGCCCGGCGCCGCAGCCGCACCACCTTGCGGCCCGTGAGCCGTTTGGCGAAACCCTTGGGAAAAGGGATGCGCAAATCGCCGCGGCGCGTTTGGACATGGGTAAAGCGGCGGCCTTCCAGCGCGGGCTGAAGGCCGATTTTCACGGTTTCCACTTCGGGGAGTTCTGGCATGGCGCACCTTATTGTATGTTCCGTCGCGATGAGCAACGCGACCAAGACCGCCAGCTTCGGCTTCCGTGACGTGGCCGAGGACGAGAAAGAAGGCCTCGTGCGCGAGGTCTTTTCCTCCGTGGCCAAGCGCTATGACCTGATGAACGACTTGATGAGCGGCGGGGTTCACCGGCTGTGGAAGGACACGTTCGTCGAATGGCTGAACCCGCAACCGGGCTGGGAAGTGCTGGATGTGGCCGGTGGCACGGGTGACATCGCGTTCCGGATTGCAGACGCCGTGCGCGCGAGAGGCGGCGAGGCGGCGATCACGGTTTGCGACATCAACGCCGACATGCTGGGCGAGGGCGTGCGCCGCGCGAAAGAGAAAGGCGAAACCGCCATCGAATGGGTCTGCGGCGATGCAGAGAACCTGCCGGTGCCATCCGCGAGCCAGGGCGCCTACACAATCGCGTTCGGTATCCGCAACGTGACGCATATCGACAAAGCGCTTGCCGAAGCAGCCCGCGTGTTGAAGCCGGGCGGGCGGTTTTTGTGCCTGGAATTTTCCCGCGTCGATGCACCGGGGCTGGACGCGCTGTATGAGCGTTATTCGTTCAGCGTTCTGCCACGTTTGGGTGAGATGGTGGCGAAGGATGGCGAGGCTTACCGCTATCTCGCCGAAAGCATCCGCCGCTTTCCGCCGCAAGCGAAGTTCGCGAAGATGATAGAGGCGGCGGGATTGAGCCGCGTGAAAGTGCGCAATTTCATGGGTGGTATCGCCGCCATGCATTCGGCGTGGAAGATATGAGCACGTTCTCCAACATGCGCCGCTTGTGGCACGCAGGCCGCATGCTGGCGAAGCATGACGCGCTGGTGCCGCGCGAATATCTGGATCGCATGCCGCTGCCTGCGCGGATGATGCGGCGTGTTCTTGGGTTTGGCGGCAAGGCAGGCGATCTCGCGCAGCCGCCGGGCGTGCGGCTGGCCAATGCGCTGCAAAGCCTTGGCCCCGCTTACATCAAGCTGGGGCAGGTTTTGGCGACGCGGCCCGATTTGGTGGGCGATGATATCGCCGATGCGCTGGAAATGTTGCAGGACCGGTTGCCGCCGTTTCCCAAAGCCGAGGCCGTCGCGATTGTGGCTGCCAGTCTGGGCAAGCCGGTGGATGCGTTGTTCGCGTCGTTTGGCGATGCGGTTGCGGCGGCGTCCATCGCGCAGGTACATACCGCCGAAACGACAGACGATCCGCCGAAGAAAGTGGCGGTGAAAGTGTTGCGCCCCGGCGTGGATGTGGAATTCGCGCGCGATCTTTCCGCGTTCGCCTTCGCCGCGCGCATGGCAGAGCGCATGTCGGACGAAGCGCGCCGCTTGCGCTTCATGGCGGTGGTGGGAACGCTGGCCAATTCCGTGGCGCTGGAGTTGGACTTGCGCATGGAAGCGGCGGCGGCATCCGAACTTGCCGAGTTGACGAAATCCGATGCGGATTTCCGCGTGCCCACAATCGATTGGGACCGCACCGCCGAGCGTGTGCTGACGACGGAATGGATTGAAGGCGTGCCGATCCGCGATCCGCAAGCGCTGGAAGCGGCGGGGCAGGATCCCAAACGCATTGCCACGATGGTGGTGCGCAACTTCCTTACGCAAGCCCTGCGCGACGGTTTCTTCCACGCCGACATGCATCAGGGAAACCTGTTTGTGGATGCGGACGGACGGCTGGTGGCCGTCGATTTCGGAATCATGGGGCGGCTCGATCCCGCGATGCGGCGCTTCATGGCGGAGACGCTGGGCGGATTCCTGGCGCGCGATTATCTGCGCGTGGCGCAGGTTCACTACGATGCCGGGTTCGTGCCGCCGTCGCATCCGATTGAGACTTTCGCACAGGCTTTGCGCGCGGTGGGCGAACCGATCTTCGGCCGCGCGGCGCGCGATGTCTCGATGGCAAAGCTGCTTCAGCAACTGTTCGACACTACGCGCCGCTTCGATATGCAACTTCAGCCGCAGCTTGTGCTGTTGCAAAAGACGATGGTGGTGGTGGAAGGCGTGGCGCGCAGCCTCGATCCGGATTTCGATATCTGGGAAACCTCGCGGCCCGTGATCGAGACATGGATGATCGCGCAAGTTGGCCCCGAAGCGCGGCTGCGCGATATGGGCGAAGGCGTTTCGGCGCTCGGCCGCGTCGCGCAGAACCTGCCGCAGCTTTTGCGCAATGCCGAGATTGTCTCCGCCATGCTGGCGGAAGGCGGCATGCGCCTTCACCCGGACACGGTGCGCCAGATCGCCGAAGCGCAAACGCAGCGCACGCGCTATACGCGCATAGCGATATGGGTTGCCGCGGGCGCTCTGGGGATTATTGCGGCGGGCGTTCTGGGGCTTTAGCCGTGGTAGACAGGCATCTGTTCTAACGAGCGTGACGGGCCATGAACAAGACAGCCACCGGCGCCTGCAACTGCAGTGCCGTTCGATTTGAGATTACCGGAGAATTCGAACATTTCTTTCTTTGTCATTGCTCGCGCTGCCAGAAGGACACTGGCTCGGCCCACGCCGCCAATCTTTTTTCATCGACAGCTAAGGTCGCGTGGCTGACGGGGGAGGAGAATGTTAAGACCTATCGCATTGCCGGCACGCGCCACGAACGATGCTTTTGCGCGGTATGCGGCTCAGCGCTTCCGCGCGTTCAACATCAGGATGGGCTGCTTGTTGTGCCGGCCGGAAGCCTGGATAGCGCCGTCGATATGCGCCCGGAAGCGCATATCTGTTTTGCCAGCCGCGCGCAGTGGGACGAGCATCTGGAAGACGTTGCGAAAATTGACGGGCTTCCCGGCTAAGACCGGGCGCTTCGAATTCTAGACGACGCGCATCGTTCCGGCGTCGCAGGTGAGCTGCTGGCCGCTGGCCTTTGTCACATACACATTCACCTGAACGGTGTGCGACGCCAGATCGGGCACATCCGGCACGCGCACGTGCACGGCGCCGTTGCTGACCGTCTCGTCGGTGGCAAGAACTTTCTTGTAGCCGGTATCGAGATCGCCCAGCGTCGGCGCAATGCGCATGACGACGCGCACGTTATCGGCGGACGCTTTGTCGAGCGCATCGCAAGCAATGGCGATCTGGCTGCCGCGATCGATGAAGGGCACCGTGTTGTCGGAACCCATTTCGTCCACCGCGTAAGGGATGGTTCCCTGCGATGAGGCGCCGGGCAATTCGTGCGCGACAACCGGCGCGGCAAAGCTTATCGCCAGCGCGCCAAGCGCGATATTCCAGTAGTGACTCGGCCTTCCCCGCATGAGCACAAACCCATATGACCTGACTCTCAGTTTACTCGTCTTTCGCGTCCTGCCCAATAGGGTTCGCGCAACTCCCGCCGGAGGACTTTGCCCGTCGGGTTGCGGGGCAGAACGTCCACAAAATCCACGGTTTTGGGCAATTTGTAGCCTGCGATGCGATCCCGCGCCCAAGCGATGATCTGGGCGGCATCAGGGCTGGTCCCCGGCTTTTTCACCACAATGGCCTTTACGGCCTCGCCCCATTTGTCGTCAGGCACACCAATCACGGCCACATCGGCCACGCCGGGAGCGCCGAAAATGGCGTTTTCGACCTCTGCCGGATAGATGTTTTCGCCGCCGGACACGATCATGTCTTTCACGCGGTCGTGGATATAGAGGTAGCCGTCTTCATCGAAATAGCCGGCGTCGCCCGTATAGAACCAGTCGCCGACCACGGACTTCTTCGTAGCGTCGGCCTTGTTCCAGTAGCCTTTCATTACGTTTGGCGCGCGGATCACGATCTCGCCCACCGCGCGCGGCGGCAGGGGCTTTCCTGTCGAATCCACCACTTGAATTTCGTGTCCCGGCGCCGGGCGGCCGCAGGACCGCAACTTGCCGCGCGAAGGCTCGTGGTCTTCCGGGTGCAGCACGGTACCACCGCCGGTGGTTTCGGTGAGGCCGTAAACTTGCAGGAATTCGCAACCGAAGATTTCTTTCGCACGGAGCAGCACTTCATCGGAGATAGGCGACGCGCCATAAGAAATGTTCTTCAGCGACGAGAAATCCATGCCTTTCACATTCGGCTGCGAGATCAGAAACAGGATCACGGCCGGCACGAGGAACGCGTAATTGATCTTCTTCGCCTGAATGAGACGCAGGATTTCCTGCGGATCGATCTCGCCCAGTACAATCCCTTGCGCGCCCTGCGCCAGACTGAGCAGGCCGATATTCACACCAGCGACGTGGAAGAACGGCATGGCAATCAGCACCACGTCTTCGGGCGTATAGGCGCCCACGTTCATCTTCTCGGCGCTATCCAGAATGGCCAGATAGTTCGCGCTGGTGAGCTGCACGCCTTTGGGATGGCCCGTAGTGCCGGAAGTGTAGAGCTGGATCACGTCGTCATCCGGCGCGACGGGCAGCATTGGGTCGTTCGCCGGATGCTGGCCCCGCCAACTTTCGTAATCCGGCCATGCGGGATGACCGCCGTCGATGGCGATAATCTTTTTCAATTTTGGGCAATCGCCTAGAATCTTCTCGACCGCTGCGTAGAAGTCTTTTCCCACGAACAGAATTTCGCAGCCGGCATCGTTGAGGATATAGGCGATTTCCGGTCCTGCCAGCCGCCAGTTGACGCCAACGATGGCGGCCTTGGCCTTGAAGGCGCCCAGCAGCACTTCAAAATAGCGGTCGCAATTCTTGCCGAGATAACCAACGCGCGCGCCGGGCGCGGCGCCCAGCGCGATCAACCCTTGCGCCACCTGGCTGGCACGCGCGTCGAGTTCGCCATAGGTGGTTTTGCGTTCGTTGAAATCCAGCGCGACAGCATCGGGCCGGTCGGCGGCGTGAATGCGCGAAATATCGGCGACCGATTTCAGCCGCGAAAGGACGGACATGGCGTTGCTCCCGGAATATCTTTTGCGGGGAGTGTAGCCCGCGCGCGGCGGGGCGCAACGCTTGGCTTACATCGGCTCTTTGATGCCGATCTTCACCAGCCACCAGTTCACCGGATAGGCGGTGGCAAAGCCCGCGATCATGGCGATTTGCATCATGAACCAGAATTCGGGCGTGGCGGCGCTCAGCGGCACGCCGCGAAAAATCCCGAACTGCGCGATGGCCATCAATCCATACATGCCGACCTGCCAGGCGATCAGCGAAAGCGTATCGGCCTTCAAGGCCTCGACCAGCGCTTCGCGGGGGCGCAGATCGCGCATCGGCTTGATGGTGAAATACTGAAAGGCGATGCCCAGCGCGAAGGCGAAGATGAAATCGAGAACCCACACCGCGAACATTTTTTCGCCGAATAGGCTTTGCCAGCCGAACCAGACCGCAACGGCGGGGAAAGCGTAGGCCAGCGTTTCCGCAATTATGTCGCCGAGCGTGCAGCCGGAGCCGCAATGGAATGCTGCTTCCGCGACGCTGACGGCCATCGGCTTTCGGGAATGGCTGCGCGATCGCCCGAAGCGGAAATAGAAGAAGAGAACTGCCAGCGTACCGAACAGCGCCACCAGCGGCCAAACCAGATTCATGATCCACATCTGTTGCGGATGGCGAAACTCATCCCAAGCGATGACGGCGGCGCAAAGCGCGCCCGCCAGCAATGCAACGATGGACAGAATATGAAGCCACGCCGGAACCATGAATTGCGAACGGTTGTTCGCAGCCATGGTTCCGCCATGTCTATCGCCTGCGCGCGAGATACCAAAAACGCGCGCACATGGCCGCCGCGGCCACGAGAAGCCCGAACGCCAGGCCGTACCAGATGCCCAGACCTTTCATGTGGAATCCGTAAGCCAGCAAAAGGCAGACGGGAAAACCGGCAAGCCAGTAGCTGGCGCCGGCAATCCACATGGGCGCGTGGGCATCTTTCAATCCGCGCAGACTGAACGCAGCCACCACCTGCACGCCATCGACGATCTGAAAGATCGCCGCGACATGCAGGAACAAAGCGGCCAACGCGATGACGCCGGCGCTGGCCACCACATCGCCGAAATAAAGGCTGGCGATCTGGGCCGGGAACATCCAGATCAGGATGCCGGTAAACAGCATGAAGAACGCGCCCATCGCGATGGCGCTGCCGCCGGCGCGGCGTATCGCATCGCCATCACGCGCACCGGCCGCGAGGCCGACGCGCACGGTTGCGGCCATGCCAATGCCCAGCGGCACCATGAAGGTGATCGACGGCACATTGATCGCCACCATGTGCGCCGCAATCACCGCCGTTCCGAACGTGCCCATGATCAGCGTTGCCGAATTGAACAGCATGGCTTCGAAAATAATGGTCAGCCCGATGGGCATGCCCAGCCGGAACACTTCCCACAGCTTCTCCGCATGCGGACGGTGGAAACGGCGCAAGATACGGTACTTCCGCAAGCCTGGTGTCAGATAGACGACAGCCAGCATCGCGAAGAAGCTGAACGCATAGGAACACGCGCTCGCGGTACCCGAGCCGACCAAGCCAAGTTTCGGCGCGCCGAAATGACCAAAGATCAGCGCATAGTCGCCGAAGGCGTTGAAGAAGATCGCCACCACCATCACGATCAGCGACGCGAGCGGCTTGCTGAGCGCGGTGGAGAAATTGCGCAGCACCTGATAGCCCAGCGAAAACGGCAGGCCCCAGCACAGGACGCCGACGAATTTCCCCGCGCCTTCCGCAAGCACCGGCTGCTGGCCGAGAAACAGCAGGATGTGTTTCGCGAACAGCAGGAACGTGACAAGCGGAACGGACAGGATCAGCACCGACCACAAGCCCATGCGTGCTGATGCGCGCACGCCGGCGCGATCTCTCGGACGGGCGCCCAGAATATGCGCAATCATCGGCGCCACGGCGGCGGTAGGGCCGCAACCGATGAGCCATGTGAAAAAGAACACCGTGTTGCCCAACGCGGCGGATGCGAGCGCGGTCGTGCTCAGATGGCCGAGCATGACGGTATCGGTCGTCATGATCGCCATCTGCGCCAGCTGCGTGAGCGCGAGCGGAATGGCGAGCTTCAGCGTTTCGCGCGCTTCGGCAAACCATGCATCCAGGCCGTGGCCGCTGACGCGGGCGCCGGCGTGGGAAAGATCGAGTTCTGCTATCTCAGACATGACACGGACTTTTCATTTTAAGCCCGAACCCGGCCGCAAAAGGGCAACAAAAAACCCTCCAAAGCGCGGGCTCGGGAGGGGTGGAAACCACTGAACGGATTAGACAAATCTAATGCGCGTTCACCTCATGAGCCATAACGGCGATCCCGCCGCTCGAACGAGCGGCCGGCGCGGCGTCTAGGAATTTGGACGTGAAACAATTCATGGTTCGGCTCACTTTGGCGCAAAGCACGATGCTTCGCGGTGCAGGTTAGCTACGCCTCGCTCCTATTGAAGTCAACGGAGCGCGCGGAAATCCGCAACGCCTGTTGCCCCTTTCCCACATTGAGTCGTTCAGCTTTTCGGCTTTCGCACGATGATTTGCATATGTGTGAAATCGAATGTGATGGCATAGGGCCGAAAGAACTGGTGCGAGACGAGTCCGCCGATGTGAACGCTTAGGCCGTTTTCCAATGTGGGCGGGAAGGGGCCGTAGAGGCCTTGCAGATTTGCAGCTTTCAGTGTGCCGAGGGTGAATGCCGCGACTGGAAATGGCACGGCGGCGGATGTGCCAATGGCGTCGTTCTTTTGTTGCGCGACTTGCGGAATGGCGATGCCCGCCGCCCGCAGAGTCGATCGCGGCGCGGTGATTGCGAAGCCGGCGAGGCCGGTGTCCACGATGAAGGGTTGGTCCGGGCCGCTGTCAAGTTTTCCGCGCGCGACGATGAGGTGGTCGCTCAACAGCCAGAACGGAATTTCGGCGACGCGCGAATCCTTGGGCGCTTGTGAAGTCTTCGGCGCGAGGATGAGTTTTGCATTCGCGTAATCGATGGTGGACAGAAAACGCGAGAGCAGGCCAGTGCCGATTACGCCCGCGACCGGTTTGCCTTTTGTGGCCGAAGCGAGGGCGCTGGTGGGAATGAGTTCGGCCGGAACATCTGCGACCGTGAGTTCGCCCATCGAAAAGTTGGCGATACGGCCGAAGGCGATGGTTGCGGATTTGCCGCCGGCGAACACGCCCTTGTCTCCACCAACAGGTTTTACGCCGGTCTTCATCGCGAACGCGGGGTCGAGAACGATCTCGGCGCCGCCGGTGTCGATCAGGAACAGACCTTCCTTTCCATTCACGCGCGCCAGCACGGCGGGGAGCGGATCGGTTTGCGTGAAAGGAATTTCCGCGCCTTTCGCCGAGGACGTGACGCGATAGGGCTCGGCATTGCCGAACGCCGCGAAGGACGCGGCGCGCGGCGCGTTGCCGGCGCGCTTTAGCCAGAAGGCGCTTTTGGCAAACGCGCCTTGCCGGTTGGCGACTTCGGCCAGAAGATTCGCGGTGATTTTATTGTCGGGATCGCGTGACAGTGCGATCAGCAGGTCGCGCTCAGCTTCGGCCAGATTGTTGTTGAAGAGCGCAATGGCGCCAAGGCGGCGCATGGCTGGCTGATAATCCGCACTTTTCGGGCTGACGGCGGCGTAGGCCTTTTTCGCATCGGCGAAGCGGCCTTGCGCGAATAACGCGTCAGCCTTCGGCGTTTGCGCCTGCGCCGCAACGGCACCGGTCAAAGCAATCATGGCAAGGGCCGGCAGTATCCGCATGGGAACGGTTCTAGCGCGAGGCCTTGCGGTGATCCATGCCCGCCCTGTTAGATGATGCGCTGCTATTCAGGTGTGTCATGGACTTCGCGATCCCCAAAGAGATTACAGACCTTCTTGCAAGGCTAGACGATTTCATCGAACGCGAGATCGTGCCGCTGCAAAAACAGGACGACAACGAGCGCTTCTTCGATCATCGCCGCGAATGGGCGCGCACCGATTTCGAGCATGGCGGGTTGCCGCGCAAGGAATGGGAAGCGCTGCTGGGCGAAATGCGCCGCTGCGCCGACAAAGCGGGGTTTCTGCGCCTTGCGTTGCCGGAAGAATACGGCGGCAAGAACATTGGCAATCTCGCCATGGCAATCATCCGCGAGCATCTGGCAGCCAAGGGGCTGGGCCTGCACAACGATTTGCAGAACGAAAGTTCGGTCGTGGGGAATTTTCCGCAGGTGCTGATGTTCCGAGATTTTGGAACCGAACAGCAGAAGGCGACCTATCTGAAAGATATGCTGGCGGGGAAAGCGCGGCTAGCGTTTGGCCTCACCGAACCCAAGCACGGCTCCGACGCGACATGGATGGAAACGCGCGCGGTGCGCGATGGCAATGGCTGGCGCATCAACGGCGAGAAGATGTGGAACACCGGCGTGCATGTCGCCACGCACGACATGCTGTTTGTGCGCACGTCTGGCGCGGATGGTGACGCGAAAGGCATCACCTGCCTGCTGGTGCCGATGAATGCGGACGGCGTGAAGGTGGAAGAGTATTTGTGGACCTTCAACATGCCCACCGATCACGCGCATGTTTCCTTCAAGGATGTTTGGGTGCCGGACGAAGCTGTTTTCGGGCCGGTGGACAACGGGCTGGTGCTGGCGCGCCACTTCGTGCACGAGAACCGCATTCGCCAGGCAGCGAGCGGTGTGGGCGCGGCGCAATACTGCATCAACGAAAGCATCGATTACGCCAACACGCGCAAACCGTTCGGCAAGCCGCTGTCGCGCAATCAGGCGATCCAGTGGCCGCTGGTGGAATTGCAGACCGAAGCGGAAATGGTGCGCTGGCTGATCTATCGCACCGCGTGGGAAATGGACCGCATGACGGGGCCGGAGATTCAGCTTTATCTCTCCGACAAGGTTTCCATGTGCAATTACCGTGGCAACCGGCTTGTCTGCGAAGCGGCGGACTGGGCCATGCAGGTGCACGGCGGCTGGGGCTATTCGCGCCACAAACAATTCGAACATATCTATCGCCATCATCGCCGCTATCGCATCACCGAAGGCAGCGAGGAAATCCAGAAGCGCAACGTGGCGGGACATATGTTCGGCTTCATCGGCAAAAACCGGCCGCGCGCATGACCGCGTGGAATATCGCGCATCGTGGCGGCGCCGGGTTGAAGCCGGAAAACACGCTGGCTGCGTTTGCCGATGCCGTGGCGCGCGGCTGCAATGGCGCAGAACTGGACGTGCAGCTTTCGCGTGATGGTGACATGATCGTCTATCACGACTATCGCCTGAAGCCGGAGATCACGCGCGACAAGAGCGGTGCGTGGCTGACGAAGCCCACACCGCGCATCAAGGATCTGACGCTGGCGGAATTATGCTCTTACGACATTGGCCGCGTCGATCCGCAAAGCGACTACGCGCGCAAGCATCCGGACGTTGTGGCGTCCGACGGTGAATGCATACCGACGCTTGCCGAAGTGATTGGTGTGGCGAATAAGGCGGCGAAGCCGTTTCATCTGTTTGTCGAACTGAAAACGTCTTTTGCCGACCGCGCGCAATCCGCCGATCCGAAGGCGTTGGCTGAAGCCACGCTCGCGGTTTTGCACAAAGCAAATTATCTCGACCGCGCCATCCTTGTCGGTTTCGATTGGCCGGGATTGTTGCGCGCCAAGGAAATCGAACCGCGCGTGCAATGCTGGTTCACGACGCTGGAACAAAGCTGGTTTGGCGAAGGCACGCCGCCGCCGGAAGATGAACCGCCGCCACCGCCCATGCTGGAAGCGCTGCGCTTCTGGGCGAAGCAGGGAATCTCGCCTTGGGCTGGTGGCTACGACGCCGTGAATTATGGCGGCTCCATCCTGAAAGCGATCAAAGCGGCGGGTGGCGATGGCTGGTTTCCCTATTTTCGGGACGCCACGCCGCGGGCCGTCGCCGATGCGCGCGCGCTGGGATTGAAAGTGGGTGCCTGGACAGTGGATGATGTGGCCGATATGCGCCGCCTCGCCGGGCTCGATGCGGTGTGCACAGACAGGCCCGATCTGTTCGCGCAAGTCATTCGGGAGGACGTGTGATGAACCTGCATCGCCTTGTTGTGGTGTCTGTTGGCGCACTGATTTTGATCTTCGCGGCACCCGCGATTTCCGGTCCGGCGAAAACCATTCCGCTTTACGGCGGCACCGAGAGCATCACGATTCCTGCCGGAAGCATGCTGCGGTTCAAGAAAATCGATCAGGACAGCTCGGTTTACTTCGATGGGCCGGTGGAGATTTCCGGCACGTTTTATTATTCCGAAAATCACAATGACGACGGCATCGATCGCGCGCTTTATGTAGACCCTGACGCCGCCACTATCGCGCGGCTGCCGGCCTACAAGGATCACGGCCTCGCGGATCACATTTATCTATCCAACGAGGAAGCGTTCGTGAAAGCGGCGATCTCGCCGGACAAACTGGCTGCGCTGAAGAAAGACGGCACGCACTTTATCTCCGGCAAAGCCGACGTGATGGCGGATCAATTCCAGGCCGGTATCGAATGCGATGTGCCAAACGCGCAGGCGCATTTTCTTTCTCTTGTGCAGCCGCGCGTGATGGCGGCGTTGAAAAATCCAGCCGGGGATGAAGGCTGCTGAACCAATCCATATTCGGGGAACCAAATGTCACGCATTTTCACAGCGGCAGGCGCCGTTGCTCTGTTATTGTTATCTGCCTCGCCCGGATTTTCCGGGTCGTCACGGACCGTCGTTCTGCCTGAGAAGGTGGATATGCTCATCCTGCCCGCGGCAAGCGCGCTGACGTTCAAGGCTTTCAAGCCCGGCGGTGCCGTAGCGGCGCAGTTCACCGGCTCCGTAATTGTGTCTGGCACCTACTACTACGGCGATGTGTTCGAGAGTGGATCGAGCGACGATCCCGCACTCTTCATTGTGCCGGATCGCACGACAATGGCGCGGCTGCCGCGCTTCAAGCGCGAAGATGCACCTTCGTTGATAAGTCTTGCGAATGCCGCGGCGTTTGCGAAAGGCGTTCTTTCGCCGGCGGTGATCGCCGCTCTGAAGAATGGAAAAACGGAATTCGTCACAGGAAAGATCAGCGTGCACGCCGATCAATTCGAGGCGGGCGTTGCCTGCCACGATCCCTATATTAGTGCCCGCTTCGTTTCAGTCGAAGGCGCAGCGGCCCCATTCAAGGCCGCCGCGCTCGATCAACCCGACTGCTGACTCTATTTCACCAGACCTTCGTCCTTCATCGCCTGATGAACCTTCGGGCGCTGGGCCACGCGCGCGAAAAAGGCGGTGAGATTGTGAAACGATGACAGATCGATCTTCAGATGATGCGACCAGGTGAGCATCACAAAGAGATAGGCATCCGCCGCCGTGAAATGCTTGCCCATCAGATAATCGTGGCCGGCGAGTTGCTGATTCACATAGTCGAAGCGCTTGCTGAGCTTGGCTGTGATTTCCTTCTTCGCGTCTTCCGAAGGATTGGCGAACAGCGGCCCGAACGTCTTGTGCAATTCGGAATTGATGAAGGCGAGCCACGACAGCGTCTTGTAGCGGTCGTTGCCGGAGGGCATCAGGCCGCTATCCGGCTTCTGGTCAGCGAGATAAGTGTCGATGGCCGGGCCTTCGGTCAGCAGCGATCCGTCATCCAATCGAAGTGCGGGGACGTATCCTTTGGGATTGACCTGATAGAAATCTTCACCGCTCGCCGTCTTATGAGTTTTCAGATCGACCTTTTCGAGTTCGATCGGGATGCCCGCTTCCTGCGCAATGATGTGCGGGGAGAGAGAGCAGGCGCCGGGGGTGTAATACAGTTTCATGAACGTCTCCTGGAAATAGCTTTGCCAAAGGCGTGTTGGCCGCAGGTGTAAGCCCGTGCGGCTGAAAAGCAAACGGGCGGACCACAGGCCCGCCCGCCGCAGTTTAAAACGCGGGACCGCGTCAGTCCGTTCCGGCGCGGCCAAGGCCCAGATCGTGTTCTGCGGCCACGATGGAAATCGTGTAGCCCGCGATCACATCGAACAGGGTCATGCACATGATGAAGAAGAACGGCGATGTCGCAAAGCCCTTCAACGTAATGAACTCCACCAGCGCAATCACGAACGTCAGCATCGAAAGGGCGTGATTGATGATCTCGTTCGATGTGGTGCGCGTTGCCTTCACGACTTCCACAAATAGCAGGATCAGCGAGATCAGGATCAGGAAATCCCCGATCGTGAAACTCCAGTTTGCGCTGGAAAACATGTGAAATGTCACAGCATTGCCGGCCAGCCATGCGCCCATGTCGGCATGGCCCAGCGCGCCGCCACCAAATACCAGAATGTTGTAGATAACGACGACGATCAGAAGCAGCGGAAACAGACGCAGCATGGAAATCTCCCCAAAACCTGAAAGCCCAACCCGATGTTCAGGGTTGTATCATATTGGGGCGAAACTGGGGCCTTATTTCTATAGTTAAGTTCCGGCGGCGGTATGCTGGGCAGCCTGCCGCGCCCGGTCACGATAGATCATGTAGAGGTTGCGCGCATAAATCGGGATCGGCATGCCCTGGCCGATCAGCAGCGGCCACGCCTGAATGTGAAACGCATAGGCAAAACTGATAAGGCCGCCGACAAGGCTAAAATACCAGAATGCAATCGGCACAACGCTGTGGCCGACCTGCTCGCTCCGCAGCCACTGGATAAGAAAGCGCACGCCGAAGACGCCCTGGCCGAAAAAGCCGATGCCGGTCCATGCGGTGTCGAGCGGGTTCTGCATGGCAAGCGTGTAGAGGTGCGTAAAGAAGTTCATGGGATTTCCTTGCTCTGCGCGCCCTGGCGATAGCGGCGCTGCAACCAGCGCACGCCGAACGTGTCGATGAAACCGACAACCGCCCTATGAAAGTTTTTGTATTTCGAGTGGCCGTGTCCGCGCGGGCGATGTTCGACATCCACGAAACGCACCTCATAGCCTTCGCGCATGGCCAGCGCGATCAGGAACCGGTGCATGTGATCGAAGTAGGGCAGGCTGAGAAACATGTCGCGGCGAAAGGCCTTCAATCCGCAACCTGAATCGGTCGCGTTGTCTTTCAGCATGAAGCGGCGAAACCGGTTCGCGTAACCCGAGGCCCACTTCTTGTTTGCTTCATCCTTGCGGTGCTGGCGCACACCGGAAACAAGGCCGACGCGGCCCGTATTGTCGGCGCGCAGAATGGCGATGAGCTTGGGAATGTCGGCCGGGTCGTTCTGCCCGTCGCCATCCAGCGTCACTGCGATGTCGGCGCGCGCGGCGCGAACGCCGGTGCGCACGGCGCGGCTCTGCCCGAAATTGCGATTGTGCTGGATCACGCGCAGATTCGGCATGGCGGCTTTGAGCGCGGCCAGTTCCGCCACGGTGCCGTCGCTGGAACCATCGTCCACGAATATGATCTCGGCCGATGGCTCGGCGGCCACCGCCGCGGCGATTTCGCGCGCCAGCGGCCCGACATTCCCGGCCTCGTCTTTTACGGGCACGATTACCGAAAGCGACGCAGCCATTGCAGATGTTCCGTTCGATCTTGCCATGCCATAAACAGTGCCGCGCCGGGTGCCTATCCCGTATCCGAAAGGCTTGGTGGGGAAGGTGGCCGAGCGCGGCGCGCGCCTTATACAGGCCCGCGCAATCGATAAACAGGGCCGTTTCATAGCGGCGCAATCGGCCTTTTCCCCATGTTCCGGCGCCGGCCGGCGGGCAAATGGCGTTCAAGGCGTGTTCCAGATGACCGCAATCGCCGCATCCTTCACCTCCCGCTCGTCGGCGCTGCTCGCCAGCCTTGCCAAGCGACCGATCGCGACGCTGTTCCTGCTGTGCTTTGTGGCCTGGGTGCCTGGCTTCTTTACCCTGCCGCCGCTCGACCGCGATGAAAGCCGTTTCGCGCAAGCTTCCAAGCAGATGGTCGAGACGGGCAATTACGTCGATATCCGCTACAGCGTTGGGCCGCGCTACAAGAAGCCCGTCGGCATCTACTGGATGCAGGCGGCGTTCACCGAAGCATTCGGCGGCCCGCAGCACAACGAAATCTGGACCTATCGTATTCCCTCGTTGCTCGGCGCGTTCGCGGCGGTCGCGCTGGCCTTTTGGTGCGCGCGTGCCTTTGCCCCGCCTGAAACCGCGCTGGTGGCGGCGGCGCTCATAGGCTTCACCGTTTCGCTGAAAGCCGAAGCCTTGATCGCAAAGACCGATGCGGTGCTGCTTGCAACCGTGCTGGGGTCGCAAGCGCTATTGATGCGAAGTTATCTCGCCGCGAGGTTGAAGCGCGCACCGCCAAACTTGTGGCTCGCGCTGGGCGGCTGGCTCGCGTTTGCGGTGGGCGTGATGATCAAAGGCCCGATCATCCTGGCGGTGCTGGCGGTGACGGTGGTTGCGATCTCGCTATGGGATCGTGATTGGAGCTGGCTGAAAACCATTCACCCCTGGCCGGGAATTCTGCTCACGCTCGTGGTCGTGTTGCCGTGGGGCTTGGCGATCGCCTTTGCCAGCCGCGGCCAATTCTATGAGCAGGCCCTGGGGCATGATTTCGCGGCAAAGATTTTGAGCGGGCAGGAAACGCATGGCGCACCGCCCGGCTACTATCTTCTTCTGGCAAGCCTCACGCTTTGGCCGGTGACGCTGTTCGCGCTGCCGGGCATCGGCTCCGGCATCGCCAATCGAACCGACCCTGCGGTGCGTTATCTGCTCGCATGGGCGGGTGCAGCATGGCTGATGTTCGAGATCGTTCCTACCAAGCTGCCGCATTATATTTTGCCGGCCTATCCGGCAGTGGCTTTTCTGGCGGCGCTTTGGGCGATGCGTGCGTCCGTTGCAGACGAACCGCGCTGGCTGAAAGTTCTTCGGATTATCGCGGCGGTTCAATTCGCCATTGCGCTGATTGTTTTCTGCGTGGCGCCTGTCGCGCTGCCAAACATATTCGGCGACGGCACGACATGGTGGCTGATCGCGGGTGCGGCGGCCGGCGCCCTGACGGGTGCCGCTGCTATTGTTTTCCTCATGCGCCGGCGAAACATCACGGCGGCGATTTTTGCGGTGGCGACAGCATTTATTTTCTATCCGTTGATGACGTGGGGCGTGGGCTCGCACATCGACCAGATATGGATCAGCCCCAAAGCCGCCGCCATCGTAGCCAAGGATCATCACCCCGGCGATCCGCCGGTCGTGCTGGCCGGTTATGTCGAGCCAAGCCTTGTGTTTCTTTTGGGTACCGACACGGTGATTGACGATGCAAAAGGCGCCGCGCAAGTCGCCGGCAAAAAAGGCGGCTTGGCGCTGGTAGAAGACAGCAATCGCAAGGATTTCCTTGCCGGTCTGAAAAAGCTGGGCGCGACACCTGTTTCCGTCGATCAGCTCTCCGGCTTCAACTACAGCCGTGGCCGGCGCGTCCATATCACCTTCTATCGCGTGACGCCGCGCAAGCCATGATCGCGGCAGACGACAGGAAACTCTTTCGGATAACGCTCGCTGTAGTCGCAGCAATCACGCTGGTGCGCGTGATCGTGCTGATTGTCTCGCCACTGCAGCTTTATCCGGATGAAGCGCAATATTGGTGGTGGGCACAGACGCCGGACCTTGGCTATTTCTCCAAGCCGCCGCTGATCGCCTGGATCATTTGGGCTTTCATCGCTGTATTCGGCGACAGCGAATGGGCGCTGCGGCTGGCCTCGCCGCTGCTGCACGCCGGCACGGCGCTGCTGCTGTTCGGCATCGGCCGCAGAGCGTTCGATGCGCGCACGGGTTTATGGTCGGCGCTTGCCTATCTGACGCTGCCCGGTGTGGCCTATTCCTGTGGGCTGATCTCGACCGATGTGCCGTTGCTGTTCTGTTGGGCGTTGGCGCTCTATGCCTTCTTCCGCGCGCTGGATGATGCCGGATGGCGCTGGCCGATTATTTGCGGCCTCGCGGTGGGCTTCGGCCTGCTTTCCAAATACGCGATGGCTTATTTCTTCCTCGGCGCCGCATTTGCCGCCATCGCCAGTCCGCAGGCGCGGCGTGTGGTCCTCAGCTTGCGCGGTCTTGTGGTGTTGCTTCTGGCGCTGGCTGTGTTGTCACCCAACGTCATCTGGAACGCCCAGCATCACTTCGCGACGGTCAGCCACACCGAATCCAATGCCAACTGGAGCCACGCCCATTTCAGCGTGCTGAACTTCCTGAACTTCTTTGGCGGGCAGTTCGGCGTCTTCGGGCCCATCCTGATGATCGGTTTCATCGCTGCGCTGTGGCGGCTGGCGCGCGGATCTGAGCGGTCACAGGCGGAATTGGTATTGGCCTCGTTCAGTTTGCCGGCGCTTCTCGTCATCATTGGCCAGTCGTTCATCTCCGACGCCAACGCCAACTGGGCCGCTCCCGCCTACATCGCGGCCACGCCGCTGGCGGTGGCGCTGCTGCTGCGTGTGTGGAACGGCCGGACGTTATGGGCCTCGTTCGCCCTACATGGCACCGCGTTCGTGCTGTTGTGGGCGATCATGGTGTCGCCGCCATTCGCCAACGCCATCGGCTTGGGCAACGCCTTCAAGCGGCTGGAAGGCTGGCGGGAGCTGGGGCAGGCGGTGGTTGCGGAAGCAAAGCGCGCGCCTTACGACGCCATCGTCACAGACAACCGCAGCGTGGTGGCCGAGCTTCTTTATTACGCCCGGCCCCGTACGGTATCAGTCAATGTCTGGAGCCGGGACGCGCGCGTGACGGACCACTTTCAGATGACCATGCCGCTAACGCCGGCCACCCGGCGCGTGCTGCTGGTCGTTGAACCGGGCTCCGCGCCGATTGTGACAGCGACATTCGACTCAGCGATGCGAGTCGGAGCCTCTGTCGTGCCCGTCGGCGGGCATCACATTCGCACCGAATTGTTCTTCGATGCGCGCGATTATCGCGGTCCTGCGCGCGCGCCGTGATGCGCGCACCGGCAATCATCGCGATGCATGCGGAAATGTCAGCGCATGTCCGGCACACGTCTTGCGCCGTTCATGGAAAGGCTGCGCGAGATTACAGCGCGTGCGAACGCGCTTCCTTTCGCGATGCTCTCGCGCGTGGGACGTATTCGTGAATCCGCGAATGCGCCATACCGGGTGCGATTACTTGCGCCGCCTTCAATAATTCAACACCTTTACTTGGTTGCTTTATTGGAGAAATGGCCATCTGTTCAAATACTCACAGCCTTCCATTGCCCCCTACACTTGACGAACTGCAAGAAGCTTCTAAATATCGTCTCGCTGTTGTGCCGTTCTCAGATACGAAGCCGTTGTGGCTTTGCCGAGTGGCCGACATCGGAGCACTACGGGACCCCAATGAGTCTCCAGTTAGTGCGGGGGCGCGACCTGAAGCCTCCGCAACGGCCGGCCAGAGTCACATCCGCCAGCCCAGTCGCCGCTATCCAGGACATCGCAGAACTCCCGAAAATCGAGGCCAAGACGAGCCGCAAGGCCGCTCTGCGATTCCCCGCCAATCCCGAAACCCGCAATTTCTATCGCCGTTTCTATCCCGGCACGTCTGCGGCTGACTGGAACGACTGGCGCTGGCAGATGCGGACCCGCATTCGCGCGGCCGAAGAGCTGGGCCGCATCTTCAAGCTGTCCGACGACGAACGCTCGGCCGTCGAGCGCCATACCGGCCCGCTGCCGGTGGGGATCACGCCTTACTACGCCAGCCTGATGAGCCGGGACGATCCCACCGAGCCGCTGCGGCGCACGCACATCATGACCGGCAACGAATTCATCCGCATGCCGGGCGAGTCGGATGATCCTCTGGGTGAAGACCACGACACGGTCGTGCCGGGGCTGGTTCACCGTTACCCAGACCGGGTGCTTTTCCTGACCACCGGCACCTGCTCAACCTATTGCCGCTACTGCACCCGCGCCCGCGCCGTGGGCAATCCGGGCGGCGAGTATGAATTCAACATCCGCAGCTGGGAAAAGGCGCTGGGCTATCTGGAAGCGCATAGCGAAGTGCGCGACGTGCTGCTGTCGGGCGGCGACCCGCTGACCATCGGCGACGACAAGCTGGACTGGCTGCTGACGCGGCTGCGCGCCATTCGCCATATCGAGTTTGTGCGCATCGGCACCAAGGTGCCGGTGGTGCTGCCGCAGCGCATCACCAAAGACCTTGTGAAGATGCTAAAGAAGCATCATCCGCTGTGGATGAGCCTGCATGTCACCCACCCACGGGAACTGACGGAAGAGGTGACCGAGTCCTTTGCGCGGCTGGCGGATGCCGGCATTCCGCTGGGCAGCCAGACGGTGCTGATGAAAGGCATCAACGACGACATCGCCGTGATGAAGCCGCTGATGCAGGGGCTGCTCGCGCGCCGGGTGAAGCCCTATTACCTCTACCAGTGCGATCCCATTCGCGGCTCGCACCATTTCCGCACGACCGTCGAGAAAGGTCTTGAGATCATCGATGGCCTGCGCGGCCACACCACCGGCTATGCCACGCCGCAGTTCGCGGTGGATGCGCCGGGCGGTGGCGGCAAGATCATCGTGGCGCCGGATTATGTCGTGGGCCGCGACGGCGACGATCTGCTGCTGCGCAATTTCGAAGGCGGCGTTTATCGCTATCCCGATCCCGGCGGCACGCTGGGCGCGGGCAAGCAAACAACGCTGGCGGCGCAATAGCCATGCAACCGAAATTCCGCATAGGCGTGGCTTACGATCTGCGCGCCGATTATCTCGCGCTGGGATACAGCGAAGAGGAAACCGCCGAGTTTGATAGCGAAGTTACCATTGACGCTATCTGCGAGGCGCTTTCGAGCCTGGGTTTCGTGCCGGAGAAGATCGGCAATGTGAAAAGGCTGGCCGCACGCTTGGCCGCCGGCGAGCGCTGGGACGGCGTGTTCAACTTCTGCGAAGGGCTGAAAGGCATTTCGCGTGAGGCGCAGGTGCCGGCGCTCTTGGAAATTTACGATATCCCTTACGTGTTCTCGGATCCGCTGACCTCGGCGGTGACCTTAGACAAAGGCATGTGCAAACGCGTGGCGCGCGATTGCGGCGTTCCCACCGCCGACTTCGCCGTGATCGAAACGCCGGCCGATGCCAAGAAGATCAAACTGGCGTTTCCGCTGTTCCTGAAACCTATCGCCGAAGGATCCGGGAAGGGCGTCGATGCGAAATCCAAGGTGACGGATCGCAAGAGTCTGGAGCGCGTTGCCCGTGCGCTGCTGGCAAAATTCCATCAGCCGGTTCTGGTGGAGACGTTTCTGCCCGGCCGCGAATTCACCGTCGCCATCACCGGCACCGGTGATGACGCCAGCGTTCTGGGCGTCAGTGAGATTGTGCCCAAGCCCGATTGGGTGGGCGACGGCTACGGCCTGGAAAACAAACAAGAGGGCTGGGAGGAGAAAGTCGAGATCATCGGCGCCGATCCCATCTCGGCCAAGTCTGCTGGCGATGTGGCGCTGGCGGCGTGGCGCGCCTTGCGTTGCCGCGATGGCGGGCGGGTGGATATCCGCAACGACGAACACGGCAAGGCGCATTTCATCGAAGTCAATCCGCTGGCGGGTTTGCGGCCCGGCCATTCCGACATGTGCTTCATCGCCGAGCGCGAAGGCGTTTCCTATCCGCAATTGATCGGCAAGATCATGGCGTCGTTCGTGAAACGCACTCCCCAATTGCAGGCGCGCGCGCGTATCGCGGCCTGATTTCATGCGCGTTCTGGTTCTGCATTCCGACGTGCCGCCGGACGCGCCCGTGGACGAGCAGGACACGCTCATCACCGCCCGCGCCGTCCGCGATGCGCTGCAAACGCGCGGACACACAGCCGAACTCGCCACCTTTGTGCCGTCCCCGGATGCCTTCCGCGCGATGTTGGCGCGTGCCAAGCCGGACGTTGTTTTCAATCTGACCGAGAGCGTGTTCGGCCTTGGCCAGTTCGCGCCGGTTGCTTGTCAAATGTTGGAAATGTCCGGCGTGCCGTTTACCGGCACCTATGGCGCGCCAATGGCCATGACGGGCGATAAGCCGTTGACCAAAGGGCTGCTGCGCACCGCCGGGTTGCCGACGCCGGATTGGTCGGAGCCGCCGCACTGGAATGGGCTGGACGAGAGCCGCACCTACATCGTCAAGCACGCAACGGAAGACGCCTCCATCGGACTGGACGATGGCGCGGTGGGCAGCGGGCGCGAGGCCATCGCGGCGCGGACGAAAATGTGCTCGCAGAAATATGGCGGCCGCTGGTTCGCAGAAGCCTTCGTGGAAGGCCGCGAATTCAATATCGCCGTGCTGGAAGAAAACGGACAGCCGCGCGTGTTGCCGTTGGCGGAAATGCGATTTGAGAACTGGCCGCAGGGCCGGCCCACCATCGTCGGCTATACCGCCAAGTGGGACGAGAGTGCGGTGGAATACAACCACACCGTCCGCGCCTTTGGTGTCGAGCAAGCAGAACCGACGCTCGCCGCAGCACTGCGTGACTGTTGCGAACGCGCCTGGAAACTGTTCGGGCTCGCCGGTTTCGCGCGCGTGGATTTCCGCGTGGATGCGAACGGCAATCCGCTGATCCTGGAGATCAATCCCAATCCCGGTCTTGAACCGGAAGCCGGTTTCGCTGCCGCCGCGCGCGAAGCGGGGATGGATTATCCTGACGTGGTGGAACGCATCCTGAAAGCGGCGCTCGCCTAGAGCCAGCCGCGGCGCTTGAACCAGAAGTAGGGCAGCACCGCCGAAACCACCATCAGCACAACCGCGATGGGGTAACCAATCGCCCAGTTCAACTCCGGCATCAGCCGGAAATTCATGCCGTAGATGGAAGCAATCAGCGTCGGTGGCAGGAAGATGATCGCCGCCACCGACATGATCTTGATGATGTTGTTCTGGTCGATGTTGATCAGGCCCAGCGTCGCGTCCTGCAGATAGTTCATCTTGCCGGCGAGATAGGTGGAATGATCCTGCAGCGATTGCACGTCGCGTGTCAGTGTTTTGATGTGGCCTTTCACGTCGCGGTTCGGCTTGGTATCGAGCGCGGGGCCGAGGAAGGCCAGCACGCGGCCAATGGTCAAAAGGCTTTCGCGTGTTTTGCCGGTGAGGTCATGCTTGCGGCCGAGCTTGCGCAGGATTTCCTGAAAATCGCGGCTGTTGGGTGCTGTCGAGCCTTTGGGATCGAAGATTTCCAGCGAGATCGTCTCCACTTCGGAAGCCGCGCGTTCCAGCACATCTGCCATCCGGTCGATGATAACGTCGATCAACCCCAGCAGAACGCTTTCCGCCTTGTTGACGGCGATATGTGCGCGCTCGCAGCGTAGTGCGAAGGTGCGGAAGGGCTGCGGGTCGATGTAGCGGATGGTGATCAGCTTTTCATGCGCCAGCACGAAGGTCACCACACCGGCCACCGGCCGGTCGCTGTCGGTATGCGACAAGATCAGCGCCGTCATGAAGATGCCGCCATCCTCCGAATAGATCCGGCTGGAAATCTCGATCTCCTCCATGTCGGCACGCGTGGGCAATTCCATGCCCAGATAGGCGTTCACGGCCGCGCGCTCTTCGCTGGAGGGGGTGAGGACATCGATCCACAGTGCGTCGGCCGGGATGGGCGCATCGCCGGCCACAACGCTGCCTTTAAGGCCGCCATTCTGCAGCTGATAAACCTTCAGCATCGTATGTCTCGATAGATGGTAAGCCCGCCACTCAAGCCGGACATAACCCCAATGCATGACAGCCGCGCAAGACTTTTCCCGCGTCGGCAGCGCTGGCGGCCCGTGCTATGTGACGGCGCATGACAACCGATGCGTCCACCCCTACCTATGCCGATATCGAAGCCGCCGCGAAGCGCATCGCGCCGTGGGCTGTGGTCACGCCGCTACTTGAACATCCCGAACTGAACGAGCGCAGCGGCGGTCGCGTGTTCCTGAAGCTCGAAACGCTGCAGCGCACGGGCTCGTTCAAATTCCGCGGCGCCTGCAATCGCATTTCTCTGATCCCGCAAGCCGAATGGCCAAGGGGCGTGGTCGCATTTTCCTCCGGCAATCATGCGCAGGGCGTGGCCGCCGCGGCAGCGTTGTTTGGCCTGCCCGCCACCATCGTGATGCCGACGGATGCGCCGCGCGCCAAGGTCGAAGGCACGAGGCGCTATGGCGCAAGCGTGGTGCATTACAATCGTTTGACGGACGACCGCGAAGCGATTGCCGCCCAGCTGCAAGCTGAAACGGGTGCCACGCTGATCAAACCGTTCGACGATCCGCAGATCGTGGCGGGGCAGGGCACCTGCGGGCTTGAGCTGGCAAAACAGGCGGCCGCATGCGGCGTGAAACTGGATGCGGTGCTGGCGCCGTGCAGTGGCGGCGGGCTGGTGAGTGGGATTTCGCTGGCGTTGGCCGCGGCCAGCCCGGACACACAGGTATTCGCAGTCGAGCCGCAAGGCTACGATGGCATGGGCCTGTCCCTGGCAGCGGGAGCGCGCACGGCCGCGCCGGCAAACGCGGGAAGCATTGCCGATGCCCTGATGGCGCCGATTCCGGGCGTGTTTCCGTTCGCGGTCGCGCGGCAGCACGTGGCGGGCGGGTTGGCTGTCGGTGACGACGACATGGTTCGCGCCGTGAGTTTTGCGGTGCAGCGTCTCAAGCTGGTGGTCGAGCCTAGTGGGGCTGCTGCACTCGCGGCGGTATTGTCCGGGCGTCTGGATACTAGGGATCGACATATCGCGGTGGTTTTGTCGGGCGCGAACTGCGATCCGGAGACGCTGGCGGCGTGCTGCGCCAAGGCGCCGGTGCCGTAAAACTGCAAAAATAATCCAGCATGGTTACCCAGCTTGCGACCCACCTTCCCAACTGTGGATAGTTTCGCTAGGCTTTTGACCAACCATTAGAATAACAAGGCTGGGGCTAATGGGTGTGGGGAATAACAGCGGCTCGCGCCGCACGGTGTTTATCGCTTTGGGCGTTGTTGCGGTCCTGTCGCTTCTTGGATGCGGCGCTCTGGGGCTGCTCCCCTATCAGGGCGACGCCTCTGCCTTGAATTTCAAAAATTACGATCAGGTCGCCAGGGCCTTCGGCAAAATCGTGCCGGGCGAAACACGCCTGTCGGAATTGTCCGCACTCGGGTTCGACGCGCAGCGCTCCGCGCATGTGGAAGCTTTATCTTACCTGGGCGTCATCGAGCGTTTCCTGCCGCACGATTCCGCGAAGTTCGATGAGCTCAATCCAGCCGTCCAGAACTGCATCGAGGCGCGCGATCATTGCAGCGCCATCGTGTTCGACCGCGAAGCCAAGGCCAATCGCGACACTAGCAATTCCCTGCTGCAATTGCTGGGTTTCGAAAGCGCATCGGCCGCGCAAACGAAAGCGGCCGACGTTTTTCTGCTGATCCAGGACGGGCGCGTGACCTACAAGATGATGCGCGGAGAATTTGGCCGCGTTGCCGCGCGCAACTGAGACGGCGCGTTAGCCCCTTAGCGGGGGGCTAACACCATCATCATCTGGCGGCCTTCCGTGCGCGGATAGGCTTCGATCTTGGCGATCGGCTCCACATCCTTCTGGATTCGCACGAGCAATTCCGAACCCAAATTCATGTGCGCCATCTCGCGGCCGCGAAAGCGCAGCGTGACCTTCACCTTGTCGCCTTCTTCGAAGAACCGCTTCATCGACCGCATCTTCACTTCGTAATCGTGAACGTCGATGGTGGGGCGCATCTTGATCTCCTTGATCTCGATGACCTTCTGCTTCTTGCGCGCTTCGTTGGCTTTTTTCTGCTGTTCGTATTTGTATTTGCCGAAGTCCATCATCTTGACGACGGGGGGCTTGGCTTCCGGAGACACTTCGACCAGATCGAAACCCTGTTCTTCGGCCATGGCGCGGGCTTCATCGGTTCCGATTTCGCCGTGCTTTTCGCCTTCTGCTCCGATGAGCAGGATTGTGCGGGATGTAATCTCCTCATTGATGCGGGGACCGTCCTTTGCCGGAGGCGGGGCGGTACCGGAAAATCTTCTAGCGACTATGACGTCTCTCCTTCAAAAACCCATGCGGCCGCGTTTCGCGAGGCTGCTGCCGGCCACATCGCGAAACGGTTGCGTGTTTCAATGGCGTGGCAGTTCTCCTGGCGGGCCGCACGAGCGTGGTTGTAACCGCGCTTGGCGCTCGAACCCGCCCACAAAAGGCCGGTTCGGGCGTGAGAATAGGTATGCCCCGCCGTTTCGCAAGGCCTATTCGGCCACATCCTGGCGGGATTCCGCCTCTTTTTTGATGCGCGCTATGACATTTTCGAGCGGCATGGCGCCCAAGTCCTTGCCTGAGCGCAGCCGCACCGCGACTTTGCCCTCCGCCGCCTCGCGCTCGCCCACCACCAGCATATAGGGAATCTTCTGCAACTGGGCGTCGCGGATTTTCTTTTGCATCCGCTCGTTGGTCTCGTCGATGTCCACGCGCAGGCCGGCGGTACCGTTCACGACGGGCTCGTTGAACAGCGCCTCGCGAACCTTGTGTGCGTAATCGTTCGCCTTCTCGCTGATCGGAATGATGCGCGCCTGAATGGGTGCAAGCCATGTCGGAAAGGCGCCGGCATAATGCTCGATCAGGAACGCCGTGAAACGCTCGTGCGTGCCCAGCGGCGCGCGATGGATGACATAAACCGGATGCTCCGCGCCATCCTCACCGATGTAATTCAAACCGAAGGTTTCGGTGGCGAGGAAATCGAGCTGGTTGGTGGAGATGGTATATTCCGTGCCGATGGCGCTCTTGATCATGAAGTCGATTTTGGGGCCGTAGAACGCGGCTTCGCCTTCGCCATCCACCGCGTGATAACCGGATTCCGCCATGGCCTCGCGGATGATCTTCAGCGCCGCCAGCCATTTTTCCGGCTGGTCGACATATTTGTCGAGTTTGTTCAGATCGGGCAGCGACAGCCGCATGTAGTATTCTTTGATGCCCATCAGGTCGTAGTAGCGCGCATGCAGGCGCATGACGCGGATGAACTCGTCCTTCGCCTGATCGTAACGGCAATAGATGTGCGCATCGTTCATGCAGAAGCCGCGCACGCGCATCAGGCCGGAAAGTCCGCCGGATGCTTCGTAGCGGTAATCCTGACCGTATTCCGCGATCCTGAGCGGCAGTTCGCGATAGGAGTGCCGGGTCGCACCGTAAATAAGATGATGGTGCGGGCAGTTCATCGGCCGCAGGTAATAATTTTCGCCGTCGATATCGAGCGGCGAATACATGCCCTCGTTGTAATAGGGCAGGTGGCGCGAACGATAATAAAGCGCTTCCTTGGCGATATGTGGTGTCGCCACGCGCTTGTAGCCGTCTTTGCGTTCTTCCTGCAGCGCCAGGAATTCCAGTTCCTGCCGGATCACCATGCCGTTGGGCATCCATAGCGGAAGCCCCGCGCCGACATCGGGCGAGAACGTGAAAAGCTCCAGCTCCTTGCCCAGCCTGCGGTGATCGCGCTTTTCCTGCTCTTCCAGTTTCAGCAGATAGGCGTCCAGCTCTTTCTGGTCGCGCCACGCGGTGCCGTAAATACGCTGAAGCTGCGCGTTGTTGGAATCGCCGCGCCAGTAAGCGCCCGCGATCTTGGTCAGCTTGAACGCATCGCCGATCTTACCGGTGCCGGCGAAGTGCGGCCCGCGGCATAGGTCGTGCCAGTCGCCATGCCAGTAGATCGACACATCCTCGCCGGCGGGAATGCTGGAAATGAGTTCGGCTTTATAATCTTCGCCCATGCCTTTGAAGTGCGCCACCGCCTTGTCGCGCGGCCACACTTCGCGGCGCGTGGGCAGGTCGCGCTTCACGATCTCATGCATCTTGGCTTCAATCTTGGGCAGGTCTTCCAGCGTGAACGGCGTGTCGCGCGCGAAGTCGTAATAAAAGCCGTCCTCGATCGCGGGACCGATGGTCACTTGCGTGCCGGGGAAAAGCTCCTGCACCGCCATTGCCAGAATGTGCGCGGCGTCGTGCCGGATCAGTTCCAGCGCCTCGACATCCTTTTTGGTGATGATGCGAATCTTCGCGTCATCCTCGATGGGGCGGAACAAGTCCCATTGCGTGCCGTTCACTTCGGCGATGAGGGCCGCCTTAGCCAGGCCGGGGCCGATGGAGGCGGCGATCTCCGCGGGCGTGGTGCCGCGCGCAACTGTCAGCGCCTTACCATCCGGTAAGGTGACGGTCACATTCGCAACAGCATCGGACACAGACACGGCTTTTCTCCCGGTTTCTGAGGGGTGCGGACCATCTTTAAGCGCTGGGCCCAAGTCAAGGCAAGGCAACGGCCAGGTCTTGCGCCCGCCACAATCCGGCAGACTATGTAGGTATAGGAGTCCGGCGCGAAAGCCATCTGGAGCATGCAAATGATGAGGATTCTGTTTTCGGCTTCGGCGGTTGCGGCGCTTGTTCTGGCCGTGCCGGCCTTCGCGGCGGGTGGCGACGCCAACGCGCTGGTCAATGAATGCAGTTCGCCGAATCTGCCGCGTGAAGCCGTCGATTCCTGTCTCGCGCGCGCACAGGCAATGGACGAGACCGATCCGTCGCCGCAGATCCAATCGCTGGAAGCCATGCTGGAGCGGCGTCAGGCTGGCGCAGTCTCGGCAAATGCACCACCGCCGCCACCATCACCGTATCGGCAAGACCAAGCTGTCGAGCAGGGTGCCCCCATAGACGTGCCATCCTATGTGGCGCCGCCGCCCAATGCGGGTGGCCCGCCGGCGCAACTGGGCGGACGTATCCAGAGCGCGCCTATGCCGCCACCGAACGGCGCATATCAAAGCCCGGACGAACAAGGTGCGCCTTACCAGCAAGGGGAGCCCGATGAGCAGGGGCCGCCCGACGCGCAAGGCGCGCCGGACGATCAAGGACCACCGGATCAGCAGGAAGGGCCGCAGGATCAAGGACCGCCCGATGCGAACATGCAGGATGATGGTCCGCCCACGGACGAGCGCACACCGGACGATCCCGACAACGGATACGACTCGCAACCGCCGGGCGAATAGCGGCGACACAGAACAAAGGAGGCTTTCATGAAATGGCTTGTGACGGCGGCGTTGTCCGCGGCTTTGCTGACGGGCATGGCGCATGCGGCGGACAATCCTGTCTGCCTGCGGATCAACCAGATTCGCGACACCAGATCGCCGGACAATCGCACCATCCTGTTCCATATGACCAACGGGACGACGTGGAAAAACAGCCTTCCGCAGGATTGCAACGGGTTGCCTTTCAACGGTTTCAGCTACACCACCTCGCTGGACAAGATTTGTTCGAATCTCCAGACAATCCGGGTGAACCAGAACGGCACCGTTTGCATGCTGGGCGCGTTTACCCCCTATGAAGCCCCGCCCAAAACTCCGTGATCGGCAATTGCGGCAGGGTGACGATTGCGCGATGATGCGTCTGTGAGGGACCTGTTCAGATTGGAGGTTGTCATGAAAACCGTGGCGATCGCATTGAGTGGTTTTTTGTTGAGCAGCGTTGCCGCGAATGCGGATACGGCGGCGATCCATGACGTGGGCAAAAACACCTGCCTGTGGAGTTACATGGTTGACCATACGTCCGTCGCCAAGAACTCAAGAAGCATTGTGTTTCATATGCGCGATGGCAAACAGGTGCTGAACACTTTGCCGGCTTCCTGCAACGGCTTGCAGTTTCACGGATTCTCATACGTCTCGCGCAGCGACGAAGTCTGCGCCGGGCAGGGCATCCGGGTGATCGAAACCGGGCAGGTCTGCATGCTGGGGCAGTTCTCGCCTTCGGTATCGGCACCTGATCAAAGGTAACGCTGCGTCGTAATGCGGTTTGAGGGACCGAAGGATTTGCTTCGGCCCCTCAACGCATCAAACTGACCTTTACCGATTCAATTTGAACGATTGCGGCGTCAGTGGCCGCTGTTGTCAATCTTGCTGCTAGCGGAAAAGGGCAGGCAGCGCCGACCCTTTCGCGGAAACTCTACTTGTTGCCCATGATACTGATTGTAACTGAGCGTTGGCCCAGCGCGCGGCAACGCATGACGACATTCGTCACGTTGCGCTGATTGCCCGGCAGGCCAACCTGGTAGAACTGCCCCGCATTCAGCGGCCTTCCGCCATTGACCATTGCGACGGTCGTGTTTCCGTTGCCGAAACGAATGGTGGTGCGCGCACAGACGGCACTCCCGTTCATGGCTTTGAAGCCGAGCGCTGTGATGCTGCGGCCGGCAAATCCGCCAGACGTGTTGTCGCGGTCATTGGGACCGTCAAATGTGACGTTGCCGATTGGAACCCAGACGCTCGTGGTGTTGTCGATTACCGTGCCGGTGGCGGCGGTCCAGTTGGTAAAGACGTGCGACCAGTAATTCCATTGCGGTCCTTTGCGCCACTCGTCGCGATAGCGCCCGATATCCGCCTGAATCTGGATTGTCGCACCGGCCTTGGAGAAGGCGCGGCACATGAATTCAAGCCGCTTCACGTTGCGCGATGTACCGGGCAAGTTGGCTGGATTCGGAACGCCTTGTTGAAGGCGGCCGCTATAGAGTTGAACGGTTTGACCATTTCCGAACGTCACGCGGATGAAGCGGCATTGCACATCGCCGCCACGCGCAACGAATTGAAGGCGTTCCACGGACCCACCGAAATCGGGCGATTTGGAATCGCGATCGATGTTGTAATCGACTTTTATGCTGCCGACATTGTCCCAATCCGCCAGCGCCGGCGCGGATATGGCTGCCGACAAGATCGCAGCCAGTACAATTATGCGTGGTTTGTTCATTAGAATTCTCCCTGAAAATGGCGCTCCAACATCATGCGCCGTCAAACAACCCCTCGCTTACGGCAACGTTGTGGCAACAATATGCACATGCTGCCACGGCGCAGCTGTCACGCCGCTGAAAATGGACTGAAAGAAGAACCTGCATGAACGCGGATAGTGACTTGCTACAGCAAGCCCGCGCGCCAGCAGACGCGGCCGTAAACCGCGAGCCGTGCTGCTTCCTCGCGTGCGAGAATCTGGGTTCCGAATTCCGGATTGCGTGTTTTCAGCACGACGCGCCCATCCACGTAGGTTTCGCTCAGCTTGGTCAGCAAGCGGCCATCCGTCTCAAAAATGTAAAACGCATCAATGGTAATCTTCGTGGTGCTCGTATCGACCAGCATGGCTTCGCCGTCGCGTATGACAGGCTCGTTGGCACTCCCGCGATTGAATATTACCCGTAAATCTTCCGGCCGGGCGCGCGTTGCCGCTTGTAGCCAAGTTCGCGAAAAAGCGTAGCAATCGCGGGATGTTTCTTCTGCGGCGTGGGTGCCTGGCCCAGACGTCGCCTCGGCACTGACTGTGGGAATGACAATAAATCCTTCGGGCGCGGACGGAGCCAGCGTGCGCTCTCCTTCGCCTGTGGCAATCCAGTCGAGGGAAACGCCCTTTGCACGCGCCAGCCTGCCAATAAGCTCGAAGGGTGGCTTGGCGCGGCCTGCAATGTAGGACGCAAGATGCTCCGGCGTAACGCCTGCGATCTCTGCGGATGCGTTGCGCGAGTCGAACAAATCGAGCAGCCAGCGAATGCGCTCTCCGAGTTCGACCCGGAAGGCGGCTAGCGTTGCGTCGCCTGATCTGCCAGAACTACTGGCCTTTCCTTTAGCTACTCTGGTGGCCAACTGATGTTTTCCCCGAACTGGACTTGACAGGGCCACTGCCGGACTTTAATCAATACTTTTGTCGGTAACGAACGTTACCAACTAAACAAAAATAAAGGCACCCTTGGCCAATTCCACGGATGCAGTAGGCGAAACGGACCGCGATTCCCGCGTGACCATTCCTATATCGGGGTGGCACGCGGAGGACGTCAAGGCCGCAATCCGCAAGAAAGGGCAGACGCTTTCTGGCCTCTCCCGCCTCCATCATCTCAGCGACTCCTATTTGCGTGGCACGCTCATCAGGCGCCGGCCACGCGGCGAAGCCATTATTGCGAACTTCCTCGGCGTTCGTCCCGCCGATATCTGGCCAGAGCGTTACAATGCCGTCGGCAAGCCCCTTCGTCGTGGCGCGCGATGACAAAGCCGGGGGGCAAGGAAGGCGGCGGCGAGCCTTTAGATTACCGGGCGATTGCCGGATCTGCCGCCTTTGCGGCTCTCGACCCCAAATTGAAACTTCTTTTCGAATATTGGAATGCGAAACGCGGCACGCAGCCATTGCCCGCGCGCCTGGGATTGCCCGTCGCCGAACTCAAACCATGGATCGGGCAGCTTGCGATCCTTGAACCATCGGGCACGCGGGACTTCCGCTTTCGTCTTTGCGGCACGGGTCTGATTCGGCGTTTCGGACGCGAGGCAACCGGCGCAGGTGTCCATGAGCTGGCAGGTGACGTCCGGGAGACACTTCAGGCGCCGCTCAGGCATGTGTTGTCCGCGCGCGTGCCGGTGATCGCACGACCGCGCATACATGTGGGCGAAAAGTCCGAAATTTATTCCGAATTGTTGCTGCCGCTATCCGATGGCGGAGAAAGCGTAACGACGATCCTTCTGGGAGCTTACCTTTCACGCGACGCGTGAGCGCGGTCAGCGCGCCGCGGGTGGCCCGGCAAAGACGGCGACGACCACAGCATTATCCCCTGCAACAGCTGCGCCGATGCCGACACGATCGAAGCCGGGCGAGAGAATGTTTCCGCGATGGCCCGGGCTGGCCATCCAGTGTTCTATCGTATCCGATGCCAGTTCGTTCGCATCCGTTGTATCTAAACCGCTTCCGGCTGCGATGTTCTCGCCAAGCACGCCGTTGAATGGCGCCATGCGCGCGCGCACAGCATCGTAAGCCGGATAATTCCCCTTGGCGTCTTGATGTCCCATCGGCGCGGCGCCGCTTGCCATCGCTTGCGCGCGGCTTCGCGCTATTTCCGCAAGCGTCGCATCCGGTGTGAGCGCCGGTGCATTCGGAGCGAGCGTTGCGCGATATTTTGAAATGCCTTGTAAAATAAGTGTTTCCGCCTGAACGGTTGGAGCGGCGACCGCTATATTCGCAGAGATCGCAGCCAAGAATATTGCCGGTATCAGAAAACGCCGTGCCATGTTTCCCCCAAATTGTCGTTGCCAAATCGGTATGCATAACGTTGCGCCGTCCGCTAGTGAAGCGAGTCCCAGCGCCTGAGATGGTCTGCGGATTCTGTGACGGTTATCAGCGGTCCTGCGAACACCTCCGTCGCATAAGCCGTATTGTCTTTGATCACCACGCCGATGCCGGCTTTGTTGAAAAGCGGCGAAAGGATATTCGCGCGGTGTTCCGGGCTCCCCAACCAGCCATCCACCGCGTTCTTTGCGAAGGCATCCGCGTCGATTCCGAATGAATTGCTTTCCGTTACAATGTTTTCCCCAATTGCGCCGTGAAACGGGGCAAGCCGTTCGCGGACCATGATGTATGCGGGATATTGCCCTTGCGCATTCTGATGGGAAAACGGCGCGCCGTCCGCCATTTCCTGTGAGCGCGCCCGCGCAATATCCGTCAATACCGCATCGGCGGCCAGTTTGGGGGCTGTGGGCGCCAGGGCGGCTCGTTGCACGGCAAGCTGTTGTGCGATCAGTTTTTCAGCGCGCACCGAAGCATCAGTATCGTCTCCCGCAAAAGCCGCGAACGGCGCAAGCAGTAAAATAAGGCTGGCGGCAACCAGCCGCCGGGTTGTTGTCACCGTATTTCGTTACGCTCCAGGTTGCGTATCCATTCTAACTTATTCGGGTTGCCCGTTGAATGGCGCGCGCGCGAATGTGATGTGGCAGCCGGCTGCATGACCGCTGGTATACCGTTGCGCCGCCGCTTTCGCGGACATACATAGAATAATGCGCCTGCGATCTGCGATTCTAGCCGTTGTCTTTGCATTTCTGCCGCTTTGCGCGCATGCGGCCGGCATTTGCAAGCTTCGCAATCTGACGCCGGCCTTCGTGACGTTCTATGACGCCACCAAAGCCCTCCCACCGGAAAAGCGTGCCGATCTATTCGTTACGCAGTTTGCGCCGAAATACGCGTTCTTTTATGGCAACATGGAATTCGGCGATGCGCAAAAACTGGGCAAGGCATCTCTGCGCCTGCTGGATCCCACCCATCCCGAACACCTCGCCGGCTTTCCGCCGCTGACCGACGCGCGCTTCCGCGCCGTGGCGCAGGCCATTGAGCCGGATTTCATCGCTGCGCAAGAAAAATTTCTGAAAGCCTTTCCGGATTTTCGCTGCGAAGCAGATGTGGCGTTCGGCCCATCGTTCCTGTCCTTCGACGGCAACGGATTCACCGATGCGAAGGGCTGGCACATGCTGTTCGGCGTGGACACCATTGCGCTGCTGCATGGCCCGCAAGACATGCCGGCGTTTTTCTCACACGAGCTGTTTCACATCTATCACCAGCAGATTCTGCGCGGACAGATTCCGAAGGATGATGCCGTAACATGGTGGGCGATGTGGGAAGAGGGGCTTGCCACTTACATCAGCCAGCGGATGAATCCATCGCTGCCGGCCCAGCAGGTGTTGTGGTTTCCGACCGACATCGTCGCGCGCATGCAAGCGCCCGGCGTCATGGTGCGTGCGGCGAAACTGATGCTGGAAAATTTCGACAAATCGGATAGCGCTCATTCGCTGTTTTTCGAGAGCGGCCATTCCACGTCCGGCCTGCCACCGCGCGCGGGTTATTACATGGGCTATCGCATGGCCGTTGAACTGGGCCGGGATCATTCGCTGGCATGGCTAGCGCGTCTTCACCCCGCCGACGTGAAGACGCGCGCGCGTGCATTCCTGGAAAAGACCGCCAACGGCAATTAAGGACTGCCGAGGAAATCCATTTTGCCGATCTCGATGCCCTTATGGCGCAGAAGATCGTAAGCCGTCGTCACATGGAAAAAGAAATTCCGCTGCGCGAAATCGGTGACGAACAAATGTCCCGGCATATCGAAGCTGCGGGTCGGTGTCTTGATCGTCATGGTGCGGCTTTCGGCGCCGGCGCATTTGGCGGCATCGACGCTTTTCAAAAAATCTATCGTTTTGGCAATGCGAGCCTGCAAGTCCGCAAACGTCTTTTCCTCATCCGGAAAGCTCGGCGCTTCGACGCCGCTCAGCCGCGCTGCGCAACCCTTGGCCGCATCGCTGGCGATCTGGATTTGGCGGGTGAACGGCAGCATGTCCGGCGCGAGCTGCGCCTCCAAAAGGCTGTTGAGCGGAATATCCTTTTGCTTGGCCTGGGTCTCCGCCTTGTCGAGAATCTTGGACAGGGCTTCGAGCATGCGGATCATGGGCGGAATGGATGCGTCATAGATGGTAAAGGCCAAGGTCAACTCCACAGTTCAAATATCGGCGCGAAAGGAACGCCCAAATCCTTGGCCGATCAAGGCGTCTTTCGCCCGCAGTTGGAAAATGCATCGGGATCGCCTATGACGCGCGAAAGCCCCGATTTGCCAAAGGCTATTCAATGACCGACGACATGCCGCCAGACCGCCTCGCCGCCAATCCCAAGAGCCCGTTCTACAATGAAGAGCTGCTCACGCGCGGCGTCGGCATCCGCTTCAACGGCGCGGAAAAAACCAACGTTGAGGAATATTGCGTCAGCGAAGGCTGGATCCGGGTGGCGGCCGGAAAAAGTCTGGACCGTTTCGGCAATCCCATGACCTTCAAGCTCAAGGGCACGGTCGAACCTTATTTCCGACACCCTGAGGCGGCGAACGTGGAGCCCGGACAGTCGCATCCTGACTGACCTGATTCCCGCGGTGCGATCTCGCGCAGATGTGTTTGCGCGCGGCTGGCGTGCAAGCCGAAGTTGCTTGATGGTTTCGACGCAACATGAGGAATGGCGGCATGAGCATCATGGGTTTTCGCGCTTCCGTTTTGGTGCTGCTGGCTGTTCTGGTATCGGCGCATGCAGCATTTGCTGCCGATGGCGTCGTGCAGAGTGGCGATGCCGCCATTCATTACATCGACACCGGTCGTGCCGCGTCCGCGAAAACGCTTGTGCTGATCCCCGGATGGTCTACCAGCGCCGCGATCTGGCATGAACAGATCGCGCACTTCTCCCCCGCCATGCGCGTTGTTGCGATCGATCCGCGCAGCCAGGGCGCGTCCAGCAAAACGCCGGACGGCAACACGCCGGAACAGCGCGCGCGGGATTACGAGAAAGTTTTTGCCGCCCTCGGCCTGAAGAACATTGTGCTGGTAGGTTGGTCGCAAGCCGCGCAGGACGTGGCCGCTTATGCGCAGGCGTTCGGCGGCACGCGCGTCGCCGCGTTCGTGCTGGTGGATGCTTCGGTGTCGAAAGGTTTTGCCGCGATCCCGGCGGACCCGAAATTTGCCCAAGGGTTGCTTGGCAGCATCGCTCTCTACACACAGCATCAGCGCGAATATCTGGGCGGCATGATGCACGCGATCTTCATCCAGAAGATGAGCGATGCGCAGTTCAATGCGCTGGTGGATATCGGCATGCAGACGCCGTCTAGCAGCGGCGCCGCCATGTTGATATCGGATATGCTGGGGCCGGATCGCACGCCGGCACTGAAGAAATTCGACAAGCCGGCGTTGATTATCGCCTCCGCCAATTCGCCGGAGCTGGCAACGCAGAAGGCGGAGCTTTCGCTATTGCCTCAAGGCAAGTTCGCGCAAGTGCAGCACGCCGGCCACGGCGTATTCGTGGATCAGCCAGCGCAGTTCGACCGGCTTCTCGCGGCCTTTATCGCGCAGCTACCCGCCTGATGCTCACCACTTCCAGTTCGCGGCAGACGATCCGCCTGTCACGGTTTCGGCCTGCGCATATTTTGCCTCGACAATGCCGGGCTTGCTGCAACTCGCATACTCAAGCCCGGCGGTGGGCATAACATCCAGTACCGCCGTCAAAGCATTGCGCTGCAGGGCATAGCGGAACCAGGCGTCGGCGCGGGCACAGAAGCCATCGTCGCGCACGCTGCGCAGTGCATTGCCATTGGCGAGATGCGTTTTGTAAGCCTGATAATCGTCGGTGCCGCTTTGCGCGTTACGGCGCTGGAAGAACGCAAGCAGCACCGCGTCGGATTTTTGCAGGTCCGGCTGGAACGTCACGACAAAGCGGTTGTAGGCCTCGACGTCGTGGCAGGTCAGGGCCGCCACCATGAGTTCCTGCTGGATGACAGCGGTCTTGAGCGCGGCAACGTCCTGCGCGCCCGCGCATTCCGCACCAGCCCAGGCCGCATGACTCATGGCGAACATCGAAAGAATGGCTGTGCAGGCTTTTCCGATCGTTTTCATGTCTTTTCCCTACGATGCCGACGCGCGAATGCAGCGTCCGGATGGCGGGCTCGGCTGGTCAAGCTTGGCTTCGATCTTGCCGCCGTCCTCGCCGCACGCGACCCAACGGAAGTTCTGCTGCGCATCGAGGTCTTTCAGCGCGCTTTGCGAAAACAGCGGCTCGAATCCGTTAGCCGCGACGCTGCCCGATTGCGTGCCCTTGTTGCAGGACGCGTTCGCGTCCGCGCTATCAAGGCAATACGAAAACCGCACGCCGAAGCCGCAATGGTTGCGAAAGCCCCAATGCGCGCCGTCGCTGTCCACCCGCAGACAGCTTGAGGCGCCGCCGCCCGGTGTCGCGTTCGCGGAAACCTGATCGGCGGCATCAATGGCATGCACCACGGATGCCTGCACGGTGACTGGCGCGGGTGGCGCCATGGCCACGCTTGTACCTTTCAACGGGTGGCGGCGCTGCGCGGGCGCATTGTCTGATGTTTCGGTGGAAGCCTGTTGGTCCGGGCCGCAACTGGCATCGGGCGTGCCGCCGGCCGCCGCCGCGAGGCCCAGCTTCTGTGCATATTCCGCAAGGGCCGCACGCCGCTCCGCTTCGTTGAACACGTGGCCTTGCGGATACCAGCCCATGCAGTAGGCGCTGTTGTCCGGCGCGTGCAGCGTCATGCGGACGCCACCGTCCGGGGCGGCGCTGATGTTCTCAATGCGGCCATCGGCATAGGTAACTTCGAAACCAGAGTCGACCCGGCGGAAAAACCCGACCACGTTCGCTGAAGCGTCCGCGTTGCTGACGGTGCCAAGCTTTTCGTTGATGAAGGCAAAGGCGCTTTGCTGTGTATCGCCGCTGGGCGAAACGATGGCGCGGTTAAGCCCATCTTCCGTGTAGGTGAAGGACAGCGTGGAGCCGTCCACAGCGACAAGCTTCTTGCCGGTAATGCCATCCATCCAGTCCGGCGCGCGCGCCGCCTGCTCCTGAACGGGTGCGCTTGCCGCCGGTCCGCGGTCGGCCAGTTGGTCGGGTGGCGCGCCAAGTGCCGGCGCTGTGGCCGCGCAGATCAGCGCTGCCATCGTCCATATCGTTTTCATCGTTCCCCCTTCGGCGCCCTTATCGTTCTAATGCTGCAAACCGGAATTCTGTGGCCGCTCCGAAAGCAACAGGAGCAGGCTGATCATGTCGCGCTGCGTAAGCTGGCGGTTGCTGCCGGGTTCGAAAGCAACGCGTTCGGCGACGCGCAGGGCGCATTCGTTGGCGGCACCGCAATCGGCGGGTTCGTTTACATCCGAGTTTTGAATATATGCGCCGGTGGAACGAGCCACGCTCGCGGGCTGTGCGTGCAGCGCCGTGCCGGTTGTCAGCAAAACAAGAAACGCCGCTATCGCTTCACGCCGCACCGTCGCCCCCGCAGCAATCCTTTCGATCACGGCTGCGATTGTTCAAGCGGGAAGGGGCCCAAGTCGATATGGAACCCGCGCGATGCTCAAAGCCTGTTTATCGGCTTAAATAGAATTGAAGATGAACGTGCATACCGCACGTTGCAGCCAGTGCGGCATGCTGGGCAGCGTCAGTTAATCGGAATGCCGATGATGGAGCAGCCGATCTCGCTGCCGGTCAGCGTACCGTCGTGATTGAGGTCGCATTTTCCGAAACGGAAGGCGGCGTCGCTTTCCTGCTGGATCATGTAATCGGCGGGCGAAAGGCGGCTGGCGTCGTTCAGTCGCCCCGCTGCCATCTGGCGCGTGTAGCTGGAGGCGGCCCATTCGTTGGCGTCGATCGCGCCGTCGCCGTTGGCGGCGATGGCGGAAAAGGGCTGCTGCGCTTTCACATAATTGGTTAGTTCGGCTTTCGTCACTTGGCCATCGCCGTTGGCGTCCAGCGTGGCCGCTGACGTTGCGGCCGTGGCAACGAACATGGCAATACCGGCGCAAGCCGCAAGTTTCGTTTTCATGTGCTCCCCCATTGGTCACGCATACGCTAGGGGATTGATGGCACGCGCGAAAGCAAAAAGGCCCGGCGTCGCAGCCGGGCCTTTCTGCTTATCGTGCGGTTCTCAGAGCCATGAGTCCGTGCCGAAGGCTTTTTTCAGGCCGCTCGCCACGTCGGCTTCCGCGTCCTTTGCTTCGCCGACAACAAGTCCCATGCCGAAAAATTCGTGCGTCACGCCATTATAAACTTTGTACGAGACATCGCTGCCCGCGTCTTTCAGCCGATGGGCAAGCGTTTCGCCTTCGGATCGCAGCGGATCGATTTCGGCCAGGACAATCGTGGCGCTTGGCAGGCCCTTCAGGTTGGCCTGCACCAGATTGAGCCTGGGATCGCTGGTCTGGTCCGGCGATTCAAATACATGCTTCACGAACCATTCCATCATCGGCTTGTTCAGCGGCTTGGCATTGGCGTTCTGCTGATAGGACGGCGTGTTCGTGTCGTTGCCGGCCACGGGATAGACAAGCCCCATGTGAAGGGGGGCTGCCATGCCGTTGTCGCGCGCGGCGATGGCCACGTTGATCGCAAGATTGCCGCCAGCGCTTTCGCCCACGACCGCGATCTTGCTGCCGTCGCCGAATGCGGCGGCGTTTTCGACGATCCACTTGTACTGCGCGAAGGCATCGTCGTGCGCCGCCGGAAATTTGTGCTCCGGCGCCAATCGATATTCGCAAGAAATGACCATTGCGTTTGCGTTCTTTGCCAGTGCGCGGGGCGAAGCATCGTATACGTCGATATTTGCGATTACCCAGCCGCCGCCATGCCAGTAAACGATGATCGGAAGTTTGTCGTCTTCCGTACCGTTCGGGCGATAGATGCGCGCGGGCAGATCGCCTGCCGCACCCGGAATGACGAATTCATGCGTGGTGACGCCCAGATCCGGCGTGGGCTCGTCGCCGTTTTTCATCAGAACGCGCTTGGCGGCATCGGCCGGCGTGGGCTGTTTGCGCGCCTCTTCCGGCGAAAGTGTTTCGATAGGCTTACCACCCAGCGCGGCCAGTGCATCCAGCACGGCTTGCATATCGCTTGAGGGCTTTCCGGTTTCATCGGAACCGAAAATCTTTTCCATGACGGTCATTGGGGAACTCCTGACGGGGTGAAGGGAAACTCCGTCAGTCAACGTCTCAAGATGCGATGTGTTGCGGACACCCCAAACAAAACCTGGAGTTACGCCGCAGCCTTCATCCATGAATTGGAAGGCGAGGCGCCAAGCTTCGCCAGCGCGTGCCGATAGGCGAGGGGCTCGCGAATATTCAGCCGCTTGCGCGCGGCATCCAGCGGTTCGGCGAACAGCGTGTCGATATCTTCCTTGTGCAGCCACTTCGCGTTGCGGCCGTTGCGATAGCCTTCCCACACCGCGCGCCAGACATCGCGGCGGTGCGGCTCGGTCAGGTTCTTCAGCGCGCCGGATAGCGCGATGAACGCCCAGCCCAATCCCGTGTTCTGCGCGTAAGAGAAAGCAACAAGGCAAAGCTCGCCCAGCGGCGCGTTGGCCTGATAGCCGGTCAGCGTGTGCCAGATATCGTGCAGGTCGCGTTCGCGCCGGCCCATCCAGGCGTGCGGATGCTCGTCGTTGCCGTCGCGCTCCACTTCCTTGCTCACCGCCTCCAGTCCGTCGGCGGAAAAGCCGGTGTGCGCGAGAAAATCGCGATAGGCCGCACCCACCGTGCCGGGTGCAAATTGCGCCAGCCATTCGCGGTTGGTGAGCTTGCCCACCAGTTCTTCGCGCTTGTAAGCGATGCGCCCGCCCTCGGACGTCGTCAGCAGCCGCCGGTAATTGCGGGCCGAGGTGCCGCCGTTCAGCGCCTGCATCACGCGAAATACCTGCACCGTATCGTTGGGATCGGCCAGCAGCAGGCGCATGGCCGAAAAAGCCTCGCGCCATTGTTTGCGGTCATTCTTGCTTTGGGCGGTAGCTGCCATCGGCTCTCACATCTGATAATCTTGATTGTCAGATTGTCAGATGTCTATGCTTTGTCAAGAGGCCGCGAGAACCCAATGCCCACGAAAGCCGAAAAGCGCCGCTATTCCGGCCAGAGTTTCGAAGACCGGCAGGCCGAGCGCCGGGAAAAGCTGATCCGCGCCACGGTGCAGGTGGCCGGCCGCTTCGGGCTGGAAGGCACATCCGTGGCCGCGATCTGCGCGGAAGCGGGGCTGACGGCGCGCTATTTCTATGAGTCCTTCCCCGGCCGCGAGGCGATCTTCGTGGAGGCCTACCGCGCGGTGCAGGGCGAATTGATGAGCCGCATCGGCGGGGCGAAGAATGCCAGGGACCCGGCGAAAGCCGCACTCACCGGCTTCTTCACCGCCATCCAAGAGCGCCCGGATCTGGCGCGCGTGTTCCTGATCGATCTGGACGATCACGGCGGCGCCATGCGCATGGCCAGCTTCGAAGGTGCCGGCAAACTCAGCAAGGCGCTGGGGCTGAAGGCCAGTCACCCGCTGATGGTGGCCGGCATCGTGGGCGCCGTGGTGGATATCGGCAAACGCTGGATCGAATCCGAATTCGCCGAGCCGATTGAGAAGGTCGTCGCCATCGCGCTGCCATTCACGAAGGTGAAGTGAGATTTGGCGGCGGGCGGTTGCGCAGCCGCGGCATTGCCCTAATTTCGCAGCAAATCGCAGCCATCAGGTGCCGCGCAATCCGGATCGGAATCACCCGTGATCATCATTGAGTTCATTGTTTTCGTCGTGTCGTCGGGCGTGTTTTATCGCCAGAGTTTCCATCACCGGATATGGGCGGTGGTGATCGCGGGCGCCGTGGCCACCGGCTCGTCGCTGCTGTTCTTCTACGATCTCTATGAAAAGCTGGAGACGCCGCCGCAGGCGCCGGTGGTGATAAGGCAGGTCGTGCGCGTGCCCGTGGTGCAGCACGTCTCGCGCCCGCCCGCGCTGTCGAAGCCGGAAAATTGCCGCGACGACTACCCTTTCCTCTCACGCGTGCTGGGCGACGAGGGCACGACCGAACTTGGCTTCACCGTGATGGCCGACGGAACGCTGAGCGGAATCAAAGTCACCAAATCCAGCGACTCCGGCCGCCTCGACGACGCGGCGGTGGAGTGCGTCGGCAAATGGCACTACCGCCCCGCCATCAAAGACGGCCAACTCACCGACACACCGATGACGGTGAAAGTGAATTGGAAGCTGGATGATGGGGATTCCGGAACGGGCGAGCCGGACAAGAATTAAAGACTGCGGGCAATGTGGTGCGGCCTCGCTGTCTATTTGAAAGCCCCGCCTACCAATTCCGCCAAAACTGCGTGAGAGCGCTCAAGAATTGATCGCAGTGAGCGGGCGACCAACATTCATGTGCATTGTCTCGAAGTAGATAAAACTGCCTGTTCGCGCATACGAATTTGGTTCGATCCGCTGCATTTATCCAATCGACAGATCGAGTAAAGGTCAGCGCATAGGTTCCACCAAATTGATCATCCGGTACATTGTACAGTAGCCCTTCGAGAAAGTATGAAGGTGCAATCCCATCAGGAATGAGCCCATCAGCGATCATGCGGTTACGCATGTTCTTGATGACGCGTACCATAGGCTTGAACCAGCTATCCGTGTTCTGATGCTTGACCGTACAATTTTGGGAATGGAGCGTTGGGTAGTTGACGATCCGCGTGCCGTTAGGCAACCAGAAGCAGATACCCTCCGCATATCGTTGACTGGTCATACTCTCGAATGAAAAATAACGCCGGAACTGGGTACATGGCAGAACGTCCGCGTCTCGTCTCCCATTATTCCCTTTGATAAATATTGCCTTGCTGCCGGACTTTACATCGTTGGGGTATTTCGCCGTCAGCCACGCAGTGACTTCGCTCTTGAATTGATTGTAGCTGTATGTCACGCCCGAAAACGCACCGAGATAGAGTGCCTTTTGTGATTCTGAGAGTTGATCTATGTCTCGATAAAATATTGCGTCTGTGCGGATCACTATATCGACATCACTGTCAGAATAAATATTAGTGTCATTGCCATAAGAGCCTTGCAAGAAGCTGACGCAGGACCGATTTGCATAGGGTGAGCTACTGCTGTCCAATACCGCTTTTAGCGACTGATATGTGGCAGCGGATTGCGTGACCGAGCCTTGATGAGACCAGATTTCGAGTTGATTTTCAGATATCGCCATCGCCGCACCTATAAAAGGATGTTGCGCAGCGCAGCCTCTTGCTTCGCAAAAGATTCGCTGCCGCGTTGCCTGAGAATATTTAGCTTTTTCAAATCATGCTCAAATAAGTCTGTCGCCATTTCAGGCTGCTCAAATGTGTCACTGATGCGAACGGTCGGTATGTCACGAAAAAGAACGTGTCGAAGCTGATCCATTGATTGAGTATTGATCTCCAATGTCTTCTGGAGAAGCTGCACACTTAAAAGCTTTTGCGCCCACTTTGTTTTGCTAAACCACGATTGTTTAGGCGCGGGATAAACACCAACGCCGACGCTAGTTACGCGAATCTGGTCGGCTGTAAGTTTGAGTGCCATGATTGCGTCAGCTATTGCGTAAAGCGTTGGATTATTAGCGCAATAGCCGCCGTCTATTAGCTCTACGATGTCCTTTTTATCAGTTTCGATGATTTTTCCGTCAAAGAAGGGAAACGCGGAGCAGGACGCTTGAACCGCATCTGAAATGCGGACTCCAAATCCTGGCGAAAATGTTCCTGTCCTGCCATGCGCTTGGTCAATGCTCGTTTTGAAAATCATGGGCCTTTCGATGAGCCACCTTGTTGTAACAATGCCGACACCTGTTTTCATTGCATCGAACTTTGCATCCTCGAAAACGATGTCGCCCAAATACTTCAAAGCCGCCGACTTTTCATCGCGCCGTTTTTTTCTCATTACCGTTGGGACATGCTCTTCGTATAGATCGTTGATATCTCTTACGCTCTTACCAAGAGCTAGAAGTGCAGCGATAATTGCCCCGGTGCTGGTACCAAAGATCAGGTCGAATTTTTCATGGAGCGGGCCTTGTACCATGCCTTCAATTTCTCTGAGCACGCCGAGCGTGTAGAAACCCTTTGCTCCGCCACCATCTAAGCTCAAAATACGGCAAGGATTTTCTGATGAATACGCCGCCATAGACATGACCATGTTAAGAGGTGTGTGGCCCCGAGGCCTGTCACGGCCGTAAATGATCTCTGATTCGCAAGTTATCGAATAGCAAATTCGGCGTTACGCTGTTTATAGAGAAACAAAAGGCCCGATGTTTCCGCCGGGCCTTTCCGTTTGATTGTAGCGACTTGGACTGGCCGGTTTCGCCCCTTTGGGGCTACGCCGGGGTAATTCGCTGGCGCGTTGCCGCGCTGCCGGATTAGAAACCCAAATCGCTCCCGTCGCCGCCCGGCTGTTATATGTATCGATGGCGGAGCTGGAGTTTTGCGAATGAGAAAAGCGGCGACCCTTTCTCTTTGCGCCACGGCGCTGATCGCGAGCGCGGTTTGCCACGCGCAGGCGCCGCCTACGTCTGCCAACACCCCGCCGCCGTTGGAGGAAGTGACCGTTTCCGTCGGCGGCCTTTATGGCGACTGGAGAATGGTGCTGCCGGAGTGGCCGGGCATCGACAAGCCTGTCACCGGGGATTTCTGCGACTTCAAGAAGCGGGATGACGGCGTCTCGATCAGTTGCGCCGACGGCTTTCTGGATGCGGTTCCGCAAGTCACGCTCGATGGCGACAACCACTTGAGGATGCGCTGGGGCGGTCCGCTCAATCACACCATTTACGACGCCACTTGGATGGATGGGGCTTACGAAGGGGAGATCGTTCAGGCGCAGATGGGGCTCGTCGCGCACCGCATAAAGGCGAACATGGAGCGCGTGCCGCAGCAGCAGGCCACGGATGCGCCGCAAAGCAGCCTCACAGCGCTGAACGATTATCTCGCGAAGCGCAGTGCGCAGGCCGGGTTCAACGCAAAATATTTCGGCAAGATACTCGAGCAGAAGGGCGATGTGCGCACCTTTCCGGACGTCTTCAAAGTTTCGGATGCCACGGGCGCCGAACAATGGTGTCTGGTCCTTGCCGATGTCACTCCGGCTGATATCCGCTGTCGTAACATTCCGTAGAGGATAGCGCGGTGCGCAACAAAAAGACCCGGTGTTTCCACCGGGCCTTTCCGTTGCTTTGAAGATGGGTGGCCGGGTCGCGCTGACGCTGCCCGGCCATGACGGGATTTAAAAGTCCATATCGCCCATGCCGCCGCCCATGCCGCCTGGCATGCCGCCGCCTGCACCGGCGTCCTTCTTCGGACGGTCGGCGACCATGGCTTCGGTGGTGATCAGCAGTGCCGCCACGCTCGATGCGTTCTGCAGCGCGATACGCACGACTTTCGTCGGGTCCACGATGCCGGCGTCGATGAAGTCGACATACTTTTCGGTCTGTGCGTCGAAGCCAAAGGTGTTGGACTTCTGTTCCAGCAGCTTGCCCACAACGATGGAGGCTTCCACGCCCGAGTTCTCGACGATCTGACGGATCGGCGCCTGGATCGCCTTGCGGACGATCGCGATGCCTTGCGTCTGGTCTTCGTTGTCGCCGGTCAGGCCGTGCAGCACCTTGGTCGAATAGAGAAGCGCTGTGCCGCCGCCCGGAACGATGCCTTCCTCAACGGCCGCTTTGGTGGCGTTGAGCGCGTCGTCCACGCGGTCCTTCTTCTCTTTCACTTCCACTTCGGTCGCACCGCCAACGCGGATCACCGCAACGCCGCCGGCGAGCTTCGCCAGACGTTCCTGCAGCTTTTCCTTGTCGTAGTCGGAGGTGGTTTCCTCGATCTGCGCCTTGATCTGGGCAACGCGGGCCTGAATGTCGGCCTTCTTGCCAGCGCCGTCGATGATCGTGGTGTTGTCCTTGTCGATGCGCACCTTCTTGGCGGTGCCCAGCATGTTCAGCTTCACGTTCTCCAGCTTGATGCCGAGATCTTCGCTGATCACCTGTCCACCGGTCACGATGGCGATGTCTTCCAGCATGGCCTTGCGGCGATCGCCGAAGCCCGGCGCCTTCACGGCGGCAACCTTCAGGCCGCCACGCAGCTTGTTGACGACGAGGGTCGCCAGCGCTTCGCCTTCGATCTCCTCGGCGATGATGACCAGCGGACGTCCGCCCTGCACAACCGCTTCGAGGATTGGCAGCATCGGCTGCAGGCTGCCGAGCTTCTTCTCGTGGATGAGGATGTAGGGCTCATCCAGCTCGGCAACCATCTTGTCCGCGTTGGTGATGAAGTAGGGCGAGATATAGCCACGGTCGAACTGCATGCCCTCGACGACCTCGAGCTCGGTCGCCAACGACTTGGCCTCCTCTACGGTGATCACCCCTTCATTGCCGACCTTCTGCATTGCTTGAGCCATCATGCGCCCGATTTCGA
>DATAUZ010000010.1:0-388381 GCA_036267995.1 Rhizomicrobium sp.
CTTCTTTCCCGTCACCTGCGGAACAGAGTCGGTTCCGTAGCCTATGGCGGTGTTCGTGCCGCTGGTGGTTTTGTCCCAGTAGTCGGCAACGAAGTCCGTCAGCGTTGAGTTTTCGTTGTCGCCACTGAAGCCGCCGACATGGCTGGCGATGTCGTCACCGGAGACGTATCCGGTGGAATAGGAAGACTGGATCGTTCCGGTGGTACCGTTGAAGCCGACCAGCCCACCGACATTGGCGTTAAATCCCGAGGCGTCACCTCTGGCGTATGAATTTTCGATGGCGTCTTCGTTATCGCCGACGAGTCCGCCCGCGTCACGCCACAACACCGTGGAAAATTGAGAAAGCCGCCAGAACCCGGCGGCTTAGAAATTGCCCTCGCAAATCGGCGATGCTTGTATGTCCCCACAGGCAAACGGGTGAGTTCGTGGCGGGCAAGAACGACAAAGAACTGGGCATGAACCGCGCCATTGCGCGGCGTGATTTTCTGCAAGGCGCTGCCATCGGCACGGCGGCGATTGCTTCGGGCAGCCTTCCGGCGTCCGCGGCGCAAAGCGAAACGCTCACCCAGAATGCGCCCGGCTATTATCCGCCCACGCGGCTTGGCCTTCGCGGCAGCCATCCCGGCTCCTTCGAAGCGGCGCATGAAGTGCGCGATGGCGATTTCTGGAATCATGCGTCCGGCCTGGAAGATACCGGCGAGACGTTCGATCTGGTTGTTGTCGGCGGCGGCATCAGCGGATTGTCGGCGGCCTATTTCTGGCGCAAGGCGAATCCGAAGGCGCGCATTCTTATCATCGAGAACCACGACGATTTCGGCGGCCATGCCAAGCGCAACGAATTTCACCTCGGCGGCCGCATGGAACTGCTCAACGGCGGCACGCTGGAGATCGACAGTCCCAAACCCTACAGCGTGGTTGCCGATGGCTTGCTGAAAGAACTTGGCGTTCGTCCGGTCGAACTGAGCAAGGCGTGCGACGATCCGGCGATCTACGGCGCGCTGAAGGAAGGCATATTCTTCGACAAGGAAACCTTCGGCGCGGATCGCTTGGTCACGCTGGACGCGCATCGCGGCCAGCCAGTCCCCGGCGCGCTGAAACCGTTTCTCGACAAAGCGCCGCTTTCGCCCGCCGTGCGGCGTGACATCGCGCGCATTCAGGAAGGCACTCAAGATTACTTCCCCGGCCTAACATCGGATCAGAAAAAGGATCGCCTCTGGCGCCTGTCTTATAAAGACTATCTGCTGAACGTCGTGAAAGCCGATCCCGGCGTGATCGCCTTCTATCAGCGCCGCACCGATGGTTTGTGGGGTTGCGGCATCGATGCGGTTTCGGCGCTGGATTGCTGGGGCGTGGGCTTTCCCGGCTTTCAGGGTTTAAAGATGGCGCCCGGCGGCACCAATCGCATGGGCTATACGCCGCGCGGCTATTCCACCACCGGCGGCTCCTACACATTCCATTTCCCCGACGGCAACGCCTCCATCGCGCGGCTGCTGGTGCGCGCGCTTATTCCCGCCGCCATTCCGGGCAGCAGCGCCGAAGATATCGTCACCGCGAAAGCCGATTACAGCCAGTTGGACAAACCCGGCGCGCCCGTTCGCATCCGTCTCAACAATCTGGCGGTGCGCGTGCGCAATGTGGGGCAGGGGGTCGAAGTGGCTTACACGCCGTCGCCCGGCGGCGGCAAAGTCTATCGCGTGCGCGCCGGCGCCTGCGTCATGGCCAACTGGAACATGATCATTCCCTACCTCATGCCGGAACTTCCGCCCGCGCAGAAAACCGCGCTGCACGCGCTGATCAAGACGCCACTGGTTTACACCAGCGTGGCGCTACGCAACTGGACGGCGTTTGCAAAACTTGGAATCCGCAGCGTCTATGCGCCCGGTTCCTATTTCTCATCCTTCAGCCTGAACCAGCCGGTGAACATCGGTGCTTACAAAAGCGTACGCTCGCCAAACGATCCCATCCTCATCCGCATGGAGCGCACACCCGCGTCTCCCGGATTGCCGGAGCGCGAGCAGCACAAGGTTGGCCGCGCCGAGCTTCTCTCAACATCGTTCGAAACCTTCGAGCGCAATATCCGCGAAGAGCTTGGCCGTACGCTGAGGTCAGGGGGCTTCGATCCCGCCCGCGACATCGAAGGCATCGCCGTCAACCGCTGGCCGCACGGTTATGCGCCGGAATACAACGCGCTCAGCGATCACGGCTTCGATGCCGACCACACCCCCAACCTGATCGCGCGCAAACACTTCGGCCGCATCGCCATCGCCAACGCTGATTCCGGCATGGCCGCTTACACCGACGTTGCCATCGACCAGGCCCACCGCGCGGTGACGGAACTGTTGGACGACTGATACATCCCTAAGTATATTTTTTGCTGCAAATTCTTTGCAGTCCCTCCAGGGGAAACACGTGCGCCTTCGCTATTATTTTTTGGCTATCGTATTGGTATTTGGCGGACATTCGGCATTGGCTGCCGATCCGCTTGTTCTTTCAGGTGCAGATCTTCCGCCGGGCGTGATTGCTCCTGAGGCAATAAAAACCAGTCTGACCATTTATTATCCACCGGGCGCAGTTCGCTGCGGACTAGAAGGCGATGCGACGGTTGGTTTATTAGTCGATGAACAGGGAAATGTTTCAGACGTCAGGTTGGAAAAGGCAACCGGCTATGCCTGGCTTGACGATGCCGCCGTCGCAAGTGTGAAGCAATGGCGTTACAAGCCAGCGACCAAGAATGGCGTCGCTATACCTTCGCGCATCAGCACGGTTGTATCCTTCAAAATGCAGAAAGCATCGCTACCTTGCCAATATTTGCCGCCGTCAGCATATAGCGGTGGCCTTCCACCGAACTTTTCTCCAGTTCCCCCGCCGGATTCCACACCATTGAAGCCGGGCGAACAACTGTTGGCCCAGGGGGAAATTCGGCTTGAGCCAGGAATGCTATCTGACGATCGGGCTTTCCATGTTCCGGATGGCGGGAAAACGCTTCGTGTAAATTATTCTATCAATCCGCCCTCCGCTGGCATGAGACTTTTGATAGTGACAGACCAGCAACATCGAGAAGAGAGCAGAGGTTCGACACCCAGCGGCAAGTACCCGCTCGATTGCACGGTTAGTGGACGTGGAACGCAATCAACGCCGCTTGAGGGTGGCGATTACTGGATTGTTTGGATTTTTGGAGACACGCCGAAAGATCGCATTATCTCTTATCGCGAAGTCCTGATCGGCAATTGAGGGTGCCGATAGCAGCGCGCAAACGCTTCGGCCGCATCGCCATCGCCAACGCCGATTCCGGCATGGGTGCCTACACCGACGTCGCTATCGACCAGGCCCACCGGGCGGTGACGGAACTGCTGTCCGCATAGCGCGGTTTCCGCCGCTCCGGAGTTATCCACAGAAAACAGCTTTAAGTCCTACATTAAGACTTGTTGACCTATCGTATGTTCTCTATATGTTCCATGAGACATGTGAGGAGCCGCCAGTGAGCAGGTTTGAAAAATGGGCGTGGAAGCCCGTGCGAAGTTACCGCGAGATCATACAGGGCCGGATGCAAGCTCGCGTGCATCCATCGTGAAGGGAGCCCGGATTCCATTCGCGGAGACGCTGCGGCGCTCGCGTGGAATTGCTCCGCAACTTCGCGAAGGACCGTGGGGTAAAGAAGTGCCGGTGCTTGCCGTTGGAGCCTTGATTGGAGTCCTCGGCTTGCCTGCCGCGCTTGCAGACCAGGGCGGGAGGAGACCGCCTGCGCCACATATCGCGCGGGCCCGCTTCGCCCGCCTTATTTATTTGGGCCGGTTTGCAAGGCGCCGTTCTATTCCGCCAGCGCCGGTTGCGGCGGCTCCACGATTTTGAAGCGGCGCGGGCGGAAGAACAGGATTCCGATTGCCAGCCCGCCGATGCCAACGATGTTGGTTTTCATGTCGAAGGTGGTCAGCGCGTAGAGGCCCAGCACGATCAGCAGAAGGCCGCTCAACGCCGGAAACACCGCATAGATCGTCCAGTGCCAGATGGATTGGCGCCAGGTGCCGCGAAACACCCACGCCGCCACCAGTCCCGCGAGGCCATAGTAGTAGGCCACCAGAACGCCGACGGCGCGCACGGAATCGCCGATGATCTCGCTCACCGTCGGCATCAGGCTGGAGCCCCAGAGCAGGGCCAACCCGCCCGCGATCAGCACCAGCATGGCGCGCACCGGCGTTTTGGTCCGCGCATCCACCACGCCGAAGCGGTGCGGCATGGCGCCGTCGCGGCCCATCGCGAACAATGTGCGCGAGAATTGCAGCATGGTGGTTTCCAGCGTCGCCACGCTGGACAGGATCACCGCGATGGATGCCAGCAGCCCGCCCCAGCGCCCCAGCCCCGAGGCGACCGCGATATTGTAGATGATGTTGGCGTCGAAGCCTTTCGCGTCCTTGATGGAGAACAGGAACAGCGCCGCCATCACAAAGGCGATATAGAAGCCGATGGTGATGAAAATGCTCACAAAGCCGCCGTGGCCGGCATTGTGGTGCCCGTCCTTGGTTTCTTCGCCCAGGTTCGCCGTGACATCCCAGCCCCAGTAGAAGAACACCACGATCAGCGCGCTGGCGGAGAAACTTCCCGCCGTATAATCGAATCCGAACCACGACCAGCTGAACGGATTCACGGCGCCAACGGTCGCGGCATGGAAGAACGCGAACCCAAGCACCACGCAAAGCACAAGCAATTCGATGGAGGTCATCACCAGCTGCACGCGGCTGGTGACTTCGATGCCCACGATCAGCACGCTTGCGATGACAAGAAACCATGCGCTCGCCACCGCCGCGCTCAGCACAACATTGTGCGCCAGCGCCGGATCGATGAAGTCGAGCGTGGCGGTCGCCAGCGGCAGGCTGCCCGTCACCATGAAGACGATGGACGCCACGATCAGCGCCCAGCCGGAGAAGAAGCCCAGGAACTTTCCGAACGCCTGCGTCGTCCACTGATAGGCCGCGCCGGCGTGCACCTGCCGCCGGTTCAGCGCTTTGTAGGCGACCGCGATGCCCAGCATCGGCAGTGCGAAGATGATGAGCGAGCCCGGCGAAAGCACGCCGGCCACGCCCAAAAGAACGGCAGTCGTAACCGCGATGGTGTAGCCCGGCGCGCTGCCGGCCACGCCCATGACAACCGACTCGACGAACGAAAGCGAGTTGGCTTTCAGGCCGGTGTGATCGCCTTCAATCAATTGCGATAGATCAAGGTTATGCCGATGGTGCGCGGACGTATCGTGTGCGCCTCGTCAAGCAATGTGAACGAGTCCTGGTGGTTCACGTCCAGCACCGGATGCGAATTGAACAGGTTGTCCGCGAAGATCGAGGCGTCGATGTCGCCGAACTCCATGCCGGCGCGCAAGGAAACTTCGTTGACCACCTGGTCCGCCACAAGCACAGGATCGAACGACGACGTGATTGCATCCAGCTCTGGCACGTTGTCCCGTGTGCGCCCGGTATGGGTGTAATCCGCGCGTATATAGGCATCGCGGCCAAAAAGGTTGGTGCTGTATTGTCCGCCCAGCGAGTAGGTCCAGGGCGAGCCGGGCAGGCCGTCGCCATCGCCCACCAGCGGCTGGTTTCCAGGCTTCGGGTTAGGTCCGGCAAATGCCGTTTCCGTGTAATGAGCGTCGGTATAGCCAAGGCTGAAGTCGATCGATAAGGAGTCCGTCACCAGATAATCGCCCTGGACGTCGAAGCCTTTGCTCACCGCCTTGCCCAAATTGGCGGTGTACTGGATTCCGCAGGTTGGCAGATAGTTGTTCTGCTGGATGTTGTCCCAGTTCAGGTAGAACACGCTTCCATCCACCTGGAGACGGCCGCCAAGCAGCTTGTCTTTCGTTCCTACCTCGTAGCTGTCCACGGTATCGGAGTCGTAGGATTCGGGCGCGCTCGTCAGGCCGAGCGCTCTCAAGTCGCCGCGGCAGGAAGGCGGAATGGGCGCGTTGGCGCCGCCGATGCGATAACCCTGCGCATAGGTGGCGTAGATCATGTTGTCAGGTGTGAACTGCCATGTCGCGCCCGCCATCGGCGTCACCGGCGTTTCGTCGTGGCTGCCGCGACCGTTGGAGAAACCGAAATTCTGCGGCCCATCGGCGTAATTGTTGAAATCGAAATGGGTGCTGGCCACGCGCAAGCCGCCCTGGATTTTCAATGTATCGGTCAATGCGAACGTGGCGTTGACAAAGCCCGCGATCTGCCTGTCGTGACCGTCGGTGTTGTTGATATAGTCGTCACCGTTGGGCAGCAGGTCTTCACCCCATGAGCGCTGCAGCGTTTCGCCCCAAAGGTACTGATTCAATTCCGGCAGTTGCGGATCGTTGATCTCTTCGATGCTGCGCTGCTGATTGGTGGAGTAGAACACGCCAGCGATCCAGGCAAAGCGCGCATTCGGGTCGGTCGATTGCAGGCGCACTTCCTGCGTGAAGTTCTTCTGCTCGTTGGTGATGGTGGCGACGGAGACATAATTGTCGGGATAGCCGGGCAGGTCGAATCCCGCCGGCAGCAAAAGCGGCGGCGGATGTCGCAGCCCTGCATAGGCTGCGCATAGGCCAGCCGTGCAGGTGCGGCCCCACGGATCGCTATTGCTGTCCACCAGCTGCTGGAAATAGGAAAGATTGTAGAGCGTGCCGCTGTAACCATTCACGCTTTCGTCGCGCTTGAAGTACGAGGTGTTGGAAATCAACTCCACGTCTCCAAGATTCCAGTCCATCTTCAGCGATGGCAGATAGAAATGATCTTTATCCTGCATCGGCTCCGGCGTGCCGGTGCGGAAATCGCCGCTGCCGGGATTGGAAAGTCCGATCCAGTAATCGTCGATATTGTTCTCATCACGGTGCTGATAGTAGATGGCGGGCGTGATGGTCAGGTTGGCGATGGGTTGCCATGTCAGGGCGCCGCGCAGCGCGTAGGTATCGGTGTGGTTCGTATTCGAATCCGTCGTTGCGCCGGTGCCGGAATTGACGAGATCGACATAGCCGCCGTCACGGCGTCCCCACGCGCTGACGCGGAAGCCGAGCTTGTCATCCACGATCGGGCCGCCCACGGCGACGCCGCCTTCATAGCTTGGCGCGCCATCCTGCGTGAACGAAAGCTCGCCGCGCCCGTAGACGCTGTAATCGGTCAGGCTCGGTTGCGGCGTGATGTAGCGCACGGTGCCGCCTTCCGATCCGGCGCCGAATAGCGTGCCTTGCGGCCCGCGCAAAACTTCCACGCGCTCAAGATCGAATATGCCCGGCAGCGTATCGTTGGAATTGAACCCAAGATTGCGAATCTGGATCGGCGTGTCGTCAATATAAATGCCTGTGGTGGCCGAGCCCGCGTCGGAGTCGACGCCACGAATAGAGACATCGTGGCTGGAAGGGTCGTAGGTCACGCCGGGCGTATATTTGGCGAGGCCGGAAAAGTCCTTCACGCCCAGCGTGTCCATCTGGTCGGTGGTGAAGGCGCTGATGCTTTCTGGCACTTTGCTAAGGGCTTCCGAGCGCCGCGTCGCCGTCACGACCACTTCTTCGATGCCGCCGCCGGCATTCTGCGCCTGCGCAATCGCCGGGCCGGCCCAGCACAACAGAGCCAGCGTTGCCGAGCCGGTTGCGAAAGCAATCCGCGCGAAGTTCTTCGCCATTTCAATATCCCCCACAAACACCCGTACAAGCCATGTTGGGGGCACGTTACAAAAGCGTCAACCTTGCGCCGCGCAGGCTGCGACGCAAATGCCAGATTTTGTGACCTTTTTACCTTAGGTTGCTAGCAATTCCCCGACCGCCCGATGCGCTTGGTCGATGGCCGAATCGGTATAGGCGGCGGCACCGGAGTCCGAATTCGCGATGGCGATCCTGCCAAATCGCTGGCGGCCAACGACGTTGGCGCGTTTCTCCGGCGGAATGCTGAAATCGTCGTACAGCGGATTGAACTCGCAAGCATAGCCGTGCGGCCAGCGGTTCACGGTAATCGCCGTGATGTCCTTCGCCGGATTGAAGCCAGTGCCGTGCAGCGTCCGCCCCAGTTGATCGCGAATATTGTGTTCGAAGGTTTCGAATGAGGTCTGCAACAACTCGTACCGCCCGGCGCGATGTTGATCTCTTTCGGGCAATCCCGGCTGGCAGGGTGTGCGCACCATGAACAGCAAAATCGGATCGTTAGGCGAACGCACGCTCTTGTAGCTGCCGACATCGACAGGCCAGTTCAAGCGCATTCCTGTGAAGTATCCGCCAGGCGCGGAAATCCCTTGGATACCCAGCTTGTGGAATGCCTGCCAGTTGCGCAACGCCACGCTTGTATAGACCAGCGGCGTTTTCACCAGCTCATGCAATGCCGCCTTTTGCGCGTCGGGCAGTTCCGGGCACAAATAGGGGATCATCATATTGTAGCCGGCCAGCACGCAGTTGGCGGCATGCACGCGAAACACTTTCCCGCCGCGCGCGTAAGCCACTTCCACGCCGCGCGAAGATTTCGGATCGCCGATATTGCGCGCACCAACAACCGTGCTGCTGAGGCGTATCTGAAGGATCGCGCCGCTGCGGTCGAGTTCGGCATATTCGGCTTTTGCCGTCACCACATCTTCTGCGGTGCTTCCCGCAATTGCCTTGGGAATGAGCGAGCGCACAAGTAGACGCGCAATCGTAGCGTTGCCGTCGGGGAAATGGAATGTCGTCTGATCTTGATTGTCCTGATACCCCGCACCCGTATTGCCCATGCGTGGCGTGGAGCCGGGCGCGAGTTTCAACCCCTTGAACCCCGGCAGGCCGAAGCCCCAGCAATCCAGCGCCGGTTCCGCGTCAATGCCCACGCCGTATTCGTCATGTGTGATCGTCTGATAGAACTTCAGCGCGACGGGATCGAGCTTCATCACTTTCGCGAAGTAATCGTAGTAACTCATGCGCGAAAGCTTGTCTTTCTTCTGTGCGGAAGTGAGGCCGGGAAAATAGTCAATCTCGCCTTCCTGCACGCGCAGCACATCGGCTTGCGCTTTCTTTGAAAGCGGTGTCTTGGCGAGAAAGTCTTTCCAGGAAATCGAGCCTTCTTCCTCCTCGCGCGCGCGTCCAGCGACAAGGCTGTCCGTGCCGAACGTTTCCTTGTCGAAAAACGTTGCGGGCGCGAGGCCTTTGTAGATCTCCGGCTTCTCGCACTGTGCGGCCAGCTTGACCGGATTGATACCGAGGTATTTCAAAACGCCTGCCGCCGCGGGGCTGTATGGCCGGGGGCTGTCGATCAGCTCCGTGCCGCCGTTGAGCAATTCCATCCTGCCGTTCAGGTGAAATTCATTGCGCTTGGCATGGCCGCCGAAATCGTCGTGATTATCGAGGATCAGGATGCGCGCATTGGGTTTCGCCTGGCGGTAGAAATGCGCCGCGGAAAGCCCGCTGATGCCTGCGCCCACGATCACCAGGTCGTAAACCGTGGCCGTGTCTTCCGGCTTTTCGGCGTGATCCCAGAACGTTCCATCGCGCAGGCTGTGTGCGACTTCGAACGAACCGGGATGGCTGCCGCGCATGCCGTTGAGTGCTGGCGGGTAATAGCCGGGATGATCCTGCGGCGCGCCTGCAATCGCCGCGGCCTCTGCCGGCGTCATCAGTCCGCTGGAAAGCGCGGCCGCGCCGATGGCGACTCCGTTCAGAAAATCGCGCCGGTCGATATTGCGATCCATGCCGAGATCGCGGTCTTGGCCCCGTTTCTTGCCCATGAAATCAGCCCCGTTCGAAACGTTATTGTGTATTGATCATAATGTGACGCGCCACAGTGTAGTCCTCCAGCGCGTACATGCTCAAATCCTTGCCGTAACCGGATTGTTTCAGCCCGCCGTGCGGCATTTCGTTGGTCAGCATGAAATGGCAATTCACCCAGGTGCAGCCGTAGCGCAGCCGCGCCACCGTTGCCATGGCGCGCGAAATATTGCGCGACCAGACGGAGGAGGCGAGGCCGTACTCGGAGTCGTTCGCCCATTCCACGGCCTGATCGACATCGTCGAAGCGCGTAACCGAGACAACCGGGCCGAACACTTCCTTGCGCACGATCTCGTCAGACTGCAACGCACCCGCCACGATGGTCGGTTGGAAGAAGAAGCCGGAACCTGCGCCCGGCTTGCCGCCTGCCGCGATGGAAATATGCGGCAACGCGCCCGCGCGCTCCACAAACCCCGCCACGCGATCGCGTTGTCTTGCGGAAATCAGCGGGCCGATTTCGTTTTCCGCGTCATCCTTATGATCGAAGCGCAGCGAAGACGCGGCGGATGAAAGTTCCGCTACCAGTTTGTCGTAAATCTTCGGCGCGGAATAAACCCGGCAAGCCGCCGTGCAATCCTGTCCCGCATTATAAAAGCCGAACGTGCGCAGGCCGGACACCACGGCATCGAGATCAGCGTCGTCGAACACGATTACCGGCGCTTTGCCGCCAAGCTCGAGATGTGTGCGCTTCAGGGTGGATTGCGCCGCCGCCAGTACTTTCTTTCCCGTGCCCACATCGCCGGTGAGCGAAATCATGTTCACGCGCGGATGATTGATGAGACGGCTGCCAACCGTTTCGCCGCGTCCGCAGATCACATTCACCACGCCTTCTGGAAACACTTCTGCCAGATGATGCGCCAGCTTCAGCGCGGTTAGCGGTGTTTGCTCGGAGGGCTTCAGGACGACCGTGTTGCCGCCGGCCAGCGCGGGCGCCAGCTTCCATGCCGCCATCATCAGCGGATAATTCCATGGCGCGATGGAGGCCACGACTCCCACCGGATCGCGCCGGATCATGGATGTATGTCCGGCAATATATTCGCCGGCGGCCGGTGCCTGCATGCAGCGCACGGCGCCCGCGAAGAAGCGGAAGCAATCGACAATGGAAGGAATCTCGTCCGCCAGAACCAGATGGCGCGGCTTGCCGCAGTTCATCGCTTCCAGATCGGCATAAACGTCCGCATCGCGCTCAATCAGATCGGCAAGCTTCAGCAGCAACCCCGAGCGTTCGCCCAGCGTGGTGCGCGACCAGACTTCAAACGCTTTGGCGGCTGCGTCCACCGCTGCGTCCACCTGTTCATTTGACGCTTCCGCTACGTCTGTTATCTGCGCGCCCGTGCGAGGGTTTAGCACCTTCTCTGCAACACCTTGTCCCGCTTCAAACTTCGCACCGATGAGAAGGGCGATATCCATGTTGAGTCTCCCGCAGCCGCCCAAACTAAATCAGACGCGCATCCAGAATCCCACCCTCCCTCATGGGAGGGTGGGAATTTGACGCCAGTTCCAACTCTATCCCACAAATAGCGCCGCGCCCGTGGGAGGCTGAAATGGGAAAGCCCATCAACAAGTTTGCACTGTTTTTGTGGGCGATTGCCCTTCTTTTTATTATCGCTGACGTGCCCGCAACCGTGGCGCTGAAAGACTTAATCATGCGGCCTAGCTATCCGGGAGGAATTGCTCAGGCGTCGGCAATTTCTTGGCTAAATGTTTGGTCGCAGGTTAGGTCGGCTGGAATCTCATCTCTGCAACTGGCGGCATTTGGCGTGATAATCGAATTACTCGACCAAATTCGCTGGAATGCACTTCCACCTGAAAGACGAATCCGGCCTCATAAGCGTGGACTGTTGTGGTTTCTGAGAAATTGGCCTCATTCGACTAGCAATTGACGCCAGTTCCGACTCTGTCCCACAAATAGCGCCGCATTCTTGGGGGCAGGGGATGGCCGATAACAGCGATAGCGATGCGGCGCAGCTCGCGGCACTTGGCTACACTGCGAAGTTCGATCGCTCGATGAGCGTGTGGGAAAACTTCGCACTCGGATTCACCTACCTCTCGCCGGTTGTCGGTGTCTACTCCGTGTTCACCGTGGGCATGACCACCGGCGGCCCGCCGATGTTCTGGTCTTATTTCATCGCGGCGGCGGGTCAGTTTTTTGTCTGCCTCATCTTCTGCGAAGTGGTTTCGCAGTTTCCGATTTCCGGCGGTCTTTATCCGTGGGCACGCCGGCTTGTCGGCAAGCGCTGGGCCTGGATGGCCGGATGGATTTACGGCTGGGCCCTGTTCACCACCATTGCTGCGGTCGCGGTCGGCGCAGGCCCGTTCGTCGCCACGCTGCTGGGATTCACGGCCACGCCACTGGTCACGACAATCATCGCGCTGGCGCTGGTGGTGGTTTCCACGCTCATCAATCTGGCGGGCACAAAAATCCTGGCGCGCGTCGCCATGTTCGGATTCATCTGCGAGATCATCGGCGCCATTGTTGTTGGCACCTATCTTCTCGTTTTCCAGCGGCATCAGCCGTTCGGTGTGGTGTTCGATAATTTCGGCATTGGAAACGGCGATTACTGGCCGGCATTTCTCGCCGCGGCCGTGACTGGCCTGTTCACCTGTTATGGCTTTGAGGCCTGCGGGGACGTGGCGGAAGAAACGCCCAACCCCGGTACCAGCATTCCCCGCGCCATGCGTATGACAATTTATGTCGGCATGGCGGCGGCCGCGTTCGTGTGCCTCGCCCTCATTGTCGCGCAACCTGATATGCGCGGCGCCATTTCCGGCAAGGTTGCCGATCCCGTCGCAGCGGTATTGCTGGGCGCGTTCGGTCCGCTCGGCTTTCGCGTGGTGATCGCCGTGGTGCTGGTATCGTTCATGTCCTGCATCCTGAGTTTGCAGGCCGCGACAAGCCGCCTGGTATTCGCCTACGCACGCGACAAGATGATCGTGGGCAGCGAGGCTTTGAGCAAACTCTCGCCGCATACCCATGTGCCGACGCGCGCGCTTGTGTTGTCCGGCATCGTTGCGGCCATCATCATCTGCCTCGGCCTGATTTTTCAGAACGCCATCGCGATCATTGTCGCCTCCGCCATCATCGGCATCTACGCCGCGTTCCAGATGATTGTCGTTGGCGCGCTGGCAGCGCGCTTGCGGGGCTGGCGGGCGGCCGGGCGCTTCCGGCTTGGTGCCTGGGCCATGCCGGTAAACATTGTGGCGCTGCTTTATGGCGTCGGCGCAATTGTCGACATGGCGTGGCCGCGCACGCCCGATCAACCCTGGTACATGAATTATTCCATGAGCGTCACGTGGCTTGGCATCGTTATCGTGGGCGCGCTCTATATGTTGGCGGGCAAGCCGTACGATCATGGCGACGCACCGGCGGGCGATGCGTGGAAACTGAACAAAGCCGCCGCACCGGCGGAATAGGGGAGACGGCTATGCGCACATTTATTATGACGGGTTTTGTGGCGTTGCTCGCGTCACCGGTATTTGCTGCCGGCAGCACGGAACAACTCGCGCTTGTCGAGCACGCAGTTTCCGACGCTACCGCACACATCGGTACGGCTGCCGACAATCGGGGAGACGTGCTGACGTTCTCGAACGACGTGTTCGACGCTGCCGACAAGATGAAGGTGGGCGCCGATCAGGGCTTCTGTATCCGCATCATCACCGGCAAGTCGTATGAATGTATGTGGACGCTTTCGCTTGCCGAAGGGCAGATCACCGTCGAAGGGCCGTTCCTCGATGCGGGCGATTCCGTCTTGGCCGTCACCGGGGGCACCGGCAAATATGCCGATGCGCGCGGCGAGATGGCGCTGCATGCGCGTGATGCCAAAGGCAGCGAATATGATTTCAAATACACGCTGCGGCACGTCGGAAAATAATGCCGCCAGTTCGCTCGTTTGGCGCGTTGCCGGACCGGATCAATCGCGTCTATTCTCAAGCAGCCGCCAAGCCGTGACCAACGGCGCGGCGGATAAAAGCCCTTATCTTTCAAGGGGCTGGTCATCAGGGGTTATCCATGAAAAAGCTCGCCTATCTCGCGGCGCTGGCCGCCGCCGCCGCATTTGCCACCGTTGCCTATGCCGACGAAGGCATGTGGACCTTCGACAATTTTCCTTCGGCTGCGGTGAAAGCTAAGTATGGCGTCAACGTCGATGAGGCGTGGCTCAACAAGGTGCAGCTTTCGTCGGTACGCCTGTCTTCCGGCTGTTCGGCGTCGGTCGTGAGCGACAAAGGACTGGTGCTGACCAACCATCATTGCGTGCGCGATTGCGCGCAGAATTTGTCCAGCGGCAAGATCGATTATGTGAAGGACGGCTTTGAGTCCGCCGCATTGTCCGATGAGAAGCTTTGCCCCGGCATGCAGGCCGAAATTCTCACCGGCATTTCAGACGTCACCGATCGCGTCACCAAGGCCGCGGCAGGCAAGATCGGTCAGGATTTCGTGAAAGCACGCGACGGCGAAATCGCAGCGATTGAGAAAGAAGGATGCGCCGGCAAGGAAGCAAACTTCCGTTGCCAGGTAATCACGCTATATCAGGGCGGCCAATACAAGCTCTACACCTATCGCAAATATTCCGACGTGCGCCTTGTCTTCGCGCCGGAACAGCAGACCGCCTTCTTCGGCGGCGATCCCGACAATTTCAATTTCCCCCGCTACGATCTCGATTGCTCGTTCGTGCGTCTCTATGACAACGGCGCACCGATCTCGACGCCCAATCATCTGCAATGGAGCGCCGCGCCGCCCAAGGCCGGCGATCCGGTTTTCATCTCGGGAAATCCCGGCTCAACGCAGCGCCTGCTGACAGCAGAGCAGCTTGAAACTATCCGCGATGTTTCGTTGCCCGATACGTTGCTGCTGCTGTCCGAACTGCGCGGGCGTCTGATCCGCTTTGGCGAAGAAAGCCCGGAGCATGCGCGCATTTCCAATGAAGACCTGTTCGGAGTCGAGAACAGCTTCAAAGCCTATCGCGGGCAGGATGAAGCGCTTGTCGATCCCGCGCTGATCGTGGCCAAACGCAAAGCGGACGCGGAACTTCGCGCCCGCGTCATGAAGAACGCGAAGCTGAAAGCCGAAATCGGCGATCCCTGGACCGATACGGCGCGCGTGCAGGCCGATCGCCGGGCGCTCTATCAGCCCTACACATATATGGAAGCCCGCGCCGGCGTTTTCTCCGATCTGTTTGGCTACGGCAGGGCGCTGGTGCGCGCGGCGCAGGAGCGCAGCAAACCCAACAGCGATCGCTTGCCGGAATATACCGACAGCCGTCTGGCGCTTCTGGAAAAGCGCGTGCTGGACGACACGCCGGTCTACCCGGAGCTGGAACAGCTGACGCTGGAATTCTGGCTCACCAAACTGCGTGAGCATCTAACGGCGGACGCACCGGGCACCAAAACTTTCCTCGGCAAGGACTCGCCGGAAGCTTTGGCGGCGCGCCTTTCAAAGTCCAAACTGGCGGATGCCGCCTATCGCAAGAAGCTGTGGGATGGCGGTATGGCTGCGATCCAGGCGTCGGACGATCCGATGATCCAATATGTGCTGGCGACGGATGCCGCCAGCCGTGCCATCCGTACGCAATATGAAACGCGCGTGACGGGGCCGACGGATCGTGCGGCAGAGAAGATCGCCAAGGCGCGCTTTGCGATTTACGGCACCGGCACCTATCCAGACGCCACCTTTTCGCTGCGCCTGTCGTACGGCAAAATCGAAGGCTGGAACGAGAACGGCACGCCGATTCAGCCGTTCACCTATTTCAGCGGATTGTGGGATCGCGCCACCGGGCAGGATCCGTTCGCGCTGGCGCCGCGCTGGGTCAGCGCCCAAGGCAAAGTGAATCCGAACACGGTGTTCGATTTCACCAGCGACAACGACATCATCGGTGGCAATTCCGGCTCGCCCGTGATCGATGCGCAAGCACAGGTGGTGGGCGCCGTGTTCGATGGCAACATCCACAGCCTTGGCGGCAACTTCGGCTTCGACGACACCCAGAACCGCGCCGTCGCCGTCTCCACCGCGGCCATCACCGAAGCCTTGCAAAATGTTTATGGACAGCAAGCTTTGGTGAAGGAACTGACTGGCCACTAAGCCATTAATCTTGTTGGTAAATGAGCGCTTCCGCGGAAACCGGAAGCGCTCGGTTTTTGGCGCGAATGGCCGTTGGCAATCTTTAATATCCAGCCCATATAAAGGTGCGGCGCCGCATTGGCGGCCGGGGTCTCAAAGGAATTCTCGCATGATCGCCTTCCTGCATTGGCTCCGCTCGATCCTTGTCGGCACGCTGAACGGCATTGCCAAGTTCGCGTTGGTTTTGGTTATCCTTTTCGCCGTTCTTATTGTGATCGGCCTGGCGCATGGCGATGGCATGCCAGGCAATATCGTTCTGGGCCTCGATTTGCGTCAGCCCATGCAGGATTCCGCCGCGCGTAGCCCCTTCGATTTCGGCGATCGCAAGCCCACTGTGATGAACGTGGTTCTGGCGCTGGATGCGGCCGAACGCGATTCGCGCGTGAAGGGAGTCTTCATCCGCGTCGGCACCGGCGGCATGTCCGTGCCACAAGCGGAGGAAGTGGGACAGGCGCTTCAGCGCTTCCGCAAATCGGGAAAGTTCGTGATCGCGCATTCGCAGGGCTTCGAGAACCCATCGCTTGGCGATTATCTCGTCGCCTCGTCTGCCAGCGAAATCTGGATGCAGCCCAAGAGCATGTTCGGCGCTTCGGGCGAAGGCGGCGGCGCGATCTTCCTGCGCGGCCTGTTCGACAAGATTCAGGCCGAGCCGCAGATCACCAAGCGCGCGGAATATAAGAGCGCCGCCGATATGTTCATGGAAAAGGATTTCACGCCGGCCAACCGGGAAGAGACCACGGAATTCCTCCAGTCCTGGTACAATGCCGCCACAGGTGGCGCTGCCGCCGGCCGCAAGCTCACGCCACAAGCCGTTGCTGCGGCTTTCAACGCCAGCCCCCAATTCGCCGAAACCGCCAAGCGCGCCGGCCTGATCGACGCGCTGGGATATGACGACGACGCCAAGCAGGCCGCGCTGACCAAGGCCGGCGCTGGCGCAAAGATTGTTTCCATTGCCGACTATGGCGACGCCAAGTCCCGCGCCACGCAGTTCGGCGATGGTCCGCGCGTGGCGCTGATCCAGGCCGCCGGCGAAATCGTCGATGGTTCCGCCGGTGGCGGGCCGTTCGGTGGCGACAGCGTGATTGCGGGCGACGATCTCTCCCAGGCCATCCGCGACGCCACCAAGGACAAGGACATCAAGGCCATCATCCTGCGCGTGGATTCGCCTGGCGGATCGGTCACGGCCTCTGACCAGATCCTCAACGCCGTGCGCAAGGCACAGGCCGCGGGCAAACCGGTTGTTGTCAGCATGGGCACACTGGCGGCTTCGGGCGGCTATTACATTTCCTGCACCGCCAACAAAATCGTGGCGGAGCCAGGAACGCTCACTGGCTCGATCGGCGTGCTCACCGGCAAGGTATCCGTCGGAAAATCTCTCGAATTGGTCGGTGTCACCGCCAAGGACATTGGTGTTGGCAGGAACGCGCTGATGGATTCCTCGCTCACGCCTTATACCGATGAACAATGGGCCAACCTCAATGCCCAGGCCGATGCGATCTATGCCGACTTCACCCAGAAGGTCGCCGCCGGCCGCAAGCTTCCTCTGGCAAAGGTGCAGGATATCGCCCGCGGCCGCGTCTGGACGGGCGCTGACGCCAAGCCGCGCGGCCTTGTCGATCAACTGGGCGGTTTCTGGACGGCGGTCGCCGACGTGAAACAGCTTGCCGGTATCGGCGCCGGACAGCGTGTCGATTTCCAGCTTTACCCCAAGACCAAGGGTTTCTGGCACGCTTTCAACTCCATGTTCAGCACCACCGGCGCCACCATGAAGGCAATGGAAGGCTTCAACACGCTGATGTCCTCGCCTGCTGCCCGCATGGTCATGCGGGCCACGGGCGATTTCCCCCGCGGCGGTGTGGAAATGCGGGCTACGAACCTGCCGGACAGCGCCTATTAGACCGCGCAAGTTGCCGCAAAACGGTTGCGCCCGCACCATGTGCTCCGCATACTGAGCGGGGGGCACTATCTGGTAAGGCGGTCGTGAGCGCGCTTCGGGGCGGCCACGTTGAAAATCTTGCTCAGCAGGCGCGGCAAGCCATGGCTGCCGGGCGCCTTGCGGAAGCCGCCAGGATTTGGGGCGATGTCCTCGCCATTTCTCCGGAACATGCCCAAGCACATTTTCATCTGGGCCAGCACGCGGTTTACCTCAAACAGTTCGGGAAGGCCCGCTCGCTACTGGAGCGCGCGGCGCAACTTGCTCCGGACGATCCCGCCATCCCGCACAGTCTTTCGTTCATCTTTCGCGTGCAGGGCGATAAGGACGCCGAAATGGCCGCGCTCGCACGCGCGCTTGCGATCGATGCGTATTTTTTTCCGGCGCTTCTTTCAAAGGCGATGCTCCTGGAGCGCACGGGTCAAAAGAAAGCCGCCGCACAGGTTTATAAGGACGCACTTACGATTTCTCCGCCCGACGATCAGCTCACGCCGGCGATAAGGCAATCGCTGCAACATGGGCGTGAATTGGCGCGCGAGAATTTGGCAGCGCTCGATGCGCATCTGGAAGCCCGGCTGGTGTCGGCGCGCACAAGGCACCCCGGTGCAAATCTCGAGCGGCTCGAAGAATGCAAAAGTGTGCTGGCGGGTTCGCGAAAAGTCTACACGCAGCAACCGTCCATGCTGCATTTCCCCCGATTGCCTGCCCTTCAGTTTTACGACAACAAAGACTTTCCGTGGATCGAGAAATTCGAGTCCGCCACGGATGCCATGCGGCAGGAATTCTTGCGCGTTTTCCGCGAAGACAACGGCAACTTTAGTCCTTATGTGAGTCATCCGGCGGGTGCGCCCCTTAACCAATGGGCCGAACTCAATCATTCTTCGCGCTGGAGCGCGCTTTATCTCTGGCGTGACGGCAATTCCGTTGCGGAAAATTGTGCGCGTTGTCCGGATACCGCAGCCGCCGTGCAAGCCGCTCCCATGCTGGAGCTGCCCCGTCTCGGTCCGACGGCGCTTTTTTCTCTGCTGGCGCCGCACACCCGCATTCCCGCACACACCGGCAGCACAAATGTGAGGTTGGTGCTTCATCTGCCGCTTATCGTACCGCCGGGTTGCGGCTTTCGCGTCGGAAATGAAACGCGGGAATGGGAAGAGGGGAAGGCTTGGGTTTTTGACGACACGATCGAACACGAGGCTTGGAATGGCAGCGATAAGCTCCGTGTTATTCTCATAATGGATATCTGGAATCCGCATCTCACGCTTGCCGAGCGCGATCTGGTATCGGAACTGTTGACGGGCCTGCGCGAATTTAACGGAGAATGACGGTCAGTCCTTCGGATAGCCGAACTTTTCCACCCATGGCTGTAAGATAGGCAGGACGGAGGCGATTTCATTTGCATAGCGCCGCCATTGATAGGCGCCTTCGCCATACAGTCCGCGGCGCACCTGCGGGGCGCTGGGCGAACGAATTTCGGTCTTCCGGCTGATTTGGCCGAAATCACGCATGGCATCGGTCCATTCGATGCCGATGAATTCGCAAACGGCACGCACGCGGCCGTCGAAATCCTCGATCATGTCTTCGTAGCGGTGTTTGTGAAGATCGAGCGGCAAACGCTCTTCGTACAGGGACGCCAGCGACATCACGGCGTCGTAGAATCGCGCGCCATCGGTAAGCGCCAGAAATTCGAACATGGTCGTGTTGATCTCGAAATGCCGCCGGAAGCAGCTGAGCACCACATCGCGCGGGTCGCGAATGGCGAAAATGATTTTCGCGCGCGGAAAAAGTTTCGAAATCAGCGGCAGCTTGATGGTGGCGAAAGGCAGCTTGTCCACAAATACTTTGCCTTCCACATCTCCCACAATTTCGCGCACCCCATTCCAGTAGTGCGCGCGGTGGCGGTCCAGCGTTTCGCCGTCCAGTGATGCAAGCGCGTTCAAGCCCGCTTCGCTTGTCAGATATTGTTGTGCCGGCTCATTGAGTAGCTCGCGCTCTTCCATATCGACGACATTAGGGCTCGTTGCCAGCACCTGCTCAAGAAGCGTGGTGCCGGAACGCACAAAACCCAATAGGAACACGTGTTCCTTGGGGCCGTTTTTTGTTTGCCTTTCGATCTCTTGCGTCTGCCAGATATGGGGAAGTGTGTTCTCGAACGCGGCCGCAAGTTGTTTTGCCGCATCAACCGGCCGCTGCTGCGCGGCAAATCGCGGCTCATTCATCCGCCGCAACACGTCGTTCCCCGATGTATATGCGGTGAAGGCCTCCGCAGGCTTGTCTTGTCCGTCGAGTGCATCGCCAAGCAGTCCAAGTGCCCGGGCGCGAACAATGATCCCACGCGGGTTGCTGGATATTTGTGCGTCTGCAAGCAATTTCCTCAGGCGTGTTTCCGCAGATTGATATTCTTTCTCCAGCAAATCCGCCGATGCCATGGCAATCAATGCCGTCGCCTGTTGCGGATCGGCCTTCAATGCTCGCTCGGCATAGTCGCGAGCTTTGGCTGGATACCCATCGGTGGCGGCGATGGATGCAAGGCTCGCCAGGGAATCGGCAAAATCCGGCTTCAGCGCGATGGCGCGTTCATGTGCTCTCTTTGCAGCGTCATGATCGCCCAGCATTCCAAGCGCCCAACCCCGGCGATAGTGCGTTTGCGCGGAGTTCGGAAACAGAACTATCGCGGCATCGAAGGCAGCCGCGGCCTCGGCAAGCCTGTTCGCCTGCAGCAGGCATAGCCCTATGGCGTTATGAATGGTCGATTCACCCGGCGCCAGCGCCAGGGCCCGCCGGTATTCGATTAGCGCGTCGTCGAACCGGCCCTGTTGCTCAAGCCAGAGCCCGCGCGCATTGAACAGGGTTGGGTGTTTGACGCCGCCGCCCAATGCTACGCCGGCCAGTTCATAGGCGCGCTGAAGATTGCCGGCCTGGACGGCCAGCGAAACCTCATACACGAGCCGCGTATCGGCTTCTGCATTGGTCGGTCGCGATTCTACAGCCATTCTCGGTCGCCTCGGTCTGCCCGCAGTGAATCGACGCTTGCGGCCGTTTCGTCAAGCCCGTTATCGGCTGCTAGGTTGCCGGATAACCATACCGCTCGGCCCACGGCTTCAGTATCGGCAATACAGGCGCGAGCGCTGTTTGATATCGCCGCCACCGCTCCAGGCCGGCACGATTGAGCCCTTGCGCGATCTGCGAGGCGCTGGGGGTCGCGATGGCTCTCGTCTTCGCTCGTCCCGCGAAGTCCTGCATCGCCGGAACCCATTCCATGCCGGCGAATTCGCAAACCCGGCGCGTCGCGGCTTCGAAGTCTTCCACGATGTCTTCGTAGCGCGTTTCAAGAAGCTCGAGCGTCAATTTCGCGCGATAGAGTTCAGCCAGCCTCATAACCCCATCGTAGAACCTTGCCGTTCCGTCAAGGGTCAGAAACTCAAAGTTCGCCGGATTTATCTGAAGCAGTTGGCGAAAACAGCCCAGAACCACGTCGCGCGGATCGCGGATCGCGAACAGAATCTTCGCCGCCGGGAACAGCCTAGAAATCAACGGCAGGTTGATCGTGTTGTAGGGTAGCTTATCGACGAAGATCTTTCCGCCGGCATCGATCCCGAACGCTTCGACCGCGCTCCAGTAGGCGTTGCGCGCCGCATCGAGCGAGATGCCGCTCGCCAGCAAATCCAGCCCGGCGGCTGACGACATGTATTTGTGCGCCGGGCCCGCCAGTGCGTCGCGCTCCCCACTCGTCACCACCTGCGGATGGCATGCCAAAACTTCTTCCAGCAGCGTGGTGCCGGAGCGGGGGAAGCCAAGCAGAAATATGTGCGCTGCCGTTGGCGGCTTTTCGGCCGGTGCGTCGCCTGATCGGTGTCCCCAAACGCCTGGCGATGCGTCCGTGAAGTAGGCGGTCAGCCTGGCAAGGCGCTGCGGCATTGCCTCGGTATCCGGTCCGCCAACGCGCGCGGTATAGAACCGGCGCATCTCGTTTTTTCCAGCGGTATAGGCCGCGAAAGCGTCGTCTGCGCGATTTTGTGCATCGAGCACATCTCCCAAAAGCATGCTGGCGCGCGCCTGTTCTAGGCTGCCTATTTCCGGATGCGTCAGCAATTTGGACAGACGGCCTTCTGCTGCGGAATAGTCCTTTTCGGCCAGATCGGCGCTTGCGACCGCGATGGTTGCGAAGGCGTTTTGCGGATCGGCCGCGAGCGCCAGGCCGGCAAGCCGCCGCGTCTCGGCCCAATCGGGGCGGCGCGCCATCAGGCTCGCGAGGCGGCCCAGCGCGTCGGCGGGGTTCGCGCTATGCGCCGCGGCCAGTTCATAGCTTTGCGCCGCGGCGTCGATCTCGCCGATGTCTTCCAGCGCCCACCCCTTGTTGTAGTGCCCCGGTGCGAATTCCGGGGCCAGCCGTGTCGCCTCGTCGAATTTGCCGATCGCTTCGGGCATCTGCCCCAGCCGTGCCAGACAAAGGCCCAGTGAATTGAGAACAGCGATGTCATCCGGCGCCAGCGCGTGCGCCTGCCGCAGGTCTACCAAGGCATCGCTGTCGCGGCCCTCGCGTTCGGCCCCGTAGGCCGTGAGATTGAGGAGCAGGGGGGAGGCCAATCCACGGGCCCGCGCCGTGCGGGCGAGGCCGATAGCACGGTCGATCTGCGAGGCCGACAGCGCCGCCATGATATCCGCGGTTGCCGCGTCCAGGTCCGCTGAGGAAGGCTTTGTCGTTGTGTTGTGTTCCAAAGGGCGCGCCTGTCGCGTTGCGAGTGCGAACTTAAAGCCCAATCGCCCTTGAAGGAAAACGCCTGTGGTCCGGTCACCGGGCGAGGCAAAAAAAAGCGGCGGCCTTTCGGGCCGCCGCTTCCTATCAGGTGTTGTCGACGCTTAGTACTTGAGTGTCGCGCCCACAAAGATCGTCCGGCCGAGCGAGTCGTAGACGCCCGGGAACGTGTTGCCGTTTCCGAACGGTGCGGCAGCAAGGCTGCTGTTAACCGCCGGCGGCGTCTTGTCGAACAGGTTGTCTACGCCAGCGCGCACATCAACGCCGTCGCGTATTGTCCAATCGGCGGCCAAGTCGAAGTAGTTGAACGCCGGGATGTTATTCGCCGGGAAATCAACCTTGCTGATGTAGCGCCAGTCGAGCGACACATCGACATCCCACGGCGTCGACCAGGTCGTACGCAGTTTGTGACGCCATTTCGGGTTCGGCGTACCGCACTGCCCGCCGTAGAGGCCAGCGCACTCCACCGGAGGCGAAATGCCCGGAACCGGGACGGCAATGGTCGTCAGGTTCTGGAGGTAGGTGCCGACGAAGTTGAACGACAACCCGCCGTACCCGTTCATGCCCCAATCGTCCAGGTCAGCCTGGTAGTTGGCTTCGAAGTCGAAGCCCTTCGTCTGCAGCGCACCCGTGTTGGTGGTCTGCGAGCTGACGAAGCCGCCGGCAAACAACTGGCCGATCGCGTTACGATGAACCAGCGGGCAGAAGAAGCCTTGCGAGGCTGCCGTTGCCGTCGGTCCGTAACATTCGGACAGTGTCTGGTTCGGGTCGATGCCGGCGATGAAGCCGCTGACGCGAATGTTGAAGTAATCGACCGTTGCCGAGAAGCCCTGGAAGAAGGTCGGCGTGAACACGATGCCGACTGTCCGGGTGTCCGAGGTTTCCGGCCGCAGGTTGGTGTTGCCGCCAACCAGCTGGTTACACTGCGATGCCGGGCAAGAGAGCAGAGGACGGCCCGCATTCTTGACGCCAGCGCAAGCGCCGGTCGTGATCGTTATGCAAGGATCGTTGTTGCCCTGGTCGTTGGAAATACCGAACAGTACGTTGTTTTGCGGGCTGAACGATTCCAGAACCGTCGGCGCGCGAACGGCGCGCTGATAGCTGGCACGCAGACGGAAGTCGTCGATCGGCTGCCATTCCGCACCGTACTTGTACGAAACGACCGAACCCGCCGTGTTGTATGACGAGTAGCGGTAACCGCCATTGAGCGACAGATCTTCGATGAAGGGCTGTCCCTGAACCAGTGGGATCTGAACTTCGCCGAAACCTTCCGTCACGTTGAACGACGAACTCGGCACCGGCAGCGTCGCGCCGCCCTGGCCGTAGAGGTCGTTGATCTGGAAGTCGCGGCTGGTCTTCAGTTCCAGCTGTTCGTTGCGGTATTCCGCGCCGAGGGCGATGCCCACGCCGCTCTTGGCCCACGGCGATTGAATGCCGTACTGGCCGAGATCGCCGGTCAAGGAGCCGGAAAGAATCTGCTCCTGAGTCTGACCTTCCTGGAAGCCCTGCGCACGGACGTAGTTCAACATCGCCGGCGTGATCGAGCCGATGCCGTTGAAGATATCGAGCGGCACGCAGGATGTGTCGATGCCCGAAGCGACGACGTCGCAAGTCGGCACGCCGCCAACGTTATGAACCTGCAAGGCGTTCTGCACGCGCTGGACCGAGAATTCGTTGTCGTAGGTCTCGGTGAAGAGCGATAGGCCATACTGGCCGTAAACGTCGTAGCTCCAGCCGCTGCCGAGATCGCCGCGCGCACCCAACTTCATGCGGTAGGAGGTGTGGCGAAGATCGTCAACGCGGTTGCCGCCTTCAAGATCGCGGCGTCCGATTTCCAGCAAGGACTGGCCATTCGTCAGGTTACAATTGCCGGTATTGCCCACAGGTGTGCAAGGACCTTCGCCGGCGGGCGTCGCCGCGTTGCCGGAGCAAAGCGCCGAAGCTTCCTGTGTCGTCAACAGCGGGTTGTCGCAGTTGATGTTTACGAAGGCACCGGAGATGCGGCCGGTACCCAGGAAGAGGCCCGAAGGCGCGATCTGGGCAAGCGTATGGTCGTCCGCGAACATGAAGTCCGAATAGACGTCAACCGCCGGGTTCACCTGGTAGTGGGCGAAGAAACCGCCGGTATAGCGTGTATCAGGACGCTGCAGGTAGTTCAGGGGGCCGTAGTTGAACAGTTGGTTCGGCGCGCCCGTGAACGGAACAAAGGTTCCGCTGCCCGGCTTGCCGCTGCCCTGTTCGAAGAAGTCGTACGTGCCGCCCTTATAGCTGCCGTCGATCGAGAAGAAGCGGTTGAAGTTGCTCGAACCGGCGCAAGTCAGCGAAGCCCGATCGCCCACGAACGAACAGGCCGAGAAATCGCGTTGCGATTCAAGAACCGGCTGCGTGTTGCGATAGCTCAAATAGGCTGTGACGTTGCCCTTGCCGTTGTCGGTGTTGGCGCCAAGGATGATCGTGGCATCCTGCGTCTCGCCACCCCACCAGTCATGCGGTGCGGGAGCGAAGTTCTCAGCCCGGTTCAGCGAGTCGAAGTTATGCGTGCCGTTGGCGGCTTGGTCGGTCGAGTACTGACCATCGAGTTCGATACCTTCGAAGTCCTTGCGCATGATGAAGTTCACCACGCCGGCGAGGGCGTCAGAACCGTACACGGCCGAGGCGCCGCCGGTCAGAACTTCAACATGGTCGACGAGTGCCGCCGGGATCACGTTCAAGTCGGCGACTGGATCGCGCGGATCGCCTGGCATCAGGCGGGTTCCGTTGACCAGCACCAAGGTGCGCTGTGTGCCAAGACCGCGAAGGTCGACAGTGGCGGTACCGGTGGCGCCGTTCGACGCCGTATCGGTCATGTCCGCGAATGCCTGCGGCAGGTTGTTGATCAGGGTTTCGACGTTTGTCGTACCCTGGAGTTTGACTTCCTGCTGGCCGACCGCGGTAACGGGGCTGGCGCTGTAGAGGCCTGTTTGCGGGATGCGCGAACCCGTGACGACCACGGTTTCGACTTGGTCTTGCGCCGATGCAGGCGCGGCAAGAGTGATCGCCGCGGCCGAGGCTGCTCCGAGGAGCAGGGCCGAGCGCAGGCTGCGCTTGGAAAGATTGGTCTGGTACACTGGGAACCCCCTTGGTTCTGTCGTAACGACAACTGCCATTTCACGGACGTAAGCTGGCCCAATTAGATGGCAGCTGGCCCCGCACCCCAAAATCGGTCGCACGGAATAGCCCGTTTGGATGCAAGCTAAGAGAGTCCCCTGTCAGGGTCAAAACGGATTTGGGGTTTTGCCAACGTTCCCAAGCCGGTTGTGGCTTTTGTGCATCAATTTTGTGAAACGCCTGCCAGATTTGGCCTTGCCTGCTAACGCATTGACCTGATTCACAAATCTCCGTGAACGAGAACAACCTTTCACAAAATCTGTAACGGGCGGAAGATTCGATTGCCACATTTCATGAGTCTTCCTGCTCACACCCTGCGCCATGACCATCATCGTCACCCACGAAGCCTGCCTCAGCCATCGCCCTCCGCCCGGCCATCCGGAACGGAGCGAGCGGCTCCAAGCCGTTCTGAATCGTTTGAAAAACGATTATTTTCAATCTGTTAAGTGGATTTCCGCGCCATCCGCATCGCGCGAGGCACTCGCGAGGGTCCACAGCCAGCATCACGTCGACTCGATTCTCGTGCGCCACGCGGCTCAGGCGGCAGCTTCGGGCCTCGCCACAATCGACCCCGACACGGTCATGTCGCCAGGATCGGCGGAGGCGGCGCTGCGCGCGGCCGGCGCAGTGATCGAAGCCGTCGACCGGGTGATGGCGGGGGAGGCGGCCAACGCTTTCTGCGCGGTCCGCCCGCCGGGCCACCACGCCGAACGGGATCGCGCGATGGGCTTCTGCCTCTTCAACAACATTGCTGTGGGCGCCTTGCATGCGCGCACGATACACGGGCTGCAACGCATCGCCGTTGTGGACTTCGATGTGCATCACGGAAACGGCACGCAGGATATTTTCTGGAACGATCCGAATCTTTTTTACGCGTCCACGCATCAATCGCCCCTTTATCCCGGTACGGGAAATGCCGATGAAACGGGCATTTCCGGCAACATTGTGAATGTGCCGCTGCCACAAGCGGCAGGCTTGGAAGAATTTCGCGGGGCCTTCGAAGAAATTATTTTGCCGGCGCTCGAAAGTTTTTCGCCGCAATTTGTTTTCATCTCTGCCGGTTTCGATGCACACAAATCCGATCCGCTTGCGCAGTTGCAGCTTGAAGAGTCCGATTTTGAATGGGCGACGCGCGCGATTTGCGCCGTTGCGGATCGCGCCTGCGAAGGCCGCGTGGTTTCGAGCCTGGAGGGCGGTTACGATCTGGACGCGCTGGCGCTTTGCGCCGCCGCCCACGTGCGGGCCTTGTGCGCCGCAAGCCGCTGAAAAGAGGCTGCTTTTGCGGATTTCGCTCGCAGAGACGTGATCCGGCGGCGATCCAAATCAATTGTCATTGCGTCTGCGAGTGGCGAATATTTGCCGCTTCCAGCCAAATGAAGATCAGGAGATTGCCCAATGCGTTTCGCTTTTCTCGCTGCGGGGTTCTCCGCCGCCCTGCTTTGCGCCTTTCCGGCTTTTGCCGAAGAGCAACCGAAGCTTGTCCCGGCGCCGGCGCTGGATAACGCCAAGGCACCCGGCGATCCGCAAACAGCTTTGCTCGCGGGCGGCTGTTATTGGGGCACGCAAGGTATGTTCGAGCATGTCAAAGGCGTTCAACGCGTGATCGCTGGGTTTGCGGGCCTTCCGCAGTCCAGGCCGCAAGACGGTATCATTGGCCGCACCGAGGCGGTGCCAGCCGAAGCCGTCCAGATCACGTTCGATCCGAGCCAGATCACATATGGCCAGATCCTGCAGATTTACTTTTCGGTGGCGCACGATCCCACGCAGTTGAACATGCAAGGCCCCGATAAAGGGCCGCAGTACCGCTCCGCCATTTTCTATGCGGACGATACACAGAAGAAAATCGCCGAGGCCTATATCGCGCAGCTCGATCAGGCCCACGCCTACAGCACGCCGATAGTGACGACGGTGGGTGCAGCCATCGGCTTTCGCCGCGTCGCGAGTCAGCAGCAGGATTTCATGCAGAAATATCCCACGCTGCCTTACATCGTGGCGATCGACGTTCCCCGGCTCACTGCAATGAAGACATTGTTCCCGAGCCTTTATCGCGATCCGCCCTTGACCGTATCGGGCGAAGCATCGCTTTGAACCGGGTGCGGCGGCTCCGGTGAAGGCGCACAACCATTCGCGTTGTTTCGAGCGTCGAAGGAGGCTATGACCTCGGCGCTCGGAGTGTGCGTATGGAGGCGCGAATGGCCGGAAAAGCCAACAAAGACGGGGTTTCCAGCATTCCCGTGGAGTCGATGAATTTCGAATCCGCGCTCAAGGAGCTTGAGGAGATCGTTGGCCGCCTGGAGCAGGGCGAAGTCGACCTCGACGATTCCATCGCCCTATACGAACGCGGCCAGGCGCTGAAGATCCATTGCGAGAAGAAGCTCAAGGCTGCGGAAGGCCGATTGGAGAAGATTGTCCACGGCTCCAAAGGCGCCTTAGATTCCGAACCGATGGATATTGGCTAGGCGGCCAATCGCATGACCGCTCCGCAAAGCATGGTCGAGCCTGCGCTGGGCGAGGCGGCGGCCTTCATCGAACGCACACTCGATGCGCTGCTGCCCAAACCGGCCGGTCCCGAAGCGCGATTGATGGAGGCGATGCGTTACACCACGCTCGGTGGCGGCAAGCGCCTGCGCGGATTTCTGGTTCTGCAAAGCGCGCGATTGTTCGGTGTCGATCGCGGCGCGGCGGGCCGTGTCGGTGCAGCGGTTGAATGTGTCCACGCTTATTCATTGGTGCACGACGATCTTCCCGCGATGGACGATGACGACATGCGCCGCGGCAAGCTCTCCGCGCACAAGGCGTTCGACGAAGCCACGGCGATATTGGCCGGCGATGCGCTGCTCACCTTCGCATTCACACTCATCTCGTCGCCCGACGCGCATGGCGATCCCTTCGTACGGTGCGAACTGGTGCAACGCCTTGCGCAATCCGCCGGCTACGCTGGCATGGTCGGCGGGCAGATGATGGATATGGCGCTGGAAGGCGCGTCCGCGGCACTTGCGGAAATCTCGCGCCTGCAACGCATGAAGACAGCCGCACTCATAACCTTCTCTTGCGAGGCGGGCGCGATATTGGGCAAGGCCTCGCAGCCGATGCGGGCGGCATTGCTGGCGTATGGGCAGGATTTGGGACTTGCGTTCCAGATCGCCGACGACCTTCTGGATGCGCAGGGCGATGCGGAACAAATGGGCAAAGCCGCGCGCAAGGATGCCGGTCGCGGAAAGGCCACGATCGTCAATACACTGGGCCATGAACGGGCCCGCGCACAGGCCAATGCCTTGGCGGAACAGGCGGTTAGTCACCTTGATTTGTTTGATGAAAAGGCTGACCTTTTGCGCGCGGTGGCGCAGTTCGTGATTATGCGGCGTAGCTGACCGCGACGGCCGGGGATGGCAGGTTTTTCAATGGGTCAGTCGGCCAAAACGCCGCTTCTCGATCAGGTCAACGATCCGCCGGCGCTACGCAAGCTTCCGCGCGCGCAGTTGCGACAGCTTGCCGATGAACTGCGCCAGGAAACCATCGATGTCGTGTCGGTTACGGGCGGTCATCTGGGTGCGGGCCTCGGCGTCGTCGAACTCACCGTCGCATTGCACTATGTGTTCGATACGCCAAATGACATTCTGATCTGGGATGTTGGCCATCAGGCCTATCCGCACAAAATTCTCACAGGCCGCCGTGACCGCATGCGCACCTTGCGCCAGGGCGGCGGGCTTTCCGGTTTCACCAAGCGCAGCGAGAGCGAATACGATCCGTTCGGTGCGGCACATTCATCCACGTCGATTTCCGCCGGCATGGGTTTCGCTGTTGCGCGCGACCTGAAAGGCGAAAAGAACAATGTCGTTGCCGTGATCGGCGACGGCGCGATGAGCGCGGGCATGGCGTACGAGGCCATGAACAACGCCGGTGGCCACAACGAACGCATGATCGTCGTTCTGAACGACAACGACATGTCGATCGCGCCGCCGGTTGGCGCGATGAGCAATTATCTGGCGCGGCTGATTTCCAGCCGTCCCTATCGCGGTTTCCGCCGCTTCGCGAAATCGCTGACGGATCACCTGCCGCGTCCGTTTGGCAGGCTGGCCAAGCGCTGGGAAGAATACACGCGCGGCCTCATTACCGGCGGAACGCTGTTTGAGGAATTAGGCTTTTACTACGTCGGCCCGATCGACGGCCACAATCTCGATCACCTGATTCCGATTCTGGAAAACGCGCGCGACGAAAAGCAAAACAAGCCGATCCTCATTCACGTCGTGACGCAGAAGGGCAAGGGCTACGCGCCCGCCGAAGCCAGCGCCGACAAGTATCATGGTGTCGTCAAGTTCAACGTGCTGACCGGCGAACAGAACAAATCCACCGCCAAGTCTGCGGCCTATACGAAAGTCTATGCGGAAGCGCTGATCGCGGAAGCGGAAAAAGACGAACGCATTGTCGCCATCACGGCAGCCATGCCGAACGGCACGGGGCTTGATCTTTTCGCCAAGCGTTTCCCCAACCGCTGTTTTGACGTCGGCATTGCCGAGCAGCACGCGGTGACGTTCGCGGCTGGTTTGGCGGCAGACGGCATGAAGCCGTTCGCCACGATTTATTCCACCTTCCTGCAACGCGCTTATGATCAGGTCGTGCACGATGTGGCGATCCAATCGCTGCCGGTGCGTTTCGCGATGGACCGCGCGGGGCTTGTCGGCGCCGATGGACCAACACACGCCGGTTCATTCGACATCACCTATCTCGCCACGCTGCCTGGTTTTGTGGTGATGGCGGCCGCCAACGAAGTCGAACTGATGGATATGGTGGCCACAGCCGCGCAGATCGACGATGGGCCAAGCGCGCTGCGTTATCCGCGCGGCGAGGGCTGGGGCCTTGAACGCGCGAAAGCGGGAACACCGCTCGCCATCGGCAAAGGCAAGGTGGTGCGCGAAGGCACCTCCATCGCCATCCTGAGTTTGGGTACGCGGCTGCAGGAATGTCTGCTCGCATCGGAGAAATTGTCCGGCTACGGATTATCCGCCACCGTGGCCGACGCACGTTTCGCCAAGCCGCTGGATCACGATCTCATTCGCCGTCTGGCGCGCGAGCACGAAGTTCTCATCACCATCGAGGAGGGCTCCATCGGCGGCTTTGCTTCACACGTCATGCAATTCCTGGCGCAGGAAGGGCTGCTCGACAACGGCCTGAAGATCCGCCCGATGACGTTGCCGGACCGCTTCATCGATCAGGATACGCCCGAGCGCATGTACGAAGCCGCGGGGCTCGATGCGAAGTCCATCGTCGCCACCGCGCTGTCCGCGCTGGGCCGCGAAAAGGAAGCTGCCGCAAGCCGCGCGTGAACAAGCCTCTCTGCATTCACTTTGGAATCTGCGGCGGTTGTTCCTATCAGGACATGCCGGACGACGCCTATCGCGCGTTGAAACGCGATCTGGTCGTGCGCGCGCTGGCGGGCGAAAATTTGGCCGATGCCGTTGTCGAAGAGATTGTCACCGTGCCGCCGCGCTCGCGCCGCCGCGCCGCGCTGAAAGCGGAAAAGCGAAAAGGCGAAACCCATATCGGCTTCAACGCCGCACGCTCGCATGACATCGTCGATATGCGCGAATGTTTCGTGCTCACGCCGGGCTTGTTCGCCTTCGTGCAAGGCGCGCGCGCCATGATGAACGCGATCCTGCACGATGGTGAAAAAGCCGAACTGCATCTGACGCAGGCGGACAACGGTATCGACATGCTGATGCGCTGGCCGCGCAAGACCAATCCGGCCGTCGTGTCCGAAATCGCAAAGCACGCAGCCGCGCTCAATCTTGTGCGTGTCACCGCCAATGGCGAGCCGTTGTTGGAACGCGGCGCGCCCGTTTTGAAGCTGGGTAAAGCTGAAGTGCGAATTCCGCCGGACGCATTTCTGCAGCCGACGCGCGAAGGCGAGGGCGCTTTGCAATCGCGCGTCGCCGATCTCCTCACGAAGTCGAAAGCGATTGCCGACCTATTCTGCGGCGCCGGCACTTTCGCCTTTCCGCTTGCCGAACGCGCGCGTGTGTTGGCGGTGGATGGCGACAAGCCGATGGTGGAAGCGCTGGCCGCCGCCGCGCGCAACACGCAGGGGCTGAAACCCGTCACCACCGAAAAGCGCGATCTCTTCAAACAGCCCATGCTGGCGGATGAACTCAAACCGTTCGATGCCGCGGTGCTCGATCCGCCACGCGCCGGCGCACAGGCGCAGGCGCGCGAACTGGCGAAATCCAAAGTCGCCCGCATCGCCTATGTATCCTGCAACGCGGAAAGCTTGGCGCGCGATGCCCGCATCCTGGTGGATGGCGGCTACCGCATGGGCGCGGTTGTGCCGGTGGACCAGTTCCTCTGGTCGGCGCACGTCGAAGTGATTGCAGGATTTACACGCTCGCGGCGATAGACGCGCGCGCCTGCTTTCGCGCACAATCGCGCCATGGCGCCCCGCACATCCGCTCTGACTTATGCCGCCGCGCAAGCCGTGCGCGTGGCTTTCTACGGCGCGCACTATCTGGTGGCGCGTGTACTGGCGCGCGACGCTTTCACCAAAATGCCCCGGCCGGATCATCCCATTCCCACGCTGCCCAAGATGCTGGCGGCGATGCGCAAGCTGTTCGCGCGCGATTGGAAGAATGTGCGTGAGGGGCTTTATCCCGCGCCGGTCGATGGGCTGGCCGAAATGCGCCGCGCCATGACCAGTCTGAAATTCCTGGCCGATATTCCGCGCGTGGCGAAACGCCAGAAGCGTCACGAACATAGCGAAGTAAAAGGCGCGGATGAAAATCTGCCGCGCTATTTCCGCCAGAACTTTCATTTCCAGACCGGCGGCTATTTAAGCGACGACTCCGCGAAGCTCTATGATTTCCAGGTCGAAGCGCTGTTCGCCGGAACGGCCGATGCCATGCGCCGGCAAGCGTTTGTGCCGATTGCGAAAGCGCTGAAGAACCGGCAGGTGGGAAAGCTCACGCTGCTCGATGTCGGTTGCGGCACAGGCACGTTCCTCCAGTTCGTGAAAACCGCGCGGCCGAAACTGAAAATGATCGCGCTGGATCTTTCACAACCTTATCTGGAACGGGCGAGGAAAAACCTGCGCGGCTTTTCCGATGTGGAATTCGTGCAAGCGCCCGCGGAAGACATGCCGCTGCAAGAGGCAAGCGTGGATTTCGCCGTCAGCATCTATCTCTTCCACGAACTGCCGCCGAAAGTGCGCGCGGCGGTGGCGCAGGAAATTGCCCGCGTGCTGAAACCCGGTGGAATTTTCGTGCTGGCGGATTCAATTCAATATGGCGACGCGGACGGTTTTGACGGCCTGCTCGACGCCTTCCCCCATCTGCTGCACGAACCGTATTTCTCCACCTACGCCAAAGCCGACTTTGACACGCTGTTTGCCAACGCCGGCCTCGAACGCATCGAAAGCAGCAACGCCTACCTGACGAAGGTGAGTGTTTTTCAGAAAGTCGCTGAAAAGAAACGTGCGCCGAAACTGAAAGCACCCGCGAAACCCAAGCTTCGCTCGCGCTTGCGCAAGGCAAAACGTCCGGCGGCTTAACCCATCTGCGCGCGATGGCGCAGCGCATGGTCTGCCAGCACGCAGGCGAGCATCGCTTCGCCCACTGGCACCGCACGGATGCCGACGCATGGATCATGGCGACCCTTTGTCATGATCTCTGTGTTGTTGCCTTTGATGTCGATGGTCTTACGCGGATTGAGAATGGAAGAGGTCGGCTTCACCGCGAAGCGCGCCACAATCGGCTGGCCGCTGGAAATGCCGCCCAGAATTCCGCCCGCCTGATTGGAAAGAAACTTGAGTGCACCACGCGCGCCTTTGCGCATTTCGTCCGCGTTTTCTTCGCCGCTGAGTTCGGCCGCCGCCATGCCCGCACCGATCTCCACGCCCTTCGCCGCGTTGATGCTCATCAGTGCCGCGGCGATATCCGCATCCAGCTTGCCGTAAAGCGGCGCGCCGAGGCCGGCGGGGATGCCGTTCGCCACAACTTCCACAATCGCGCCGATGGAGGAGCCGCGCTTGCGGATGGCGTCCAGATACTTCTCCCACACGAGAACAGTCTTCGCGTCCGGGCAGAAGAAGGGGTTGCGCGGAACCTCTTTCCAGTCCCAGCACTTGCGTTCAATCTTTTCAGTTCCGATCTGAATCAGCGCGCCGCGGATTGACACCTTCTTATACAGCGACGCCAGAACCTTCTTCGCTACAGCACCTGCCGCCACGCGCATGGCGGTCTCGCGCGCGCTTTGCCGCCCGCCGCCGCGATAATCGCGCACGCCGTATTTTGTCCAATAGGTGTAATCCGCGTGGCCGGGGCGGAACTTGTCGCGGATCTCCGCATAATCCTTGCCGCGCGCATCCACGTTCTCGATCAGCAGCGCAATCGGCGCACCCGTTGTCACCTGGTGCTTCATGCGCTCGTCCTGAAACACGCCCGAGAGAATCTTCACCGTGTCGGGCTCGCGCCGCTGGCTAACGTATTTGCTTTGCCCCGGCCTGCGCCGGTCCAGATCGCCCTGAATGTCGGCTTCGGTCAGCGTAATGCCGGGCGGGCAGCCGTCCACCACGCAGCCCATTGCAACCCCGTGGCTTTCGCCGAAGGTCGTCACGCGGAAAAGATGGCCGAATGTGTTGTGTGACATCGCTACTCGCCGAAAAAGGCTTCGCCGCCATCTGCGAAACGAAGCACGCCATGATGCGGCGGATGATACTGGATTGTTTCGCTTTGCGAGAGGCCGAGCAAAATGCCCCTGATTATCCGCACCGGCCCGGCATGGGTCACGATCACGCTGTCGCGCTTGATCCCGCTCAGGAAATCCGCCGTGCGCGCATGCACATCGGCAAGGCTTTCGCCGTGGGGATGCTTATAATTCCACGGATCGCTGGTCCATTTGGGATCGGTCCCGGCCGCCGTCTGCACTTGTGCCCATGTCAGTCCGGTGTGATCGCCGAAATTTATTTCCATCAGCCGCCGGTCGGCGACATAGCCGGTGGGCGGCAGCCCCGCCGCCTCGCGCAGAATTTCCATGGTGCTGGCGGCGCGGTGCAGCGAACTTGAATAAAAATCCAGATCGTCCAGCGAGAATACCATCTCGCGCAGAATGCGTCCGCCTTCGCGCGCCTGTGCTCGACCGTTCACCGTCAGCGGGGAATCGTTTTGCGCGGCGATGCGCTTGGCGACATTATGCTCGCACTCGCCATGCCGCACGACATAGAGCGCAGCAGCCATCAGCCTTCGTTTTTCGGAACCGACATGTCGGGCGCGTCTTCCGCCTTCATGCCCACGATATGATAGCCGGCATCTACATGCAGGCATTCGCCCGTCACCGCCTTGCCAAGATCGGAAAGCAGGAAAAGGGCAGAGCTACCCACTTCCTCCGTCGTCACGGTGCGGCGCAGCGGCGAGTTGTATTCGTTCCACTTCAATATGTAACGGAAGTCGCCGATGCCGCTAGCCGCCAGCGTCTTGATCGGCCCCGCCGAGATCGCGTTTACGCGGATCTGCTTTTTGCCCAGGTCTTCCGCCAGATAACGCACGCTCGCTTCCAGCGCCGCCTTCGCCACGCCCATCACATTATAGTGCGGGATCACGCGCTCGGCGCCGAAATAGGAAAGCGTCACCAGGCTGCCGCCGTTCGCCATCATCTTCTCCGCGCGCTGCGCCACGGCCGTGAACGAATAGCAGGAGATATTCATGGTCATCGCGAAATTGTCGGGCGACGTATCCACATAGCGTCCTGTCAGTTCGCTCTTGTCGGAAAAGGCGATGGCATGGACAACGAAATCCAGCGTGTCCCACTTCTTGCCCAGCTCCGCGAACGCCGCATCCAGCGAGCCTTGCGCGGTCACGTCGCAATCGATCAGCGCGGCGGGATTCAGCGGCGCCACCAGCGGCGTCACCCGCTTCTTGAAAGTCTCGCCCTGATAGGTAAAGGCCAGTTCCGCGCCGGCTTTGTGCAACGCCTCGGCGATGCCCCAGGCGATCGAGCGGTCGTTGGCCACGCCCATGATAAGGCCGCGTTTGCCCGCCATCAGGCCGCTGGTATTCATGCCGCAATCCCCTGTTTGTCTTGCTGGGCAACCTATAGCCGAGAGGCGGGAGGGAACTCCAGCGCCCTATGGCGAACTGGACGAATTGCTCAGGTCGCCTGCCGTGCGTGTTTCGGCCGCCGAGAACATGGTCTGGAACCGCACATCGTCCCGGATGAGTTTGAGATCGGGATCGGCCGCGACGTGAAGCAGGAATCCCGCTGCCATCTTTTCGAGAACCGGAGCGATCATGTCGATGGCCGCCTCCTTGTCCATGAGAAAGGACGCGAGCGCGCAGGCGAAATTGTACCGCATGTTCATGTTGTCGGGATCGATCAACAGGGCACGGCTCATCCAGTCCTTGGAACGCTCAGATTCCTTGAGGGCTGCCAGCGAGTAGGCGCCATAACCGAGGGCCACGCTGTTGTTCGGGTCTTGCGCCAATACGTTTTCGGCGCGCGCGATGGCGATCCGCGCTGCCTGCTGCATGGCAGGGATATTTCCCATCGCCGTGTAACAGCTCACAAGCATGGAAGCCGAGTTGATATCGGTCTCCATCAGCGACATCGATTTCTCGTAGTGGCGGGCCGCCGTCTCCAGCCGCGCCGGCGTGTAATTCAGATACCCGGCCGAACGGTTCACCTCATAGGATTCCGGATCGAGTTTCAGTGCGATCTGGATTTCGCTTTCCGCTTCATCGCGGCGTTTCTGCTCCGCCAGGATTCTCGCCTTGACCGCGTGCGCTTCGGCAAGTTTGGAATCGAGCGCCAAAGCCTGATTTGCGGCGGCAAGGCCACCATCGCCGCCGCCGCCCAAGGTCGCGCGGTGAAGCATTTGACCCAACGCCAGCAACGCCCACGCCCGCGCATAACCGGGATCGATTTCCACGGCCCGCTGCGACAGGCGGGCAACCATTGCGTTGCGGCGCATGTCGGATTCGAAACCGCTGGAATAGGTCTGCCGTGCCATCAGGTAAAGATTGTAAGCTTCCGGATTGTCCGTTCCGCGCGCTTCAATGGCCTTCTTTTCTTCCGGCAGCAGCTTCAGTTTCAGTGCTTTTACGATTGCTTCGGAAATCTCATCCTGTAATGCAAAGATGTCGCTGAGGTCGCGGTCATAGCGCTCGGCCCAAACGTGATCGTTGGTCACGCCATCGATGAGCTGTGCGGTGATGCGCACGCGCCCGCCGGATTTGCGTACGCTACCCTCCAGAACATGGCTCACATTCAATTCGCGCGATACTTTTGGGATATCGACGTTCTTGCCCTTGTACATGAACGAACTGTTGCGCGAGACGATGGACAACGCCGACACTTTGGAAAGGTCGGTGATGATATCTTCGCTGATGCCGTCGCTGAAATACTCCTGCTCCACATCGCCGCTCATATTGGCGAATGGCAACACGCATACCGATAGCTTGGATCGTTCCACTCTGAAGTCCTGGGTATCTTCCTTCGGCGGGACGCGCGCGGAATATACGCGCACCGGCCGCTCGATGTTCTTCACCGTATGCTCGCCCATGTCCTCGAACAAGACCGGCGCCTTGCCGTGCACCTGATCGCGCACCACGCCTGAAACCGCCACGCCGCCCACGGGCGCCAGCGCCTGTAGGCGCGCGGCCACGTTCACGCCTTCACCATAGATGTCGTCACCCTCCACGATCACCTCGCCGAGGTTGATTCCGATGCGGTAGCGGATGGACACATCGCCGGCTGCAGCCGTTGCCTCCTGTATGGCAAGCGCACAGGTCACGGCGGCGATGACGCTGGAAAACTCCGCCAGCGCGCCATCGCCCATCAGCTTGAACACGCGCCCACCTGCGGCCTCGACCTGTGGATCGAAAATCTTCGTGCGATTGTCTTTCAGCCGATGAAGCGTCCCCGCTTCATCCGCCTCCATCAAGCCGCTATAGCCGACGACGTCCGCTGACAGGATAGCAGTCAGTTTGCGCTGCACGGACGTGACCTTGGAAATGGCGTTCGCGGGAGTGTATGTCGGCTACTGCATCCGGCACAAATGGCCAACATTCAGTGGGTCTTTGCGCGCGGATCGTAATCGGTCTTCCAGCCTTCGGCGAATTCCTTTAGCGCGTCGCCGGGCGGCGAGGGCAGGCTCACCACCAGCCGCACATAAAGATCGCCGGCCGGTTCGCCGCCGCTCGCCGGAATGCCTTTGCCCTTTAGCCGCAACACGCTGCCACTGTTTGAACCCGGCGGCACGGTGACAGACACCGTTCCCGTCAGCGTGTTCACAGGAACCTTGCCGCCCAACACCGCTTCCTTCAGCGTGATGGGTACATCCATTTTCAGGTTGCGCCCGTCGCGCGTCATGCTGGGATGCGGCGCCACCGAAACCGAAATCAGAACGTCCCCTGCCGGCCCGCCATTGCGCCCCGCGCCGCCGCGACCCTTCAGGCGAATCTGCTGGCCGTCTTTCAGCCCCACGGGAATTTTCACGTCGATCTGCTCACCGTTCGGCAGATCGACGCGCCGCGTGCTGCCGCGCGCCGCTTCCTCGAAACCCACCGTCACGGCAACAGCGAAATCCTGTCCGCGCTGCGGGCTGGCGGCGCGCTTGCGTCCGCGTCCCACGCCGCCCAGAAGATCGGCAAACAAATCCTCGGCGCTAAATCCTTGTGCATCGCCACCGCCCTGATCGGTCCAGGTGTAATGATGTTCGCCCGGTCCGCGCGCGCCGCCGCCGAACGGTCCGCCGCCGCCAAAGCCCTGCGCACCGGGATCGAAGCCGCGCGGATTGCCGCTGGCATCTATTTCTCCGCGATCGAACTTGCCGCGCTTTTCCTTGTCGCCCACCACATCATAGGCACCGCTGATTTCCTGAAAGCGGCGCTTGGCCGCTTCGTCGCCGCCATGCGTGTCCGGGTGGTTCTTCTTGGCGAGCGCGCGGAACGCCTTTTTGATATCGGCATCGCTGGCATTCTTCTTCACGCCCAGGATTTCGTAAGGATCTCGCATTCTGTCTCCGGCGCCGGGGAATCGTGGCGGCTCGCGGCACAATATAGGGAGAGGATTGCCGCCGCGCTAAGGCGTTTGCCCGCGCAATTCGGGTAATTCCGGCAGGCCCAGCGCCGCCAGCCGGGCCTTTGCGTCCTTGTCGCCGGCCTCGGCCGATGCCTGATAGAGCTTTGTCGCCAGATCCATGTTCTTGGGCACGCCGGTGCCGTTCTCGTAAAGCCAGCCCATATGGAACTGGGCGATGGGATGCCCCGCCGCCGCCGCAAGGCCCAGATAGTGCGCCGCCGCCCTCACGTCCGGCGCGCCGCCTTCGCCGTTCAAATACATTTCACCCAGATCGGCCTGCGCCGTGCTCAGCCCCGCGTCTGCCGCGCGCTCATAAACCTCCATGGCCTTCACCGGGTCTTTCTCGACGCCAAGGCCTTTGCGCAGCATCAGCGCCACATTGCGGGTCGCCGCGATGTCGCCACGTTCCGAAAGGTTGGTGAAGATATTGTAGGCGTCCGCGTAACGCCCCGCGTCGAACGCGGCCGCACCCTGATCGAATGTCGCCTGATCCAGCGGAACAATGGGAGGGGGTTGCGGCGTTGCATCCTGCGCCAGCGCCACCGGCGACAGGAAGAAACAGATCGCACTGGCAAAAATTACGCAACGCATTTGTACCTCATGTCGCCGCTGTGTCCGGTTCCTGCTCCGCCCGGCGTCCCAGCAAGAAAATGCACACGATGATGAAAACCGCAATCACGAGCGACGATGTGATGCGGTCCAGGTTCAACCCGCCGTGGCTCACCGGCTTGGTCAGAATATCGCCCAGCGTGGCGCCGAGCGGGCGGGTGAGAATGAACGCCGTCCAGAAAAGAAGCGTGCGCGAAATGTTTGTCCAGAAATAGGCGGCCGCGAGGATCGCGAGCAGTCCTGCAAAGATCAGCGCGCCGCCTTCGAAGCCACTGCGCATGGAATCCGCCGTGAAATCGCCCAGCGCCGTGCCCAAGGTGTTCGAGATCAGGATCGTCACCCAATAGAAAATTTCTGCGCGCCGCGTGTCGATGCGCTCCACCGAAACCGAGCCGGTCGTGAACGACCACAGCGCCAGCGACGCCAGCACGCCGGTGAACAGCAGCAGCGACGCCAGCGGATAGCCCAGTCCCGCCGTGCGATCCAGATAATCCGAAATCGTCGTGCCGGTCGTGGTCGTCGCCACGATTACGGCCCAATAGAGGAACGGATGAAATTTCTTCGCCGCCACTTGTCCGGCCAGCAGCACCACGAAGATGGCGAAGAAGATCGCGGTGCTGACGAGATAGCCCAGGTTCAATGTCATCGACAGCGCGTCACCGCCGGTTTCGCCAACCGTCGTGGCGGCAATCTTGATGACCCAGAAGGCCAACGTGACGGCGGGGACTTTATTTCGCATCGAATCCTCAGAACGTGAATTGCATCGCGACATACCAGGACGAGCGCCCGGTCTCGGCCGCGTTCTGAATGCCCGGCCCGTACGACGCCATCAGATGATAGTTGATGGAAAGATCATATGTGGCGCCCGCGCCGAGTCCAGTGCTCGCTTTGCCGCCGCGCGTATCTGCCGTCTGGTGGTAGATTTCCGCGCCAACATGGAGCGCCGGTAATATCTCCCGCGTTAGTGCCCAGCCCGCCATGCAATAGTTCTTCGCGCCATCGCCATTGTTCAGCGCGCAACCGCCGCCCCCGAAGGTGGACCATTTGCCAAAATCCTTTTCCGCCCACAACGGCAGTAGAAACGAAGCGTGACGGTCGCCCACCATATGCGAGGCGCTGGGCAGGAATACGCGCGGAAACACGCTCACGTCCCAGCCGAAATCCTCCCGATGCAGGAAACGGTATTTCGCCGCGAGTTCGATATTGCCGATGCCGGCAACCGTCCCCGCATCGCGCGGCGTTTCGTAGGCGAGGGGAAGAACGGCGGTCAGTTGCAGGTCAGGTGCCGCGCCGTAGTTGAAGTCGATGCCCGCCTCGCCGTCGCGGCCGTCGCGCGCAGAGGTGCCCGTCGCGAAGGCATAGATTTCGAAATGCTGGAAATCGGTGGGTTCGGGATCGTCGGTGACATAGGGCGGTCCGGCCCAAACCGGCGTCGCCAATGCCAGCGCCACCAGCGGCAAAATGAAACTATTGCTGCGCACGTTTGTCCGGGTCCGCCGCTTAATCGCTGTTACGATGGATAGGCAGATTTGCCCCGGGAGACCAGCGCATGAAGATAAGAACAGCATTTGCCGTGGTCCTGTGTGCCGCGGCCGCTCTCGCGGCCGGGCCATCACTGGGAGGGCCGTCCGGTTATCGTCTGGTCAAAACACTGCCGCTCGGCGGCGACGGGTTTTGGGATTATCTGTCGTTCGATCCCGCGCAGCGTCATCTTTTCATCAGCCACGGAACCCATGTCATTGTGGTCGATGTGGACAAGATAGCGGTCGTGGGCGACATCGCCGATACGCCGCGCGTGCACGGCGCCGCCGTCGCGGATGATCTCGGCAAGGGCCTCACGAGCAACGGCGGCGACAACAGTGTCACGGCGTTCGATCTCAAGACGCTGCAAACCCTTGGGCGTTATCCCACCGGCACGCGGCCGGATGGTTTCGTTTACGATCCGGCTTCACATCGCGTGTTCACGCTCAATGGCGGCAGCGACGATGCAACCGCCATCGATGGCACAACGGGCAAGACCGTCGGCACCGTGCCGCTGGGCGGGCGCCCCGAATTTCCCGTGACCGATGGCAAGGGCAACATATTTGTAAACATCGAAGACAAATCGCAGATCGTCGAGTTCAACGCGCAAACATTGGCCATCGAAAACCGCTGGCCGCTTGCGCCATGCGAAAGACCATCGGGGCTCGCCATCGACGCCGCGCACGACCGCCTGTTCGCGGGATGCGACAACCAGATGATGGCGGTGGTGGATTCGACAACCGGCAAAGTCATCGCGACGCCCGCCATCGGCCATGGTGTCGATGCCAACCGCTTCGATCCGGCAACGGGGTATGCGTTCAGCTCCAACGGCGATGGTACGCTGACCATCGTTCACGAAGACACGCCGGACGTATTTTCGGTTGTTGAAAACGTACCCACCCAGCATGGCGCACGCACGATGGAAATCGACCCGGTGACGCACAACGTGTTTCTGGTCACGGCCGATCAGACGCCCACGCCGCCTACCACGGACAACCCGCATCCGCGCCCCACAGTCACGCCCGGCACGTTCCGGCTTCTGGTGTATGCCCGTTCGCCAGACGCCGGGTAGAGAATGCTTCCGCCTTGAAAGTGTGCCAGACAGACTTGGCAAATCGGGGAAATGCCATGCTGAATTTCAGGGAATGGGCTTTTGCCGCCACTGCGGCTGTTCTGCTTCCGGTACAGGCTTGGGCGGCGGCGCCGGTCAAGCATATCGATATTTATGTGACGCCTTATTATGAGTCCGCCACCAAGCCGGGGCAGCAACCGAAGGTCGCGGTGGGCAAGGGCGTCAGCGAGATGCTCAGCTCCAACAACGTCGCGAACATTGTCGCGGTGCGTGATGCGATTCAGGCAAATCCCGGCGTCGTGACGCCGATGACCATGATGGTTCTCGCCATCCGGCTTTACGATATGGGCATGCGCGACGATTCCGTGTTCTGGTTCTATGTCGCCAAAGATCGCTATGTCACGCTGCGTGAAGTCACCACCCCCAACCCCGCCATGTTCGGCGCGATCGACGATGCGATGGGTGCATTCGTCAACTTGGCCGGACCCGCCTTCAACGGTTATGCGTTCTGCAATATTCCGAACCAGGAGCGGACCGGAGCCGAAGCCTTGGACTGGGTTGAGAAACATCCTTATGCCGCTATCTTCATGCCGCAGATACCGGCCAAACCGGGGGACCGCGCGGCCAACCTGAAAAATGCGATTGCGGAATTGCGCGCGGGTGCGAAGAAGGAGGACGCCTATGTTGCTGCAAATCTTGCCGATATCAGGCACCAGCGTCAGACAAACGACATGGACGCGAAATATTGCTGGAAGTGAAACCGGATTGATATGAGCGATATCGGTGGACCTGTCGACGGCGGCGGCATTGCCGCGAAGGACGATCCCTTCGCGCTGTTCGACGCCTGGATGGAAGAGGCCAAAAGGTCCGAGCCCAACGAGCCCAATGCCATCGCGCTGGCCACCGCCGATGCGGATGGCCGCCCGGATGTGCGCATGGTGCTGCTGAAGGGTGCTGATGCGCACGGCTTCACGTTCTTCACGAACACCGAAAGCGCGAAGGGCAGGGAACTCGCCGCCAATGCCAACGCCGCTTTTGTTCTGCACTGGAAAAGCATCCGCAAGCAGATCCGCGTGCGTGGGAGCGTTGCGCCCGTGAGTGACGAAGAGGCCGACGCCTATTTCGCCACCCGTGCCAAGGACAGCCAGATCGGCGCTTGGGCGTCCGCGCAATCGCGTCCGATGGAAGGCCGCTTCGTGTTTGAAAAAGAGATCGCGAAATACGCCGCCAAATACGCGCTGACAAAAGTGCCGCGCCCGCCTTATTGGTCCGGCTATCGCTTGACGCCGCTGGAAATCGAATTTTGGCGCGACCGCCCGTTCCGCTTGCATGACCGTCTCGTCTATCGCCGCGACAGCGCATCTGCGCCATGGCGCACCGAACGGTTGTTTCCGTGAGCGACGCGGCCAACGAACTCAGCCATGCGACCTTGATGCGCCGCGCCGCTTGGGCAGCGGTCAGCGTGGCCACGTTTCTCGTGGCGTTGAAGGCGGTGGCTTATATCCTCACCGACTCCGTCGCCATGATGGCGTCGCTGGCGGATTCCGCGCTCGATCTGTTCGCCTCCGCCATCAATGTGCTGGCCATCCGCCACGCGCTCACGCCGGCCGACCGCGAACACCGCTTCGGCCACGGCAAGGCGGAGCCGCTGGCCGGCTTGTTTCAGGCCGCGTTCATCGCGGGATCCGTTGCGTTTCTTGTGGTGGAATCCGCCGGCCGGCTGTTCGAGCCGCGCCCGATCGATCACGCCACGATCGGCCTTGTGGTGATGGCCATCGCCATCGCGTTCACCATCGTGCTGGTCATCTATCAGCAGATCGCCATCAACAAGACGGGCTCCATCGCCGTCAGCGCCGACCGCATGCATTACGTCAGCGATCTTCTCACCAACGTGGGCGTGGTCATCAGCATTGTGCTGGCCACGCAGTTCGGCTGGCTGATCGCCGATCCGCTGATCAGCTTTCTGGTTGCCGCGGTGCTGGCCTGGACGGCGTGGAAAGTGTTTCGCGACAGCTACGACCAGCTCATGGACCGCGAATTGCCCGACGCCGAGCGCGACAAGATCAAGGCCATCGTGCGCCGCCATCCCGAGGTTCTGAACCTGCACGACCTGCGCACGCGCGCGGCCGGCATCCACAATTTCATCCAGTTCCACATCGAACTCGATCCGCAAACCAGCCTGACGCGCGCCCACGAGGTAAGCGATGAGGTGGAGCACGAAGTCTGCGCCGCTTATCCGCACGCGCAGGTCATCATCCATCAGGATCCGGCCGGGACGGAGATTCCCCCCGATCAGGCGGAACTGTAGCGCCAAACGTCGGCTCCGTGCGCTCGAAGCTGACCGATACCGTGCCGGCACTCGTCGCGCGCTTGAACAGCGCATCCACTTCATCGATGCCGCGCAGCGCCAGCCCGTGGGCGCGCCGCACAAGGATGAACCACACCGGGCTCACCAGCAGCGACAGCGCAATCACCGAAAGCGCCAGCTTGTAGCCCACCAGCGTCAGCACGCCGCCGCTCCATCCCGCCGCCGCCAGCACGAACGAGAATTCCCCGATCGGCGTGAGAAACAGCGCCGCGGGAAACGCCACGTCGCCCGGCGTGCGGAACAGTTTGAGGATGCCGAGGTTGAGCAGCGTCTTGCCCGCCGCCACCACGAACAGCGCGCCCAATATCAGCCAGAAGTTCGCCACCACATATTTCAAATCGATCAGCAGCCCGACCGAAAGAAAGAACGTGAACAGCAGAATGTTCTGCACCGGCGGCGCGTTACGCACGGCGGCACGGCGCAAGGTGGAATGGCCCACCGCCAGTCCCGCCAGAAACGCGCCCAACGCCGGCGACAAGCCGATCAATCCGCTCACCGCCGCCGCCACGAAACACAATCCCAAAACGCCCAGCGTGCCGATGTCGGAATTTTTCAGGAAGAATTCGCTGAACGGAAAGCGGAAGCTTTTCACCCGCGTCAGCACGGTGATGAAGCCCACCAGCAGCCCCACGCCCACCACCAGCTTCACCGCGATCCAGATGTTGAAATCGCCCGGCGTGTTGGGCGCCATCGCGTCCGTCACCAGCAGCAACGGCACCACCGCCAGGTCCTGCGCGATCAGCACCGCAACCGTCAGCCGCCCGGCCGGCGATTTGCGCTCGTCGGCTTCGGCGATCATCTTCATCGCCACGGCGGTGGACGAGATCGCCAGCATGAAGCCGATCACGATGGCGCTCATGGTTTCGCCGCTGGTGAATTGTGCCGCCAGCACGCTCAGCCCCGTCGTCGCCGCGATCTCCGCGGCCGCGATGCCCAGCGCCACAGGCAGCGCCGCGCGAAACGATTGCAGCCGCAGTTCCATGCCGATGATGAACAGCAGCATCAGCACGCCAAGCTCGGCCAGCGTCTCGATGGATTGCGAGGTGGTGATCAGCCCAAGCCCAGTCGGCCCCAGCACCACGCCCGCCAGAATGAACCCCGCCGCCGCCGGAAGCCGCAGCCGGTTCATGAACAGCCCGCACAGCACAGCCGCCGCCAGCACAATGGCAAGCGCGGTAATGTCCTGTGTGTGCTGCATGGCGAATCCCTGAAAGCGCCACCCTCGCACCCAAGTGGGGCGATATGACGGCCAGCCCCCTTTTTGTCATGGCCCGTCCCTACGCTGTCGCTAGGGACAGTGCGGGCCACCCAGTTGAAAGCGCACTGTTCTCCAAAAATAAGTACGTCATTGCCCGGCTTGTCCGGGCAACCCAATTTCCTTTCGGCAAAGACAAAATGGGTCGCCCGCATAAAGCGGGCGATGACAGTATTTGGTTTAATACTAAAACGTCACGTGGGTGGCCCGCACGTGGCGGGCCATGACAATCTATTTCTCCGGCACCGGCTTGGTCACCACCACCGGCTGCTCGTCAGTCTGCACGCCGGTGTCGCTCTTCTCCCAACTGAACAGGAACAGGATCGTCCCCGAAGAACTCCACGAGAATCCGTAGGCCGGATCGGTGGAAACGATCAGCTTACCGGTCTTGGGGTCGTAAGCGGTGGCGGCGAACTTCGCCACGCCCTTGTTCACCGCATCCTTGTAAAGCGCGATCTCGGGGATCGTCACCGTGGGCAAAATCGGCGGCACGAACGCCGGCGTGCCGATCAGGGTGGAGCGTTCGTCGGTGGCCAGAACCCCCGTGCGCACGATCACCACGGTATCGGCCTGGCTGCGATCCGCCGCCATCAAAAGTCCGCGCCGCAGGAACGCATCCTGAATCGCCGCGATGGCATATTGCCCATCCTGCGCGCCGAAATCGGAGGTATCGAGATAAGCGCGAATCCCCGTCGGCATCTGCGCCGCAAGCGCCGTCGCCGCGCGATCCGCCGCCGTGGAGATCAGCAACTCCTCCTGCGCCGAGCGCAACGGACTGGTGGTGCGAACCGTGGTGCAGCCGCTAACCGCAAGAGCGGCCACAGCAAAGATGGATAGGCGAGGGCCAAGCATGAATCATCCTCCAGCCCCCCGAAAGAAAAATATGTGATGTAGGGATAATGCGGGGAGGGTGCGGTGGTTCCTTGGATATCTCGTCCCGGCGAGTCCATCGCTTACTAGGAAGACCAGACGGCCAAGGCTTTCTCGAACTAATGCCAGCCGGTTTGACGAATCCAAATAGAGTGGAAATATAGAGCGCGAGGGGAACATGCGCAAAATATTCGCGATTTGGGTTGCGCTAGCCGCAATGGCGCTGTCGGGCTGCGATCCACAGCAATGGCTCAATTCCTTCATCCCAAAAGAGCAGGCCGCGATCGGTCAGCGCTACCTGGAGGATATCCGGACTCGAAATTTCCTGCCGGTCGAGCAACGGGTCGATCCTACCTACAAAACTCCTGCGATGCGCGCGACGCTGGAAAAGATGGCGTCCATTTTCCCGCAGGAGAAACCAAAATCGATCAAAGTGGTGGGTAGCCAAACAGTCACTTCGCCCACACAGAAGACCTACAACCTAACCTACGAATATGAATTTCCGCACGGCTGGACGCTGGCGCATATCTATTTCAGGGCCAAGGGGAATGACATCCAGATCGAACGAATGGATGTTTTTCCGCTGAAAGCATCGCTGGAACAAATCAATACATTCACGCTCGCGAACAAGACTCCGCTTCAGTATCTTATCCTGGCACTAGCGATATTGTTCCCGATCTTCACTATCGGCACCGCAATCGCTTGCTTGTTTACGCCGATCCCCAAGCGTAAATGGCTCTGGATCGTTTTCGTGTTGCTCGGCTTTGTGTCGATCACGCTAAACTGGACAACAGGCGCAATTGGCTGGAATTTGATTTCGTTTACGCTATTCGGGGCTGCTTACACCCAGCAGCTCTACGGACCTGTCACTATTCAGATCGCATTCCCCGTCGGCGCAATTTTGTTCTGGGTGCGACGCAAGCAGTGGAAAGCCCATGTCGCAAGCGGACGTTCGGACATGCGCTCTGCGGGGTGAGATGTGTTAGAAGGGGCGGCCGCACAGAAAACGCCGCCGCGAGTCATTCGCGTCGGATGGAAGCGCCGACCACCGGGCCATGCCCGCTAGAAAGCGGGCAATAATGCGCTGTTTTTCATCTGCATTTTTTGCTTATCGAGAGTCATTTGCAGAAGGCTTCACATGAGTTTGCGGAAAGCATCGAAATCTCCTTTACTACTCTACGGGTGAAAAATCTTGTTGGGGGGAACAATGGGGTTTTTTCAAGGAAAGAGTATTGCATCCATCATTGTTGTTCTGTTTGCCATCGCACTTATGATTAGGGAAGGGCAGTTCGGAAGTGCTATTGCAACCTTTGCAACGCTCTTAAATGGTCCGCAGCAGACAGCAGAATTGCCCGTCACACCTACTTCGGTCCAACCTTCGGTCACTCCGCCAGTACAGACAGCGGACATTGCGCCCGATAGCGCACCCGCGCCGCAACCTGAGCCGAGTGCGGCCCAGCCTCAGCCGCAAGCGCCTGCTTCCGACCCGAACAAGTACGTTTTGAAGGCGGACGATCATCTGTGGGAAGTGCAGAACGGACAGATGGTCCAGACGGACGAGCTGCCGAAAGGAACCGTCGTCGAAAAAATTGGCCCGTATCAATCAGCAACAAACTATACGGAAATTGCCGAACTCGACACAGATGGAGTCCAGATGAAGACCGGCGTGATTTTCAGCCAGTCGATTGAGCCCGTTGTCGATGTCACTGACGACGATGAGACATTATGGGTTTCGGACGCCCCTAGCACGACATTTCTCACAATTCAGAGTGTGCGCATCATCAACAAGACAGCTCAGTCGCAACCTATACGGCAGCCAGCGCTTGCCCAACGCCGTTCGTTCATGACGATACAAAGGATGAGATACGCTCACACAGGATGTTGCCAAGGGTGGCCGCGGCGCCCCAGCCCTTACTCGTGGGACGGCGCTCGTCACACGGCGCCTGTCTCAAATTTCCGCAGTACATACAGTGGCGGCTTTCATGGCCACTTTCACAGTGGTGGACACCGCTGAGGATCAATGACAATTAGCCCCTCCCCGAAATTACCGCTGTCGCACACTGCACCGTTAGTGGTTATTAAGGGTGGGATGTGGTTGCCTCCTGCTTCTGCGGCGACGTCCGTTTCCGGCTCACCTCCGCGCCCATGTTCATCCATTGCTGTCATTGCACCGACTGTCAGGTGCAGACGGGCGGGGCGTTCGCCATCAATGCCATTATCGAGCGCGACCGGATCGAGATTGCGCAAGGCGCGCCCGTCACCGTCTCGCTGCCGACGGATTCGGGCCGTCCGCACGACGTTACCAAATGCCCGCGCTGCCAGACCGCGCTGTGGTCCGATTATGGCCGGCGCGGCGTGCTGGTGTTCGTGCGCGTCTCCACGCTGGAGGATCGCCACGCGCTGGTGCCCGATGTGCACATCTTCACGCGCTCCAAAGTGCCGTGGGTTGAGCTTCCCGGCAAAGATGCGGTCGGCTCCACAACCGGCAAGCCGCCCGGCGTATTCGAGGTCTATTACGACATGGCGAAGGAATGGCCTGCGCAAAGCCTCGCCCGCCGCGCCGCCGTTCTGGGCGCGGGGAAGTGACTTCCACATACGCGTGAAATGTTACGCCCGCTTTCCGTCCCCAGGGATGTCGCGCAACTTTCCAAAGTGCTAATATCGTAACCGTTGGGATAAGCACCGCGGATATCCGATGGATACACCGTGGGCATTTGGGGGGCAGCAATGGGCATTTGGAAATGGGCGGCTGCGATGGCGGCCTTCGCTGCGCTTTTCGCGGGATCGCCCGCGCGCGCGGACGCCACGTTCAATGTGATGGGGTTCTGGGACATGGGAGCAATAGACACGCTGCCGGACGGCGTGTCGTTGCAATGTACCGGCGGCTGCTATCACACGCTTTCATTCTTCGACACGATTTCAAGCGGCCATGAAGATATTTCGCTAAGCGATCTCAGCGAGATCACGCTTGTCAACAACGGCGATCAATCGACAGGCGGCACCTATTTTCGCTTTGGCATCGGCGTCAGCGCATTCAATCCCGGCGGTTCGGAGATCGGTGTTAGCGTGGATAATCCCGCCATCGAATTTGCAAGCTTCTTCAGCGAGGTTTCCGTCATCGGCATGGCTTTCGATTCTCACGGCTGCTCCACGTCGGCAAGCCAACCGGCCTGTGGCGTGATGAGCCCGGATTCCAATTTCATTACTGTATACTTGTTGCTGCCGGCGCCGGGTCAGACAATCGACCTTGGTAGTGCGCTGATTTCGATAGGAGGCGAATTGCAGAGTGTTCCGGAGCCGCCCTCCATTGCTATCGCGCTTGGTGCGCTGCTGATTTTTTTCGTGTCCGCTAAGGCGAGGCGCCGGACTGTACGCATCTCTTCACGCCGGAATGATTAGCCCGTTCGGCAAGGACGAATAAAACATTTGTCTGTTTCGCGAATACTGCGCGATTCGCCCCGCCGCCTTCCAAACACTTGCAAAAGGCTCGCAAACTCACGCGCGCGTCTGCCAAAGCGTCGGTAGTCTTTACAAATCCCGCGGCGCGGAATCTTCAAGTCTTTGTTTTTCCAACAGGAATACTTTGGCCCGATGTATGCAAAGGTTAACGGGAGAATTTGGAGAGGCTCTCATGAAAATCGCAAAACTGGCCGGCCTGGCACTGTTCTGCGCCGCTCTTGGCGGCGCCGCGGCCCATGCCGACACGCTTTATTCCAATGGCCCGATTAACGGCGAAACGAACGCCTGGACCATCAATTTCGGATTTTCCGTCGCGGATTCGTTCACCATCGGCTCAACCTCGTCGATCACCGGCATGGATTTCGGCACCTGGAATTTTCCGGGCAGCAGCTCATCCTCGGTCGATTGGGCCATTCTTACCGGCGAGCCGGGCAGCGGCACCGTGCTGTTTTCGGGCACGGCCTCGCTGACCGATACGGCGGTAACGACCAACGGCTTTGGCTACAGCATCGATCTCGACACGCTGTCGCTGTCGGGCATTTCGCTGACGTCGGGCACCTATTGGGTTGAGTTGTCCAATATTGTCGATTCCCAGGGCAACCCGGTCTTCTGGGATATCAACGGCGGCCCGTCGCAGGCATGGGAAAGCGACTCTGGCGACGTGACGACCTGCCCCGATGGTCAGTCGGGCCCCAACAATCGTTGCTCCACCGCGTTCGATATCTTTGGCAACGCGGTCAGCGATGTTCCCGAACCGGGCAGCATCTGGTTGCTGACGGCAGCCCTATCGATGTTCGGCCTTGGCTTCGCGTTCCGCCGCCACACCGGCACGGAAATCTGAAGTCATCCGCAACGCATGAAAGCGCCGGCCTCTCGCGGGGCCGGCGTTTTTCTTTGCGGGCCGGCCTTGAAGGTTTCATGTTCGTTCCTATCTTAGGATCATACAAGGCGCCGGGATGAAATTGCTGGCGGGACGGGGAGGGTTCAAAAAAACCTGCAAAGAACCTCCGGGCGTCGGCCAGCCGGGGAGGGTGCTGGAAAATGGAATTCAACACCCCAGCAATTCCGCCGGTTTTGGCGCTATGCTCCGCGCCAGGAGTCGCGGGCAACCGCCGCGACCGTTCGGGGGAACGCTTCCATGATGCTTCTGATTTTTGCCGGCCTGCTGGCCGCCTTCCTGCTGGGCTGGCTGGGGCGCGAGACGCTGGCCATCGGCTTTCTCATCGCCACGCTGGCCTTCGCCGCCGGGCTTTTCCTGTGGGAGGTCTATAGCCCCACTTACGGCTTCGCGATGCCCTGGATCTCGGTGGACCGTGCTGCGTCCGCGCTGGTGGGGGAGGGCTGAGCATGAGCCATCACACCTCCAAAACCGAAAACCTGCTGGCGCTGGGCAACTACACCTACCAGCTTCTCATCCTCATCACCTTCGCCGGCATCCTCACCGCAGCGATGACGTTTCAATATGCCAACGGCGAATTGCCGTGCCCGCTTTGTCTTTTGCAGCGCGTGGCCATGTTCGGCATCTGCTTCGGCATCATGCTGGATTTCCGGCGCGGTTTTTCCTACCAGAACGTCGGCTTCAGTTTGCTGAGCGCGCTGTTTCTGCTGATCGTGTCGGTGCGACAAACGCTGCTGGATATCTATCCGCGCGCCGGTCACGTCTATATCGGAAGTGCTGTGTTCGGCATTCACATGCCGGTGTGGTCGATCATCATCACGGTGCTGCTGCTCATCGCCTATGCCGTGCAGCTGTGCGTGCTGGGGCGCGATACCGATCTGCCGCTGATCCCCGCATCGTACTATCCAGCACTCAAGCGCATCGGCGAAGGCGTCAGCCTTTATGTGCTGGCGCTGCTGGTGGTGAACTTCGTGTCGGTGGGCCTGCAGTGCGGCGTGGGCCAGTGCCACACCATGGGTTACGCGCTGCTCGGCGGCTGATGTTTCAGGTTGGGCAGGAACGCCGCCAGCAATCCGATGGCCGGCAGGAAAGCGCAGACTTTATATACAAAGTCGATGCTGGTGTGGTCGGCCAGCACGCCGAGAAGTGCCGCGCCCAGCCCACCCAGGCCGAACGAAAAGCCGAAGAACATGCCGGAGATCATCCCCACCCGGCCGGGCAGCATCTCCTGTCCGTAAACCACCATCGCGGGGAAGGCGGATGCCAGCGTCAGCCCCGCGCACACCGAAAGCACGCTCGTCCAGAACAGATTGGCGTAAGGGAGCGCCAGCGCGAAGGGCAATGTTCCAAGAATTGAAAACCAGATCAGGTGCTTTCGCCCGAACCAGTCGCCCAACGGGCCGCCGCTGATGGTGCCCACGGCGACCGCGCCCAGAAACAGCGAAAGATGAAACTGCGCCTGCGGCACCGAAACATGGAATTTGTGGATCAGATAGAACGTGAAGTAGCTGCCGATGCTCGACATATAAAAGAATTTCGAAAACATCAGCGCCACAAGAATGCCGGCCGCCAGCTTCACCTTGCCGGGCGGCACATCAACGTGCGTGCGCCGGTTTGCATGGCTCGCGCGCGCAAGGCCGTGATTGCGATACCAAAGGCCAACCGCGGTCAGGATGGCGATGGCGAGCAATGCGGCCAGCGAGAACCACGCTATCCCGGATCGCTCGGTGGATGACACCAGCAGTGCCGCCGCCAGCGGGCCGATCGCCTGTCCCACGTTGCCGCCGGTCTGGAACATGGCCTGCGCCAGCCCGCGCCGTTGTCCCGCCGCCATATGCACCACGCGCGACGATTCAGGATGGAAAACCGACGAGCCCACGCCCACCGTGCCCGCCGCTAATAGCAGCAGCGGATAACTCGGCGCCCAAGCCAGCAGCAGCAATCCGGCGAAGGTGAAAACCATCGCCGCCGGCAGCGCGAAGGGCAGGGCGCGCTTGTCGGTGTAAAATCCCACCAGCGGCTGCAACAGCGAAGCGGTCAACTGGAATGTCAGCGTCACCAGCCCGATATGCGTGAAATCCAGATCGAAGGTGCGCTTCAGGTTTGGATAGATCGCCACCAGCATCGACTGCATCATGTCGTTCAGCGTGTGGCAGAACGCGATGGCAAACAGAACGGTGAACACCGTTCCGTAAACCGGAGATTTGGAGTCGGCGGCAACGGTACTCATCGCGCATCAGATACGCGCGCCCGGCAAAGCCCGCAACACGCGCTTTGCGCATGGCAGGCGCGAACGCGGTTACAGGTTATTTCACTTTGGCCTTGCGCCCGATGCCCAGCGACTCACGCCAGACCTTCGCCGCGATCTCTTCCACGTCGCCTTCCTGAAGCTGCCCCAGATGAAACGGGCCAAACTGCACACGGATCAGGCGGGAAACTTTCAGGCCCAGCGATTCCATCAGCCGCTTCACTTCGCGGTTCTTGCCTTCCTTGATCGCCACGCTGGCCCAGGCATGCACGCCTTTGGCTCGCTCCAGGTCGGCCACCACCGGGCCATATTTGACCCCGGCAATCGTGCGGCCTTCCGCCAGCTTGTCGAGTTCGGCCTGCGTCACCTTGCCGAACAGCCGCACGCGATATTTCCGCGTCCACCCGGCAGCGGGCAGCTCCAGCTTTCGGGCAAGGTCGCCGTCGTTGGTCAGCAGCAGCAGGCCTTCGGAATTGAAGTCCAGCCGCCCCACCGAAACCACGCGTGGCAGGTTCTTGGGCAGGTTGTTGAACACGGTCGGGCGGCCTTCGGGATCGCGGTGCGTCGTCACCAGCCCGTTGGGCTTGTGATAGCGCCACAGGCGGGCCGCTTCCGGCTCCATCAACGGCTTGCCATCCACCGCCACCACGTTCAATTCGGTCGCGCGCATGCCCTGCGCGGTCACCTTTTCGCCGTCCAGCGTCACGCGGCCTTCCGCGATCAGCTTCTCGGCATCGCGGCGCGAGCAGATGCCGGCACGGGCAATGATCTTGGCGATCCGCTCGCCCGCTTGCGTGGTATCGTCGGCCAATGCGAAAGCCTGTGAGATGAATGACGAGGAAGCCATAGCACTGGCGTTGGCCGAAGCCCAAGCGGCCGCGGCGCGGGGCGAAGTGCCGGTGGGCGCGGTGCTCCTGAGCGCGGACGGCGCGGTGCTGGCGCGCAACGGCAACCGCATTCTGGAGATGCACGATCCCACCGCGCACGCCGAAATGCTGGTGATGCGCGAAGCGGCACGAACGCTCGGCAACGAAAGGCTAACCGGCACGACGCTCTATGTTTCGCTGGAGCCCTGCGCGATGTGCGCGGGTGCCGCCAGCCTTGCGCGCGTGGCCCGGCTGGTGTTCGCCGCCGAAGACCCCAAGGGCGGGGCCGTCCTGCATGGCCCGCGCTTCTTCGATCAGCCGACGTGCCATCATCGCCCCGCCGTTTCTCGCGCCGGCGACGCGAACGCGGCTGGCGACATCCTGCGAGAGTTCTTTCGGGCGAAGCGCGGCTAATTCAGATCGTCTTGTTCAATGCGATCGCTGTGACCCGGCAGGCGCACGATCAATCCGTCGTGCCCCAGCACAACGCCATCGGGCCGCACATCGCTGACGCCGCGCAGGAAAGCGCGTTCCGCGATGGCATCGGGCAGAACCGGTATGAGATGCGTGTAAACAAGCAGCCGCACATGGGCCTGGTTGGCAATGCGCGCGGCGGCAACCGGGCTTGTGTGATAGCTGGGAATGTCGTGCATGATTTTTGCCGGCCGCGTGCGCCCCGCCGCCGTCATGGCATTGCCGAGAATTCCAACAAGCTCCGGCGACAATGCTTCGTGCACCAGAACGTCAGCGCCTTTTGACGCTTTCACGAGATTGTCCGTGGGCGCGGTATCACCACTGACCACGATGCTGCGACCCGCGTAATCGAAGCGATAACCGTAAGACGGCTTGACCGGCCCGTGGTTCACGCGGATCGCCGTGATTGTCAGCCCATCGCGCGACAGAACCGGCGCTGTGCCATCGGCATTCATTGTCACGACCTTTGGCACCATCGCCACCGCATCCAGCGGTAGCATGGCAGCACCATGATGCGCGGTGCGATAATCGGCATCCAGTGAATAGGCTTGGTTGAAGCCCGCCACCACCTGTTCAATTCCGGGCGGCCCATAAACCGGCAGCGGCACTTTGCGTCCCGCCACCCAGGTTTGAAGGCGAAGCTCTCCCAGCTCCGCAATGTGATCGGAGTGGAAGTGTGTAATCAGAATCCCGTCGACCTTGTTAAGCGGCACATGCCACAGCAAAAGATTGCGCGCCGAATCCAGCCCAGCATCGATCAGATAGAGATGTCCACCCGCGGCGATCAGCGTGCAGGCACTGGCGCGCGATTTGTCGGGCAGAGGCGAGCCCGTTCCGCAAAGCAAGACCGAGAGTTCTCCCGGCGATGAAAGCTTGGCATCTGTGCCGCTGACCGCGCGCTTGGCTGCTTGCGTGTAAATCCAGGTGTCCACCGCCGGGCTTTGCAACAAGCCCCACGCCACCAGCACAACGATGGCAATTGGAGCGACAACGAACAGAAATCTTTGCATCGTCAGACTCCGCGCGGCTGAAGGCCGTTCTGCTTCAAGCGCCACAAAAGAATTTCCAACCGGTCCTGGCCGAAGAAGGGTTCGCCCTGAAACACCATTGTCGGCACACCCCAATGGCCGGCATCCCGATGTGCTTTCTGATTTGCCTGTATGATTGCTTCGTATTTCTCCGGCTCGGCGGAAGTCTTCGCATCCAGCTCTGCCAGATCCAGACCGGCGCGCGCCGCCGCCTTTGCCAGATGATCGCCTTGGTCCCAGCCATCGACGTCACCAGACCAGATCACGCGCGAAACTTCGTACAGAAAGGGCAGGCCACGGCCTTCCTCCGCCGCCGCGCAACCCAGCCGCGTCAGGCGATGGATATAAGGCTGATCGGGCAGGGCTTTGCGCGTGGCGGGGTCGATCTTCACCGGGTCCGGCCGCGGCCAGCGGTAGGGCAAGCCCAGCATTTGCGAGATGCGGTAGGTGTCGCGCAGCAGATAGGGAATCCACAAAGGATTAACTTGATCGAAGAACTCACCCGAACGCACCGCCAGCGGATAGACGGCCCGCACGTTCACGGTCAGATCGTAAGTGCGCTCCATCTCCAGCAATCGCGGCGTTGCCAGATAGGAATAGGGGCTGCGGAACGACCAGAAGAGATCGATGGAAAGGCTCATGAACGCGCAACGCTGAGGTAAGCGACACAGGCTTTGGTCAATTCATCGACGGCGCGCCTGTCGCCGAATCTCGTCGGCGCGTGCTTGTTCAAAATGCCCGTCAGCATGAAGCCGTAGATCATCTGCGTCATCACGCGAACCGGCAGGCTTGCTTCGCTTCCGCCGCGCAGGGCTTTTTCCAGCGCGGCAGCAAGCTCCTCGCGAAACGCCATGATGGTTTTCATGGCGTGCGGATGATCCAGCCCGCGCTCCACGATGGCGCGGAACAGACCTTTGTGCCTCTCGAAACTGCGCGCGGTTGCGGTCACGAACAGGCGCACAACGCCGTCAGGCTTCATGCTCGACGTGTCGCCCAGCAATGCGCCTAGCCCGGTACGCGCTTCCTCTATGAAGGACTCCGCGATGGCGAAGAACAGCGCGTCCTTGTCCTTGAAGCGGAAATAGACGGCGCCGACCGAGCAACCCGCTTCCTCCGCAATGTCGGAAAGGCGCGCGCCGTCATAGCCTTTTTCCGCGAACACCTGTTCCGCCGCGGTTAGCAGCCGTTCGCGCGTGGCGCGGCTGCGCGTCTGGTTTGCGGGAAGCGCCCAGCGTTCGGTCGCGGTCAATGCTTTCTTCGCAGCCATAAATCGCAGCTTGACAAATCTGAATGGCTATTCAGATTATCGCGACCCGACGATCCGGTCAACAGACAGGTGAGCGATGAGCACGGTGGTCCCCACGCCGCAACAAGTGCAGGCAATGATTGAAACCGGCCCCGAAGGGCCGATTGTGATGGTCAACCTTTTGAAATACCGCGCAAAGGCCTCGTACAAGGCCGATCGCGCGGAAGCGGCGCAGAACCTGAGTGGCCGCGACGCCTATCAGCGCTACGGCATGGTCGCCATCCAGCATGTCACGCAGCGCGGCGGCCGTGTGGTGTGGGCGGGTCCGCAAAAACTCGTTTTCATCGGCGATGCGCAAGCGAACGATTGGGACGATGTTGTTTGCGTCCATTATCCGTCGCGCAAGGCGTTTCTGGAGATGACGCAGGACCCGGCCTATCTCGCCGCGCATTACCATCGCGATGCGGGGCTTGAGCGGACCACGCTGCTGTGTTGCAGCGCAGGGACGGCCGCGTAAATGGGCCGCAAGATTCTCTTCATCACCACCGATCAGCAGCGCTTCGATTCCCTAGGCTGCAACGGCAACAAATTCTGCCGCACGCCCCACATCGATGCGCTGGCAAACGCCGGCATAAATTACACGCGGGCTTACAATCAGAATACCGTCTGCATGCCGGCGCGGTCCACGATGCTCACGGGCCAGTATGTGCGCACGCACGGCGTGTTCGCCAACGGCGTACCGTTGCCGGAGAACGCGCCCAGCGTGGCGCAATATCTGAAAGACAAGGCTGGATACAAAACCGCGCTCATCGGCAAAGCGCACTTTGAACCGGCGTTCGATTTGAAAGGACGATGGCGCGAGAACCGCCGGCAGATGGAAGGCGATTTCGGTCCGTGGCGCGGGTTCGATTATGCGATCCATGCCATGCATATCGCGAACTTTCGCGGGCAACCCGTTGGCCACTACGGGCGGTGGGTGCAGCAGAATTATCCCGATTATTTCAATGCAGTTGTTCCTTTGCTGGATGCGAAGCCGGGCGGCGACACCGGCGCGCCGGAAACCGCGAACAATCCGCTTCCGCGCGAGGCCTATCACACCGATTGGCTGGCGCGCCTCGCGGTGGACTGGCTAAAGAAATTGGAATCGGACGACGACTGGTTTTTGTGGCTCAGTTTTCCCGATCCGCACCATCCCTGGGATCCGCCGGCGTCCGAAAACAAACGCTGCGACTGGCACGATTTGCCGCTGCCCGACGGCCATCCCGGATCGCCGGACGCCATCCGCAAAGTGCTTGCGAAGAAGCCGGCGCACTGGCTCGCCTTTTACGAAGGCCGGTTCGCGAACATCGAAGGCGGCCCGATGAACTTCACGCCGCAACAATTGAGCGACGACAACATTCGCGAAATCAACGCCAAGGTGCATGTCGAGAACGAGTTGATTGACGAAGCCATTGGCAGCGTGATGGCGCAAATCCGCGCGCGCGGCTGGGATGCCGATACGGATGTGATTTTCACCACCGATCACGGCGAACTGCAGGGCGACTTCGGTTTTGTTTACAAAGGTCCGTGGCATGTCGATGCGCTGATGCGCCTGCCGTTCATCTGGCGGCCCGCGCCAAGCGAAAAAACTCCATCCGCTGTTGTGCAACAGCCGGTTGAACAGGTTGATCTTGCGCCGACATTCGCCGCTATCGCCGGTGTTGAACCGGCAAGCTGGATGCAGGGCAAGGCACTTCCCACGAGTGAAGATGGTTCGCGCCAGCGTGCGCTCTGCGAATGGGATAGCCAGTTTCCGGGTTATGGAATGCACCTCCGCTCCATCTATCGCGACGGTTTCGTGCTGACGCGCTACGAACCTTCCACCGGCGGGCAGCCCAACGGTCTGGAAAAACACTGGCCGCAATTCGCCGCCGCCGCTACGACCATTCAGTATGACGGAACGGAAGGCGAGCTTTACGATCTCAACAACGATCCGCGGCAATGGGAAAACCTGTGGGACGATCCCAAGCGCCAGTCCCTGAAATCCGACCTCATCGCCGATCTTTATGACAGCCTGCCGCCGGAACGCGCGACGAAGCTCGAAGTGGAAGCGCCAGCTTGATACCGGTGTGCCCGGTCTGACATGCTGTCACCTGCGATATCGGGGATATGGACATGGCATTGATCGTTTATGGCGGCGCGCTGTCGCCGTTTGTGCGCAAGGTGCGCGTGGTGCTGGCGGAGAAGGGCGTGGAATACACGCTCGAAAACATCAACCCCTTCGCGCCGCCGCCGGAATTTGTGGAGATCAGTCCGCTCAAGCGCATACCGGTGTTGCGCGATACAGATGTGCCGGAGCCAAACACGGTGCCGGATTCCTCGGCGATCTGCGATTATCTGGAGCGCAAATTCCCCAACCCGCCGCTTTACCCTTCGGACCCCTTTCAACGCGCGCGTGCACTATGGTTTGAAGAATACGCGGACTCGCTGATGGCACAGTGCATCGGGTCCGGTCTGTTTTTCGAACGCGTTGTGAAGAAGCTGATCGGCAAGGAACCTGACGAAAGTATTCCGGCCAAGACAATCGCGGAAAAGCTGCCACCGATCTTCAGCTATCTGGAAAACGAAATCGGCGGCAACCAATTCCTCATCGGAAATACTTTTTCGATCGCCGACATTTCCGTGACCACGATGCTGGTGAATTTTCTCCATGCCGGGGAAACAATGGACACCTCGCGCTGGCCAAACCTTGCCGCCTATATGGCGCGCATCCATGCCCGCCCGTCTTTTTTGAATTGCATTGGTCAGGAACAGAAATTCCTCTCGCGCTTCAAGGCCGCCTGACCCCACCATAGAAAGACGAACCATGATCGATCTTTACACATCGGCCACGCCGAACGGCTGGAAAGCCTCCGTCGCGCTCGAAGAACTGGCCATGCCCTATGAAACGCATGCGATCAGCCTGCAGGAACAGACGCAGAAGGAACCGTGGTTCCTGAAGATCAATCCCAACGGCCGCATACCCGCAATTGTGGATCGCGATGAAGGCAACTTCGCCGTTTTCGAATCCGGCGCGATCATGGTCTATCTCGCGGAGAAGGCGGGAAAGCTTTTGCCGAAAGATGTGAAAGGCCGCAGCCTTGTCATGCAGTGGCTGATGTTCCAGATGGGCGGCATCGGCCCAATGATGGGCCAGGCAAACGTGTTCGGGCGTTATTGGCACGAAGTCTATCAGCCGGCGATTGACCGCTACCGCAATGAATCGCGGCGCCTGTTTGAAGTGCTGAATGGCCAGCTCGCCGATCACGAATATCTCGCCGGCGATTATTCCATCGCGGACATCGCCAACTGGTGTTGGGTCCGCACGCATCCGTGGTCAGGTGTCTCCGTCGAAGGGCTGGATCATCTGCAAGGCTGGATTGATAGAATCGCCGAACGCCCCGCCGTGCAGCGCGGCGTGAAGGTGCCGGTGGACATGGAGGCTTTGCGCAAAGGCGACGGCGAGGGCGCCAAGAAATTGGCTGAAGGCGCCAAGACTATCGTTCAGCGCTAGGATTTCCTCAGCTTGCGCCGTGCGCGTGAGCGCGTTGCAAGCTGATTGAGAATTTCCACGCCGGCGGAGAACGCCACCGCGAAGTAGAGATAGGCGCGTGGGATATGGAAATGCGCGCCATCGGCGATCAGCGCCACGCCGATCAGCAGCAGGAAGCTCAAGGCCAGCATCTTCACGGTGGGATGCTGGTTCACGAACTTTGAAACCGAGTCGGCAGCGGCCAACATTACCAGAATGGCGATTGCCACGGCACCGATCATCACGGACAGATGTTCGGCCATTCCGACCGCTGTGATGACGGAATCCAGCGAGAACACAATATCCAGCACAGCGATCTGAACGATCACGCCCAGCAGGCTTGCCGCTTTGCCGCCGTGTTCTTCCTCGCCGCCTTCCATTTCCAGATGAATTTCGCGCGTGCCCTTGGTGAGCAGGAACAATCCGCCCGCCGCCAGCACCACATCGCGCCAGGAAATGGCTTCGCCCCAGATGGTCACGATGGGTGTGGCCAGCGAAATGATCCAGACGATGGCGGAGAGCATTACCACGCGCATGAGAAACGCCAGCAGCAGGCCGATGCTGCGCGCCAGCGGCTGGCGCTCGCGCGGCAGGCGCGAGGTTGCGATCGACAGAAAGATCACATTGTCGATGCCAAGAACGATTTCCAGCGCCGTCAATGTGACGAGGCTTTCCCAGGTATGCGGATCGCTCAGAAAATCGACCATCGTTTATCCCCGCGCGCCGCTGGTCAGAGCCAGCCGGGCGCCAATGCCGGAAAGATATTCACGATCACTTCGCGGCTCGCAAGAACGCCGACTCCCGCGCCAATCAGAATATCGCTCAGAAAGTGAGACGTCAGGAACATGCGCGTCAGCGCCAGCCACAGGGCCAGCGCAAGCCACAAGACAGCAAGCAGCGGCCAGGCGCAGCAGGCCACACTGGCCACGCAGAAAATCGTCAGCGCGTGGCCAGACGGAAATGAATCGTACTGCGTGTCGAACGTGAAGAATTTGAATCCGTACAGCGAATGTTCAAATTCGTCGCGCGGCCGCCTGCGCCCCATCATGATTTTCAGCGCGTGTAAAACCGCGCTGCCCGCCGCAAGGCTCGCCAGAAAGGCCAGGGAATAGGTCGCAATCACATGCGCCGCCGGCTCGCAGATTTTGAAGGCGAGGGCGCCCTGCGCAATCAGAAACGCAACGCAGGCAACAACCAGCCAATGTCCGCCCTTGGCAAGATCGGTCGTGCGCTGACAGAAACGGCGAAATCCAAAGCTCGCGTGTTCATAGAAGAAATGCGCCACCGGTCGGTCAACGGCGAACGCGGCAGCTCCCAGAACGATCAGCGCAAGACCCAGCCAAAGCAGCATGGCGGTTGCTTGCCGTGGCGGCGCGCGGCTGTCAAACGCCGGTTTGCCCGGCTGCCGGGCCGCCGCTACAGTTCCGCCCGATCGCTATAAGAACCGGAGGAATACCCATGGATTTCGATTATTCGCCCCGCCAGAAGGAATGGATGAAGCGCGTCGGCGACTTTATTGAGCAGAACATTTATCCCGCGGAAAAGACCTATGCGGCGCAGATGGACGAGGCCCGCAAGAAGGGCAATCCCTGGATCGTCATTCCCGTTGTGGAGGAATTGAAGAAGAAAGCGAAAGCCGCGGGCCTTTGGAACATGTTCATGAACGAAAGCGAACATGGCGCTGGTCTCACCAATCTGGAATACGCGCCGCTGGCCGAAATGATGGGCCGCGTCGGTTTCGCGTCGGAAGTTTTCAACTGCTCCGCGCCGGACACCGGCAATATGGAAGTGCTGGAACGCTATGGCAGCGCCGAACAGCAGCAGCAATGGTTGAAGCCGCTGCTGGCCGGCGAAATCCGCTCCGCGTTCCTGATGACCGAACCGGCGGTGGCATCGTCCGACGCCAGCAACATCGCCACCCGCATTGAGCGCAAAGGCGATCACTACGTCATCAACGGTCGCAAATGGTGGTCTTCAGGCGTGGGCGATCCGCGCTGCAAGGTTCTCATTGTTATGGGCAAGACCGATCCGGAGTCCGACAAATATCGCCAGCAGTCGCAGATCCTGGTTCCCGCAGACGCGCCCGGCATCAAGATCGAGCGCATGTTGCCGGTGTTCGGATTCGATGACGCACCTCATGGCCACGGCGAAGTGCTGCTGGAAAACGTGAAGGTGCCGGTTGAAAATATCCTGCTGGGCGAAGGCCGGGGCTTTGAAATCGCGCAAGGCCGCCTGGGGCCAGGCCGCATCCATCACTGCATGCGCACCATTGGCGCTGCCGAACGCGCGCTGGAATCCATGTGCAAGCGGCTGCTCAGCCGCGAAGCTTTCGGCAAGAAGATCGCGGAACATTCGATTTGGGAACAGCGCGTTGCCGATGCGCGCATCAATATCGATATGTGCCGCCTGCTCACGCTGAAAGCCGCCGATCTTATGGACAAGGCCGGCAACAAGGTGGCGCGCACCGAGATCGCCATGATCAAAGTGGCCGCGCCGCGCATGGCACTGAAGATTATCGACGATGCGATTCAGGCATGGGGCGGGGCAGGTGTTACGACCGATCCCGGCCTTGCGCGCATGTATGCCGGTCAGCGCACGCTGCGTTTAGCCGATGGTCCCGACGAAGTGCACAACCGCACCATCGCGCGGCTTGAGTTCGGCAAATATATGAACCTGCCGCGCAGGGCCGCTTCGGAATAATCAGGCCGCCATGTTTCGGGCCGGCGGTGTGGCGGGAAATTCCACGCGCACTTCCGTGCCCACGCCTTCTTCGCTGTCGATGTGCATCGAGCCGCCATGCTTTTCGACGAGTGCCTGAACAAGCGCGAGGCCCAATCCCGTTCCGCCCTTGGCAAGCATCGGATCTACAGCGACCTGTTCAAACGGTTTGCCCAGCCGCGGCAGTTCACTCGCCGGGATGCCGATCCCGTCGTCCTTCACCGATACCTTCACGGTCTCGTTCGAGTTGGAAGTGGTCACCACAATGCGCCCACCTGCGGGCGTGAATTTAATGGCGTTGGAAAGCAGATTAAGCAGAACTTGCTTCACGGAACGCTTGTCGGCCAGGAAGCCCAGGCTCGTCTCTGGCACAACAACTTCCAGTGCCACTCCCGCGGTTTCCGCGCGCTGACGCACGATACGCAGGCAATCTTCGACGATGCCTGCAAGGTCGACATGCTCGTAGTTCAATCTCAACTTACCGGCTTCGATCTTTGCCATGTCGAGAATGTCGGAAATCAGGTCGAGCAGAAGCTGGCCGGAATCATAGATCAGCGTAGCGTATTCCTCATACCGCCTGTCGCCCAGTTCGCCAAACATCCGCCGCCGCATGATATCGCCGAAACCGATGATGGCATTCAAGGGCGTACGCAGTTCGTGGCTCATGTTGGCCAGGAATTGCGATTTTGCATGGTTCGCCGCCTCGGCGCGTTCCTGCGCCGCTTTGGTGCGTAATTCCTGTTCCTTGCGCTCGGTGATGTCGCGCGAAACGCTGATCTCGCGCAAGTATTCGCCCGTCTCTTCGTGATAGATGGCGCGCGTTGTGGCTTCGATCCACACGTAGTGACCCTGCGCGTGCAGCGCGCGATACGTCGCGGTAATCGTCTCGCCGGGCATCGGCCGTGCGCGCAGGCGCTGCGCTTCGCCGATATCTTCAGGATGCACCAGCTTAAGATATCCACCCTCCTGGATTTCCTCGGGACTGCGGTTGAGAACGCGATCCAGCGCGCTCGATGCGAAAACGATCCGATCGTTCTCATGCAGCATGATGATGTCAGAGGCCTCTTCCGCCATGAGCCGGTAACGCTCCTGCGCCCTCTCGCGCTCAATTTCCGCCGTCACCTGTGCCGTTACGTCGTGACAGACGCCGACCACCGCAACAACACGGTCGTCCGCACCGATTTCCACTTCGCCATATGTATCGACAATCAGGGCGCTCGTTGTTGGATATCTGGCCTGCGTGCGATATTGAAACGGCGAGTGCGTTTTTACCGCCACGCCGATCGCTTCCTGAAGGCGCTCAACATCTTCTGGCCGAATCTGATCGAGAAGCCAGCCAACATCGGGCGCCTGCTCTTCAGGCGTTATACCCAACAAGCGATACATCCCGTCCGACCAGAAGGTCTTGCCGTCCGCAAGCGTTGTGCGCCAGTAGCCAAAGCGCGCGGCACGCTCGGCGAGATCGAAATGCTTCCAGCCGTTTGGCGGAGGCAAGCTTGGCGCCGTCGTCTCGGGCGCAAGTTTGGCGTTGGCTGGTTGTGCCATTGAAGAAAATCTCCCCGGCCCAGGCAAATTCTCTGGTTTCGGAAGATAGGCGCAACGATCTTAAACAACGCTTGCAAGAAAGAAGAAAAAACTCTGCCATTACTGCGTCATTAAGCGGGGCTTAACCAACTCAACTGTCTGAAGCGCCCGCGCGCTTTGCGAATTTCCAGCCCAACTCTGCAAGCGGGCGAACAGCCGCTGCCATTTGCGCGGCGTTGGCGTTGGATGCCGTGCCGTCACGCACGCGCCCGACAATGCCTTGGAGAATCCCTGCCAGCCGGAAAAAGTTGTAAGCGGCGTAATAGTCCACATTCGGCACATCATCGCGATGCGTGTGGCGACAGTACATCGCCACATATTCGCTTTCAGTCGGTATTCCCAACGCCTTCAAATCCACGTCGACCAAACTTCCGGTGCCGCCGCCGGTGCCGCCGGGCGGCATCCGCCATTGCATCAGATGATAGGTGAAGTCTGCCAACGGATCGCCGATGGTGGAAAGTTCCCAGTCTAGCACCGCCAGAACCTTCGGCTCCGTGGGGTGCAGGATCATGTTGTCCAGCCGGTAATCGCCGTGAACGATGGATGAGCGTTCGCCCGGCGGCACATGCGCCGGCAGCCATTCCATCAGCTTGTTCATTTCGGAAATGCTTTCCGTTTCCGATGCGACATACTGCTTGGTCCAGCGCGAAATCTGCCGCGCGATGTAATTTCCCGGTTTGCCGAAATCTGAAAGACCGAGCTTCTCGTAATCCAGCATGTGCAGGCGCGCGAGCGTCTCATTTTCCGCGTCATAGATCGCGGCGCGTTCTTTCGGTGTCATGCCGGGCAGGGTGGGTTCCCAGATGATGCGGCCTTCCACGCAGTCCATCACATAGAAGGCCGTGCCGATCACGCTGTCGTCTTCGCAAAGCACATAGGGCTTGGCCACCGGAAAGCCGGTGGGATGCAACGCCGCGATGATGCGGTATTCGCGGTCCACGGCATGCGCCGATGGCAGCAGTTTCCCCGGCGGCTTGCGGCGCAGAACATATTTCCGGTTGGGCGTGATGAGCTGAAAGGTCGGATTGGATTGCCCGCCCTTGAACTGGCGCACTTCCAGCGGCGTCTGAAACCCCTCAATCCGCTCGGCGAGATAACTTTCCAGCTTCTTGACGTCGAAGCGATGCGCATCGCCCACGTCTTTGGTGCCGGAGAATTTCTCCTGACGGGATTCTTCCGCCTGATCCATGCTGTCCTCGAATATCGTGCTGGGTCATTCTTGGCTGCGCGGGCGCTGTCGCACAAGTGTCATGCTCTCAGCGCGCCAGCCGTTAGCGCGATAGCGCGCGCCAGCCAATATCCTTGCGGCAGAAGCCACCGGGCCAGTCGATCAAATCCACCGCGCGATAGGCACGTTCGCGCGCCTGTGCCACATCCTTACCGGTCGCGGTCACGTCCAGCACGCGGCCGCCCGTCGCAACCAGCTTGCCGCCGTGCCGTTCGGTTCCGGCGTGGAAAATCTGCACGCCTTCCACGCTTGCCGCAGCATCAAGATTGCCGATCACCGAACCCTTTTCATACAGGCCCGGATAACCGTTCGCCGCCATCACCACGGTTAGCGCCACCTCGTCACTCCAGCGCAAATCAACATTCGCAAGCTGCCTGTCGCGCGCGGCCACCAGCGCGGTCATCAAGTCAGACTTCAGCCGCATCATCAGTACCTCGCATTCCGGATCGCCGAAGCGACAATTATATTCGATCAGCTTGGGCCCATCCTTGCCGATCATCAGCCCGGCGAACAATACACCCATGAAAGGCGTGCCGCGTGCGGCCATCGCCGCAATCGTCGGCTTGATGATGCGCATCATGGCCTGTTCGGCAATCGCGTCGCTGAATACCGAAGCAGGGGAGTAAGCGCCCATGCCGCCCGTGTTCGGTCCCTTGTCGCCGTCGAAGACGCGTTTGTGATCCTGCGCGCCCACCAGCGGCAAAACATGCTCACCATCGCAAAGCACAAAGAAACTGGCTTCCTCGCCTTCCAGAAATTCTTCAATCACCACTTCCGCGCCGGCTTCACCAAAGCTGCCGTCGAACATGGAGTCGATGGCTGCGTCCGCCTCGGCGCGCGTCTCGGCGATCACCACGCCTTTGCCCTGCGCTAACCCGTCCGCCTTGATCACCACGGGAAGCGGCAATGTGTCCGCAAAGGCTTTCGCCTTTTTCGGTTCACTGAAGCGCGCGTAGGCCGCTGTTGGAATATCGTTCGCCGCGCAAAGGTCTTTCACGAACCCTTTGGAGCCTTCCAGAACCGCCGCCGCCTTGCTGGGCCCGAACGCCTTGATGCCGGCGGCCTCCAAACGGTCCCACAGGCCCATCACCAGTGGCGTTTCCGGTCCGATCACGGCAAAGCCGATGGCTTTTTCCTTTGCGAAAGCGACGAGGCCATCAAGGTCGGTGGCGGCAATCGCCACGCACTCGGCCACCGCGGCGATACCGGCGTTTCCCGGCGCGCAATAAAGCTTGTCCACCAGCGGGCTGGCGCAAAGCGCCCAGGCCAGGGCGTGCTCGCGGCCGCCGGAACCAATGAGAAGAACGTCCAATTTCCCGTCCCCAACGCCTGCCCGCGTCCTGTATCATGCGCGAGTCATGAGCGAACCATTTGCTACCACGCCCGCCGCCGCCAAGGCCAACCTGCCGGAATTCAGCGTCAGCGAAATCTCCGCCGCGCTGAAGCGCACGGTGGAAGACAGCTTTCCATTCGTGCGGGTGCGCGGGGAAATCAGCGGTCTCAAATTCCATTCCTCCGGCCACGTCTATTTCGACCTGAAAGACGACAAGGCCGTTATCAACGCCGTCATCTGGCGCACGGGCGTGCGCGCATTGCGCACGCGCCCGGAAGCCGGGCTGGAAGTTGTGTGCACAGGACGCGTCTCCACCTATCCCGGTTCATCCCGCTACCAGATCATCGTCGAACAGGTGGAACTGGCCGGTGCCGGCGCGCTGATGGCCATGCTGGAAGAGCGCAAGAAGAAGCTCGCCGCCGAAGGCCTCTTCGCCGCCGAACGCAAAAAGCCGTTGCCCTATCTGCCCGACGTGATCGGCGTCATCACATCGCCAACCGGTGCGGTGATCCGCGACATCATGCACCGCCTCAGCGAACGCTTCCCCCGCCGCGTGCTGCTGTGGGCCGTGCCGGTGCAGGGCGAACGTGCGGCGTCCGAAGTCGCCGCCGCCATTCGCGGGTTCAACGCGATGAGTGTGGGCGGAAGGCTTCCAAAGCCGGATTTGCTGATCGTGGCGCGCGGCGGCGGCTCGCTGGAAGACCTGATGGCTTTCAACGAAGAGATTGTGGTGCGCGCCGTCGCGGAAGGCACGATCCCGCTCATTTCCGCCGTGGGCCACGAGACGGACACAACCCTGATCGACTTTGTTTCGGATCGCCGCGCGCCCACGCCAACCGCCGCCGCCGAAATGGCAGTGCCTGTTCGGGCGGACCTTCTTTCGCAAACGCTGGATTTCGAGCGCCGCGTGTTGAACGGCTTCACCCGCGGCATCACGCACCGGCGCACCAGCCTTCAAGGCTTGCTGCGCGCCTTGCCGCGCGCGGAACAGTTGTTCGCCCAGCCGCGCCAGCGCTTCGATTATGCCAGCGACAGTTTAGCTAAGGCTCTGGCTAGCAATTTACAGAAACATCGCTCGCGCTTCACAAAGGCAGATGCACTACTTCAGCCACAACGCCTTCAGGTAACATTGCGTCACGGCGCGCAGCGGACGCGCGCGCTTTCCGAGCGGCTGGATCAATCCTACCGGACGCGCCTGTCGGAAACCTCGCAGCATCTGTCCTCGCTGTCCCGCGTGCTGGACAGCGTCAGCTATCGTGCGGTGCTGGATCGCGGCTTCGCGCTGGTGCGTGGTACGGATGGCGCGTTGAAACGCCGTGCCGTTGCCACCGCCAAAGGCGAGCAGCTCTCTGTCACCTTTGCGGATGGCACCATCGGCGCCACCGCCACCGATGCGCCCGCCACAGTCCCCAAGCGCAAAGCGCCGCAGGGGCGTGGCGGTGGCCAGGGCGATCTGTTTTGAAATGCCGCCGCGAGCCGGATAAGATGCTGCCATGAACCGCATGGAACGCGACATCAGGCCCGAAGGCCTTGCCGAGCTGGAATATCTCGATGGGGAATTCCATGTCGTGAAGCCGGGCTCGTTCGTGATCTGTGCCGTGACCGGCGTTCATATTCCGCTGGATTCGCTGCGCTATTGGAGCGTCGATCTCCAAGAGGCCTATGCCACGCCGGCTGCCGCGCTGAACCGCTTTCAGGAATCCGGGCGCACGCCGAAATGATTCATCGCCGCGCGCTCCTCGCATCCGGCGCTTTCGCGGCGTTGCCTTTCACCGCCCGCGCGCAAGCATCACGGCTTTCCTTCGCCGGTTCGCGCCAGCAGGGCAGCTTGGTCGTGGGCCGCACTTTGCCGGGAACGCGCGTCACGGTTGACGGTGCCGCCGTTAGTGTTTCGCCGGAGGGTATTTTCGCGTTCGGCCTGGAATACGATCAGAAGCCGCCCGCCAAAATCGCGGCGCGTTATGCCGATGGTACGGCGGAAGAACAGGGTGTGCTGCCGGTCCCCCGGCAATACGAAGTTCAAGCCATCAACGGCTTGCCGCACAAGTTCGTTCAGCCATCACCCGAAGAATTGGCCCGCATCAAAAGCGAGCATGCGCGTGTGGGCGTAGCTCGCACGACGGATTCCGGCGCCACATGGTTCACCGAACCGTTCGACTGGCCAGCCAAAGGCATCATCAGCGGCTTGTTCGGCAGCCAGCGAATCCTGAACGGCATACCATCCGCCCCGCACATGGGCGTGGACATCGCGGGGGGCGAGGGCGCGCCCATTCACGCGCCGGCCAACGCCACCGTTCTGATCGCCGATCAATTCTATCTGGAAGGCGGCTATACGCTGCTGGATCACGGCCATGGCGTTTTCACCGGCTACATGCATCAGAGCGTGCAGTTGGTGAAACCGGGCGATGCGGTTCAGCGCGGCCAGCAGATCGGAAACATCGGTCACACCGGCCGCGCAACCGGACCGCATCTGCATTGGCAGATGAACTGGTTTCAGGTCAGGCTTGACCCTTCGCTCTCCGCGCGCACGCTGGCGCCCGACAAAGCTTGAGCCCGCTTGCTCCAGATTATGTCGCCGGGCTTGGGCCAGCGGCGGTGAATCCATAGCCATTGCGAAGGCCGGTAACGCACGCATTGTTCGATCGCTTCGGTGATCTTCGCTGTCAGCGCCTGCACGTCGCGGTCCTGATCGCCCGTGGGCGTGAAATCAATTGGCGGATGCACCGTCATGCGAAAGCGCGAACCCTTCAGCCGCTCGTTTGAAGCGGGCAGCAGCGTGGCCCCCAGCTTCAATGCCAGCATCGCCGGTGCCGGTGTCGTCATGGCGTCGCGGCCGAAGAAGGGTACCGGTATGCCTTCGTTGGTTTTCTGATCGACCAGTAGAAAGACGGATTTGCCGCCGCGCAGCAGCGAGAAAATCTTGCGCGTCCCGACGGGTCCCTTGGCGATCTGGTCCTGTGGCCCGCTTTTCATGCGCTGGCGCACCATCCAGCGATCCACATAAGGGTTATTCAACGGGCGGTAAACTTCGCCGCCTTCCACGCCATATTGCGTGGCCACGAACGGCATCGTCTCCCAGTTCGCGAAATGGCCGGAGATGAAAAGGATCCCTTTGCCTTTCTGGATCGCGGCATCGGCCAGCTCAAGATTGGTGATGGTCAGGCGCGGATCGCCGCCTTTAATCGAAAGCTTATCCAGATGCGCGTATTCGCCGCCGACGCGGCCAAGATTGTCCCACATCTCACGGATGATGGCTTCGATCTCTTCGCCGGTCTTTTCGGGATAAGCGGCGCGCAGATTATCACGCGCGCGCTTGCTGGCCGATGTGCGGTAAAGAATTTCACGGCCAACAAAGCCGCCAACCGCCGAAGCGCCATCCAACCCCAACAGCTTGAAGAAGCCTATGATGCTGAAGAACAGCGCGGCTTCCGCGCCGTAGCGCAGTTTCTGGCCGAAGGTGAGTTTGGAACTGGTGTCGCTCATGCCGGTGTGGGCGGTACCGTGCGCGGGCAAACCCTGTCAAGCAACTGCTCCAATGCGGCCGGTTCGTCGAACGCCGCCTGCACGGGCAGATAGTCTATCCCGTCGCGTTCCGCTGGTGTCAGACGCACGAAATCTTTTTCCGTTGTGATCAGCAAGGCGTCGCTGCCGCGGGCTTTGGCTTTCAGGCGAGCTATCTCCGATGCGGAATAGATGTGGTGATCCGCCGCCGCCACCGTCTCCAGGATATCAGCGCCAAGTTCTCTCAAGCTGTTGAAGAATTTCTCAGGCCTGCCAATTCCAGCAAAGGCGACGGCGGGCTTTCCGTTGAGGCCAATCTTGTCATGGGCAACGATATGCGCGCGAAGGGCGGGGCATTTGTATGAGCCAAGATCGGGGGTGCCATCGCCAACCATGATGACGGCGTCGGCGCGCGCCAGCCCTTGCGGCACCGGTTCGCGCAGCGGCCCTGCCGGGAGCACGCGTCCGTTGCCGAAACCGGTTTGCGCGTCCACCACGACCAGCGACAAATCCTTGGCGATGGAAAAATTCTGGTGCCCATCGTCCATCACGATCACATCGGCGCCGTGGCTGTCGCCAAATTCGGCGCCGGCCGCTCGGTCGTGTGCAACGATCACCGGAACAGACGCCGCCGCGATAAGAGGCTCGTCGCCGACCTCGTTCGCCAAATCCTTCTCGCGGTCCACAGCCAGTGGACCTTTTGCGCGTCCGCCGTAACCGCGCGTCAGGATCGCCACGTTCAGTCCGCGTTTGGCCAGCGCTTGCGCGATGGCGATGGACACCGGCGTCTTGCCGGTGCCGCCCACTGTCAGATTGCCGACACAGATCACTTTCGCACGCGCACGAAACGGCTTGGCGCGTCCGGCCTTCCACGCCACGCTCTTTCCATAAACCCACGCCGCCGGAGAAAGCACCGTGCGCAGCACGCGCGCGCCGCCGCTTGCGCTGGACCAGAAGTCAGGCTCCCGCATGGGCCGGCATCTGTGAAATGGCGTTCAAGGTCTTTTCGATGGCGCCGCCAAGCGACTCCGCGCCACGCGCCGCCGCTTCGCCCCATTTTTTGGCTTCGTCCGGCGAAGCAAGAAACCTCTCCGCCAGCGCGGCGATTTCCGTCGAGGTCTGCACGCGCCCACCGCCCTGCGCGGAGAGGATGGCGTCGTAAGCGGTGCGGAAATTCGCGGTGTACGGTCCCGTCATCACGGCGCAATTCAACCGCGCCGGTTCCAGCGGATTTTGGCCGCCATGCGGAATAAGGCTCCCGCCCATAAAGGCGAAGGGGGCGAGGCGGTAAAACAACCCCAGTTCGCCAATCGTGTCCGCGACGTAAATTTGTGTGTCTGTTTCGATGGGTTGCGCCAATGAACGCCGCGCGTTGGCGCGCTCCCCGCACAGCATCGCGATCTCGCCGCCGCGCGCGGGATGGCGCGGCACCACGATCGTCAGCAGGCCGGGATATTTTCGCGCCAGCAAATCATGTGCCGGCAGCAATGTTTCTTCTTCGCCCGAATGCGTGCTGGAGGCCAGAAACACCGGGCGGCCACCAACGGCGGTGCGCAACTCTTCCAGCTTCGCCGGATCGGCGGGAAGCGGTGGCGCGTCCGCCTTCAGATTTCCCGCCACCTGCACATTGTTGGCACCCAACGCGCGCAGCCGGTCTGCGATCTCGTCGTCTTGCGCCAAACAAAAGTCGAACGTGCCCAGCAGCCGCGCCGCACTCTTGCGTGCCCGCTGCCAGCCTTTGAACGAGCGCTCCGAAATGCGTGCATTGATAAGGCCCAGCCGAACGCCGCGCTCGTGCACCATCAAAATCATGTTCGGCCACAGTTCGGAATCCACGAACAGGCCCACGTCCGGCCGCCAGTGATCAAGAAATCCTTTAATAGCAGCCGGTGTGTCAACCGGCGCGAATTGGTGGATGGCGCCGGCAGGCAAGCGTTCCGCCATCACTTGCGCCGACGTTACCGTTCCGCTTGTCACCAGAACGTTGGCGCCACTTTTCAGTAGCGTATCGATCAGCGGCAATGCCGCCACCGTCTCGCCCACGCTGGCGCCATGAACCCAGATGAGTGCGCCGTCTGGCCGCGGCGTTGCCGCTTTGCCCAGCCGTTCGTCTATGCGGCTCAAGTCTTCCTTGCCACGCGCGGCGCGGCGGCGGAGCAGCATTGGCGCCACAGGCGAAAGCGCCAGCATGGCATAACGATAAAACGTCAGGGTCAGAGGCGTGAACGACATTGGCTAACCGGCCTGCGCCGAAAGCGCGTCAACCACCGGCGCGTCATCATCCAGATTGTGGCGATACAGCCGCGCATAAAGCCCGCCGCGCGCAATCAGTTCGGGATGCGTGCCGGCTTCCACCACATGCCCGGAATCCAGCACATAGATGCGGTCGGCATCCAGCACCGTAGAAAGGCGATGCGCGATCACAACCGTCGTGCGGCCTTTCATCAGCGTGCCGAGTGCGTCCTGAATTTGCCGCTCGCTTTCGGTGTCGAGCGAGGAGGTCGCTTCGTCCAGCAGCAGGATTGGCGCGTTGCGCACCATGGCGCGGGCAATGGCGATGCGCTGGCGCTGGCCGCCGGAAAGTTTCAGCCCGCCTTCGCCTACAACGGTGTCATAGCCTTGCGACATGGCCTGGATAAACTCATGCGCCGCTGCCGCTTGCGCCGCTGCAATCACATCATCATGCGTGGCATCGCTGCGCCCCAACCGGATATTTTCGGCAACGGTTTCATCGAACAGGATGGGGTCTTGCGTGACCAGCGCAATATGATCGCGCAACGACTCCAGCGTTACTTTGCGGATGTCTTGCCCGTCAATCTCAATCGCGCCGCCATCCACGTCATAGAAGCGCAGGATCAGATTGAATACCGTGGTTTTGCCAGCACCCGATGGCCCCACCAGCGCGATCTTTTTTCCCGCTGGAATATCGATGGAGAAATGTTTCAGCGCCGCCGAATCCGCATGATAGGAAAACGCCACGTTCTTGATCTGAACCGAACCACCCTTCGGCGGCGGCGCAATCTCAAGCCGCGCCGCGTCCGGCGGGTCAACGATAGTGGGCTTGGCATCGATCACCGCGAAAATGCGGTTGGCGGCGGAAAGCCCTTCCGTCGAGATCGTCCAAAGCTGGCTCAGGTTTCGCACCGGCTGTTGCGCCAGCAGCATGGCGGCCACGAAGGACGCGAACTGGTTGATCGCCAGATGCCCGTGCAGCCCCTGCCAGCCGGCATAGCCAATGGTCAGGGCAGCAGCAATGCCGCCGATCAGATCGGTGGAAGGCACGGCGGCGGCGCGGGCGCGCACCGCGCGCAGAATATATTTCAGGCGCGCATTGACCCGCGCATCCGTCGCCTTCGATGCATATTCTTCCAGGTTATAAGCCTTGATGATGCGCCGGCCGCTCAATGCTTCGGATAGCGCGCGCGAAAGAACACCGGTCTCTTCCATCCCGCGCGTGGAGGATTTGCGCAGCGACCGGCTCAACCGTTGCGTCACCCACGCCACTGCTGGCAGCAGCAGCACCGAAATCATCGCAAGCTGCCAGTCCTGATAGATCATCACCACCGACAGCGCGACCAGCGTCACCAGTTCCTTACCCAACCCCGCCACACCGCGCGTGATGGAGGCGCGCAACAGCGTCGCGTCATACAAAAATTTGGAAACGCTTTCGCCGGAATGAACCGCATTCAGCGCGGCAAGGTCCAAACGAATTTGATGGCGGAGCATATCGCTCTGCACGGCGGAAACGATCTTCTCGGCAATGGTGTTGAGCAGCGATTGTTCGCCAAAGCTCGTCACCGCGCGCAAGCCCATCACCCCCACAATCGCCAGCGGAATGGTGATCAGCATCTGCGCGTTTTTCTGGAGGAAGATTTCCTTGATCGCCGGGTCCAGCAGCCACGCAAGCACGCCGTTCATACTGGCGGTCACGATCATGCAGGCCACGGCCAGCGAAAGGGCCGGCCACTGGTGGCCCATATAATCGTGCACCAACCGGCGGATGATGCCGAAATCGCCGAGATCGTTGGCCTCGGCCGGGCTGGGGAGGGTGACAGCGGTCATGGGCGGCGGGTTTAGCACGGCCCCGCCGCGCTTGCCGAGCCTTTTGGGAACAAGGGCTTAATGCCCCTCGCTGGGCTCCATCAGCTTGTGAATATGCACCACGAAATAGCGCATATGGGCGTTGTCCACACTGGCCTGAGCGGCGCCGCGCCAGGCACCAAGGGCGGTGGCATAGTTGGGATAGATGCCCACGATATCCAATTTGGAAAGGTCGCGGAATTCGGTTGAGGCCGGCGCTGTCACCTCGCCGCCGAAAACGAGATGCAGAAGCTGCTTGGGGGCATGTTCGGTCATGGGTGTCCTCAGGCGCGGGGCAGTTTTAGGTCACGAAGCTTGGCGATCAGCGCACCGTGCAGCGCCGGGTTGGCGCAAACGACGGTCGGCTGAATCGTTTCGCGGCGATTATAGCGCAAGGCGCTGCCGTCGTGGGCCGTGACGCATCCGCCCGCCTCACGAACAATGATGTCCGCCGCCGCCAGATCCCAGTCGCGCTTGGCCGATAAGGCCAGCGTTGCGTCGAACGCGCCATTGGCCACCAGCGCCAGCCGATAGGCCACGGAGTTGCGCGTTTCGATGGTCATGGCGGGCCACGGCGTGTTTGGCGGCTGCGCCCATGCTTCATGCTCGAACATGGATCGCGGCCCCAACATGCGGCAGCCTTCGATATGTTCATGCCTGCTCACATGGATCGGCTTGCCGTTCAGCGTTGCCCCGCCGCCTTGCGCCGCCGCAAAACATTCCTCAGTGATCGGGTTATAGACAACGCCCGCAACCGCCGCGCCATCGCGCACCAGCCCGGCGCAGATCGTGAATTGCGGCTTGGCCTTGATGAAGCCGATGGTGCCATCAATCGGATCGATCACGAACACGTCGCGCCGTTCCAACCGGCTCAGATCGTCGTCGGTTTCTTCTGACAGCCAGCCATAGTCTGGCCGCGCCGCCGTCAGCTTGGCGCGCAACATGCGGTCGATGGCGATATCGGCTTCGGTAACCGGGTTGCCCTTGCTCTTGTCCCAGGTCTTGCAGGCATGCCCGAAGAAATGGCGCGCAATGCCGCCTGCCTCGCGCACGGTTGTTTCCATCAACGCAAGATCGGCAACAAGATCGGCTTCAGGCGCCGGCAACCGTCATTCCTTCCACGCGCAAGGTGGGCGCGTTCGTTCCGTAGCGGAAAACAAGATCGTTGGCGGGTGTCAGATTGCGGAACATGTCTTTCAGGTTTCCCGCAATCGTCACTTCGGAAACCGGATAGGCGATTTTGCCGTTCTCGATCCAGAAACCAGTCGCGCCGCGGCTGTAATCGCCCGTCACGCCGTTCACGCCCATGCCCATCAGTTCGGTAATGTAAAAGCCTTCGCGGATATCCGCCATCAGTGCGTCGGGCGAAAGCGCGCCCGGCATCATGTAAAGATTGGTGCTGGAAGGCGAGGGCGGGCCGCCTGTGCCGCGCGCCGCATGGCCCGTTGTCGTCAAGCCAAGCTGCCGCGCGCTCGCGGTATCCAGCAGCCATGTCTTCAGCACGCCATCTTCGATGATGGCGGTGCGCTTGTTGCGCACGCCTTCGCCATCGAATGGTTTGGAACGCAGGCCACGCAAGCGATGTGGATCGTCCACAATGGTGATGCCGCGCGCGAAAACCTCCGCGCCCATTTTGTCTTTAAGGAAGCTCACGCCGCGCGCGATGGAGGCGCCGGAAATGGCACCCGCCAGATGGCCCACCAAGCCGTTCGAGGCGCGCGGGCCATAAACAATCGGAACCGCCTGCGATTTTGCCTTGCGCGGATTGAGGCGCTGAATGGTGCGCTCGCCGGCCCGCTTGCCCACAGCTTGCGGGCTTTCCAGATCGGCCGTGTGCCGAGCGCTGGCCTGCGCATAATCGCGCTCCATGCCAACACCTTCACCGGCCAGCACCGCGACGCCGATGCTGTGGCTGGTTCCCGCATAGCGTCCGAAGAATCCCTCGCTCGTCGCCAGCGCCACAGCGCTGCGCGAAAAGCTCGCGCCGCCGCCTTCGGAATTGGTGATGCCGGCAACGGCCATCGCCGCGCTTTCTACCGCGCGGGCACGCTCCACCAGAAGGTCGGCAGAAGGTTCGAAGGTGTCTTCAGTATCGAGTTGTGGAAAATCGCGCGCCAGCAATTCCTTTGGCGCGAGGCCCGCATACTTGTCTTCCGGCGCCAGCTTGGCCATCGCCACCGCGCGTTCCGGCAATTGCGCCAGCGTCTCAGCGCGCAGGTCGGTCGAAGAAACGAACGCGACGCGATTGCCTACGAATACGCGAAGGCCCAGATCGCTGCCCTCCGCGCGTTCCACATCTTCAAGCTTGCCAAGACGATAGGAAACGCTGGCGGCGACGCCTTCAACGAACAAAGCGTCCGCCGCATCCGCGCCCGCCGCGCGCGCAGCACCGATCAGCTTGTCGAGGATGTCCTGGGGGTCGGATTTCGCTACCACCGGATCAGGTTGCCGCGACGGAGGAAATGCCGCTGATCGCGACATAAGCCACGCCAACAATACCGACGATATATGCAATCCAGGTCAGAACCATGCCGAGGGAGCGCAACATTCCCGGTCCTGCGCTGCCAGAGAGACCGATGGCATGGAGAATGCGGCCAATCGTGAGCGGCAAGCCGATACCATGAATCAGCCACACCGATCCTCCCATCGGCAACAGCGCCCACATCAGCAGCAGCGCCATCGGCACATATTCGGTGTTGTTCGCGTGCGCGCGAAGCGGTGCCGCCATCTCCGGCTTGCCGCCGTCGCCGATGTTGGTCTGTGTACGAACGCGCGCGCGAGTCACCAGCAAACCCAATATCAGCATGATCAGGGCATTAATGGCCGCGTAGAGGCCAAAAATCTGGAATGTGTAGCTCTGCATGTCCATGATCGCTTCCCTTGGGCAACGCCGTCATGTGTAGGCGGATTCCCGGCATGGTCAAGCCGCCGCCATCATTGCGCCGGTGCGGCAGGCGGCGGAACATCCGCGGCAGGAGCGTCCGGTGCTGACGCGGGCGTAACGTAAAGTTTGTTCTCGGCATAGGCGATGTAGAGGTGCAGATTGCGCAAAATATCCATGCCCAGAATCATGTCGGGCAGGCCAAGCGACCCGGTGCGCCCGCTGAGCCGTGTGCCTGTCGTATCGTTGCCCCCTATCATCCAGTTGCGAACGAGGTCCGGTGCGATATCCACACGGGGATTGCTGACGGAAATTCCCTCGAGCACAAGCGCACGAAAGTGGCGCATGTACACTGTCGCGTATGGATCCCCACCCAAATGGCCGATCGCGCGCATGTCGCTTGTTCCGGGCTGAAGACGGAAAATGCTTTCCGCTACCTGAAGGTTCAATGTCGTGCGCGCCGCTCCGGTATCCAACAGGGCATCGATGGGATGACCGTCGAGCATGACGGAGACCTGGATGTGGCCGTCGGATGTAACCTGCATGGGAATGACGGCGACAACAGGCGCCGGCCAATAGACAACCTTGCCGGCGCAGTGGTCGGGTGAAATCAAAATCATTTTGTTGCCGGAGAAATCGAGGTTGACGTCGTAATTCCGCAGCAAGTTCGGTCCGAGTATCCCGGCGACTTCCGGGTTGCCGCGATCATAAGGGCCGTCGCGCGATCGGACGATGAAATCGGCATCGGTAGGCGCCAATGTACCAAGGGTGAACGAGGGCGCGTGCGCAATCATATTTGTTGAGCCGCCGGTGACGTCGACTTGGGTAATACGCGACCGGCGTTGCGGGAGTTGCAGTTCCGAAGCCACGGCATCGGAGATTTCGCTAAAGCCCCCGCCTGTATCCAGCAGCATGCGCTTCTGGACGCTCCCCAACTGCACGGGCACAAACACCCGGCCACTTGCCATTGGTATCATGTCGACGGTCGTCAGGATTGTTTGCGGCTTGCAATCGCCCGCCACGGCTGGCGCGATACTCAATGCTAAGGCGGCGGTCAGCGCGCACGCACAGATGCGAACCGCATCTTTCGAAAATTTCAAGGTCGTCCGAAACTTGGTCACAATTATCGGTATCCAGTCAAAGCCCGCAGGATCAATTCTCCGCTAATGAACGGTGGAGGATGGGGCGACGTTGCGTGCTGATGCCACATTTGTCGCCGGTGGAGCAGCGGCGGGAGTTACATAAATCTTCTGTTCGCCATAAGCGATATACATGTGAAGGTGTCGCATCACGTTTAATCCCAGGATCAAATCGGTCGAACCGCTGAGTTTCGGCCCAAGCCTGGTTCCGTTTACGGGCGCGGACGAATTGTCGACGACGTTGCGCTGCAAGTCCGGCGCAATGGCGATCATGGGATTGCCGATGGTAATTCCTTCCAGCGTCAATGTCTTGAATTGCCTGCGATAGACGGTTGCTGTCGCAACGCCATTAAGAACGCCGGATGCCTTCATGTCGGAGGCATTGGTTGTCAGCCCGAAAGTGCCCTCGGCGACAGAAAGGCTCAGGATTGTTTCAGGAGAGCCGGTATCCAGAAGCGCGTTCATTGTATGGCCATCAAGTGTCACTGGAAGAATGATGTGATTGTCCAGCGTAAGCTGGAATGGAATCACGGCCACAGTATCGGCGGGCCAGTAGACGACTTTGCCCGCGCAATGGTCTTGCGACAAAAAATGAATTTTTTTCGCGCCAAAATCGAAATCGACATCATAGGCGTGCAGCACATTGGGCCCGATGATGCCCACGACGTCGCTATCTTTGCTTGAGAAAGCGCCGGTGTTCTGCATAACGATGAAATCGACGCCGTTTGCACTCATTCCACCCACGGAAAAAGTTGGTGCATGAACAACCATGTCCGACGTTTTTCCGGCCGCATCCACCACGCCCAGGCCGGAATGCCGCCGCGTGAGACCGAGGTCTGTCGCCATCTGATCGGTCATTTCTGTAAACACGCCGCCGGTGTCCACGATCATCATTTTGGAGACTGCCCCGAAGCTGACCGGTACCGCGATGTGCTCGCTGTCCGTCATTGTCATGTCGATTGCGTCGTATTGCGCGAGCGGCTTGCAGTCTTCACCAAACGCTTGGCTGCCGGGGGCAAGCAAGGCAACAAATATCCCGGCAACGGCAAATTGCCGTGCCGCCTTTTTTAACTGTGCAGGCTTCATTTGACGATCAACCCCATCATTTGGATCAAAGTATCAGAACGAAAACTATGTGGGTGAATTTCTGGCGGCAATCATTTCCACACTGGCTTTCCGGAGCCCGGCAAGCCCAGTCTTGGCCATTTTTCCGTGACGGTGCGGATCACATCCTCGTTCATTGCGATTTTGCGGCCCCATTCGCGGCTCGTTTCGGGCGGCAGTTTGTTGGTGGCGTCCAGCCCGATTTTCGATCCCAGCCCGCTCTGCGGCGACGCGAAATCCAGATAGTCGATGGGGGTGGCTTCGATCACAGTGATGTCGCGCGCCGGGTCCATGCGGGTGGAGATTGCCCACATCACGTCCTTCCAGTCGCGCGCGTCGATGTCGTCGTCCACCACGATCACCCACTTGGTGTACATGAACTGGCGCAGATACGACCACACAGCCATCATCACGCGCTTGGCGTGGCCGGGATAAGCCTTCTTCATGCTGACGACGGCAATGCGATAGCTGCAACCTTCGGGCGGCAGCCAGAAATCCACGATCTCCGGAAACTGTTGCTTCAGAAGCGGAATGAAAACTTCGTTCAGCGCTTCGCCCAGCACGCTCGGCTCATCCGGCGGCCGGCCGGTGTAAGTGGAAAGGTAAATCGGATCGCGGCGCATGGTGATCGCGGTGATGGTGAAAACCGGAAACTGTTCCACCGAGTTGTAATAGCCGGTGTGATCGCCATACGGGCCTTCATCGCGGTAATCCGAAAGCGACACTTCGCCTTCCAGAACAATCTCCGCTTCCGCGGGCACTTTCAGCGGCTGCGAAACGCAGTCGGCCAACTCCACGCGCTGCCCGCGCAGCAGCCCGGCGAACTGATATTCCGAAAGCGTATCCGGCCCCGGCGTCACCGCCGCCAATATCGTTCCCGGATCGGCGCCCAGCACGGCGGCAGCGGGCAGGGGTGCCGTCTTTTCTTTCGCCCAGCGCGCGTGATGCTGCGCCCCGCCGCGATGCTTCAGCCAGCGCATGATCGTCTGATTCTTGCTCAGGGTTTGCAGACGGTAGATGCCGAGGTTGTAATTGTCCTCCCGCGCATCGCTTGGTCCCTTGGTCACAATCAGCGGCCAGGTGATCAGCGGCGCCGGTTCGCCCGGCCAGCATGTTTGCACCGGCAACTTGCCAAGGTCGATGTTATCGCCGCGCAGAACAACCTGCTGGCAGGCCGGCGCGGAAACCGTCTTGGGCCGCATCGCCATCACCGTCTTGGCCAGCGGCAGCAGGTTCACCGCCTCGCCAAAGCTGCGCGGTGGCTCCGGCTGGCGCAGCGTGGCCAGCACTTCGCCAACCTCGCGCAGGCTGCGTGCGTCCGTGCGCTCCACGCCGCCCATGGTCACGCCCATGGCCACGCGCTTCACGGTGCCGAACAGGTTGACCAGAACCGGAATGTCGCTGGGCGTGCCATCGGCCTTCACCGGCTTTTCGAACAGTACGGCCGGGCCACCCTCGGCAATCAGCCGCGTCTGGATTTCCGTCATTTCCAGAAACGTGGAGACCGGCTCGCGCACGCGCACCAGTTCGCCGTTGGCTTCCAACTTGGCCATGAAGTCGCGCAGCGAACGGTAGGTCATGCCGGCACGCTATCAGGCTTCGTTGGCAACCTTCCACTTCGACTTCGCCGCATGCTTGATGCCGTAGCCAAGGAAGATGGCAATTCCGATGGCGGTCCAGATCACCAGCCGCGCCCAGGTGGCCCATCCCAGGCTCACCATCATGATGCCGCAGATGATCACGCCGGCCGGCGCCGTGAGCCACACATAAGGCGTGCGGAACTGGCGGCGCGCCTTGGGCGCCTGAATGCGCAGAACCAGAATCCCCACGCACACGGCGATAAACGCCGCCAGCGTGCCGATGGAAACCAGGTCGGCCAGCACATCGAAAGGAAAGATGGCCGCCAGAATTGCCGCGAAAATGCCGATGATGATGGTGCCGCGATGCGGTGTCTGGAATTTGGGATGCACGGCGGAAAAGGCCGGCGGCAGAAAGCCGTCGCGCGCCATGGAATAGAACACGCGCGACTGGCCATAGAGCGAAATGAACACGACCGAGGCCAACCCGATCACCGCGCCAAGATCGATGGGGATCACCAGCCACTTGAGATCGGCAATCTTGGACACCGCGAAAGACACGGGACTTGCCACATCCAGCGTGCGCCAGTCGGTGATGCCGGTCAGCACCAGCGCCATCAGCATGTAAAGCACGGTGCAGATGCCCAGCGATCCCAGAATACCAATCGGCAGGTCGCGGCGCGGGTTGCGCGCTTCCTGCGCCGCCACCGATACGGCTTCGAATCCGATATAGGCGAAGAAGGCGATGCTGGACGCCGCCAGAATTCCGCTGATGCCGAATTTTCCGAACGCGCCCTGATTGGGCGGAATGAACGGCGTGAGGTTGCTCATGTGCACGAAGGAAAGGCCAAACGCGATCACGGCAATGACGATGGCAACCTTGATCGCCACCATGATGCCGTTGAACCGCGCCGACTCCTTCACGCCGACAACAAGGAACGTCGTCAGCACGCCGATCAGCGCCACGGCGGGAATGTTGCAGATCGCGCCCGTCGTATGAATGTTGTCGAAGCCGTTGCCCGCGAACGGCGCGCTGGCCAGCGCCATCGGCAAATGAATGCCGAAGTCGTTGAGCAGGCTGACGAGATATCCCGACCATCCGGCACTGACGCCCGCTGCCGACACCAGATACTCCAGCACCATGTTCCAGCCGATGAACCACGCCATGAAGCGACCCATGGTGGCATAGGCATAAGTATAGGCGCTGCCCGATTCCGGAATCATCGAGGCGAATTCGGCGTAGCAGAGCCCTGCAAAGAGACAGCCGAACCCCGCGATCACGAATGACAGCATCACCGCCGGCCCGGCATGTTCGGCTGCCGCCGTGCCGGTATAAACAAAGATGCCCGAGCCGATGATCGAGCCGATGCCGATCATGATGAGGTTCACCGGCCCCAGCGCGCGGCGAAGCTGCGCTTCTTCCGCGACAATGGGGTTCGGCTGCGTCAGGTTGACGGAGTCATCGGCCATCGCGTGTCCAGTTCGTTATATTTGATGCCTGTTTCACTCAGCCGGAGGGGCGGGTTCATCCACCAGTTTCCAGCGCGGCGGCATGGCATGATAGCGGCTGTAAACGGCGTAGATGATCAGGCCGATCACCGTCCACACGCCCAACCGTATCCAGGTGTCCATCGGCAAGAACGCCATCATGAACGCGCACATCGCAATGCCCAGCGGCGCCACGATCCACACCAGCGGCGTGCGGAACGGCCGCTTCACGTTCGGCCTGCGGCGGCGCAACACCATCACGCCCGCACAGACAATGACGAACGCCAGCAACGTGCCGATGGAAACCAGCTCACCGAGAATATCCAGCGGCAAAATGCCGGCCAGAATCGCCGCGAAAAGGCCGGTGATTATTGTGCCCTTCCAAGGCGTTCTGAAACGCGGGTGAATGGCGCTGAACGTCGGGGGCACCATGCCGTCCTTCGCCATCGCGTAGAAGATGCGCGATTGGCCCAGCAGCAGCACTAGCACCACGGACGCAAGGCCCACCACCGCGCCGACATTCACATAAGGCGCCAGCCAGCGCGTTGAGGGAATGGCTTCCACCGCCATCGAAACCGGATAGGCGACGTTCAGCGTGGTGTATGACGCAAGACCCGTCAGCACCCACGACATCAGCATGTAGAGCACGGTGCATATCGCCAGCGATCCCAGAATGCCCAGCGGAATATCGCGTTGCGGATTTTTCGCTTCCTGTGCCGCAACACTCACCGCGTCGAAGCCTATGTAAGCGAAGAAGATCACGCCGGTGGCGCGGAAGATTCCGGTCCAGCCGAATTGCCCGAAGGTTCCGGTATTGTCGGGAATGAAGGGCATGTGGTTGGCGGGAACCACGTGGCTGAAAGCAAAGCCGATCACCAGCACAACGATCAGCAGTTTGATGGAGACCATCGCGTTGTTGAAATTGGCACTCATGTTCACGCCCACCACCAGCACGAAAGTGATCAGCGCGATCAGCGCGACAGCGGGAAGGTTGAAGTAGGTTCCAGTATAGAGAACGTGGTGCAGTTGCGCCGCGCCCGCCGCGATCTGCGGGCAGGGAAGCGGATCGCCCGCAAAGCAGATCGGCGCCGACGAGAACGCGGTGGCGATCGGGTGTCCGATCGATGTCATCAGGTTGGAGAAATAGCCCGACCAGCCCACGGCCACGGTGGAAGAGGCTGCCAGATATTCCAGCACCAGGTTCCAGCCGATGAACCACGCCATGAACCGGCCAAGCGTGGCGTAGGTATAGGTGTAAGCGCTTCCCGCAACCGGGATCATGGCCGCGTATTCGGCATAGCAAAGACCGGCGAACAGGCAGCCCGTTCCGGCAATGGCGAAGGAGATAACAACCGCCGGTCCGGCGAAGGTTGCCGCGGCATGGCCCGTGATAACGAAAATGCCCGCCCCGATGATGGCGCCAATGCCAAGCGCGATCAGATGAAACGGCCCCAGCGCGCGCTTGAGGTCGTTGTCGATCTCAGGGATAGGATTTTCCGGAATACCGGCCATGGAATTTGCCCCCTAGGTTCGCGCGCCTGCCTGGCGCGTCAGATTCTGTCGGCCACCTTTGCATGGGGGCCGCGCCTGCGCCAACAGGCCAGCCGCCGCGTTTTGCCGTGAATTCGCCGTACGATCATGGCCTTGTGCGCTATGATGCCTGCGCAAGGGGCGCGAAGAAGGGGGCATGGTGGTCAGCCGCAAACTTTTGGTTGTGGCCGGTTGCGCGGTTGCGGCTGCGGCCGTCGCGGCGCTGGGCGTTCAGCTTTACCTGATGGGCGTGTTCCGGCTCGCCTATCCCGACAGCCACGAATTCCCCGTGCGCGGGATAGATGTGTCGCATCACCAGCGCGACATCGATTGGCAGAAGCTTTCGCGCCAGAACATCCGCTTTGCCTATATCAAGGCCAGCGAAGGCGGCGCCTGGCGCGATCCGATGTTTGCGAAGAACGTGGCGGCGGCGCGCGCTGCGGGCGTTGCGGTTGGCGGCTATCACTATTTCTCGATGTGCGTGCCGGGCTGGATTCAGGCGCAGAATTTCATCCGCGCCACGCTGCCCGCGCCAACGCTTTCGCTGCCGCCCGCGATCGATCTTGAATATCTGGGCAACTGTGGTGCCAGGCCAACGCCACAGGCTTTCGCGCGGGAACTGGATGTGTTCGTGCGCACCATGCGCGCGCGCTTCGGCGTCTCGCCGGTGCTTTATACAACGCAGAGCTTCTACGATGCCTATCTGCACAACGCCGAATTCGCGCCGCATCCGCTTTGGGTGCGTAACCTGTTCGGCGATATGTCCTGGGCTTCGGGCCGCACGGTGCTGTTTCGCCAATTCGCCAACAAGGCGCGGCTGGACGGCATTGACGGCCCCGTCGATCTCGACGCCTTTCAAGGCAGCCAAGCGCAATTCGCCGCACTCGTTGTGAGTGTAACGTGTCCGGCAAAACGAAAGCATTGCCGCGCGATCACAAAACCGTGGTCTGCGCCGCGCGCGCCTTAATCGCTCCGCCGCATCGCTATAATCTTTGCGAAGCGATTGCTGGAAAGGCCGGTCATGCTTGGCGCGATGGTATTGGCTGCGATGATCTCGGTGCCCAAAGCCGAGCGCGATGCTGCCTTCGACAAGCCGCCGCAAAACACGTTGCGCGATTGCGGCTCCGAGCCGCTCACGCTGGGCGAATGCCGCCTGCCGCCCGACCTCAGCACACAGGATGCGCAAACGCGGCTTGCCGGAAAAGACATTGCCTGGTGGCGCGACGGCGATCAGTTCATCGTCGTGGCGCGGCGCGATACCGATCAGGCATTCCTGTGCTGCGCCGCGCGCGGCCGGATGGATCATATCGAGGGTGATTTGTGGGCGTTGCGGCTGCGCATTGCTGATCTCGATCATGCCACCATCGACGTTTCCGTGTTGCCGTTGCCGGACACGCCCACGCCGGTTTATCGCGGGCCAGCCGCACCGCCGCCGCTGGTGTCGGTCAACAATCTGTACGGCCATCTCTATCCCGAGGTCGTCAAAAGCCAGTACCTCGATGGCCCGCGCGGCGTGTTGGTCTATACGCCGCCGAATTTCGACCCCGCGAAAAAATATCCCGTGGTTTACATGGCGGACGGCGACACACGGCTGGATATGCCGGGCATGATCGAACCGCTGATCTTAAGCGGGGCGCTGCCGCCCATGATCCTGGTCGCGATCCGGCCGGGCAATTCGCACAAGGAAAACGAAGACCTGCGTTCGGAGGAATATCTGCTGGGCTGGTCCAACGGCTACAGTGCATTCCTCAAGCACGAAAGCTTTCTGCTGAAGGAAGTGCTGCCGCTAGTGGAACAGAAATACGGTGCATCGTCCGATCCGAAAGACCGCATCGTCACCGGCTTTTCCAGTGGTGCTGCCTGGGCGATCAGCATGGGCCTGCGCCATCCCGATATTTTCCCCACCGTCATTGCGCAATCGCTGGGGTGGAGCGGCGGAAAATTCGCCGGCAACGGAACGCTCGGCATGGCGCTTGCGCATCCCGGTTCGTTCGCCACCCTCACGCAATCCAACGGCTCGGGAGAATTCGAGAGCGAACTGACGAACAACAGCGTGACGCGCTTCTATCTGTCCGCCGGAACGCTGGAGCCGGTGTTCTATGACGCGACGTTGAAGTTCGCGCACGAGGCCAAAACCGCCGGTCACACGGTGCAGCTTGAAACCACCGTCAGCGGCCACACCCAGGCCATCTGGACTCCGCTCCTGGTGCATGGGCTGCAATGGGCCTTCGCCAATCGCGCGCCGGCCAAACCCTAAGCCTTCGTCCACACCGCCAGTTCGTTGCCATTGGGATCGCGGAAATGAAAGCGCCGCCCGCCGGGAAATTCGTGATGCTCGGTAATCTCAGCGCCGGCCGCTTTCACTTTTGCTTCCATCGCGTCCAGATCGTTGGCGTAGAGAATGACCAGCGCGCCGCCCTCCGAAATCACCTTGCGCTCGGTGTAAAAGCCGCCCGTGTGGTCGCCGCAGCGGAATTCCACATAGTCCGGTCCGTAGTCGGTGAAGGTCCAGCCGAATACGTCGCCGTAAAAGCGTTTGGTCGCCGCCATGTCGGGTGCGGGCAATTCGAGATAGTCCAGATATCCATCGGCAGGCATCGTATCGTTCCCTCTTTGTTCCAATGAACCATCCCCGCACCGTTCGGTCAAGCCTCCAGCGCGAACACGCCGGTCTCGCGGATTTCGCTGTCTTCCAGATCGCGCGTGGTCTGCACGCGATAAGTCGCCAGCCGCGACACGCCCGTTTGCGGGAAATAACTGCGCTTGGGATCGCCAAGCAGAATCCGCGTGCCGCCGCGCGCGCGCAGCCAGACAAGAAGTTTCTCGGCAAGCGGCCGCTCGTAACACATGTCGCCGCACAGAATTGTCTGCCAGCCGCCATCGCTGCCGATCACATCATCGGTAACGACATCCACCGTAACATCATTGGCCCGCGCGTTCAGCGCAATCGCGGCGGCAGCGTAATCATCGACATCCGCCGCAACCACATGCGCGGCGCCTGCCTTCGCCGCCGCAATCGAAACCAGCCCCGATCCCGATCCGAAATCCAGCACGCGCTTGCCGCGCACTTCATCCGGATTGTCCAGAATGTAGCGCGCCAATGCCTGACCGCCCGCCCATGCGAACGCCCAATAAGGCGGCGGCACGCCCATCGCTTCCAGTTCTTCTTCGGTCTTGCGCCACAGCGGCAGCATCTCCGCCGCCAGATGCAGCCGCACCTCTGGCACCAGCGGCGGCGCCAGCAGCACGGTGTTCTCGCTTACGAATGACGATGGATCCACGCGGGCGTTAAGCCGCCACCGCTTCAGGTTCTTTCGACGCCGCCAGTTTCAGCACCGCGGAATAATTCTGCTGGATTTCCATCTTGTCGCCGTAACCCTTGGCCAGCAGAAGCGCGTGCAGCTTGGGCAGATTGTAGCAGGGTACATACATCAGCAGATGATGATCGACGTGATAATTCACCCAATAGGGCGCCAGAAACGCACGCGCGATGAACGACGCATAGGTCGTGCGCGCATTGCGCATCACATCGTCATTGTCAGGCACCATCGCGTGCTCGGCGATATTGCGCAGGCGCAACACCACCATGTACCAGGTCAACAGCGGCAACAGCCAGAACATCAGGTAGTATTGCGGCCTGCCCAGCGCCGTCAGCACGCCCAGCAACACAAGATTGGTAATCACCATGCCGCCCATCTTGCGCCAGAAGTTTTTCAACCGCGCGCCCGGCACGCTGAACGCGGCGCGAAGCTGCGCGCGGCGCTGCTTGAATCCGGTTTGCCCGGTAATGTCGCGCAGGAACTTGCGCCGCAGGCTGGCGCGCGTAATGGGGAAGGGCGCGGAAAGCCCGATATCCGGATCGTTCGGTTGCTGCGTCAGCCGGTGATGCGCCAGATGATAATGACGATAGGGAAGCGTGTCGGCGAAAATCGGATAAGCCGTCAGCCACTGGCTCACCGTATCGTTGTGCGTGCGCGTCAGAACGCCGTGCGCGCCATCATGCATCAGGATCGCCAGGCCAAGCTGGCGGCTGCCGATCACCAGCACCGCCACAACAAACGTCAACGGATTGGGCCACACCGCATAAAGCCCCATCGCGCAGCCGATCACGATCCAGGCATGCGCCACGCACAATGCGCCATCCAGATTGGATCGCGCCCGCACGCCGGCAAGTTCTTCCGGCGTGAAGACCATTGTGGGATCGAAGCGTTCGGCGTTCATCTCTCTATTATAGCGCAGCCTTCTTAACCGCGCATCTGCTTGGGATCGTAATAGAACCGCTCTTCCACGATCTTTTCCCCGCGCCAGCGCTGATAGGTCAGCTCATCCAGCGTCATGGTCTTGCCGTCGCGGGTGTGAAATTCAAACTTCCAGCGGATCACGGAATGATCGCCTTCCACCAGAACCGGCCCCACATGCTGGGCCGTGATTTTTGCAAAAGTTCCCATCACTCCGCGTTCATGCGTCACCAGCAGGTCGCGCCCCTGCCGCGGCGGATCGAAATTCTCCTGCATGCTGGCATCGTCCGCGTAGAACAGTTCGATGGCCGTGTCGTAATGGCCCAGCTCCACGCGGGCGATGAAATCATCAATGGTCTTGCGCTGCGGCATCAGAACATCGCCGCGTGCAGCACCACCAGCACGCCCATCCATGCGATGCACACAAGCTGCACTGCATAAGCCGTGAAGCGCAGGTTGATCGCCATGGGCGAACCGGAGGTAATGTGAATCAGCGATTGCACAATGCGCGCGCAAACCACGATCACCGCCAGCAGGTTGAACAGGTGCGTTTCCATCCCGGCCGCCCAGCCGGCCAGCACCACGGCGCCAAAGATCGGAAGATTCTCCACCGTGTTCAGTTGCGCGCGGTTGATGCGCCAGTAGGAGTCCGAGCCATGGGGCACGCCTGCGGTGAAGCTCGTCGCTGGAACCTTGCCGCTGGCGATCATCAGCGCGCGATCCGCCAGGATCATCACGACAAGCGCGATCGCCCACAGGGCATAGAGCACCAGCGCGATGATGGAATGTGGAACCAGAGCCATGGGCATCTAAAGTCCTCCCCTTTGCATGAGCAAGCTTGCCACAAATAACGCAACGGCGATAAGCGCGCCGGTTTCCCGGTTCGAGCGAAAAACTTTCAGGCAAACCAGCGGGCTTGTCACATCCAGCAGCCGGACCTGGCGCTGCAAATGCGCGCCGCTCACCAGCAGCAGCGCCGCATAAACCCCACCCAGCTGCGCCACGAGGCCAGCCGCCAAAATCAAAACCAGCGCCACAAGATAGAAGAGAAAAACCCACAGCCGGGACCGCGCGCCGAACAGCCGCGCCGTGGATTTCACGCCGATCAGCGCGTCATCTTCCACGTCCTGCAGCGCATAGATCGTGTCGTATCCCAGCGTCCAGAAGAAGCAGCCAGCATAAAGAATGTAAGCGGGCAGGGTGAGCGTCCCGGTCAGCGCCGCGAAGCCCAGCAATGCGCCCCAGTTGAACGTCAACCCAAGCCACGCTTGCGGCCACCAGGTCACGCGCTTCATGAAAGGATAAATCGCAATCAGGATCAGCGATGCCGCGCCCAGCAGGATCGAGAAGAAATTGAGTTGCAGCAGCACCAGCAACCCGATCGCCGCTTGCGCCACAAGGAATACCAGCGCGGCCTTCACGCTGACCGCGCCGGATGGAATGGGCCGCCCGCGCGTGCGCTCCACCAGCGCGTCGATCTTGCGGTCCACGATGTCATTGTAAGTGCAGCCCGCGCCGCGCATCACAACAGCGCCGATGCCGAACAGCACAATCAGCCAAAGGTCGTTCCAGCGCGTGAAGGCACGCCCTTGCGCGACCGCCCCCAGCATCAGCCCGAACACACACGGCCAATAAAGCAGCCATGTGCCGATAGGCCGGTCCAGCCGCGCCAGCCGCAGATAGGGCTGCACGGCGGACGGCGCGCGATCCACCCACGAATGAAAAACCGCGTCGGCGGGCTTGGCGAGGGATTGCGATTCCTGACCCATGGCCCAATGTGTCATGGCCCGCAAATGCGGGCCACCCCAGGATGGTGAGCGAGTGTTCAAAGGTCACATGAATTATCGCGCCGCCACGTATTGCAAATTTATATACCGGCTGGAGATCGCTTTTCTATTTGGCATATTTCTTACGTCTTGTGGTCAAGGCACTCACGACGCCGAATTTGCCGCCGCGCCGATACGTGACTTGAAGATGGATGAACATAAGTTGAACTCCGACACGCTCATATGCGTAGGCATGCGGACGAAGTCTGGGGTGGAGGATTTTCCGAGCGCACTATTAGACGATGTTTTCAAGAAATATCGAACCATGCGTCCGTGGTCATCCTGCAAAAGAGAAATTGCACAGAGCAAACACTGGCGTTACGAGACCACGTTTGTTTGCGGAATTGCATCGCAATCTCCAAATAAAGTTGCGCGCGTTTCGGTTGATTGTAGCATTCATCCCGGGTCTTCAAACGGCAGTACCCTGTGGTTTGATGTGACGCGGAATTCGCTTGGAAAATTCGTTGTGAAGCGCACAGATATAGCTGTGGAGTAACAAAAATTAGTGGCGAACTACGCGAACCCGGCGGCAAGGTGCGGCTCTATGTCGAGGCGGCATTAAGCGGTGACGCCGCCGTCTCGCCCGATGAGGCGCAGGCGCACTACCTCATTCATGTGATGCGCGCGAAGGTGGGCGACCGCGTTTGCCTCTTTAATGGCCGCGATGGCGAATGGCTGGCGCGCATCGATCAGGTGAAAAAACGCGCCTGCACGCTTGTCTGCGAGCGGCAGACCCAGCGGCAAAGCGACGTGCCGGACATCTGGCTTTGCTTCGCGCCGATCAAGAAAACGCCCGCCGATTATGTGGTGCAGAAAGCGACGGAACTTGGCGTGCGCGTTCTGCAGCCGGTTTTCACGCGCCGCACAATCATGTCCCGCGTCAATCTTGAACGCATGAACGCCAACGCCATCGAAGCGGCGGAACAATCTGGGCGCGTGTCGGTGCCGGAAGTGCGCGAGCCGATGGATTTGCAGAACCTGCTTTCTAGCTGGCCGCGCGATCGAAAACTTCTGTTCTGCGATGAGGTTGGTGGCGTTCCTGCCATCGCCGATGCCTTGCGCGGCAATCTCGCGAGCCGCTGGGCCATCCTCACCGGCCCCGAAGGCGGCTTCGACCCCGCCGAAGCGGTGCTGATCCGCAGCCTGCCGTTCGTCATTCCCGTGTCGCTGGGAAAACGCATTCTCCGCGCCGATACCGCCGCGCTGGCGGCGCTGGCCATCTGGCAGGCGTTGGTGGGAGATTTTTAACAGGGCCAATTGGGCGCACTTTTCAAATCTCGTGTGTTGCCTTGCTGGCGACAGGGTGGGCGACTACATAGTCGAGAACTAAACGGCTGGTTCAAAATTCAGGGCTCTGAAGACGCATGTCCATTCCCCAATCCGCAGGCGGGCCAATCGGCTCGCGCGACGATCTGGTGCGCCATCTGGCGGCCGGCTCAAAGCCGCGCGAGCAATGGCGCATCGGCACCGAGCACGAAAAGTTCGTCTATGACCTGAAGACGCACAAGCCACTCGCCTATACCGCGCAGCCCGGCATCCGCTCGCTGCTGGAAGGCATGCAGCGTTTCGGCTGGCAGCCGGTGATGGAAGGCGAAAACATCATCGGCCTTTCGCAGAACGGTGCGTCGATCAGCTTGGAGCCGGGCGGGCAATTCGAATTGTCCGGCGCGGCATTGCGCACGGTTCACGAAACCTGCGCCGAGGTGAACACGCATCAGGATCAGGTGCGCACGGTGGCCAACGAAATCGGCGCCGGCGTGATTGGCATGGGCTATGCGCCCACCTGGCGGCGCGAAGATGTGGATCAGATGCCCAAGGGCCGCTATGTCATCATGCGCAACTACATGCCCAAGGTTGGCGGCTACGGACTGGAGATGATGTTCCGCACCTGCACGGTGCAGGTGAATCTGGATTTCTCGTCCGAAGCCGACATGGTGAAAAAGTTTCGCGTCGGCCTTGCGCTGCAGCCGGTGGCGACCGCGCTGTTCGCCAACTCACCGTTCCGGCAGGGCAAGCCCAACGGCTTTCTCTCATACCGCAGCCAGATATGGACCGATGTCGATAACGACCGCGCCGGCATGCTGCCGTGGGTGTTCGAGGACGGCATGTCGTTCGAGCGCTATGTCGATTACGCGCTCGATGTGCCGATGTATTTCGTCTATCGCGACGGAAAATATATCGACGTCGCGGGCAAGAGTTTCCGCAAATTTCTTTCCGGCGAAATTCCCGAGCTGAAGGGTATCACACCCACCATGTCCGATTGGGCGGATCACCTGACAACGATCTTCCCCGAAGTGCGGCTGAAAACATTTCTGGAAATGCGCGGTGCCGATGGCGGCTCGTGGCGGCGAATCTGCGGGCTGCCAGCGTTATGGGTCGGCATTTACTACGATCAGGTCGCGCTCGATGCGGCGTGGGATCTGGTGAAGGACTGGACAGCCGAAGAACGCGAAACCATGCGCGACGCCGTTCCCAAGCTCGCGTTCAAGACGCCCTTCCGCAAAGGCACGCTGCAGGATCTGGCCAAGCAGATGCTGGATATTTCAGCCGCCGGCCTGCGCCGCCGCGCGCAGCAGGATTCCATGGGCACGACGGAAGAGGGCTTCCTCGTTCCCTTGCGCGAGCTTGCCGATCGCGGCACCACGCGTTCGGAAGAATTGCTCGCGAAGTATCATGGCGCGTGGAAAGGCGATCTCGCGCCGCTGTTCAAGGAGTATAATTTTCTCTGAGCTAAGCTTTACGCCGCGCGAGATAGACCAGAAGAATTCCGAACAGCGCCAGCGCGATGCCGTAGTAACCCCATTGGGTCTGGTTGATCATGAAGCTCGATGCGGGCCACGCGATATAACCAGAACCCTGGCCAATCCAGAGCGCGCCTATCAAGACGCAAAGCACGCCAACAACCGTCAGAACAATTTTCATCGCGTTTCCTTTTACTTCGGTTGCGGCACACGTTCGGCGCCCTGGCGCGCCAGCATCCAGCCGGGATATTCGTCCGGCAGCGCGCTCACCTCATCCAGCACCGTCATGTCCTGCGCCGTGAGGCGAAGCTTGGTGGTGGCAAGATTGTCGTCCAGTTGCTCCATCGTCTTGGCGCCGATGATGACAGTGGTGACGAACGGCTTGTGCAGAACATAGCCCAACGCGATTTGCGCCACGCTGACATCATGCGCCTTGGCGATCTCGCGCATCGCATCCACGCATTTCCACGCGCGGTCTTTGTTCACCGGCGGAAAATCGAACGCCGTGCGGCGCGCCCCTTCCGGGCCGTTGCTGCCGGGGCCGTATTTGCCGGAAAGCAATCCGCCGGCCAGCGGACTCCAGACCATCAGACCGATCTTCTGATCCCGCATCAGCGGCACAAGCTCGCGTTCCAGATCGCGCCCGGCAATGGAGTAGTAAGCCTGCAATGTCTCAAAGCGCGCATAACCGCGTTTGTCGGAAACGCCTTGCGCTTTCATGATTTTCCAGGCCTGCCAGTTGGAAACACCGGCATAGCGAACCATGCCCTGCCGCGTCAGATCGTCCAGCGCTCGCATGGTTTCTTCCACGGGCGTTACGCTGTCGGTCGCATGGATTTGGTAAAGATCGATATGGTCGGTTTGCAGCCGCTCGAGACTACGCGACACGGAATCCATGATGTGCCCGCGTGATGCGCCGATGTCGTTCGGGCCTTTGCCCATGCGGCCGTAGCATTTGGTTGCGATCACAACATCGGAGCGCTTTATGCTGAGGTCTTTCAGCGCCTGACCGGTCATCTTCTCCGATAAGCCAGCCGAATATACGTCGGCGGTGTCGATGAAATTCACGCCGCTCTCAAGGCTGCGCCCGACGATGCCCGATGCCGCCTTCTGATCGAGATCGCCGATCGCGGCCCAGATGCCACCGTTGCCGCCGAACGTCATCGTGCCCAGACAGATTTCCGATACGAACAGGCCGGTATTGCCGAGTTGTTTGTATTTCATGGCAGTCTCCGATGGCTGGATCGCAAACAGTGTAAAGCGCGCGACGCGCCCATTCCAGCGCGGCGAATTCCACAAAATTGTCGTGGTCAAATTTTACGGGCGCGTGCTAACAGATGACTTGTTTGTGGGCGGGCGCGATTCATGACAGTTACGACAGCCATTGGTCTGGCGGGCGCCTTCTGCACGACATTTTGTCTGATACCGCAGGTCGTGAAGGCCCACCGTTCCAAATCAACCACCGATGTTTCGATGGGCTGGTTGGCCATTCTGGCGGTGGGCACGGTGTTGTGGCTGATTTACGGCCTGCTGCTCAACGACCTTCCCCTGATTGCGGGCAACGGTGTGACGCTCATACTCGTCGCGCTTATTCTCGCGCTCAAAATGCGCCACGGCTAAAGCGGCACAATAAATCCGCCGTCAGCATCGCGGGTGATCGGCGCCGTCCATTTCACAAGCGCCGCCGGCAATCCTGAATAAAGGTGCGGAAACAATTCACTGTTGCGCGAGGTTTTCCATTTCAGCGCATCGCCGAGTTCGTCGGCTTCAACCGCTATCAGCACAAGATCGCTGGCACCCGAATAGTGTAGGCGCAATGTTTCCGCCAATTGCTCTCCTTTTGAGAAGTGCAGAAAGCCGTCGGCTCGATCTTTCGCAGACCCGACGTAGGTATCATCTCGGACCGCGGCATCCCAATCGGCCTGATTGCAGATCTTATAGATTAACATGTGTTAGGCAGCCGTGCCGCCGACTGTTAATCCGTCCAGCCGCAACGTCGGTTGCCCGACGCCAACTGGAACCGATTGCCCGTTCTTGCCGCAGGTACCGATACCGCTGTCCAGCTTCATGTCGTTGCCGATCATGCTCACGCGCGTCAGCGAGTCCGGGCCGTTGCCGATGAGGGTTGCGCCCTTGATTGGCGAGCCCACTTTGCCGTCCTCGATCAGATAGGCTTCGGTGCAGGAGAACACGAACTTGCCGTTGGTAATATCCACCTGTCCGCCACCGAAGTTGGTGGCATAGATACCCTTCTTCACGCTGGCGAGAATTTCCTCCGGCGCTTTATCGCCACCCAGCATGTAGGTGTTGGTCATGCGCGGCATCACGGAGTTCGCATAGGATTGACGCCGTCCGTTGCCGGTTGCCGCCACGCCCATCAGCCGCGCGTTCTGCCGATCCTGCATATAGCCTTTCAGGATTCCGTCTTCGATCAGAACCGTACGCGTCGTCGGCGTGCCTTCGTCGTCGATGCTGAGAGAGCCGCGCCGGCCGCCGATGGTGCCGTCGTCCACCACCGTCACGCCGGGCGCCGCTACGCGCTCGCCTAGCAAGCCAGCGAATGCGCTGGTCTTCTTGCGGTTGAAGTCGCCCTCCAGTCCGTGGCCGATCGCTTCGTGCAGAAGGATGCCGGGCCAGCCGGGGCCGAGAACCACAGTCATCTCACCGGCAGGCGCTGGAATGGACTCCAGATTCACCAGTGCTTGCCGCAACGCTTCATCCACGGCATCACGCCAATACTGGCCTTCGAGATAGGTTTCGTAGCCGCTACGTCCGCCGCCGCCGAAGCTTCCGGATTCCTGCCGCCCATCTTTTTCCACAACCACCGAAACACCGATGCGCACTAGCGGCCGGATATCGCGGTAGACGTCGCCACCGGGCCGGATGATCTCGACGCTCTGCCACTCACCGGCCAGCGAGCAAGACACCTGTTTCACGCGCGGGTCTTTGCTGCGCGCATAGGCGTTCATTTCTTCCAGCAGTTTGATCTTGGTTTCGAACGAAGCCGTCTCGAGCGGATCGATGTCCGTATAAAGTTTGGTGTTGGTGCGGGCAGGGGCCATCGCCACCGCGCCGGAATGGCCGGATGTCACCGCACGGACCGTGTCGCCCGCGCGCTTGATGGCATCTTCCGAAAGCTCCGAGGCGTGGGCATAGCCGGTGGCTTCGCCGGCCACCGCGCGCAGGCCGAAGCCTTGGCTGGTGTCGAAGGTCGCAGCCTTGAGTCGGCCGTCATCGAACGAGAAGGATTCCGTCTGGCGGTATTCGAGGAACAGTTCCCCGTCGTCGGACCCTTTGAGCGAGTCGTCCACCAGCGTCTGGACGCGCTCGCGGTCGAGCCCGTTCCGGCTGAAAAAGAGGTCGCTGGCCGTCATTGGTGGTTTCTCCGGTTCCTGCTGTTGTCTAAGATAGTGCGGGTTTGCGAAAATTGCTTCTGCCTCAATGCACTAGATAAGAAAGTCTGTGTCAGAAGGTCGCAATGACTTCGGTGCCTTCCCCGCCCTAAATCGGGCCCGGGAATCGAGAGAAGGCGGGCGCGGGGGTCGTGCCCCCTGAGCTTTTTGCGAGGTCGCCGCATGCTTCTGAAAAAACTCAGCGTCGGCTTTGGGGCGATTGGGGCATTGCTTGCTTCCGCCAGCATGGCGTCAGCGGGTATCGTGCCGTGGCAAACCAACTTCCAACCCGCCGCCTCGCCGGTGATGCAGGACATCGAGGATTTCCACAGGCTGCTGGTTTACATCATCGTCGCCGTTTCGCTGTTCGTGCTGGGGCTGCTGATCTGGATCATGATCCGCTACAACGCGCGGCGGAATCCGGTTCCCAGCAAGGTTGCGCACAACACGCTGCTGGAAGTGGCCTGGACGGTGATCCCGGTCATCATCCTTGTGTTCATCGCCATTCCGTCTTTCCGGCTGCTCTATTTTGAAGGCGACATTCCGAAAGCCGACGTGACGCTGAAGGCAATCGGCAATCAGTGGAATTGGACTTACGAATATCCGGGGCAGGGCGATTTCCAGATTCTGTCGCAGGTGCTTTCCGACGACAAGGACAAGGCGCAAGGCAAGCCGCGCCTCCTGGGTGTCGACAATCCGATCTATGTGCCGGTGAACAAGACGGTTGTGGTTGAGACGACCGGTTCCGACGTCATCCATTCGTGGGCGGTGCCCGCGTTCGGCGTGAAGATGGATGCCATTCCCGGCCGCATCAATCGCACCTGGTTCAAGGCGACGAAGGAAGGCGTGTATTACGGCGAGTGCTCCGAGCTTTGCGGGGTGCATCACGCTTTCATGCCGATCGAAGTGCATGTGGTTTCGCAGGCTGCTTATGAAGCGTGGCTTGCCGGCGCCAAAAAGAAATTCGCCACGAACATCACGCCGGACGCGACCCGCTTCGCGTCGGCACGTTAAGAGAACGAGGCAGCCATGGCTGACATCGCCCACGCCCACGAAGAAGACCATCCGCACGGCTGGCGCCGGTACGTCTATTCGACGAACCACAAGGACATCGGAACGATGTACCTGATCTTCGCCATCTGCGCGGGTCTGGTTGGCGGCTTCCTCTCCATGATGATGCGCGCGGAGTTGATGGAACCGGGCCTCCAGATATTCTCGGACCCACATACCTACAACGTGTTCGTCACCGGCCATGGCCTGATCATGATCTTCTTTATGATCATGCCCGCCATGATCGGCGGCTTCGGCAACTGGCTCGTGCCGTTGATGATCGGCGCGCCGGATATGGCTTTCCCGCGCATGAACAACATCTCGTTCTGGCTACTGCCGTTTTCCTTCACGCTGTTCATTCTCAGCATGTTCGTGGAAGGCGATTCCGGCGGCATCGGTTCGGGCGGCGGCTGGACGATGTATGCGCCGCTTTCCACCTACGGCTCTCCCGGACCGTCGATGGATTTCGTGATCTTCGCGATGCATATCGCGGGTGCGTCGTCCATTCTCGGCGCCATCAATTTTATCACCACGATCTTCAACATGCGCGCGCCGGGCATGACGCTGCACAAGATGCCGCTGTTTGTCTGGTCGATCCTCGTCACCGCATTCTTGCTGCTGCTGTCGCTGCCGGTTCTGGCGGGGGCCATCACCATGCTGCTGACGGACCGCCATTTTGGCACCTCCTTCTTCAACGCTTCCGGCGGCGGCGATCCGATCCTGTTCCAGCATCTGTTCTGGTTCTTCGGCCACCCGGAAGTTTACATCCTGATCCTTCCCGGCTTTGGCATGGTCAGCCAGATCATCTCGGCGTTCTCCAAGCGGCCGATCTTCGGCTATCTCGGCATGGCCTACGCGATGGTCGCAATCGGCTTCATCGGCTTCATGGTTTGGGCGCATCACATGTACACAGTGGGCCTCAGCGTCGATACGAAAGCCTACTTCGTGTTCGCTACCATGGTCATCGCGGTGCCTACCGGCATCAAGGTGTTCTCGTGGATCGCCACCATGTGGGGCGGCACCATTGAGTTCAAAACGCCGATGTTGTGGGCGGTTGGTTTTGTGTTCCTGTTCACGGTCGGTGGCGTCACCGGCGTTGTGCTGGCAAACGCTGGCGTAGATGTTGTTTTGCAAGACACCTATTATGTGGTGGCGCATTTCCACTATGTGCTCAGTCTTGGCGCGGTATTCGCGATCTTCGCGGGCTGGTATTTCTGGTTCCCGAAGATCACCGGCTACATGTACAACGAGACGCTGGGTAAGCTGCATTTCTGGATCACGTTCATCGGCGTGAACCTCGCGTTCTTCCCGATGCACTTCCTGGGCCTCGCCGGAATGCCGCGCCGTTATGCGGACTATCCGGATGCCTTCGCAGGCTGGAACTTCGTTTCCTCCATCGGCGCCTTTATCGCGGGCTTCGGCGTTCTGGTGTTCCTGTTCACGATGGCGGAAGCCTTTATTGCTAAGCGCAAGGCGGGCGATAATCCTTGGGGCGTCGGCGCGACTACGCTGGAATGGACGCTGTCGTCGCCACCGCCGTTCCACACTTATAACGAGTTGCCGCACATCACCGGTGGAGCGCATTGAACCATGGCTTTGGTTGACACCTGCGCACCGCAGCGCGTCGCAACGGCTGGCGATTTTTTCGCACTGCTGAAGCCGCGCGTGATGTCGCTCGTGATCTTCACGGGCCTTGCGGGAATCGTGGTGGCGCCGGGTCATATCAACCCCGTGGAAGCTTTTTCCGCGCTGCTTTGTATCGCCGTGGGTGCGGGCGCGTCTGGCGCGCTCAACATGGCATATGACGCAGATATCGATGCGTTGATGGCGCGTACGGCGACACGGCCCATTCCGCTTGGCCATGTTTCGCGCGACGACGCTCTGGCGTTCGGCTGGGCGCTGAGCGCCGCATCGGTCGCGTTGATGGCGCTGTTCGTGAATTTTCTTGCGGCGGCGCTGCTCGTCTTCACGATCTTCTTCTACGTCTGTGTCTATACGCTTTGGCTCAAACGCAGCACGCCGCAGAACATCGTGATCGGCGGTTTGGCGGGCGCATTACCGCCGGCCATCGGATGGGCTGCGGTGACCGGTTCCCTTACGATTGCGCCGCTCGTGCTGGTGCTCATCACGTTTCTCTGGACGCCGCCGCATTTCTGGGCGCTGGCGCTTTTCCGCTCGGATGATTACGCCCGCGCAGGCGTGCCGATGATGCCGGTGGTGCGCGGCAAGGCCGCTACCCGCAAACAGATCGTTCTCTATTCTTTACTGCTTGCGCCCGTCGGCGTGCTGCCGGCATTCATCGGTCTTGGTGGCCCGCTTTATCTCGCGGTCTCCGCGCTGTTCGGCGGCTGGATGGTGGTGGAGTCGTTTCTGGTTCTGAAAGAGCGCTACGCTGTGCGCGAACCGGCGGCGCGGCGCCTGTTTGCTGTTTCGATCTGTTATCTGTTCGCGCTGTTCGCAACGTTGATCCTTGAGCATTTGCTGGGCATTGCACCGATGGGTGCGGCCATGTTCGGCGCGTGGATGTGAGGCAATGGCCGATGGTGGAACGGGCGATGAGCAAAATGCACGCGCGCGCAGACGCCGCAACATCGTGGTTGGGCTTGTGTTGGGTGGGCTCGTTATTCTGTTTTTCGTAATGACGATGGTACGAATGGGCCAGGTTGGGCCGTAAGATTTAAGAGGGTATGCCGTCATGGCGCATAGCGAAGTCAAGCACGACTATCATCTGGTGAATCCGAGCCCGTGGCCCATCGTGGGTTCCATCGGTGCGTTCACGATGCTGATCGGCGCCGTGTTCTGGATGAACAAGAGCTACACCGGCTTCGGCGTTCCGATTCAGGGCCAGCCCTGGATATTCGCGATCGGCGCGGCGCTCATTCTTTATACAATGGCCGGTTGGTGGCGCGACGTGATCCATGAGTCCGTCGTCGAGCACGATCACACACCCGTCGTGAAGCTGGGTCTGCGCTTCGGCATGGTGTTGTTCATTGCTTCGGAAGTGATGTTCTTCGTGGCCTGGTTTTGGGCCTATTTCAATTCGGCGCTATTCTTCAACGACGTTTCTATCGGAGGCTGGCCGCCAAACGGCATCATCACGCTCGATCCGTGGCATCTGCCACTGCTCAACACGCTGATCCTGCTTTGCTCCGGCACCACGGTCACATGGGCGCACCACGCGCTTCAGCATGGCGACCGCAAAGGCGCCATTCAGGGTTTGCTGATCACGGTCTTGCTTGGCGCTTCTTTCACCTGCGTTCAGGCTTACGAATATACCCATGCGCCGTTCACCTTTGGCTTCAACGGCGCGGCACTTGCGCCTCTCACCGACGCGGCCCATGTCGCGCTCGCCAATCCGAACGGGTTCTTGGGCGCGATCTATGGCTCGACGTTCTTCATGGCCACCGGCTTTCATGGCTTCCACGTCATTGTGGGAACCATCTTCCTGGCCGTGTGCCTTGGCCGCGCCATTGCGGGTCAGTTCACACCGGCACGTCACTTCGGCTTCGAGGCCGCTGCCTGGTATTGGCACTTCGTCGACGTGGTGTGGCTGTTCCTGTTCTCCTGCATCTACGTCTGGGGCGCGGGCGCCGTCGTCGCCTCCTGATGGCATCGGCTGAGCCGCGCACGCTTGCCGCTGCGCTTCTCGGCCTTTGCCCGCGTTGCGGCGAGGGGCCACTCTTCAACGGCTATTTGTCCGTGGCTCCGCGCTGCTCAGCGTGCGGTCTCGACTACGCGATGTTCGATGCGGGCGACGGGCCCGCGGTGTTCGTTATTCTCATCGTGGGGGCTATCGTTGCCGGCGGCGCACTGATTGTGGAGTTCACGTATCAGCCGCCTTACTGGGTCCACGCTGTCATCTGGATACCCGCGATCCTGATCCTGACGACCGTTTTCCTGCGCCTCGCCAAATCCACGCTGCTTGTTCTGCAATACAAGCATCGGGCGGGCGAGGGGCGGCTGGCCGATTGAGCGATGCCCTACTTTCATCCTTTGCTGAAGCCAACGTTGTGGTTCATTCCGGCCTTCGCGTTTCTGATCGGCCTTGGCATCTGGCAGCTCGAGCGCCTGCAGTGGAAAGAAGGGCTGATCGCCGAAATGAACAGTCACATGCACGCGGCGTCTATCGATGCTGACGCGGCACTAAAGCTTGGCGATGCCGCGCAATACCGGCGCGTTGCCCTGACCGGGACATTCGACAACGCGAAGGAAGCATATGCTTTCACGACGGGGCCGGACGGAAACCCGGTCTATCATGTCATCGCGCCGTTCCGGCTGAGCGACGGCCGCGTTTTTCTGGTCGATCGCGGCCTGATCCCGACCGGTTTGCGCGATCCCCAAACGCGCCAAGCGGGTCAGCATACGGGAACACAGAACCTGGCCGGTATCTGGCGCACGCCGGATGCGCCGGGACTGTTCACGCCGTCGCCCGATGCCGCGCATCGCGTGTGGTATGCGCGTGATGTTGCCGGGATTGCAAAAGCGGATGGCGTGAAACTGGCGGCGCCGGTGATTATTGAGGCAGATCCGACGCCCAACCCCGGCGGTTGGCCAAAAGGCGGACAGACGGTTGTGGACTTGCCAAACAGCCATCTTGAATATGCGATTACGTGGTTCGGCCTCGCGGCAGGCTTGCTGGGCGTTTTCCTCGCATTTCATGTATCCAAAGGCCGCCTCGGCTGGCGCTAGGGCCGCCGCCCGCCCCTTGCCCGGAGGGTTCAAGGGCCTTTAATCAGGGCGACAAGGGCCGCCCTCAAACGGACAATGCAGATCGGATTGGTATGAACGTCGAAATCTCCAAATTGCAGAACGGTTTAACCGTGGTCACCGATCCCATGCCGCAGCTTGAAAGCGCGGCCTTGGGCGTGTGGGTAAACACAGGCGGCCGCAACGAGACGGCGCCCGTGATGGGCGTGTCCCACATGCTTGAGCATATGGCCTTTAAGGGCACGACCACGCGCTCTGCCCGCGATATCGCGGAGCAGGTTGAGGCCGTCGGTGGTTATCTGAACGCGTATACCAGCCGTGAGCAGACGGCCTTTCATGTCCGCACGCTGAAAGCGGATGTTCCGCTCGCCATCGACATTCTGGCGGACATTCTGATCCGCCCGACATTCGAGCAGAACGAGTTGGAACGCGAGCGTCAGGTGGTGCTGCAGGAACTTGGCCAATCGCGCGACACGCCCGACGACATCATTTTCGATTACCTGCAGGAGACGATCTATCCCGATCAGCCGGTTGGATGGCCGATCCTGGGCACCGACAAGACAGTCAGCAATTTCTCGCAGGAACACCTGCGGACTTATATGTCCGCGAACTATCGCGCGCCGAACATGACGCTGGTGGCGTCCGGCAACGTCTCGCACAAGCAAGTCGTGGCATTGGCGGAAGACAAGTTCGGCGATCTGCGCGGTGGCGCGGTGAGCGCGCCGCTACCCGCGCGCTTTGTCGGCGGCGACAAGCGCGTGACCGACGATCTGGAGCAGGCCCACCTCACGTTCGCGTTTCCGGGCGTCGCCAGCGCGGATGACGACGCCTATGTCGCGCAGGTTTATGTCGGCGCACTGGGCGGCGGTATGTCGTCCCGCCTGTTCCAGGAAATCCGTGAGAAGCGCGGCCTTTGCTATTCGATTTATGCCTTCGCGCAATCGTTCAAGGACGGTGGCAGCATCGGCATTTACACCGGTACGGGCGAGGCCGAGGCCGGGCAAGTCGCGCCGGTTGTGGCCGAAGAAATGGCGGCGCTTGCCCAAGGTGCGACCGACGCCGAAGTGTCGCGTGCGAAAGCCCAACTCAAGAGCGGTTTGCTGATGAGCCTGGAGCGGCCTGCAAGCCGCGCCGAGCAGATCGCGGCGCAGCTTTTCGTTCATGGCCGCGTACTCAGCATTGACGAGATCATCGCCAAGCTCGATGCCGTCGACGCCGCAGCGGTTCGCCGCTTTGGCGAGCGTCTCATGGCGTCGCCGCATCCGGCTGTCACTGCGCTCGGCCCAATCGGCAAGCTTGAAAATTATGAATCGTTCAGCCGCCGCTTCGGCGCGGGGATCGCCCAGCGCGCCGCCGAATGAATACCGGACCGATGGCATTTATGCGGGGGCTTACGTTTCCGGGTGGACAGCAGCCGATCGTTCGCGGTTACGACGTGTATCTGCGCTACCCGCGCATGGCCGACTATGCGCAATGGTCTGCGCTACGCAATGAGAGCCGGGATTTTCTCTCCCCGTGGGAACCTTCTTGGTCGAGCGACGAATTGAGCCGCGGCGCCTTTCGCCGCCGCCTCAAGCGCTATGCCAAAGAATCGCGTCTCGATTCCGCTTATGCGTTTTTCGTGTTTCGCAGCGAAGACGATCAGATGATGGGCGGGTGTACCCTTTCCAATGTGCGCCGCGGTGTTACGCAATGCTGCGCCCTGGGTTACTGGATCGGGGAGCGATTCTCGCGTCAAGGCTATATGTCCAATGCGGTCGAGGCGCTGATCCCGTTCATCTTTGTAACCCTCGGCCTGCACCGCATCGAAGCGGCTTGTCTGCCGTCAAACGGGCCCTCACGCAATCTGCTGGCGAAGGCGGGCTTTCGCGAAGAGGGGCTGGCCCTTCGCTATCTTCAAATCAACGGCGAATGGCAGGATCATGTGCTCTTCGCTTTGCTCAGCGACGAGGCGCAGGTAGGTTAGCGCCGCCCTGCTGCTTCGATTTGGACACCGGAATTTGCATTTGAACCGCTTGTCATTTTTCGCGGCTTTTGTTGCCGTTTTTTTCGCTGCGGCGATTGCGGCGGCGGCGTCCGTTCCGCCGAGCGTCAACTTCGCGAACACGCAAGCGGTTGTCGACATGCAGGGCGCTTTGAAATCGTATCATGCGCCCAGCGGTCCGGAGGCCGACGGGTCGCAATGGTACATGACGGCGATCGTGAACGACTCCGTCCGCCCCGCTACGCGCATACTGCTTGCGGGTGAGCCGCCACAGACGGCGCTGAAATTCTTTCCGCTCGCCACGCGGCCGGAAATCGAGCAGGTGGCAAGTTCGGATTCCGGCGTTGTGGTGGAGCAGGCGAGAGCTTATGGCCACCGAGCCTATCGCGTCACAGTGCCGCCCGCCACATCGGTGTCCCTTGCAATGCGCGTCCAACATGCAACCGCGCCGCCATCGCTGCTTGCATGGACGGAACCCGCGCTGATTGAGCATAACCGCCAGATTGCCATCTTCATCGCAGCGGTTGCCGGTCTTATCGGCGCATCGGCCGCCATCATGCTCGGCCTGTGGGCCATGACTTCGCATGCCGCGCCACGATGGGCAGCGTTCACCCTTATCGCGCTTCTTTTGGCACGCCTGTCCACAACCGGCATGTTCGATGCCGCATGGATCGGTGCGTTTGGCGGCCCATACGGCCTCACCGCTTTCTTTTCAGGCCTGGCATTGGCAGCCGGCATAAAGCTCGCCGATGTGGTGACGCCGATTTCAGGCCTCTGGCTTTCCGCGGACCGTTGGCTGCGCTGGCTTCTGCTTGGCATTGTCGCCTTGTCATTGCTTGCGTTGGTAGGCATTCCGGGCATGACAATTTTTGTCGATTGCCTCGTCGTTGTGGGCGCAGCCGGGATCGCCACATATCTCGTCCATCGCGGACGGTTGGGCGCACAGGCAGCGCGCGTTCTTGCGCCGACGGCGGCCGTATTTGCGCTGGTCGCCGCGGCCGCAGCTTACGTGACGCTTGGCGGCATCAGCGACAACATCATGGCGCCGGCAGCAATTGGCGGCTTCGCGGCCGCCGGCGCGGTTCTTCTCGCGCTTGCCATCGCCGCCGGTGAAGGCATCGCGGTCACTCCGCCATTCAAGGCGCGCATGGCGGGGATTGCTTCGCAGACGGAAGCGAGAGCTTCGGTTTCATCGGCGAAGTCTATTGCCCAGCCGGCAGACAATTCACCGATCGCGCGCGCGGCACTGCAAGCCATCGGGGCTTCGCATCAAGGCGTGTTCGACTTCGATTTTCGCAGCGCTCTGGTGCGCCTGTCGCCGGAAGCGGCGGCCCTGATCGGCATGAAAAGCGGTGCGCAGGACATTGCGCAAGACAATTGGATAGCGCGTATCCATCCCGACGACCGCGAAATCTACAAGCAGGCTTTGGCCGATTATCGCACGCATCCCGGCCTTGCGTTCCGTATCGAGTTCCGCGTGCGCAGCGAGAGTGGGCGCTATCCATGGTTCGAACTTCGCGCCACGATGATCGGCGAAGGCGCTACGGCGAGCCGGTGCCTGGGCCTGATGGCCGATGTGACCTCGCGCAAGGAATCCGAAGCCGCTGTTGCCGACCGATCGACGCGCGATCCGCTTACCGGGCTTGGCAATCGCGTCGCGCTGATGGAAGCGCTGGAGCAGCTTGGCGACCGTCTGGAGAACGCAGTTTTCGCTGTCCTGGATATCGACCGATTTAAAGCCATTCATGCCAGCCTCGGCGATGCCGGCGCGGACGCGGTATTGGCCGGCATCGCGCAACGCCTCACCAAACGCTTCGGTGCGCTGGCCGAAGCTTTCCGCGTGGGCGGCGACGCCTTTGCCGTGCTGTTTCCGCGAAGCGAAGGAGGCGACGAGGCAATCGGTTCAGAGCTTGCCGACATTTGCACACAACCGTTCCCGTCCGCGGGCCGCAACGTTTTCGCGCGCGCCAGCGTGGGTGTCGCCGGCGGGGGAGGCGCACGAGACCCCCTCGATCTCGTCAAAAACGCTGAGCTTGCCCTTGTGCAAGCCAAACGCCACGGCGGTGGCTGCGCGCGCGTTTATTCGACCGATCTGGAAACCACGGATGCGGCCGATCCAGTTGCTCTTGAGACAGAGTTGCGGCGCGCATTGGCGGAACAGCAGCTCGATATTTTCTACCAGCCCATCGTTCGCCTTGCAGATGGCACCGTTGCCGGGTTCGAAGCGCTGTTGCGTTGGCATCATCCTTCCCGTGGGCTTGTGCAGCCCAACGAGTTCATTGCGCATTCCGAGCAAACCGGCCTGATCGTGGCGCTGGGAAAATTCGCGTTGGATCGTGCCGTCCGCGATCTGGCGCAATGGCAGCGTTATTTTCCGCTCAGCCCGCCATTGTTCGGCAGCGTCAACCTTTCGCGCCGGCAGTTGCGCGATCCGGATTTCAAACGCCAGTTGCGGCGCCTGCTTACGGAAAGCGGGATTGCGCCGGGCACGCTTCGTCTGGAAGTGACGGAAAGCGCGGTGGCCGCGGACGGCGAGACCCAGCAGGCGCTTCATGAAATCGCGGAGCTGGGTGCTGCGCTGGCGATTGACGATTTCGGTGCTGGCCTTTCGAATTTGAGCCAGCTAAAAGATCTGCCGTTCGACGTTGTGAAGATTGACAAGAGCTTTCTTGACGGCAATGCCTCGTCCCAAGCCGGCGGCAACAGCGCCGTGGTCAGTTCCATTGTATCTCTCGCGCATGAATTGCAGCGCACCGTCGTCGCGGAAGGAGTCGAGACGCAGACAGATGCGGCGTGGCTCAAGGAAATCGGGTGCGATTTCGCGCAGGGATTCTATTTCAGCGAACCCATGCCCGCCGCCGACGTTCTGAAGTTCATCGCGCGGTACGGCCGGATTCCGCTCTCAAATAGTTCCGCCGTCCCATCGGAGGATGCTTCAGGCGCGGCCGGCCTCAGCGGATAATCCCGAAATATTGACGCCCAATTTCCCCAACGCGACGCTCCATTTCGCCTGGGGCTCAGTGTCGAATATGAGCGATGAATCCGCGTCGCAATGAATCCAGCCGTTCGATTGCAACTCCGTCTCGATCTGGTTCGGTCCCCAGCCGGCATATCCGAGCGCAAACAGTGATTTTCTGGGGCCGTCGCCGCTCGCGATGTGACGCAGAATGTCGATCGTCGCGGTGAGCGAAATATCCGGTGTCACGGGGAGCGACGCCTCGCCACCCGGATAGTCGCCACTGTGGAGCACGAAACCGCGCCCGGTTTCGACGGGACCGCCATACAATACGGGTGTCATCGGTGTTTGATTCGATACGGGCACATCCAGTTTGCTTGCGACTTCGCGGAAACTGAGCCCTTCAACCGGCTTGTTGACGATAATACCCATCGACCCGGTTTGCGGTGAATGGGCACACATAAATATGACACTGCGTTCAAAACGCGGATCGGGCATTCCCGGAAGCGCGATCAGAAGCTTGCCTTCGAGAAAGCCTTTGTCGCTTGCCGTTCTTGTCGATTCAGCCGGTGGCATGACGGCCACGTTAGCGCGCGCCCGCTGCATGGCAAGCCTTTGCTTTTGCAACCGGCGTTGGGCTAAAAGCGGCCCAGTTTGAACAAGGAGAAGGCAATGACGATCAAGGTTGGCGACAAGGTTCCGTCCGCGGTGCTGATGGAAATGAAGGGTGGTTCGCCGCAGCCGGTGAAAACGGATGAACTTTTCGCCGGGAAGAAAGTCGCGGTGTTCGCGCTTCCGGGTGCGTTCACGCCCACTTGCTCGGCCAAACACCTGCCGGGGTTCATTCAGCATGCCGAGGAATTCAAGCAGAAAGGCGTGGATGCCATTGCCTGCGTTTCCGTCAACGACGCATTCGTCATGGGCGCCTGGGGCGAACAGCAGCACACCGGCGACAAGGTGATGATGCTTGCCGACGGCAACGGCGATTTCGCGCACGCACTCGGCCTTGAGATGGACGCGACGAAATTTGGTATGGGCAAACGCAGCCAGCGCTTTTCCATGATTGTGGACGACGGCGTTGTGAAAGAACTCAATGTCGAAGAACCCGGCGCCTTCGCTGTGTCCAGCGCCGAACACATGCTGAAGCAGCTTTAATACGATTGCCGCATGGGGATGGCCGCGCGGGCGAGAGCGTCCGCGCGGTCATTTTCGATATGGCCCGAGTGACCCTCCACCCAGCGCCATTCGACTTTGTGCGCTGCCGTCGCGTCATCAAGCAGGCGCCATAGATCGTCGTTCTTCACCGGCTTCTTGTCGGCCGTTTTCCAGCCGTTTTTTTTCCAGCGCGAAAGCCACTTCGCCGCGCCGTCCATCAGGTAACGGGAATCGGTGTGAATGATCGCATGCGACGGCAACTTTAGCGCCTTCAAAGCCTGAATGGCGGCCATCAACTCCATGCGATTGTTGGTGGTTGCGGCTTCGCCGCCGGAAATTTCGCGTTCGCGATTGCCCGAACGCAGGATGGCGCCCCAACCGCCGGGGCCGGGATTACCAGAGCAGGCGCCATCGGTGAAGGCATCCACACGCGGAAGTTTTTCTGAGCCGGTCAAGCGGAATTCCCGAATTTATGCCAGCGCGCGCGGAACATTGAAGACGACGTCTTCGCGCGCCACGGTGACTTCCTCAACGTCCAATTTGTAGCGCTCGCCGAAAGCGGCAATCACATCGTTCGTCAGTTCTTCCGGCGCCGACGCGCCTGCCGAAAGACCGACGCACTGCGCTCCTTCGATCATTTTCCAGTCGATGTCTGCCGCGGTCTGGATAAGTGCTGCGTGTTTTGCGCCAGCGCGCGCGGCAACCTCGACCAGGCGCACGGAGTTAGACGAATTGGGAGCGCCAACAACCAGCACGATGTCGGATCTTGGTGCGATCGCCTTGATCGCATCCTGCCGGTTCGTGGTGGCATAGCAGATGTCTTCCCGGTGCGGCCCCGCGATATCGGGGAAGCGCTGCCGCAGGACGCCAACAATCGCCGCGGTATCATCGACCGAAAGTGTCGTTTGCGTAATGTAAGCAAGCTTCGCCGGATCGACGGCTTCAAGTTTCTCAGCATCGGCGACGGTTTCGATCAAGACGATGGCGCCGGGCGGCAATTGGCCCATCGTGCCTTCGACTTCGGGATGCCCGGCATGGCCTATCAGCACGATCTGGCGGCCGGCCTTGAAATGCCGTTCGGCACCGACATGAACCTTTGATACTAGCGGGCAGGTGGCGTCGAGATAGAACAGCTTGCGACGCTCGGCTTCGGCGGGGATCGCCTTGGGCACGCCGTGCGCCGAGAAGATCACGCGAGAATCGGCGGGAGCCTGATCCAGTTCGTCAATGAATACGGCGCCCATGCGCTGAAGCCGCTCCACCACATGGCGGTTGTGGACGATCTCATGGCGAACGTAGATGGGTGGCCCGAACTTTTCGATGGCGAGTTCGACGATGCGGATGGCGCGGTCGACACCGGCGCAAAACCCCCGTGGTGCGGCCAGCAAAAGCTTGATCCGCGGCTTCGACGCCACCGTCCGGTCCATCTCGCGGCTTTCCATCATCCGTCCGCTTGGCTAGAGTTCCGACCGCCTTGGGCCGCAACGAAAAAAGGCCGCAGGCCTCAAAAAGTCAAGCAGAAGAGCATCGGGCGCGATATTGCGCGGGGCTCGTTCTATCCGCTAGGCATGCAGAGTTATCCCGAACCTGGACAGGAACCCGATGAAAGCTTTTCGCCTTGGCTGCGCCGCCGCGATGGCCATGCTGCTCGCAGCCTGCGCGAACAAGACGCAGGACTGCCCGGATGCCGCCGCGCTGGCCGATGCGTCTTCGCTGACGGCGTTCAAGCAGGGCGCGCCGCAGGACCTTTCGTCGATCCTTTTCAATGTTCAGATCGTGGGCGTGAAATCGGATTGCGATGTTTCCAAGGACACCAACACCTGCGACTCCTCGCTGGATATTAAATTCCGGGCAACGCGTTCGCCGGACGGCAGCGAACAGGCCTACTCGGTTCCCTATTTTGTGGTTGTCGCGGGACCAGATAACGCCATCATCGCCAAGAACGCATATTCGGTTCAGTTCTCGTTCGCGCCGGGACAGGCCTCGACGACGTTTTCGGATTCCGTGGACTCCACGGTCATCAAGATGGCCAAGGGCAAGCGGGGTTACGACTACGAACTCTATGTCGGCCTGCAGCTGACGAAGGCGCAAATGGACTACAACCGGAATCTGGGACGCTACGCGCAATGAAATCGTTGTCCGCGGAGCTTTCGGCGATCGCGGCGGCCGCGTTCGCCGCCGAGGGACTGTCACCTGACTTTGGCGATGTGAAGACGGCCGACCGGCCCGACCTTGCACAATTCCAGTGCAACGGTGCGCTGGCGGCGGCGAAACAGGCCAAGGCCAATCCGCGCGCGATTGCGGAAAAGATCGCGGCGCGGCTGAAAGCCAATCCGCTGTTTTCCAAAGTCGAAATCGCCGGACCGGGGTTCATCAACCTGGATGTAACGGACGAAGCGCTGACTGAGCGCATCCAGTGCATCGCCGATGACGATACTGTGCCGGGCGCGAACACCGGGCAGGGCAAAAGCGTGGTGATCGACTTCGGCGGCGCCAATGTCGCCAAGCCGATGCATGTGGGGCATTTGCGCTCGTCGGTGATTGGCGATTGCCTGCAACGGCTATTTCGCGCGAACTGTTGGAAGGTCACCAGCGACGTCCATCTGGGCGATTGGGGCTTGCAGATGGGACAGCTTATTTCCGAGATCGGCCATCGCGGTATCGCGCCGGTTTATTTCGATGCGGACTTCACCGGCCCTTATCCCGCTGAATCGCCGGTGACGATGGATGATCTGGAAGAGATTTATCCGGCGGCTGCTGCCGCGTGCAAAGCCGATGAACAGCGCAAGGAAGAAGCGCGCAAAGCGACGGCAGAATTGCAGGCGGGGCGGCCGGGTTATCGCGCGTTGTGGGAACATTTTTTTACAGTCTCCAAAGTGGGGCTGGAGCGGGAATGGGGCAGCCTCGGAATTCATTTCGATTTGTGGAAAGGCGAGGCCAGTGTCGAACCGCTGATCGCGCCGATGATCGCGAAGCTCAGGAAGAGCGGCCTGGCGATTGAGAGCGAAGGCGCGCTTGTCATTCCCGTCGCGGAGCCGGACGACAAGAAAGAGATTCCGCCGCTGATCCTGGTGAAGTCGGACGGCGCGGTGCTTTACGGCACCACCGATCTGGCGACGGTTATCGATCGCGTGAAGTCGCAGCATCCCGACCTCATTCTTTATATTGTCGATCAGCGCCAGCACGGACATTTCGAGCAGGTATTTCGCGCGGCGCGCAAAGCCCACCTGAACGGCAAAGCGGAACTGGAGCATGACGGCTTCGGCACCATGAACGGCGCGGACGGAAAGCCGTTCAAGACGCGCGCCGGCGGCGTGATGAAGCTTTTCGATCTCATCGCGATGATGACGGAAGAGGCCGGGAAGCGGCTCGACGAAGCAGGAATCGGCGCGGACTATCCGCCGGAGGAGCGTGCGGAGATTGCGCGCAAGGTGGGCATCGGCGCGCTGAAATTCGCCGATCTCTCAAATCACCGGCAGTCGGATTACATTTTCGATCTGGCACGGTTCACCCGATTCGAAGGCAAGACCGGGCCATATCTTCAGTATGCGGCCGTCCGCATCCAGTCGATTCTGCGCAAGGCTGAGGCCGAGAAGATCGCGGCGGGCTCGCCCCAGGTGCTGTCGGCGGAAGAGCGTGCGCTGGCGTTGCAGCTTGTAGCGCTGACCGACGCGCTGGAAACGGCCGAAGCCCGGCGTGCGCCGAACGTGCTTTGCGATTACGCCTTCACGCTGGCGCAGACCTTTAGCCGGTTCTATGCCGAGCATCACATCATGTCGGAACCGGACCACGGCCTGCGGGCTTCGCGGCTGGGTGTTTGCCTGCTGACCCTGAAGGTTTTTGCCAAGGTTCTGGACATTCTCGGCATCGAGATTCCCGAAAGAATGTGAGTGCTTTTGGGCGCGCGTTGACTCGCCTTTTGGCGCCCTTATGATGCGCCGCAACGGGATTTTCCGCCGTGAGGCGTGCTGTTCCGGCCATACAAAAGATCCCTCGCGGGAGAGACCGGTGAAAGCCCGGCGCCGAAGGAGCAACCGCCCCGGAAACTCTCAGGCAAAAGGACCGCGAAGGAGATGAACTTCTGGAAAGCAGGGCGCCCGCAAAGGGCGTTCTCACCGAAGGGGTAATCCTCGCCGCCAAGGCGAGGGGAAATCTCTCAGGTCCCATGACAGAGGGGCGCGTGTTTCCGGCTTTTCGGATTTGCGCGGCCGCAACCTGTTTTCGGGACGACATGACAGACCTTCGCAAAACTCCGCTTCACGCACTGCACATCGAACTTGGCGCCAGGATGGTGCCGTTCGCCGGCTATGACATGCCGGTGCAGTTTCCGGCCGGCGTTATGAAAGAGCATCTGCACACGCGCGAGAAGGCGGGACTGTTCGATGTTTCGCACATGGGCCAGGCGTTTCTTTCGGGCGACGATCCGGCCCATGCGCTGGAGCAGGTGACGCCCGCCGATGTGAGCGGGTTGAAGGAAGGCATGCAGCGTTACGGCCTGCTGCTGAACGATCGCGGCACGATCATTGACGATTTCATGTTTTCGAATCTGGCTGGCGAGAAAGACCTTTATCTCGTGGTGAATGGCGCGACGAAGGAGGGCGATTTTGAATTCATCGCCGCCAAGCTAAAGGGCGTCGCCACGCTGACGCCGAAGCCGGAGCGCGCGCTGCTGGCGTTGCAGGGGCCGATGGCGGGCAAGGTTCTGGAGCGGCTTTCGCCGGGCATCGACGCGCTGACTTTCATGAAAGTTGTGCGCGCGACGGTTGCCGGCGCGCCGGCCATTGTCAGCCGGTCGGGTTACACCGGCGAAGACGGTTTCGAGATTTCGCTGGAAGGCAAGGATGCCGAACGGGTTGCCCGCGCCCTGCTGGCGGAGCCGGAAGTTCTGCCGATTGGTTTGGGCGCGCGCGACAGCTTGCGGCTGGAAGCGGGGCTTTGCCTTTACGGGCATGATATCGATGAGACGACCGATCCGGTTGAGGCCAATCTGGTCTGGTCCATCGGCAAGCGCCGCAAGGAAGCGAAAGACTTTCCGGCCGGCGAAAAGATCATGGGCGAAGTGGCACACGGTACACCGCGCAAGCGCGTGGGCATTCTGCCGGATGGCAAAGCACCTGCGCGCGAAGGTGCAGAGATCGCTGACAAGAGCGGCAACGTGATCGGCAAGATCACCAGTGGCGGTTTCGGGCCCAGCGCCAATGGGCCGGTGGCCATGGGTTACATCGACAGCAAATTCGCGAACGACGGCACGGAAGTTGACCTCATGGTGCGCGGCAAAGCGTTGCCCGCGCGCGTGGCGCCGATGCCGTTCGTTTCGCACAGATACAAACGGGGTTAGGAGAACATCATGAGCGAAGTGCGTTACACCGATCAGCATGAATGGGTGCGCGTTGATGGCGATGAAGCCACCGTGGGCATCACCAAATATGCCGCCGAACAGTTGGGCGACGTCGTCTACGTCGAGTTGCCGGAAGCCGGCCGCAAGGTGGGCGCGGGCGGCGAAGCGGCGGTGGTGGAAAGCGTGAAGGCGGCAAGCGAAGTTTATGCGCCCATCGGCGGCGAAGTGAGCGGCGCTAACGATGCGCTGGCCGCCGAGCCCGCGAAGGTGAACGCCGACCCGGAAGGCGATGGCTGGTTCTTCAAGTTGAAGAGCGCGAACAAGGACGAGTTCGCCAAGCTGATGACGCGCGCGCAATACGACGAGTTTGTGAAAGGCCTCTGATCCATGCGCTACCTGCCGCTCACCACCGATGATCGCGCAACCATGCTGGCGAAGATCGGCGCGCACGATATCGATGTGCTGTTTCGCGATGTGCCCAAGGCGGCGGTGTTTCCCCGCAGCGTGTTCGATCTGCCCGATACGCAGGGCGAGTTGGAAGTGGACCGCGCGCTTTCGCGGCTTGCGGCAAAGAATGTGTCGGCCGGTTCGGCGCCGTTCTTCTGCGGTGCGGGGGCTTACAAGCATCATGTGCCCAGTGCGGTGGATCATTTGATCCAGCGTTCGGAATTCCTCACCAGTTACACGCCGTACCAGCCGGAAATCGCGCAAGGTACGCTGCAGTATCTGTTCGAGTTCCAGACGCAGGTGGCGTTGCTGACGGGCATGGATGTGGCGAACGCGTCGCTCTACGACGGGTCGACCGCGACGCTGGAAGGCGTGCTGATGGCGCAGCGAATTACGCGCCGGCCCAAGGCCATTCTCTCCGGCGGGCTGCATCCGCATTACGCGGAGACGGTGGAAACGGTGGCTGGGTTGTCCGGCACGATTGTGCGGACGCCCGTGACGCCCGGCAAAGCGGAAGATATCGCCGCGCTGATTGATGACCAGACATCTTGCGTGGTGGTGCAAAGCCCGGACGTGTTCGGGATGATCCGCGATCTGCGCCCCATCGCCGAAGCCGCACACGCCAAAGGCGCGCTGCTGATTGCAGTGGTGACGGAGATCGTGTCGTTGGGCTTGCTGGAATCGCCGGGCGCGCAAGGCGCCGATATCGTGGCAGCGGAAGGACAATCCATCGGCGTCGGCCTGAATTTCGGCGGTCCTTATGTGGGGCTGTTCGCGACGCGCGAGAAATTCCTGCGCCAGATGCCGGGGCGTCTTGCCGGCGAAACGGTGGATGCGGAGGGGCGGCGGGGCTATGTGCTCACACTTTCCACCCGTGAGCAGCATATCCGACGCGAGAAGGCGACGAGCAACATCTGCACGAACAGCGGATTGTGCTGCCTGGCTTTCACGATTCATCTTTCGCTCTTGGGCGAGGAGGGTTTCACGCGGCTGGCGCGGATCAATCACGCGCGGGCCTGCGCGCTGGCGGAGACGCTGACCACGGTGAAGGGCGTTTCGCTGGTGACGCCGAACTTCTTCAACGAGTTCACGATTGCGTTGCCGCGCGACGCGGCCAGCGTGGCCGATGAATTGGCCGACAAAGGCATCATTGCGGGCGTGCGCGCATCGCGCCTGCTGCCGCACGATGCGGCGGTGAAGAACATGCTGATCGTGGCCGCCACCGAAACCAACACCGACGCGGATATCAAAGACTTCGCCACGGCGCTTGCGGAGGTGCTGTCATGACCATGAACAGCCAAGGACGGCCGAGTGCGGCTGGCGTTTCCGAGAGCGCCGAATTGCCGACCATTTCCGGTGATCGCGGACTGGATCACGAAGAAGCCTTGATCTTCGAGTTGGGCCGCAAGGGTGTGACCGGAGTCGATCTGCCGGAAACGCAGATTGCGCACGAGCGATTGGGCGGATTGAAGCGCAAGGCTCCCATCGGCCTTCCGGGCCTTAGCGAACCGGAAGTGATCCGCCACTATGTGCGGTTGTCGCGGATGAATTACGCGATCGACAGCGGGCTTTATCCGCTTGGCTCCTGCACCATGAAACACAACCCGCGCCTGAACGAGAAGATGGCGCGGCTGCCGGGGTTTGGCGATGTGCATCCGTTACAGCCGCAAAAGACGGTGCAGGGCGCGCTGGAACTGATTTCCGAATTGATGCGCTGGCTGACCACGCTAACGGGCATGCCGGCGGTGGCGATGAGCCCCAAGGCCGGCGCGCACGGCGAGCTTTGCGGAATGCTGACCATCAAGGCAGCGCTGGAAGCGCGCGGCGAGAACCGCAAGCGCGTGCTGGTGCCGTCGTCCGCGCATGGCACCAATCCGGCGACGGCGGCGGTGGCGGGCTTCACGGTGGACGAAGTGCCCGCGACCGATGACGGCCACGTGGATGCCGATGCGCTGGAAGCCAAGCTTGGCCCCGACGTGGCGGCGATCATGCTGACCAATCCCAACACTTGCGGATTGTTCGAGCCGCGCATCAAGGAAATGGCCGACGCGGTGCACAAGGCCGGCGGCTATTTCTATTGCGACGGCGCGAACTTCAATGCCATCGCGGGGCGCGTGCGGCCGGGCGATCTGGGCGTGGATGCGATGCATATCAATCTCCACAAAACATTCTCCACGCCGCATGGCGGCGGCGGACCGGGTGCCGGGCCAGTGGTGCTGTCCGCCGCACTCGCGCCGTTCGCGCCGCTGCCGCTGCTGATGCATGACGACAATGGCTTTCGCCTGATCGAGGATGAGGCCGATCTGCCCGAAGGTGCGAAGCCCTTCGGCCGTATGTGTGCGTTTCAGGGCCAGATGGGCATGTTCGTGCGCGCGCTGAGTTACATGTTGAGTCACGGCGCCGACGGCATCCGGCAAGCGAGCGAGGATGCGGTGCTTTCCGCCAACTACATTCTGGCGTCGCTGAAGGATGTGATGAGCGCGCCATTCGGCGAAGGGCCGTGCATGCACGAAGCCTTGTTCGACGACACGTTTCTGGAAGGCACCGGCGTGACCACTCTGGATTTCGCTAAGGCGATGATCGACGAAGGCTATCACCCCATGACGATGTATTTCCCGCTGGTGGTGCATGGCGCGATGCTGATCGAGCCGACAGAGTCGGAATCCAAAGAGTCGCTGGACCGCTTCATTCATGTGCTGCGCGAGATGGCGCTGGAAGCCAAGGCGGGAAAGACGGCGCGCTTTGAAGGCGCGCCGCGCCTGGCCCCGCGGCGCAGGCTGGACGAGACGCGCGCGGCGCGCGCACCTGTGCTACGCTGGAAGCCGAAGGATCTTCCGCAAGCGGCGGAATAATCGTTTCGGGGATGATGTCCATGCAACGCATTTTCTTCTCTCTTCTTGGGGTGGTGGCGCTTGGCTGTTCGGCGGTGCTGGCGGCTGCTCCGGCTGTTACGCCCGTGCAGAAAGCGGCGATCTGCGGCAAGCGCACGACATGTTCCATCGGCAAGATGCAAGATGCCGGAAAAGACGCGAGTGGTGCCGCGCTGGTTGTGGCCGAAGTGCATTTCGGCGTGAAGGACAAATCGGACGATGCGCCGGACGACGGCTGCATGACCAATCCCGACGACGAAAAGAAAGACGGCGGCGTGGAATACTGGCTGCTGAAAGGCGCCAAGCCGGTTCAGATTCTGGCGCTGTGCAATGACGGTTACGGTGCTGCGGGCGTTGGCGAAGATGACGTTCAAATCGGCGCCAACCGGATGACGCACAAGGAGGACGGCGGATCGAACTGGCGCTGGTCTTCCACCGAAGTTTTCAGCCTTTCACCTTTCGTGCAGTTGCGCGATACCAATTGCTCGTATTTCAACGGCACCAACAACAACGGCAACGTCACCCAGGTCGATATGCAGAAGTTTCGCGGCGTGACGGTGGCCAAGAACCCCGGCGGCAACTGGGGCGGCGACGATGCGGACAATGCCGATTGCCCTGCGGTCATGCAGAAGATGTTCGATTCGCCGCAACCGCAGCCCGCGCCAAATCTGCTGACGGCTTTTCCGGTTCTGACACCGCAGAACGGCGCGCTCAATCTCGCCAATGTTCCGCAAGGCACGGCGCTTGGCACCTGCGCGATGCCGCTTTCAACCGATGGCAGCGCGGGTTTTGTCGTGTTCGGCAAACCGGCGGCGGCGGATGGCGCGGCGCAAATGCGCGTGGTGGCGCCGACGACAACTAGCCTTCTCATTCAGGTTTACGATCCGGCACCGGCCAAGGCACCGGCGGGCAAAAGCTGGATCGGCGGATCGCATGTGGAAGTGTGGACGCTGAAAGACGATTCCTTCGATCCGCTGACGCGCGCCAAGATGGACCAGATCGCGGTGGATCTGGACGGAACGGTTCACGCCGGCAACAAGGGCGCGGTTGTTCCCGCCGTGCAGCACTGGCAGGCGCGCGATGATAAGGGCAGGGCTGTGACCGTTCTGCTGCTCAAATGGAAAGACGCCGATGCAACGCTGGGCACGGCGGTTTCCTATTCGCAGGCCGAGAACGGCAAGCAGACGCGGCTGGTGGCGAACACCGGCATGGAGCATGGCGTGCCGCTGTATGTGCCAAGCGTCACCGGCACCAAGACGGACTGCGCGATTGTTGCCGGTGTGCTGAACATCAAATAGCGGGCACAAAAAATAACCCCCGTCCGGTACATCCGCGGGCGGGGGCCAAGGTGTTCGGAGGCTTTCCGAAAACTAGCTGCAGGTGTGAACCTTCAATCCGGCAGGCGCTTTGGTATCGGCGTCGCCGCAGGCCGCGTCGAGCTGGGCTTGGGTGAGGCCTTTGGCGCGGCGCAGATCGGTTCCCTTGAAAGAGGTGACGGTGAGATCGGCGCCGGTGAAATCGGCGCCGTCCAGCTTGGCGTGTGCCAGGTTCGCCGCCGAAAGATCGGTGTGGCGGAAGGTGGCGTTGGTGAAGTCCGCATAGCTCATGCACATCAGCACGGCTTTGGCGCGATCGAAATTGGCGTTTTCCAGATTGCCCTGCTTGACGCAGGTGTTGGTGAGGTCGAGGCCGGCGAGATTGCAGCCGGGGCAATCGTGATGGCCGGCCTTGATGCTGGCCAGCGCCTGGGTGGGCGTGAGTGTCACATGGGCCGGGGCAGGGCTCAGCATGGCGAGGATGGCGGCGAACAGGAACGGCATGTCGAATCCTTGGGGCAATGTCTCGTTTGGATACGCGTCGGGCCCTGTCTCGCAAGGCGCATGCCGGGGTGCGCGTATCGCGCGACGGGCCGGTTTTGGCTTTCGTTAGAAGGGGTTGCCATTCGAACCCCGGTTTTTCGCACCCCCCTCCCTCCCCAATCCGGGACGCCGCAAGGAACGGGTCGCCGGTGCGGGCGGGCCGCGCCATATCAGGCGGGCAACACCCTTGTGGAGAGTTCCATGCCATTCCGTTTCACCGGCCTTCCCCTTTCCGATTTCCAGCCGCTGTTCGGCTTGAGCGATGCCGAACTTGCGGCGCGCGATATCGTGCGCGTCACGGCCGATGCCAAGCCCAACTATCCTTGCCGCGTGACGCTGGAGAATGCCGAACCGGGCGAGACGCTTCTGCTGCTGGCCTACGAGCACCAGCCCGCGCATTCGCCATACCGTTCGGCTGGGCCGATTTTTGTGCGTGAGAGCGCGCGGACGATGTATGACGGCCAAGAACTGCCGCCGGTGTTCCGCGGGAAGATGCTTTCGGTGCGCGCCTACGATGGCAACGGCATGATGGTGGAGGCCGACGTGGTGGCCGGTGATGAAGCGGAACCCACGTTCACACGGTTCCTGGGCCGCGAGGATGTCGCTTACCTGCACGTCCACAACGCCAAACGCGGCTGTTATGCGGCGAAGGTGGAACGCTACGAAGCGTAGAGTTCCCCGTAGTGCTCCACGTTGGGCGCGAAGGCTTTGAGGAATTCCGCGTCTTCCGGGTAATAGCGGGCGCGTGCGTAATCATCGCCGGCGAAGCGTTTGACGGCGTCGATGTCGTCCCACCACGTCATGGTGGTGAATTCCACGTCATCACCCACATCGCGGCAGAGCAGCGACACGCCCTTGTTGCCGGATGTTTTGGCGTAATCGGCCAACCCGGTTTTGTGCAGGTAGTCGATGTAAGCGGCTTTCTTTTCTTTCGGCACGAGGCCTTTCCACATTCTGACGATCATGAGTCACCTCGTTCGTTCATAATTGAAAATAGGATGCACGCGCGGGAAGGCACACCGCGCGCCCTGACGATCCGCGCGATCCAATCCGAATACAGGTGTGAGGAATGACCGAAATGTATCGGAGCCTAGTGTAAAGCGGAAAGAGGATAATATTCTTGCTATTTCAGATGACTTCGCGAAAGGAATGGCAATCGCGGATGTTGGCGTTGAACCAGGCACCGCGGGAATCGGCGCAAAGCAGGGCTTTGTATTCGTCTGTGGATACATCGAAATAATCGTATGTGCGCCGGTTCTCGCGGAACGTCGCGCGCAAGGTTCGGGTGCGTTTGTCGTAGTGGACGCGCAGCAGCGCATCGGAGTCGAGCAGCGGCATGGAGGGGGAACGTGCGAGCCACGCATTCGCTTCAACCAACGCCGTCATCGCCCGCTTGTCCGGGTGATCCACGGATCGCAGGGCGCGGCGCCGATCAGCCATTGAGCGTGTCATACAGATCTCGCCAATCGGGATTGGCTGCCATGATTAGATTGATCTTCCACGCGCGCGAATATTTCTTGATGCGCTTCTCGCGGTGGATGGCGCTGGTGGCCGTTGGGAAGGATTCCATATAGACCAACCGCTTCAGCCCGTAGCGTTTGGTGAAACCGCCGGAACATCCTTCGCGATGTTCATAAGCCCGGCGCGCGATATCGTTCGTTACGCCAACATAGAGCGTTCCGTGCGGCTGATTGGTCATGATGTAAACGCAGAAGTTGCGCTCGCCCTGCATGAGCACAGCATATGTCCGTGGATCGCCCGGACAAGCCGGGCGATGACGGTTTTTTTATTTTGCTGTTACGGCGCCCATGGTGGCCCCAACCAAGGTTGTCATCACCCGGCTTGTCCGGGTGATCCCCGGATCGGAGGGCATTGTGCCGACGCCTATTGGTGGCCCCCGCCAATCCGGGCGATGACGACTTTTCTTATGGACTTTACGTCGCGCACCTTGCGCGCAGGTGGATGAGTTCGCGGGTTTCCACCAGGCCGTCGCGCTCGGCGAAGATCAGGGCGACTTCTTCGAACTCCGCTTCGTGGGTTTCTTCGTGGTCGAGGCAGATGGTGTAGGTGAACAGCCGCTCGCCGGATTTGGCGATGATGTCGACGCATTTCTTGGTCATCACATACTCCTTACGCGCGTCCGCCCCCCCTCTACCACGCTTCGCGTGGTCCCCCTCCCCCGTAAACGGGGGAGGAAAGGCGACTAGCTGCAGCCGCTCGTTCCGCCACAGGTGTTGCACTTCATGCAGGTGCCGTTTCTCACCAGCGTGAAGTTTCCGCATTGGCCGCAGGCGTCGCCTTCGAAGCCCTTGAGTCTTGCTTCGGCGGAGCGCTTGGCGTGGACTTCGCGCGATTTGCCGGCTTTGGCGGCGGCGTCGTCGGCGGCTTCCGTCAAGCGCGCGCCCAAGGCGCTCATCACATCGGCGATGGGATTTCCGGCGGCGACGCCGACGGCTTCCATCGTTTCGGTGACGATCTCTTCGGTGGTCAGCGTTTCTTCGATGAGTTCGACCGCGTGGTGATGATCGTGGTCGTGATCGAGCGCCAATGCCGTGGCGGCACCGCCGCGCACGACGGACATGTGCTGGAACTTGCCGCGCACATAGCCGGTGGAGGCGTTGCGATTGACGATCTTGGCCACTTCGGGGGCCGCACCTTCGCGCTGGCCTTCGCTGGCGCCGCCGCCCAGATCTTCATCCTCGTGCGGCACGACATGGGCCAGATCGTTGCGGCCGAGATAGGAGACGCCAAGCTCGCGGAAGATGTAATCCAGAACGCTGGTGGCGTTCTTGATGGAGTCGTTGCCGATGACGAGGCCCGCCGGCTCGAAGCGCGTGAAGGTGAAGGCCTCCACGAACTCTTCCAGCGGCACGCCATATTGCAGGCCGATGGAAATGGCGATGGCGAAGTTGTTCATCAGGCTGCGGAAGGCCGCACCTTCCTTGTGCATGTCGATGAAGATTTCGCCCAAGCGGCCGTCTTCGTATTCGCCGGTGTGCAGATAGACCTTGTGGCCGCCAACGATGGCTTTCTGGGTATAGCTCTTGCGGCGATGGGGCAGCTTTTCGCGTTCGTTCGCCCGCACGCGCTCGATCAGCTTTTCCACGATGCGTTCGGTGACGATGGTGGTGCGCGCGGCGATGGGCTGCGCGGAAAGATCTTCGATTTCATCTTCGTCTTCATCGAAGGCGAAGACCTGCGAGGCGAGCGGCTGGCTGAGCTTGGAGCCGTCGCGATAGAGCGCGTTGGCTTTCAGCGCCAGCTTCCAGGAGAGCAGATAGCTTTCGCCGCATTCCTTCACCGATGCCGCGTTGGGCATGTTGATGGTTTTGGAAATGGCGCCGGAAATGAACGGCTGCACCGCCGCCATCATGCGGATATGGCTCTCGACGCTTAGGGCTCTTTTACCAATACGCCCGCACGGGTTGGCGCAATCGAAGACGGGCAGGTGTTCGGCCTTCAGGTGCGGCGCGCCTTCCAGCGTCATGGCGCCGCAAACATGCAGGTTGGCGGCATCCACTTCGGCGCGCGCGAAACCCAGCGATTTCAGCATGTCGAAATCTGGCGCGTCGAGTTCGGCGGGTGTGAACTTCAGCGTATCGGTGCAGAAGGTTTCGCCCAGCGTCCATTTGTTGAAGACGAAGCGGATGTCAAACGCCTGTTCCAGCGCGGCTTCGACCTTTTCGATTTGCGCATCGCCGAAGCCCTTGGCGCGCAAGGCGCCGTGGCTGAGCGCGTTGGAGCCTTCCAGCGTGCCGTGGCCCACGGCATAAGCCACGATGTCATCGATCTGCGCTTGCTCGTAGCCCAGTGTTTCCAGCGCTTCGGGCACGCAGCGGTTGATGATCTTGAAGTAACCGCCGCCGGCCAGCGTCTTGAATTTCACCAGCGCGAAATCGGGCTCGACGCCTGTGGTGTCGCAATCCATGACGAGGCCGATGGTGCCGGTGGGCGCGATGACGGTGGCCTGCGCGTTGCGGAAGCCGAAGCTGTCGCCCATCGCCAGCGCATCGTCCCACGCGCGCTTGGCGGCGGCGGCGAGATCGGGCTGCACGATGGCGTCCAGATCGAGCGCCACGGGATCGACGCTGAGGGATTCGTAGCCGCCGGTTTCGCCATAAGCGGCGCGGCGGTGGTTGCGCACCACGCGCAACATGGAATCCTTGTTGGCGGCATATTCGGCGAATGGCCCAAGCTCACCCGCCATTTCGGCGGAGGTGGCGTAGGACACGCCCGTCATCACGGCGGAGATGGCGCCGGCGATTGCGCGGCCTTCGCGAGAGTCATACGAAATGCCCGCTGCCATGAGCAGGCCGCCGATGTTGGCGAAGCCCAGGCCGAGCGTGCGGTAATCGTAAGAGAGCTGCGCGATTTCCTTGGAGGGGAATTGCGCCATCAACACCGAGACTTCCAGCACGATGGTCCACAAGCGCACGGCATGTTCGAACGACGGAACGTCGAACTGCTTCTTGCCGTTCTCATCCTCGGCGCGGAATTGCATCAGGTTCAGCGACGCCAGATTGCAGGCGGTATCGTCGAGGAACATATATTCCGAGCAGGGATTGGAGGCGCGGATCGGGCCGCCGGCGGGGCAGGTGTGCCAGTCGTTCACCGTGGTGTGGAACTGGATGCCGGGATCGGCGCAGGCCCACGCGGCGTAGGAGATTTTCTCCCACAGGTCGCGCGCCTTCACCGTTTTGGCGATCTTGCTGCTGCCACGGAAGGTGAGATTCCAGTCGCCATCGGCCAGCACGGCGTTGAGGAATTCATCCGTCACGCGCACCGAGTTGTTGGAGTTCTGGCCCGACACCGACATATAGGCTTCCGAATCCCAATCGGTGTCGTAGGTCTTGAAGTTGATGTCCTTGTAGCCCTGCTTGGCAAAGCTGATGACGCGCTCGATGTAATTGTCAGGGATCAGGCTCTTGCGCGCAGCCTTGATCTCACGGCGCAGCGCCGGGTTCTTGGTGGCGTCGAAGCAATCGTCGCCCGAACCTTCGCAGTTGATGCAGGCCTTCATCACGGCCTTCAGATGGCGCTCGGCCAGCTTGGAACCGGCCACCATCGCGGCGACCTTCTGTTCCTCGATCACCTTCCAGTCGATGAAGGTTTCGATATCGGGATGATCGACATCCACGATCACCATCTTCGCCGCGCGGCGCGTGGTGCCGCCGGACTTGATGGCGCCCGCCGCGCGATCGCCGATCTTGAGGAAGCTCATCAGGCCCGACGAACGGCCGCCGCCGGAAAGCTTTTCATTCTCGCCGCGCAGCATGGAGAAGTTGGTGCCGGTACCGGAGCCGTATTTGAACAGACGCGCTTCGCGCGTCCACAAATCCATGATCCCGCCTTCGTTGACGAGATCGTCCTTCACGCCCTGAATGAAGCAGGCATGCGGCTGCGGATGTTCATAGGACGAGGCCGATTTCACCAAGCGTCCGCTGACGTGATCGACGTAATAGTGGCCCTGGCTGGGGCCATCGATGCCGTAGGCCCAGTGCAGGCCGGTGTTGAACCATTGCGGGGAGTTCGGCGCCGCCTTCTGCGTCGCCAGCATGAAGCACATCTCGTCGAAGAAGGCGCGGGCGTCGGCTTCGCCATCGAAATAGCCGCCCTTCCAGCCCCAATAGGTCCAGGTGCCGGCCAACCGGTCGAACACCTGCTTGGCGGAGCGTTCGCCCACCGTCTCGCCGCCTTCGGCAGCGTTGCGCCACAGCCATTGCGGCACATCTTTCTCTTCGACGGCTTTCAGCTTGGCAGGCACGCCGGCTTTGCGGAAATACTTTTGCGCCAGCACGTCGCAGGCGACCTGGCTCCAGCTTTCGGGAACTTCGATGTCCGTCTGGCTGAAGACGACCGACCCGTCCGGGTTTCGAATCTCGCTGGCAGTGTTGCGAAACGCGATGCCCTCGTACGGAGAGCGGCCTTCAACCGTGAACTGACGCCGAATACGCATGCCTTAAGCCCCCAAGTGAGTAACTGGTCCAACCGCCTCCATCGCGCCGTTTTGGGGACAGTTCGCCGACGCCGGGGTGCGCGTTTGCGCGAAAGAGCCCGGACGGCCCGCTGATTTCTGGTCCCAGATTTTGTGCCGCGATGAACGGCAGGCGCTAACTCTCGCGCCTTCGAAAAGGACGGTCAAGACTAATGGTGGGGAACGGAAAATTAACCACTAAATCTTGGGCTCGTTTTTCCGAAGAAAAAACCATGTCAAGCGCGGATGTGGAATCGTGGGGAAAAATTTTTCGTATTTATGACACCCGGCGGGACGACCCTGTGGACAGATCGGCCGGAGCGATGCGCGCAAGTGCCCCCGGAGGGGGCCGTGACGGACCCCAAAGCCGCCCTTATATTCCGCCCGCGATTCCGGCATGACTGGTCCCATGGGTTTGTTGCGCGCAATTTTCATCTGGTGGCGGGGGGCGACGCTCGGCACGATGGTCACGACCTGGTTTTCCGGCCAGTACGTGGGCACCGACGAGTTCGGCAACCGCTATTACCAGACCAAGGGCGGCGCACGGCGCTGGGTGCTTTATAATGGCACGGTGGAAGCCAGCCGCGTACCGGCCGAATGGCACGGCTGGATACATCATACGTTCAAGGAACCGCCGACGGTGGCACCGCTGAAGACTCGCGTGTGGGAAAAAGAATTCCAGCCGAATCTTACGGGCACGGCGGCGGCGTATCATCCGCCGGGAAGCCTGACGGGCGACGGTGTGCGCGCGCCGGCCACCGGCGATTACCAGGCCTGGCAGCCGGAATAAACGGGACAGACAATGCAGAACAACACGGTTGAAACGCTGATCGGCGCGATTGTAATCGCGGTGGCGGTGGTGTTCCTGGGATACGCCTACACAACCACCAATTCCGGCGGTGTTTCCGGCTACGAAGTGACGGCGCAGTTCGGCCGTATCGATGGCGTGAATGTGGGCACCGACGTGCGGCTTTCCGGCGTGAAGGTGGGAACCGTGGCGGCCATCGAGCTGGATCCCAAGACCTATCTGGCCGATGTAAAGATTTCGATCCGGAACGGCGTGGAGATTCCCGACGATTCGGCGGTGAAGGTGACGTCTTCCGGGCTGCTGGCGAGTTCCTATCTTTCCATCGCGCCGGGTGGCAGCGACACCATGATCAAGCCGGACGGCCGCATCACCAATACCCAAGGCTCGGTGGATTTGATCGGGCTGGTCAGCCGCGCAATGATGGGCAGCGGAAGCGATAGCGGGCCGGCGACAGGAAAGCCGCAAAATCTTAACCCGCCGCAGAACAACAATAGTCCGCAGAACGTGCCGGCGAGTCACCCGTGATGTTGAAGTTTCGTCCGCTTCTGGTTGCAGCGCTGCTGGTTTCGGCGCTGGCGCCGGTTTGCGCTGGCGCCGCAAACGACGCGCAGCTTGAGGCTGCGGCGTTGCGCGAAGCGGTGCCGGACAAGCATGGCGTGAAAAGCGTTCTGGTGGTGCGCGGCCTGGACAAGATGACCGGCGAGGCGACAACGCTTTACGTACCTGTCGGCAAGCCGGTCCATTATGCGACGCTGACCATCGCCGCCGATTTCTGCCACGCCACGCCGCCGCTGGAAGCGCCGGAGACAACCGCGTTCCTCCAGATCACCGACACGCGGCCGGGCGATCAGCCCAAGCAGGTATTTTCCGGCTGGATGTTCGCCTCCGCGCCGGAAATCAACGCCATGGAGCATCCGCTTTATGACGTGTGGGTGCTGGGCTGCAAAACCAACCAGCCCGGCGAGACGGGCCCAGTGGCCTCCACCGCGCCGGTGCGTGCGAAATCGCCCGACGCCTTGGCTAATCGCCAGACGCTGCCGGAACTGCCGGAAGGCTCCGGTCAATAAAAGCTCGCCTCGTGCGCGAGCGCCGCATCGAGCAGATTGAGATATTGCGCGCGGGGAATCTCGATCGCGCCGAACGTCGCCAGATGCGACGTGATGAATTGCGCGTCGAGCAGTTTGAAGCCGCCGGCGTTCAACCTTGAAACCAGATGGACCAGCGCCACCTTGCTGGCGTCGCGCGCGCGGCTAAACATGCTTTCGCCGAAGAAGGCCGCACCCAGCTTCACGCCATAAAGGCCGCCCACCAGAACGTCATCCTGCCAACATTCCACCGAATGGGCGTTGCCGCGGCGGTGGAGCGCGGTATAGAGCGAAACGATTTCAGGGTTGATCCAGCTTTCCTCGCGCTCGTCTGTCGGGGCGGCGCAGGCGGCGATGACGTCTGTGAAGGCCTTGTCGAGCGTGACGCCGAAACGGTTGCCGCGCACGGTGCGGGCGAGGCGCTTTGGAATGTGAAACCCGTCCAGCGGAATGATGCCGCGCTGTTCGGGCGAAACCCAGAACAGGTTCGGATCGTTGCGCCGCTCCGCCATGGGAAACACCCCCGAAGCATAAGATTCCAGCAGGATTTCAGGCGTGAGCGGAGCGGGGCCGTGCATGCCCCGTTCATTACCATATTGTGGCGTGAATTTTGTAACGGCTTCGCGCGGCTATTTTACGCTTTGATGCGATTTTTAGAGATCGAAACCGCCGGGGCCGCTAACATGCCGGTTCTTGGGAATTGGTTGGGGGCAGGTATGCGTTGGATTGGTTACTCGGCGTGCGCAATTGCGCTTGTCTGCTCCGGCGCCGCTTTTGCGCAGCCGGCACCTTCTGCGCCCAGCGCGCCGTTTGAGATTGTGTCGGACAGGGTGGATTACGTTGTCCACGCCGACGGAAGTTTTACCCAGACGCAGGAATCGACGACGCGGATTCTGACGCAGCAGGCGCTTCAGATTCTTCGCCAGACGGAAATTTCCTACTCGGAAGGTTATCAATCGGGCGATATCGTGGAAGCCTACACGCTGAAGAGCGACGGCACGCGCATCGATGTGCCCCGCGACAAGATGCTGGTCACCTCCGGCGCGGGCGCCGGCGCGATGTTCAGCGACTACAAATCCAAGATCGCCGTGTACCAGAATGTGGAAGTCGGCGACGAGGTTGTGAGCAAAATTTCTTTCACGCAAAACACACCCTGGTTCAAAAACCAGTTCTCGCTGGCAGCGGCGTTTCCCCGGTCGGTACCGGTTCATAACGCGATCATGACGCTTACCGCGCCGAAGAGTTTTCCGTTACAGTTCGATGTTTCGGGTCTTGGCAGCGCGGCTCCGGAGCAGTTGGACGATACGCAGCGTTGGACCTGGAGCTATGCGAACAATGCAACCGGACTGCCCGAAGCGGGCAGCATTTCCGATTTCGACAGCGGTCCGCACCTGGTCGTCAGTTCATACACAAGCTACGCGCAGGTGGCGCAGGCTTACCAGGATGGCGCGCACGAGAAGGCCGCGCCCACCGACGACATCCGCGCACTTGCCGATCAACTGACGGCCGGCGTCAGCGACCGGCGCGAGCAGGCGCAAAGGCTTTACGACTGGGTTTCGGGGAATATCAAATACGTTGCGATTTTCCTCGGCAAAGGCGGTATCGTGCCGCATGCCGCGAGCGACGTGCTGCATAGCCGCTACGGCGATTGCAAGGATCATGTCGTGCTGCTGGAAGCATTGCTGGCCGCCAAGGGCATTCCCAGCACCGGCGCGCTCATCAGCATCGGCAACATTTACAAACTATCCCCGGTGCCGGCATTCGATCTGTTCAACCACATCATCACCTACGTGCCGGAATTCGATATGTATCTGGATTCCACTGTGAAGACTGCGCCGTTCGGAACATTGCCGGCGCCGGATGCCGACAAACCCGTGCTGCTGGTGTCTACAGGTGCGGTTGCGCGAACGCCCAATGCCGCGGCCGCGCAATCGACAGTACATACCGTCACCACGCTCACGATCGACCGCGACGGCGAAGCCACGGGTGACAGCGAAGTGAGCGCCACCGGGTCGGCCGGTGCTGCTTTTCGCGCATTGATGGATGTGGTTTCGCCGCAAGTGCAAGCCAATTTCGTGCGCGCCACGGTGCCCGGCGCAAGCGACGGCACGGTCACAAAAGCCGACACGGCCAAGCTGGTCGATCCCTATGTTCATTCCGTGCATTTCAATATTCCCAATGCCGCGAATTTTCCGGGGCCGGGTGGAATTTCGTTCGGCCTCGGCTATCACCCGGTGGCGCTGGGAAATGCGCTGAACATCGGTCTGCCTGTGCGGCAAAGCGATTATACGTGCGGTTCCTTCACGGCAACCGATGACACAACAATCCATTTCCCCGCAGGCGTGCGTATTATTTCGGTGCCAAAATCCCAGACCTTGACGGCGGACGGCGTGAGCGTGAGCATCGCTTACACACGCTCCGATCCCCTGACGGTCCGGTCGGTGCGGACGTTGACCGCCGAGCATCCGCACGCCGTCTGCGCCGCGAGTTATTACAATCGCGCGCGGCCCCAGCTTATGACGATGGCCGGCGCGCTGTCGGCGCAGGTTCTTTACGAGAAGAAATAGCAGCGCCGCGAATCGCACACGCCGGCCTTGCGTGCGGCGTGCATTGTTCCGGTCCCGGTTCGGCGGCAGGATGGTAGAGTTTCAAGACGGTCGAAACGATGTCCGGCATTCCCGAATTGCCCCGCAGCCGCAGCCGCCACTGGCTGGAGTATGTCACCTCCGGCACGGCGCTGCTGCTCTCGCTCATTTCGCTGTGGGTGGCAATCGAAACCGAAGTCGCCAACCGGCAGATGGTGGCGGCGTCTTCGTGGCCGCTGCTGGAAGTGGACAGCAGCAACATAGACAACGAGGGACATTCCGTCCTGTTGTTCCGCGTCACCAACACCGGCGTTGGACCGGCCAAGGTGCGCAGCTTCGAGGTATTCTATAAGGGCAAACCTTATACTTCCGCCGTGTCGCTGATCCGCGGGTGTTGCAAGCCGGATTTCAAGCGGCCATCCCTGTCGGACAAGGATGAAACGACGGGAAAATTCATGACGGCCGGAATCCCCGGAAACGTGATCCGCGCCGGCGAGATCCATACGTTCATAACGCTCGGCCTGGGATCGCAAAACGAAAATCTCTGGCGGGCACTCAACAGCGCACGCAATTACGACATAACCTATCGCATCTGCTACTGCTCGGTGTTCGACGAATGCTGGATCAATAGCGTGAAGGGGCGCGACCAGCTCGATCCTGCACCGGTTAAGAAATGTCCGGTGCCGCCTGTAGCCTACCAGGAATAAAGTGCGATGCCCGCTCCGCCCGAAAAGTCCTTTATGAGACGCCACTGGACCGACACGCTGTTCGCGGTGGCGGCGTTGTTTGTGTCGGCTGTTTCGCTGTGGATCGGCATCCGCACCGAAGATGCGAACGAGCAACTGGTGGCCGCCAGCACCTGGCCGTTTCTGCAAATCCAGATCGGCAATGCCCGTCCGGATGCGAAACTGGACTTGCAGTTCTCCGTGGTGAACACCGGCGTGGGGCCTGCGAAGGTCGAGAGCTTCGAGGTATTCTGGAGAGGAAGGCCGTATCGCTCCGGCGCCCAGCTTCTCAAAGAGTGCTGCGGTTATCGCGCGATAAAAGCGACTTTGCCGGAAGCCAAAAATCACTCGCCGCTGACGACGGGCATCGTTCAGGGCGTTGTGCTGCGCGCCGGTGAGCCCGAGATGTTCATTCATTATCCGCTGGGAAGCGACAATCTCAGCGTGTGGAATGCGCTCGACAAGGCGCGCGAACAAATGACCTTTCGGGTTTGCTATTGTTCGGCGCTGGATAGGTGCTGGCGCGCAAACCTGCGTTCGGAATTGTACCTGCCGGGACAGTTGCGGCCGGAAGCGGTGAAGACATGTCCGGTGCCGGCGGTGGCTTACACGCACTAAGAACGCTTTGCACCGGCGGCGGTCAGGCCGCGATCTTTTGTTTGGCGAGCCACTGTTCCAGCCAGTGAATGTGATAGTCGCCGTTCAGAATGTCTGGCTCGCGCACCAGCCGCTGGAAGAGCGGGATAGTGGTGTCGATGCCGCCGACGACAAGTTCGTCCAGCGCGCGGCGCAGGCGCATCAAACATTCGTTACGGTTCTTGCCATGCACCACCAGCTTGCCGATGAGGCTGTCGTAATAGGGCGGGATGCGATAGCCGGAATAGATCGCGGAATCGAAACGCACGCCAAGGCCGCCGGGCTGGTGGAATTGCGTGATGGTGCCCGGTGACGGTTGAAAGGTGAAAGCGTTTTCCGCGTTGATGCGGCATTCGATGGCGTGGCCCGCGAAGGTGATGTCCTTCTGGTCGATCTCCAGCGCGCCGCCGGCTGCGATGCGGATCTGTTCGCGCACGATATCGATGCCGGTGATGGCTTCGGTGATGGGATGCTCCACCTGAAGGCGCGTGTTCATTTCGATGAAGTAGAACTTGCCCTCTTCAAACAGGAACTCGATGGTGCCGGCGCCGAGATAGCCGAGCTTGGCCAGCGCGCGCGTGCAGACGCCGCCGATTTCTTCGCGCTGCGCTTCGTTGAGCGCGGGCGAACCGGCTTCTTCCCAGACTTTCTGGTGGCGGCGTTGCAGCGAGCAATCGCGTTCACCCAGATGCACCACTTTGCCGAAGCTGTCGGCCAGAACCTGAATCTCGATATGGCGCGGCTTGCCGAGATATTTCTCCATATAGATGGTGTCGTTGCCGAAGGCGGTTTTGGCTTCGGTGCGCGCGGTGGATAGCGCCAGCGAAAGTTCGGCGGGGCTTGCCGCCACCTTCATGCCGCGGCCGCCGCCGCCTGCTGTCGCCTTGATGAGAACCGGATATCCGATTTCGGCGGCGGTGCGCGGCGCGTCCGCGTCCGACACCGCGCCATCGGAGCCGGGCACGGTGGGGATGCCGACATCCTTCACCGCCTGCTTGGCCGTGATCTTGTCGCCCATCATGCGGATATGTTCGGGCGTGGGGCCGATGAAGGTGATGCCGTGCTCGCGCACGATTTCGGCGAAGCGCGCGTTCTCGGAAAGAAAACCGTAGCCGGGATGGATGGCTTCGGCGCCGGTGATTTCGCACGCCGCGATGAGGGCCGGAATGTTGAGATAGCTTTGCGTGGCGGACGGCGGGCCGATGCACACGCTTTCATCGGCGAGGCGCACATGCATCGCGTCGGCATCGGCGGTGGAATGGACCGCGACGGTGGAGATGCCCATCTCCTTGCAGGCGCGGTTGATGCGCAGTGCGATCTCGCCGCGATTGGCGATGAGAACTTTCTCGAACATCAGGAGATAACGAGCAGCGCCTGGCCGAATTCAATCGGCTGGGCGTCCTTCACGCAGATTTCCGTGACCGTGCCGCTTTTGGGCGCGAGGATCGGGTTCATGGTCTTCATCGCTTCCACGATGAGGAGCGTGGCCCCTTCCTTCACGCTGTCGCCCACTTTCACGAAGGCGGGCTTGCCGGGTTCGGGCGACACATAGACCGTGCCGACCATCGGCGAGTTGACGGTGTTGGCGGGGTCGCGCTTTGGCGCTTCGGAAACGGCCGTGGCGGGAGTGGCTGCTGCGGCGGGCGCCGGTGCCGCCGCCATGGGCGCGGCGCCGTGATAGACGGGTGCGGTCTGGCGCGAGACGCGCAAACGCTGGCCGCCCTGTTCAATTTCGATTTCGGTCAGGCCGGTTTCTTCCAGCAGTTCCGCAAGCTCGCGGATCGCGGAGGAGTCCACATGCGTGCCGTTAGACTTCGGCTTGCTGCCGCTGGTGAGGCGTTCGCCCAATTGTTTTACGCCTTTCATATTCATGCATCACCGTTCTTGAGCATCGCCGCGAGCGCGTCAACGGCGACGGAATAACCTTGGGCGCCCAGACCGCAGATCACACCATCGGCCGCTTCACTGATATACGAATGGCGGCGATAAAGCTCGCGCGCGTAAGGATTGGAGAGATGGACTTCGATCAGCGGCTGTTCCAGCGCGCGCGCTGCATCGAGCAGCGCGATGGAGGTATGGCTGTAACCGCCGGCGTTGAGGATGACGCCGCAGGATTTTTCGCGCGCTTCCTGAAGCTGGTCCACGAGTTCGCCTTCATGGTTGGTCTGATGGAACGACAACGTATATCCATGGGTTCTGGCCCGTGCGGTCACGGCAGCCTTGATCTCAGCCAGCGTCGTGCGGCCATAAACCTCCGGCTCCCGGCGGCCCAGGAGGTTGAGGTTGGGGCCGTTGAGAACGAATATCGGCCGGGCTTTTGCAGGCTTGCCCTTGTTTTTGCGGGCCACGGAACCACCATTAAGACTGTTATCCTCCCTTATAATGGCGGAGAGCGGCGGATGGAAACCTCCAAGCGGGAAAAGGCTTTATGCCCCTGAATGTGACCATAAACGGCGAAGGCAAGCGGCTTGAGGCGCCGGTGAGCGTGCAGGGGCTGCTGGCGGGGCTGGGGTTGGACCCAGCCAAGATCGCCGTGGAGCGGAACCTGGAGATCGTGCCGCGCTCGCAATACGGCGCGGTCATGGTGGGGGAGGGCGACCGGCTGGAGATCGTGCATTTCATCGGTGGCGGCAATGCGCCGGTGGAGACGCCGCGTGAGGACAAGCCGTTCACGGTGGCGGGCAAGACGTATAAATCGCGCCTGATTGTCGGCACCGGCAAATACAAAACCTATGCAGAGAATGCCGCCGCGCTGGAAGCCAGCGGGGCCGAGATGGTGACGGTGGCGGTGCGCCGGGTGAACCTGACCGATCCCAGCCAGCCCAAGCTGATCGATTTTATCGATCCGAAAAAATACACCTACCTGCCCAACACGGCGGGCTGCTTTACCGGCGAAGATGCGGTGCGCACTTTGCGGCTGGCGCGCGAGGCAGGCGGATGGACGCTGGTGAAGCTGGAAGTGCTGGGCGACAAGAAAACGCTTTATCCCGACATGATCGAAACGCTGCGCGCCACCGAACTTCTTATCAAGGACGGCTTTCAGGTTCTGGTTTATTGCAGCGACGATCCGATCATGGCCAAGCGGCTGGAAGATTTGGGCGCGGCGGCGATCATGCCGCTGGCGGCGCCGATTGGGTCCGGGCTTGGCGTGCAGAACCCGGTGAACATCCGCATGATTATCGAACAAGCGAAAGTGCCGGTGATTGTGGACGCCGGCGTGGGCACGGCATCGGATGCAGCGGTGGCGATGGAACTGGGCTGCGATGCGGTGTTGATGAACACGGCCATCGCCGAAGCCAAGAACCCGGTGATGATGGCGCGCGCGATGCGCCACGCTATCGAAGCGGGCAGGCTCGCCTATCTGGCAGGTCGCATGCCGAAGAAACGCTATGCCGATCCTTCAAGTCCATTGGCGGGATTGATCTGATGCCCGCTTTGGTATATATCATTGATATATACCATTGGTGGATAAAAATGGCAGGAAACGGCATCGCGAGAATTTTCCAACACGGACGCAGCCAAGCGGTCCGGCTGCCGCTGGAATTCCGCATGCCGGGCGACCGGGTCCGGGTGAAGCGCGTGGGTAACGGCATCCTGTTGGAGCCGTTTACGCCCGAACTCGGCGACGTATTTGCCGAGATCGACCAACTGGTTCAGGGGGAATTCCCGGATACAAGACGCGAGCAACCTGCCATGCCATCCGATGACGATCTGGATTCGCTCGGTTGAATTTTCATCTTGATACCAACGTTGTCATAGGCCTGCTCAACGCCAATCCCGAATATCGCGCGCGCTACGAACAACTTCGCGCGCGTGGCGAGGAGACCGCGGTATCGTCGGTTGTGGTTTTTGAATTGTGGTATGGCGTTGCGCGAAGTAAGCGTGTTGCGCAGAATGCCAGGGCCTTGAGGCTCTTCCTGGAAACTCTCGTGAATGTTCTGCCGTTTACCAGCGAAGACGCCGTCGCGGCCGGTGAAATTCGTGCTTCTTTGAAAAAAACGGGGAGCCCGATTGGGCCTTACGATGTTCTTATTGCAGGGCAAGCGCTGCGAATGGGAGCGACTCTTGTGACGGCGAATATTGCAGAATTCGAGCGCGTGCGCGGCCTTGAATGGCAAGACTGGAGCAGGTGAATGTCGATGTTGCCGCGATGCGCCAAGAAACACGCTCTTTTCGCGCTTTCGAAGGTTGGCGTTCTGGCGCTTGCCGGACTTTTGCTGGCGGGATGCGGCAGCATGTTTGCACCGCCCGCGCGACAGATCGCGGTAAAAACGATTCCAGCGGGTGCGCGCTGCGAATTCGATGATCAGGGTTATATGCTGGCGAACATCGATGCGACGCCCGGCACGGCGTCGGTGGAAATGCCCGATCACGAAGTGCAAGTCGTCTGCCGGCTGGCGGGGCGGCCCAATGTGACCGCGATGGTGGGCAATCAGAACAGCGTATCGCTGACGTTTGAACCGGCTGGTCCCATTCCCAATGCCGCGCCGACGCAGCCGGTGACGGCCACGCCGATTCCGCCGCCGGACCGTTAGCCTTTCACAAGCGCCGCGATATCGGAATCGTCCACTCCGCCTTCGCGCATGTGACCGTTGACGATAAAGGCGGGCGTGCCGTCGATGCGGGCGGTGACGGCCAGATGATGTGAGGCGATGAGCGCGTTTTCCACTTCCGCGCTTTTCATGTCCGCTTCCAGCTTCGTCATGTCGAGGCCGGCTTTTTTCGCATCCGCCATGACGATCGCGCGGTCGACGAGTTGCTGCTCGTTCATCAAGAGGAAATGGAAGGCGAGATATTTGTCCGGCTGGCGGCGCGCCGCCATCGCCGCGCGCGACGCAACCAGCGACTCCGGCCCCTTGATCGGGAATTCGATGAAGGCAAAGCGGGTGTCGTTCTTGTGCGCGGCGTAAAATCTCTTCACCGACGGCATCGAAGCGCGGCAGTAGGGGCAGTTGTAATCGAAGAATTCCACGAATGTGTTCTTGGCGTTTGCGGGACCGGCAATGAACGCCACCTTTGGATCGAAGAATGCCGTCGTGCCCATTTTGGTGACGGCTTCCTGGCGCGCGCGATCGTCGTCGTCCGCCTGGCCGGCCTGAAGCTTGGCCATCATGTCGGTCAATATCTGCGGATGCGCCAGCATGTAATCGTGGATCGTGCGTTCGTTGGTGGGCAATGCGCCGGCCCACGCGGCGGCGAACACGACAACAAGCGCCAGCACCGCGCCGCCAAGGCCGCCGAGAACGGCAAGTTTCCAGTTCTGATTCATGGTGTCGCGCTCTTTGCTATTCGTCGCTCTCGTAACCGGCGGCGGCCACGATATCGGTCGCGCGCTGCCAGTCGGTCGAGCCCTTTGGTAGTCCATGCGCCGCACGGAAGGCAAATTGCTTCGCTTCTTTCATCGAGCCGCCGGTGAAATAGCGTTCCGCGGTCGCCAGATCGGCCATCGGCTCATTGCCGAGCTGGCTATAAGCCTGCGCCGCTTCGTACCAGCCGAAGGAATTGTCGTGTTCCTGCTGGAGCGCGACATGCAGATTGTCCAAGGCGGGCTTTGCCAGCGCCGGATTTTCGGAGGCGAGTTGGGCTGCGGCGAGGCTCACGCGCAGGAGCGGCTGGCTGGGCGCGAAGTTCACCGATTTTTGATACGGCTCGATGCCTTTTTGCGGTTGACCCATGCTGACGTAAATTTGACCGAGCACTTCCCAGAAGTAGGGATTGTTGGGTTCCACTTTCAGCAGCGCGTTGATCTCGTCCAGCGCCTTGGGAAGGTCGGGCATGCGCGAATAGGCGATGGCGCGGGCGTAACGCGCTTCTTCCGTTGTGTCGGTCAGCGGCCAGCGATCCAGCACGGCATGCGGATCGGAGAGATAGCCGGAAAGTTTCGCCTGAATCATTTTGTATTCGTGGATGGCTTCGGGACTGTCCCGAACATCCCTGTACGGCGACGCATCCACGCGCGCCTGCAGATTGTCGACGCGCTCGCGGTCTGCGGGATGGTCCGTGGAAAGTTGATTGCGGTATTGGTCGGTCATGGCCTGTTCGTCGGCCATCTTCTCGAACACCTGCAACATGCCTTCGCCGGACTGGTGGGTACGGTTGAGGAAGGTAACGCCCATCTGGTCGGCGGTGGCTTCCTGTGCGCGGCTGAACTCCATGTATTGCGCCTGCGCGATTTGCTGGCCGGCCTGCATGATGCCCATGCCGGCGGCGCCGGCGCCGGCCGCAATCGCCGCGATGCCGAGCGCGAAAGACAGAAGCATCGGAATCGTCGCCTTGCGCATGGCCACTTCGCTGCGCGTGACGTGGCCGCCGGCAATGTGGCCGGTCTCGTGCGCCAGCACGCCGATCAACTGATTGGGCGTATCCATAAGGATGAAGCTGCCGGTGTTCACGAAGATGTCTTCGCTCTCGCCGGGCAGCGGACTTTGCGCGGCAAAAGCGTTCAGCGACGGATCGTTGACGATGTACATGCGCACGGCGGCCGGTGGAATGCCGGCCGCTTTCAGAATTGGATCTTCATACGAACGCAGGACGCTTTCGATTTCCGCGTCGCGGATAATGTCGAGGCCGCCATCCTGTGCCGTCGCCGAAACCAGCGTGAGGCCCATGCCGGCGAGAAACGTCGCGAGGAAGGTAAGCGTTTTGAGCGAACCGGGCTTGCCGATCCACGATGCGCGCATGTGCCCGAAAAGATTGAAAAACGCCAAGGCCCGAACACTCCTTCCGCGCCCCACGTTCCCGGCCGGGACGGTAATGGCTGGCCGCCGGTTGCGTCAACGCACGCTTCGTCGTACGCCATTTCGGCGCTGAAGCCGCTAACTAGTCCAAATATACCCAAGGATTAAAGCCCCTCCATGTTCCGATCACGCGCGCTGGCTGGCGCAGCCACATTCATTCTTCTGGCAGGATGCTCCGGTGGCGATAGCGGGATTCCGCCATCCGGTGGCTACACCGTGGGCGACGAACCGCTGGCGGTGCGTGCAGGCGCGAACGTGCTGGCGAGCGGCGGCAGCGCCACGGACGCGGCGGCGGCGATGTATTTCACGCTTGCGGTGACATATCCCGTGGCGGCCGGACTGGGCGGCGGCGGATTGTGCGTGGTGCACGATGCTGCGAGCGGGCGTAACGAAGAGTTCGATTTTCTGCCCCGCGACGCCAGCGGCGGCGGCGCCTACGCGGTGCCGGGCAATGTGAGCGGCTTTGCCCTGATGCAATCCGTGTACGGACGGTTGCCCTGGCAGCGCGTTGTGGCGCCCGGCGAAAGCTATGCGGCGACCGGATTTCCCATTTCCGCCGCGCTGGCGGCGCGGCTGACCCCGGCAGAAAACGTCGTGCGGCTCGACGCCAGTCTTGCAGCGGAATTCATGGACGAGTCCGGGCATGTGAAACAGGCGGGTGCCATCGTCAGCAATCCCGATCTCGGCCGCACGCTGACGCAAGTGCGCACGCAAGGGCCTGACGGATTTTACAAAGGCCGCGTCGCCGGTCAGATCATCGGCTATTCCAGTTCGCAAAGCGGTGCTGTGGGCGGCGGCGATCTTGCCGCCTATCAGGCCAGCCGCGGCACGCCGCAAGTGATTCAGGTGGGAGATCAGGTGGCGTATCTCGCACCCGCGCGCACCGGAGCCGGCGCCTTCGCCGGTTCGCTGTTGAGTACGCTGTCGGGGTCGAACGGGGCGCTGGCAGCGGGTGAGAGTTCGAATTCCGCCGTCGGCAGCGCCGTGAAACGCGCGCTCGATCAGTATGGCGTGAAAAGCCTTCCGCAGGATTTGGGCGCTACCGGATTTGCCGCGGTCGATGCATCGGGCCAAGCGGTTGCCTGCGCCGTGACGATGAACGGCCCGTTCGGTTCGGGGCATACCGCGCAAGGCACCGGCGTGACGCTGGCGGGTTCGCCATCGGCCGGGCAGGCGGGATTGGCGGCGGCGTTCCTGACGCCGATCGTCGCGACGGACGGTAACGGCGGTTCGGTAACGCTGGCGGGTGCTGGCGCCGGTGGCCCGAACGGCACGGCCTCCATCGCTTATGCGCTGGTGAAGCTGGCGAGCGGCGCAAGCCTTTCACAACCCGGCGATCTTCGCTCCACCGGCATGGCGCCATACGACACGGTGAATGTCATCGCCTGCCAAAGCGGCACCTGCGCGGCGCTGCCCGACCCGGCCGCGCACGGATACGGCGCGGCCGCCGGCGATGTTGCTTCGGGCAACTAGGGTTTGAATGTCATTCCGTCATGGCCGGGTCAGGCCCGGCCATGACGATGTTTAACAGCGACTCTGACGCTCAGCTTTTGAACGTGCGTTGCCACCAGCCTTTGCGGCTGGGTTGCGCGGCCTCTTCGCTTGCGGGTTGCGATGCGGGCGTTTCGGCGCGCGGCGCATGGTTCTGTTCCGGTGTCAGCGACCAGACGGGGCCGGACGGTGCGTTCGGCGCGATCACCGGCGCCTGCTGTTCGCCGCCCACATCGTCGTAGCCACCGGTTTCGGCGCGCGCGCCTTCGCCGTTCGCCTGACCGTTTTGCTGCGCGGCGAATTCACCTTCGTGCCGGCCGCCGCGGCCGCGCCGCCGCCTACGGCGGCGCTTGCGCGGGCCGCCTTCGCCGTTCGCGTTCTGCTCAGTGGCTGGAATTTCACCATTGGTGTTTTCGCCGGCGGGCGCGAAGGTTTGTTCGCGCGGCGCGGCAGTTTGTTCGCTGGGTTGGACCGAAGGCCGTTCGCCGCCTTCGCGGTCGCGTCCGCCACGGCGGCGGCGCTTGCGGCGGCGGCGTCCGCCTTCGCCATTCGGCTGGCCGTCGCTCGAATGGTTCTGCGCGGGCCGCTCATCGCGTTCCTCAGCCGTGTCTTCGCTTTCTTCTTCCTCGACGATCTCTTCTTCGATCGTCTCGGGTTCCGGTTCTTCCGCGGTTTGCGCGGCCATGAAGCCGGCATCGACGGTCACGGCGACGCGGGTGATCTCCGACGGCGCGCGCGTGCCGGTGCGCACGATTTCGAACGTGCCGGCGACCATCTCGTCCTTCGGCTCGAACAGGATGGAGATGTCGTATTCGGCTTCCAGGCGTGCGATTTCGCGGCGCTTCTGGTTGAGCGCATAGACCGCAACGTCGGAAGCAACCTGCACGCTGAGAATGACGGCGCGCTGGCGCTGGCCCTCTTCCTCGATGCCGCGCAACACGCGCAGCGCGGTGGACTCGACCGAGCGCACAATGCCCTGGCCGCCGCAATGCGGGCAGGGAACCGTCGATCCGGCGACAACGCCCGCGCGCAAACGCTGACGCGACATTTCCAGCAAGCCGAACTGGCTGATCTTGCCGATCTGGATGCGCGCGCGATCGTTCTTCACCGCGTTGTAGATGCGCTTCTCGACGGCGCGGTCGTTGCGGCCGTCTTCCATGTCGATGAAGTCGATCACCACAAGGCCGGCCAGATCGCGCAGGCGCAACTGGCGGGCGATTTCGTCGGCGGCTTCAAGGTTGGTCTTGTAAGCGGTTTCCTCGATGGAATGTTCGCGCGTGGCGCGGCCGGAGTTCACGTCGATGGAAACCAGCGCTTCGGTCTGGTTGATGACGAGATAACCGCCCGATTTCAAATGCACGGTGGGCGAGAACATCGCATCGAGCTGCGCTTCGATATGATTGCGCTGGAACAGCGGCAGCGGATCTTTGTACGGCTTCACGTTCTTCGCATGGCTGGGCATGATCATGCGCATGAAGTCTTTGGCGTTGCGGTAGCCGTCGTCGCCTTCGACCACAACTTCGGAAATATCCTTGTTGTAGAGGTCGCGGATGGCGCGCTTGATGAGGTCGCCTTCCTCATAGACGCAAGCCGGCGCGTTGGATTTCAGCGTCAGCTCGCGGATCGTGTCCCACAATCGCAGCAGATATTCGTAGTCGCGTTTGATCTCGGTTTTGGTGCGGCTTTCACCGGCGGTGCGGATGATGAGCCCCATGCCATCGGGCAGCTCCAGTGACTGGGCGGCGGACTTCAACCGCTTGCGGTCGTTGACGTTGGTGATCTTGCGCGAAATGCCGCCGCCGCGCGGCGTGTTGGGCATCAGCACGCAATAGCGGCCGGGCAGCGAGAGAAACGTGGTGAGGGCGGCGCCCTTGTTGCCGCGTTCTTCCTTCACGACCTGGATCAGAAGAATCTGGCGGCGCTTGATGACTTCCTGAATCTTGTAGCGGTGGCGGCGCGGCGAGCGCTGTGGCGGACGGCGCTGCTGCAGCGGTGCGGAAGATGGCTGGTTCTCACCCTGCGCGCCAGCCGGCACGAGTTCGGTGCCTTCCGCGGTTTCGGGCGAGGTCTCGCCATGCGGCTCGCCGGACAATTCGTCTTCGGCGTGCGCGTCATAGGCGGCCGGTTCTTCTTCCGTGCCGGAAACATCCACGCCGAGTCCGTCGTGCGTGCCATGATCGTGCTCGTCATGCTCATGGTCGTCATGATGCTCATGGTCGTCATGGTCGTGCGCGTGGTCGTCTTCGTCGGCATGGCCCGCGCCGTGATGTTCGAACGGACGCTCCGCTGAAGGCTCGCCATCCGTGCTTTGCGCGGAAGCTTCGATTTGGGTTTCGCTCTGCACGAGGCCGGCTGAGTCGGATTCCTGGGCGGCGAATTCCGCGTCGGCTTCCTCCTCGCCTTCGGTTTGCTCGTCGTCTTCCGATTCCGGTTCGTTTTCAGACGTGCCGCCGGAACCGCCGCTGGAGGTTTCGACATACTCGCCTTCTTCGGTCGCGCGGCGCTTGGCATCGGCTTCCTGTTCGGCGAGCAGGGCTTCGCGGTCGGCAATCGGGATCTGGTAATAGTCGGGATGGATTTCCGAGAAGGCGAGGAAGCCCTGACGGTTGCCGCCGTATTCTACGAACGCGGCCTGGAGCGATGGCTCCACGCGCGTCACCTTGGCGAGATAGATATTTCCCTTAAGAGGCCGCTTGGATGCAGCCTCGAAATCAAATTCCTCGACTTTTTGTCCGTCGAGAACGACCACCCTGGTCTCTTCCGGGTGGCTGGAATCGATAAGCATGCGTTTGGGCATTGAAATCTCCGGGCGACCGCAGCCGCACGCCGACCGCGCGCGAACGCGCGGAACATGGCGGGATGGGGGATCGCATAGTTGGGGACAGGCGCCGGGCCATCACCGCCCGCGGCAGGGCCGCTGGCTGGGTGGGCAGGAAAAGCGCGTTGTCTGTCATCTTAAAACACATAGGAGCCGGAAGGGGCCGCCCGGCTGGAGCGGATTTCGTGCTGCTGGAAGTTGCCGCGCGGCGCGAAGGGCGCCATTCAGGCTGTCTTTCGATCGCCGGGAGGGGTTAAACATCCCAAACCGGGCGAAGCAGCGGTGACCTCTTGTAAGTGTCCTGCCTCACGGCAGCAAGGGGCGAGGTCATGAGCCATCGTATTACGCTAATATGCTAACGCTCCGTAAATAGTTTAAGGGCACGGTTGGCGGAAATCAGGCAGAAGCCGGGATTTTGAAAGTTAATGATTCGCGGGGCAGGCATCCTTTTGGTGGTGGCGGCGTGCGTTCTGAGCGCCGCTGTGGCCCAGCCCGTTCCCATTCCGATAACCCGTCCGAGCCGTGCCGACCTTGACCGGGCGTCGGCCACGCTGCCGCCGCCGCTGCCGGGCGGCCGGGCGCGGCAGGGCCAGCTTCCCCCCAGCGCGGATCAGGCTTCGCTTCAGCGGACGCCTGTCGATGCGGCGCCATTGGCCAGCCCTAACGTACCCATGCCCACACCACAGAGCGCCGCTCCGCAAATCGCCATGCCGACGGCGAAGCCGGGCGTGCAGGCATTGCCGGTCGTGCTCAGCGCGCGCATCGGCGAGCACAGCGACCGCACGCGCTTTGTGATCGAGCTTTCCGATCCGGTACGCATGCGGGTGTTCACGCTGGCCGATCCCAATCGCGTGGTGATCGATCTGCCGGAGGTTTTGTGGCGGCTGCAGGATGCGGCCCGGCCGACCGGCAAGAATGCCGTGAAGAGCTATCGCTACGGTCCGTTCCGCCCGGGCAATTCGCGGTTCGTCATCGACCTCAATTCGCCTGTGTCGGTCGCCGAGCCGATGATCCTGCCGCCGCAGGATGGTTACGGCTATCGCGTCGTGCTGGACCTGTTTCCCACGACGCAGGAGAAATTCGCCGCGAGTGCGGGCTGGCCGGCCGATGTGCGCGCGCGGGAAATGGCGGCAGAGAATCTGGCGGTCGCGACGGCGCCAACCACGGGCCTTGCTGGAACGCCCGCGCCGAACGCGCCGGTTCCAGGACCGCGGCCATCGAAAAAAATCATCGTGCTGGACGCGGGTCACGGTGGTATCGACACCGGCACCACCGGCATCAACGGCACCTACGAAAAGGATCTCGTGCTGGACGTGGCGCTCAGGCTGGGCCGGGTGCTGGCCAAGCGCGGTTATGAAGTTCACTTCACCCGCAGCACCGACATCTACATCCCCCTGGGCGAGCGCGTGGCGATCAGCCGGGCCGATCATGCCGACCTGTTTATCTCGCTGCACGCAGACTCCAATCCCGACGCTAGCGTGAGCGGTGCATCCGTCTATACGCTTTCCGAGCGCGGTTCCGATCGCGAAGCGGCCGCACTGGCGCGCAAGGAAAACCAATCGGACGCGATTGCGGGCGTTGACCTGACACAACAGGACAGCCCCGTTGCATCCATCCTCATCGATCTGGCGCAGCGCGACACGATCAACCGGTCGTCGCGCTTCGCTGTAACGGCGCTGGGCCAGCTTGGAAGCGCGACGGACATTTTGCCGCGCGAGCCGCACCGCTCGGCGGCTTTTGTGGTGCTGAAGGCGCCGGATGTTCCCGCGGTCCTGATAGAACTCGGTTACCAGTCCAATGCCCACGACGCAGGCCAAATGAGCACTTCGGCCTGGCGGGACGGGGTGGCGGACGCCATCGCGAGCGCGGTGGACCGCAACTTTGCGGCGGTTCCCACGGCCAGCGTGGTTCCGGCACAGGCACAGTGACGGCGCGCCTTGGCCGCGTCATAATCAGAGTCTAAAGCGGGCTTCGGTGGAGGGCCCACAAAAACGATGCGTATTCTCAAATATATTGGCCTGACGATCCTGACCCTGATCGTCATCTGCGCGCTGGGGGTTGGCCTCTATATCTATAGCCTGACCAGCGACCTCCCGAGCGTCGATGCGCTGAAGGATTACACGCCGCCGGTGACGACGCGGGTCTATGCCGGCGATGGAACGCTGATCGGCGAATACGCGCGCGAACGCCGCATCTTCGTGCCTGTCGGTTTCGTGCCGCCGCTGATCATTCACGCCTTCACCTCGGCGGAAGACAAGAACTTCTTCATCCATCCAGGCATCGATCCCAGCGGCATCGCGCGGGCGGCGGTGAACGACGTGTTCAACGTGATGCAACATCGCCGCCTGGAAGGCGCATCGACCATCACGCAGCAGGTCGCCAAGAACTTCCTGCTGAACAGCGATGTGAAGTTCTCGCGTAAGATCCGCGAGGCGATCCTGGCGCTGCGCATCGATGCTACGTATTCGAAGCCGAAAATTCTGGAGCTGTATCTGAACGAGATTTATCTCGGCCAGAATTCGTATGGCATCGGCGCCGCGGCCACCAACTACTTCGGCAAGTCGCTCGACCAGCTCGATATCGCGCAGGCGGCTTTTCTTGCCGCGCTTCCCAAAGCGCCCAGCAATTACGATCCGCGCACCAATGCCAAAGCCGCTACCGAGCGCCGCAACTGGGTTATCGGCCAAATGCGTGACAACGGCTACATCACGGCCGATCAGGCGCAGGTGGCGATTGCCGAACCTCTTGTCACCAAGACGCGCGCGATGGGCAGCCAGACCGAAGACGCCGATTACTTCGTGGAGGAAGTCCGCCGCTTCCTTTACAACAAGTACGGCGAGAAGATGCTGTACGACGGCGGGTTGCAGGTACGCACCACGCTGGACACGCGGCTGCAGAATATCGCTGTGAATTCGTTGCGTGCAGGGCTGGTGCGTTATGACCGGCGGCATGGCTGGCGCGGCGCGGTCAGCAACATCAATGTCGATAATAACTGGAAAGATGCGTTGCAAAGCGCCGGCAACCAGTCCGGTATCGACACGTGGCGCGTGGCGGTTGTGCTGGGTTATGGCGACGACCGTTCGGTGAAAATCGGATTGGCCGATGGCACGCAAGGCGTGATTCCGTTCAGCGAACTTTCCTGGGCGCGGCCGGAGATCAGACGGTCCGCCACGGTGGGCGCTGCGCCGACGTCGCCGCAGCAGGTGGTGAAGGCCGGCGACGTGATCTACGTCGAAGCAACAGACACAACCGGTGAATACGCGTTGCGGCAGGTGCCCGAAGTTAACGGCTCTATCGTTGTGATGGATCCGCATACCGGCCGGGTGCTGGCGCTGTCCGGTGGATTCAGTTTCGCCTCCAGCCAGTTTGACCGCGCGATGCAGGCCAAGCGCCAACCGGGTTCGTCGTTCAAGCCATTCGTCTATGCCGCGGCGCTGGACAATGGCTACACACCCACCAGCAAGATTCTCGATGCGCCTTTCGTAATGTCGCAAGGGCCGGGCTTGCCGCTGTGGCGTCCGGAAAACTTCGAAAAGAAATTCATCGGCCTTGCCACGCTGCGCCGCGGCCTTGTCCTGTCGCGCAACCTGATGACCGTGCGGCTGGCGCACGACGTGGGCATGGAGAAAGTGATTCAGTATCCGCTGCGGTTCGGCGTTTACGATCATCTTACGCCGTTGTTGTCCAACGCGCTTGGCGCGAGCGAGACGACAAACCTGCGCATGACAACCGGTTATTCCGAATTCGTGAATGGCGGGCGCAAGGTGACGCCAACGCTGATCGATCGTATTCAGGACCGCAACGGCCGCACGATCTACAAGCACGATCAGCGTGTTTGCGAGGAATGCGATTCGCCGGCGTGGCACGGGCAGGACGAGCCGTTGCTGGCCGACAATCATCAGCAGATCATCGATGCGCGCACGGCCTATCAGATCGTATCGATGCTGGAAGGCGTGGTGCAGTACGGCACTGGCGTTTCTGTAAAGGCCGTCGGCAAGCCACTGGCGGGAAAAACCGGCACATCCAACGATTCGAAGGATACGTGGTTCGTCGGGTTCGCCCCCGATCTCGCGGCGGGCGTTTTTGTCGGCTTCGATCATCCGCGCACGCTGGGACGGCTGGAGCAGGGCGCAACATGTGCCGCGCCCGTGTTCCGCGATTTCATGGAGGGTGCTCTGGCGGAGCAGCCCGCGACGCCGTTCCGTATTCCGGGCGGCATCGACCTGATCGCGGTCAACCGGATTTCCGGCGCGCAAAGCTCGCCTGGCGCACCGGGCTCGATCATGGAAGCTTATAAGTCCGGCACCGACCCAAGTACGCCGCAACCGGGCAGCCTTCCCGAAGCCGGCGACGGTACGGCGACCACGGCAGCTGCCGCAGCCGCGGCGGCCGACACGGTGGGGCAGGGCGGAATCTACTAGCCGCGCGGTCCTGCCGCAGCGAAATGCCAAACTTTCGCGGCATTTGGGGTTTTATTAGCCTCTTCTTTGGTGCCGCCGGTTTAGGTTGTGGCGCGCCGTTCAGAGGCCGTCATGGCGACATTGGAGCATCGCGACGCAGCCCGGCTAGGGCTGCGATGGGTGATTTTTCAGCGGCAACTGCGCGCCGTTTTTGCCAATTCGCGCCGTGACCTGCGCTCCAGCGAGCCGGCGCAAATCCTGGCCTGCCTGTTGATTGGCGCGGTTGTGGGCGCGCTTGTTGAAGGCGTTCGCCGCCTCGTCATCTGGCTGCATTTCATCGATTTCAATCTGCACCACGAAGCCACGCTGAGCGCCGGCATCGGAATCAACCACTTGCGGCTTCTGATTGTGCCGGCGCTGGGCGGCTTGCTGCTGGGCGCGATCGCGCTGCTGGTGCGCCGTTTCCGCTCCAGCGAAATCGTCGATCCGGTGGAAGCCAACGCGCTCTACGGCGGCCGCATGTCGATGATCGACAGTTTGCGCCTGACGCTGGCAACGCTGATCTCGAATGCCTCCGGCGCATCGCTTGGCATGGAGGCCGGCTACAGCCAGTTCGGTTCGGCGCTGTTTTCCTCCATCGGGCAATATTTCCGTTTGCGCCGCGCCGATCAGCGGATTTTCGTAACGGCCGGTGCGGCGGCGGCTATTGCGGCGGCGTTCAATGCACCGCTGGCGGGCGCGTTCTACGGGTTTGAACTTATCCTCGGCAGCTATCTCACGCGCGCGCTGGCGCCGGTTGCGATCGCGGCGGTGTCGGCAACCCTGGTGCAGCGCTCGCTGGGCGAACCGCAAACGCTGTTCTCGGTCATTGCGCCGATGCATCTGGATACGCGCAGCTATGTTCTGTTCGGCGTGCTGGGGCTGGTTGCCTCCGGGCTCGCCATCCTCACCATGACAAGCGTGACCTGGATCGAGAGGGGGATGCGTGAAGCGCGCATTCCGGCATGGCTGCGGCCCTGCATCGGCGGGCTGGTGCTGTCGGCCATCGCGATCTTTTATCCGCAGGTTCTGGGCAGCGGTCACGGCGCCATCCAGTATCACTTCGATTTCCGTTGGGCGTTGGTGCCGCTGCTGGTTTTGTTCGCGGCCAAGGCCATCGCCTCGGCGGTTTCAGTAGGCTCCGGCTTTCGCGGCGGCTTGTTCAGTTCCTCGCTGTTTCTGGGCTGCCTTCTGGGCGCGGCATTTGCGCAAATTCTGGCACTGATCGCGCCGGAGTTCGGCAGCCAGCAAACCGCTTTCATGCTGGTGGGCATGGGATCGTTCGCCGCCGCCATTGTCGGCGCGCCGATGACGATGGTGTTTCTGGTTCTGGAAGCGACTGGGGATTTCAGCATCACGGCGGGTGTACTGGTGGGCGTGATCACGGCCTCCACTATCGTGCGCCAGACATTCGGTTACTCGTTTTCCACGTGGCGCTTTCATACGCGCGGCCTTGGACTTCGCGGCGCTCACGACATTGGCTGGATTGCCGATCTCACCGTTGCGCGCATGATGCGCTCGGATCCGAAAGTCGTGGCCGGCGACATGACGCTGAAAATGCTGCGCGCGAAATATCCGCTGGGCAGCGCCAAGCGCGTGTTTGTTGCCGGTCCCGACGGTGCCTATGCGGGATCAATCGATATGGCGATTGCCTTCGATCCGAAATACGACGAAACGGCGGAGGGGATGCGCCTCAGCGAACTCGCGCGTGGCGCCAAATATTTTCTTCTGCCCGGCGAAAGCATTCGCGCCATCCTGACCCGGCTGGAGGAAAGCGAAAGCGAATCGCTGCCGGTGCTTGCGGCACGCTCCGATCCTAAAGTCATAGGCTATATTACCGAGGCCTTCGCGCTCAGGCGCTATACCCAGGAACTCGAGCGCCGCCGCAGTGCCGAGCTTGGCGAGCAGGATCTGTTCTCCTTGGGGCAATCGCCGCGAGCCTGAAAAGCGCTGTTTCGGCGGTCCCGCTCTCTTTCACGTGAACGAATGCCTCTTGGCCGCAGTGCCACAGCGCGCCTATGCTTTGGGCGTAATCAGACGAATTGGGGGTTCTTATGCCGACAGGAAATTCGACCTGGATTCGCGGATTGATCGTGGGCTGTGCCGCCCTGGCGTTGGCCACGCCCGCTTTTGCAACAGACAGCAAGCCGCATATCGATGTGTCCCAACCGCACGCCCAAGTCTATCCCGAGACGGCGCAACGCAACGGCGAGCAGGGAAATGTCGTGCTGAAAGTTTATGTCTACGACAACGGCAGGCCGGGACAGGCCAACGTTGCGCAGTCTAGCGGGTTTCCCGATCTGGACAACGCCGCCGTCGAAAGCGCGATGAACTGGCGCTACATTCCCGCGACGAAGGACGGTAGCACCGTTGCCGATTGGGCGACGGTTCAACTGGTTTACAAGGTTCCGGAAGTCGCGCCCGCGCCGTCCGCGAATTAATAGCAGCGCGACCGGCTAGCCGTTTCAAATAGAGGCCGCTCTTTACAAGAGCGGCCTCTGCGACCATATCGGGCGCAGGAGTTTTCCATGCGCCCCGAAATTCAACGCACCGTCGATGAGATCGAGCAGGCCCTTGCCCTGCTGAGGAGGCATCTTTGACTGGGACAAAGCGCTGCGCCGCCTCGACGAACTGAACGCCAAGGCTGAAGACCCCTCCATCTGGAATGATCCCAAAGCCGCCCAATCGCTGATGCGCGAGCGCCAGCGGCTGGACCAATCCATTTCGTCGGTGCGCACGCTTGACCGCGACCTCAAGGATGCAACCGGGCTTCTGGAAATGGCCGAGGCCGAGAACGACGCGGCGATGATCGCCGATGCCGAGAAATCCATCGCGGCGCTGCACGATCGCGCGGACAAAGAGCGGCTGGAATCCATGCTTTCCGGCGAGGCGGATGCCAACGACAGCTACATCGAAATCCATGCGGGCGCGGGCGGCACCGAAAGCCAGGACTGGGCCGAGATGTTGTTTCGCATGTACACGCGCTGGGCGGAGCGGCACGGCTACAAGCTGCAACTGGTTGAAGAGAGCGAAGGCGAGGGTGCGGGCATCAAGTCCGCCACGCTGCTCGTCAAAGGCCATAACGCCTATGGCTGGCTGAAAACGGAAGCCGGCGTCCATCGCCTTGTCCGCATTTCGCCCTACGATGCCAACGCGCGGCGGCATACGAGTTTTTCCAGCGTCACGGTTTATCCGGTCATCGATCAGACGATCGAGCTGGATATCGCGGAGAAAGATGTTCGCATTGACGTCTATCGCGCGTCCGGTGCCGGCGGCCAGCACGTCAACAAGACGGAAAGCGCGGTGCGCATTACGCACCTTCCCACCGGCATCGCGGTGGCGTGCCAGACCGAACGCTCGCAGCACCAGAACCGTGCGAACTGCTGGGACATGTTGCGCGCGCGGCTCTATGAAATCGAATTGAAAAAGAAGCAGGACGAAACCGGCGCCTTCGTGGGCGAGAAATCCGATATCGGCTGGGGGCACCAGATACGCTCTTACGTCATGCAGCCCTATCAGCTTGTGAAGGATCTACGTACGGGCGTGGAAAGCCGGTTGCCGCAGGACGTTCTTGACGGCGATCTGGATTCCTTCATGGCCGCCGCGCTGGCGCAGGCTGTGGGCGGAAAGCCCAAAGAGAAAATCGCAGACCTGGAATAGAGCCCGCTCCGCGAGGCGGGTATGGTTCACATACGGCCGCGCGCCGGAAGGCCGAACGTCACGCGATCATCCTCGTGCCGTGCCGCAATCGCCGCGAAGATGGACACAATCGCGCCGAACAGAAGCGCAAAGGCGGCCCAGAGCGCCGCATTGCGCGTCACCTTGCGCGCGGTTTCGGCGGCCTGCATTTCGGAATTGCGGATGCGCGATTGAACCTCATCGACGCGAGTGGAGGCATCGTCGCGCGAAACACCAGTGTCACGCGAAACAAGTGTTGCAAGCCTGTCGTGATCGTCGCCCGCCAGCTTGCCGCCGTTTGCGAGGCCGACGTTCAGGATGCGCCCGGCTTCGGCCCTGTCGGCCACTGTGGCCTGACGGCTTTCACTAGCGCCCCGGAACAGCATGTCCACCCAGTATCCGGTGGTGAGTGATGTAAGTTTGGTGCCGTCCGCCGACGCGCTGGCGGCCATCGTTGCGCCTGCATTGGAGGCCGCGCCGGTCAACGCGAGACCGGAAATGGCGAGCATGGTGGCGGTCGCAACCACGGCCAGCGCCCAGGTGACAAATCCATGCGTGCCCGAACGGAATTCTTCTTCCTTGCTGGTTTCGATAGCGGGTCCGATCAAGCGGCCCACCACATAACCGCCGACGGCAAACCCGAAGGCTTGTGCGGCCAGAAAATAAACCGCGCCCAGCGTGAGAAAGGTCGGAGCCGACCCACTGAGCAGAGCCGGAGTGGAGGTGAGGGACAGACCGACTCCGGCACCAAGCGTGACAAGCAGAAACGTCACGGCCGTGGCGGCAAAGGCACCGGCAAACGCTGCGGGCCAAGAGAAACGAGAACGTTCGGCGGTGTCTTCGCTGATGACTGTGGCATCGTCGGTCAGCACGGTGGTGGCGGGCATGGCTGGATTTCCCCTCTAAAAGCGCTCGAATGGCAGGGGAGTAACGCACTTTAGAGAAGGATGTTCCGCGCGCGCCATCTGGCGGGATACTTTTCAGGTCTCACACATTGTCTGAACTGACATATATGCGGGGAACCTCATGCGTTCGCTTCTGCTTTGGCTGATCGGCATTCCGATTCCAATCATCATTATTCTGTGGCTGCTTCTTGGTCATGCCTGAACAAGTTTTCGCCACAGAAAAACCCTGTCGCGTGTACCTACGTTCGAAAGGACACGAGGATGGCTTTCCAAACCTTTTTGAAGCTCGCTGTGCCCAACTGGTAAAATAGTAGGCATCAGCTATGGGAACCTTCGCCGAATAATCCTTTCTCTGCGCCAAGTCCGCATTGCCCCGAACCGAACCAAATGTGTTCACCGCATCTTGCTAGGGAACCTTGTTGTTCTGGCTGGGGAAGGGGGCCCAGTCGGCGCAACAAGGCCGGTGCCGAACTAGGGAAAAGATTTTACGGAGAGATCACGCGAGCCTCACCACATGGGTCCCCTTCCCCTCGCTACGCCCGGCCGGGGATGACAAGTGTGGTAATGTCACGGCCACGCGGGAACACATCTACTTCATCTACATCCTCGCCAGCCGTCGCAACGGCACGCTCTATGTCGGCGTGACCAACGATGTGATGCGCCGCACATGGGAACCAAAAACGATCTGGTCGAAGGCTTCACAAAGAAATACGGCGTCCACACTCTCGTATGGTTTGAAATGCATAGCGACATCCACACGGCCATCGCGCGCGAGAAGCGGTTGAAGCGCTGGAACCGTGCTTGGAAGATCAAGCTGATCGAAGAAAACAATTCCGGCTGGAACGACATTTATGATCGTCTTCTCGGAAAGATCGCGCTGCCGGATATGCCGGGAGTGCCAAACCCATACACTCACCTGTCATCCCCGGCGAGCGCGAACAAAGTTCGCGCGAGGGAAGGGGACCCAGGTGGTGAAACAATCGCGGTGCTGAAGGAATGAAGGGATTTCACGGAGGGATTGCGCGAGCCATGACACCTGGGTCCCCTTCCCCTCGCGAAGCTAACGCTTCGCTCGGCCGGGGATGACAGTGAGATATGACCCTCCAAACTTTGTCATAGTTCCTGCCGCGACGTGACAAGTTCGCGGCGTGTTCACATTTTTGTGCAGGCTCGCTTTGGATACTCCGTGCGCAAGAACCCTATTGTAGTGTTGCGCGAATTGCGGGGGTGCATTTATGAAACTGGCAATCCTTATCGGCGCGTTTCTGATCGCCGCCACGGCGGCGAATGCCAATCCGTTTGAAAACTTCTACGACAACACCGCCGTCAGCACGATGTCGGATGGCGGGAAGATGACCTATTACCTCAATCGCGACGGGACCTTCGAAAGCCATTTCTCCGACGGCAGCGTCGTCAAAGGGCATTACACTTGGCAGGATGCGCAAACCGCATGCTTTCTTCCCACCGCGCCGCCACCCCCGCCGGGCACCAAAGCGGTGTGCCGCCATTACCCGGACACGCACAAGGTGGGCGATGTCTGGACCGAACAGGCAAACGGTTCGCCCGTCACCGATACGATCGTCAAAGGCCGGGACGGTTTGCCGAAATAGGTGCGCTGAAACAGCCCCGCGCGCTCACTCAAACTACAGCGTGTCCATCGTCGCCTTTTTGGCGTGGTCCTGGCACGTGGCTTCGTTGCCCTTCGCCATGGCGGCTTATGCCTGTTTTATTTCCGCCGCCGCCACGCGGGCCCGAAAGTCGGTTCCCGGATGGCCCCATCCCCCTCTAAGAGCTGGCGCACCAGATATGGCGCTTTGCGCAACACCGACTGGAAGCCATAGCGGGTTGTCGGCTTTTCCCACCCCTTGATGCGCCCTCGCACTGGCGCGGACGTAACGTCCGTGTCTCAATATGAGACTAGTGAGGGGGTGCCGCGCGGCGCGCCGCATGGGTAAAGCTTGGGGGAGCTTAATGGACAACTTTCAGAATCTCGTGAATTCCGTGTGGGACTTTTTCCGCGAGGGATTCCACAACGTCAACGCGGTCGAAGGGCTGATCATCGCTCTGGTGGCCACCATCCTGCTATCAAGCTGGGGGCGGCTGTGGATTATCGCGCTGGGCGCGACCCTCGTGCACCTGATTGCCGATATCCTGATCCCGGTGATCGCCAAACACGCGGCCTTCGCGCTGCCCACCAACCTGATGGATATGTCCTACTGGCGCTACGCCGCCACGCTGTTCGTGGGCTACATCATCGTCATCGCGGTGTTCTTCTTCATCAAGCGGCTGTTCTTCAAGGGCGGGCACTAGCGGGTTTTTCTGGAACATGGCCCGCAAGCTTTAGTATAGCTTGGGGCGATGTTCGGAAAACTTCTCATTGCCAATCGCGGCGAGATCGCGGTGCGCGTTTTGCGCACGGCCAAACGCATGGGCGCGGCCACGGTCGCGGTCTATTCCGATGCGGACGCTGGCGCGCTGCATGTGGCGCTGGCCGATGAAGCCGTGCGCATCGGCCCCGCACCCGCCGCCGAAAGTTACCTGAAGATCGATGCCATCATCGCCGCCGCCAAACAAACCGGCGCGGACGCCATCCATCCCGGCTACGGCTTTCTGTCGGAGAAAGCCGAGTTCGCCGAAGCCTGCGCCAAAGCCGGCATCGTGTTCGTCGGCCCACCGCCGAGCGCCATCCGCGCGATGGGCTTGAAAGACCGCGCCAAAGCTCTGATGGCCAAAGCCGGCGTGCCGGTGGTGCCGGGTTATCTGGGCGACGATCAGTCCACGGATCATCTGGCGAAGGAAGCCGGCAAGATCGGCTACCCCGTTCTCATCAAGGCGGTCGCCGGCGGCGGCGGCAAAGGCATGCGCAAGGTGGAGGCCGCCGGCGAATTCGTGTCCGCACTGGAAGGCGCGCAACGCGAAGCCAAGTCCGCGTTTGGCGACGACCGCGTGCTGATCGAGAAATATGTTTCGCGCCCCCGCCATATTGAAGTTCAAGTATTTGGCGACAGCCACGGCGACGCCGTCTATCTCTTCGAACGCGATTGCTCGCTACAGCGCCGCCACCAGAAGGTGATCGAGGAAGCTCCGGCCCCTGGCATGAGTGCGGCCATGCGCAAGCAGATGGGCGAGGCGGCGGTGAAGGCGGCCAAGGCTGTGAATTACAGCGGCGCCGGCACAGTGGAGTTCATCGCCGACGCGTCCGATGGCCTGAAGGCGGATCGCTTCTGGTTCATGGAAATGAACACACGGCTGCAGGTGGAGCATCCCGTCACAGAAGCCATCACCGGCACCGATCTCGTCGAATGGCAGTTGCGCGTCGCCGCCGGCGAAAAGCTGCCGAAGAAACAGAGCGAACTTTCCATCCACGGCCACGCCATCGAAGCGCGGTTGTATGCCGAGGATCCACAGAAAGGCTTCCTGCCCTCCATCGGCACGCTGACGCATTTGAAATTTCCCGATGACGTGCGCGTGGATTCCGGCGTGCGCCGGGGCGACGCGGTTTCCATCTTCTACGATCCCATGATCGCCAAGGTGATCGCGCACGATGAAACGCGCGAAGGCGCCGCCGCCAAACTCGCCCGCGCCATGCGCCACACCGAAGTGGCCGGCGTCACAACAAATGCCGCCTTCCTTGCGCGTGCACTGGCGCATCCGGCGTTCGTATCCGGCGACATCGACACCGCCTTTATCGAGCGCCACAGGGCCAATCTCATACCCGCCGAACGCCACATTTCCGATGCGCTGCTCGCCAGCGCCGCGCTGTTCGTGGCGCAGGCTCGCGCTACGGGGGCCAGCGCCGATCCATGGGATGTGCAAGACGGCTTCCGCCTCTCCGGCAGCGCGAAGGACATTGTCGAATTCAATATTGGCGGCAAAAAAGACACCATCGAACTCACCCATGCGCCAACCGGTTTGCACGCCTCCATCAGCGGCAAAACCATCGAACCCGCGCACGCCACCGCCATCCGCATGCCGAACGGTGATATCGCGGTGATGGCGGATGGCGAGACTTATACATTGCCGCTCTACGATCCGTTCGTGATTGCGGATGCCGCCGGTGCCTCAACCGACCGCATCGTCACGCCCATGCCGGGCAAGATCATCCAGCTTCTGGTGAAGCCGGGCGAGGCCGTGAAGAAAGGCCAGCCGCTCGCCGTGCTGGAAGCCATGAAAATGGAACACACGCTGGCAGCGCCCGCCGATGCGAAAGTCGCCAGCGTGGAAGTGGCGCAGGGCGATCAGGTCAATGACGGCGCCATCGTCGTCCGCTTTGAAACAGAAAAGGCAGCATGACGGTTCATATCATCAAGCTTTGCGTCGGCGTGGAGTCGGTCGAGGAATTGGCGCAATGGCAAAGCAAACGCATCGCCGATCTCAAGAAGAAAAAGAAACCGCTGGAGCTGATGCACGTCACCCGCGCCACGCCCAAGCGCGCCGAAGAAGTGCTGGATGGGGGCTCACTCTATTGGGTCATCAAAGGCCAGATCGCCGCGCGCCAGAAACTTCTCGATCTAAAGCCCGTCACCAAAAACGGCACCCCGCATTGCGGCCTTGTCTACGAGCCGCAACTCATCCCCGTGAAGCGCCGCCATCACCGCGCCTTTCAAGGCTGGCGCTACCTCGATCCCAAAGACGCACCACCGGATTTGCGCATTCCCAAAAGCGGCAAAGGATTGCCGGAAGCATTGCAGGCGGAGCTGGTGACGTTGGGGCTGCTGTAAGCTTTACAATTCCTTTATGGGCACGCGCCTAGCATCGCGCGCGAAAGCATCTGGTCCGGCGCAATGCTCAAGATTTTTCAGCGGCATGAATCCGTTTGTCTGATCGCTATAGCGTGGCTTGCCTATTCGGCCTGGACGATCATGATCGCGCTTCACGGCAATCTCGTGCTGATCACCGACGATGCGATGCGCCTTACCGAGGTGCGCGATTTTCTGAACGGGCAATCCTGGTACGACACCACGCAATGGCGCATGAACACGCCGTTCGGGCTGACGATGCACTGGTCCCGGCTGATCGATGCCGGCATTGCCGCGGCCTATCTGCTGTTCCGCACGGTAATGAACCCTGCCGCCGCCGAAAGTGTCACGCTCTATGTCTGGCCGATGCTGCCGTTTCTCGTGATGCTCGCTGGGCTTTACCGCATTGCGCTACGGTTTGGCGGACAGTTGGCGGCGCTGCTTGTACTGGTGCTAGCGCTGTCGTGCGTCGCGCTCTGGAGCGATTTCGCGCCGGGCAGTCTCGATCACGACAATGTCCTGCTTGCACTCGCCGTCTGGATGTTGGCTTTCCTGATCGATAGCGCGAACCTGCCGCGCAATGCGGCCTATGCGGCTCTTGCTGCGGCGGCAAGCCTTACGATCGCGATTGAAAGCCTTCCTTATGTTCTGACTGCAGCCGCAGCTGTTGCCGTGTTGTGGATTGGCGATCCGCAGCGCTGGCGCCAACCCGCGCGCTATTTTGGACTGGCCTTCGCGGCCGCCTGCGCTCTGTTTCTTGTGTTCGCGGTGGCTTGGCAGTATCGCGTTGCGCCGGCCTGCGATACCTATTCGTCCATTTACGCCGCGCTTGCTGTTGTGGGCGGCGTGGGCCTTGCGAGCGTGACATTGTTAAGGACACCCGCCTTTTATCAGCGTGCGTTGGCTGGAGCTGCGCTTTTAGCAATTCTCATAGGAGTTGCGAGCCTGGTCGATGTGAATTGCTTGCGCGGTCCCTACGCCGAAATGGATCCGCGGCTTTCGCCGATCTGGCTCTCGCGCATCATCGAAGCGCAACCTGCTTTTGTATTTGTGCATATTGCCACAAGTGAATTCGTATTCAGCTATGTTTATGCGCTGGCGGGGCTTATTGCCTCGATTATTCTGTTGTTTCTGGCGAATAAGGACGATCGCGCGGCTGCAGGGGTGATCTGCGCATTTGCCGCCGTCTCAATCGCGGTTGCCACGCTGCAGTTTCGAGGCGTCACGTTTGCTGTGGCGCTCACACTCCCGTCGATTGCGTGGCTCGTCGGCCTCGTTTTTCGGAGTTCAAAGCTCAAGGGTATTGCGGCGCCTCTCGCTGGCGTTCTGGCGCTCGCCCTTTCGACGGGAACCGCATTTGCCATCGTGGGTGGAACGCTGATCGAGCCGCGCTCGCACATGACGGCACGGCTCGGTGTGTTTGAATCGCAGATAGACTGCGGTTCACCGAAGGCAATGCTTCTTCTTTCAAATCTGCCGCGAGGGCGGGTTGCATCGTTCGTGGATCAGGGCCCCGGTGTTTTGGCGTATACCGCCGATTCCGCGATCGCGGGGCCCTACCATCGAGATGCGTCGGGGATCCTCGATACCTACACGCTCTTCACCGGAACACCTCGCTCGGCCCAAGCCATCCTGCGTGGACGGGGAATAGATTACGTCATGATCTGCCGCGCTTCGGATGACTGGAAGTTCTATTTGAAAAAGAGTGTGCCGGACTCTTTGATCAGAAAACTGGCGGCGGGCGCGCCGCCTGCGTGGCTGCATCCGGCCGGAAAAGATCAGACCGGAAATGTCGAGATTTACGCGGTCGATAAATCAAAACTGAATTAGACCGCCATATTATCGATCAAACGGGTGTTGCCGATTTTTGCGGCAACCAGAATGCGGGTGGGGCGGGATAAAGAGATGAGTGGTGCAAGTGTCTCCGCATCGCGCACCGCGACGTAGTCAACGGAGTTAAAGCCGGCTTTCAGGATAGCGTCGCGCCCCCAATGTTCTGCGCCTGCGATGCTTTCACCGCCGCGCACGCGCTTGCTCACGTCTTTCAGAATAAGATTGAGCTGCCCCGCGATCTTGCGTTCTTCGGCTGACAGATAGGCGTTGCGGGACGACATGGCTAAACCATCCGCCTCGCGCACGATCTCGCCACCCAGAATTTCAATCGGCAGCCCAAGGTCGGCGTTCAATCGCCTGATCACAAGCAACTGCTGATAATCCTTCTCGCCAAAAATCGCCGTATCCGGCATCGCGGCCAGCAGCAGCTTCGCAACCACCGTCGCTACGCCGGAAAAGAAGTGCGGGCGGAAATCGGTTTCCAGCCCCGCGCTCGGCCCGCCGACATCGATCTTCGTGGCGAAGCCGTCGGGATACATCTCCTTCACGCCCGGCGCGAACACCAGGTCGGCCAGCCCCGCAAGCTTCGCGCAATCCGCCTCGAACGTGCGCGGATAGCGCTCGAAATCCTCGTTCGGCCCGAACTGCGCCGGGTTCACAAAGATGCTCACCACCGCCTTCTCGCCCCGCGCGCAGATGGCGCGCACCAGCGACAGGTGCCCCTCGTGCAGCGCCCCCATTGTGGGGATCAGCCCCACGCGCGCGCCGCCGCCGCGCCATGCGGCAATCTGCGCGCGCAATTCGGCAATGGTGGGTGCGGTCATGGCGCGGGAGATTAGCGGCGCGGGCGGGCGCACGCTATAACGCGCCCGCAGATTCAAACCCGCACGTCCCATGCCCAACCCGGCCCTGCGTCAGGCCTTGTCCGATGCCTATCTCGCGCCTGAAGACGAGATCGTCGACAAGCTGATCCCGCTGGCGAAACTGTCGCCGGCCGAAACAGCGGCGACGGATGCGCTGGCCCGCGAACTCGTCAACCGCATCCGCAACACCAAAGACAAGAAGTGGGGCGTGGACGCCTTCACCCGCGAATACGCGCTTTCCAGCGAAGAAGGCGTGGTGCTGATGTGCCTGGCCGAAGCGCTGCTGCGCGTGCCCGACGCCGCCACCGCCGACAAGCTGATCGCCGACAAGATCGGCGGCGCAGAGTGGCATCGCCACAAAGGCAAATCGGATTCCACCTTCGTGAACGCTTCCACCTGGGCGCTCATGCTCACCGGCCATGTCGTGCGGCTGGATGAAACCACGCGCTGGGATTTCGACGGCATCATGCGCCGGCTGGTGAAGCGTTCCGGCGAACCCGTCATCCGCCAGGCCGTCACCTATGCCATGCGAATTCTCGGCCAGCAGTTCGTGCTGGGCCAGAACATCAAGGAAGCGCTGAAGGAAGCGCGCGAGGCGGCCAAGGATGGCTACCGCTTCTCGTTCGACATGCTGGGCGAGGCCGCCTACACGAAAGCGGACGCCGCGCGCTATTACGAATCCTACGCCAAGGCGCTGGCCGCCATCGCGGACGCGAACATCGATCCCGGCGCGCCGGTGTATGAGCGCAACTCCATCTCGGTAAAACTCTCCGCCATTCACCCGCGCTATGAATGGGTGAAGCGCGAGCGCGTGTTCACGGAATTGTTGCCGCAGCTTGTCACGCTCGCCACGCAGGCCCGCGAAGCCAATCTTGGCTTCACTGTGGATGCCGAGGAAGCCGAACGCCTCGACATCGCGCTCGATGTCTTTGAAGCGGTGGGCGAGGCAGATGCGCTGAAAGGCTGGGACGGCCTCGGCCTCGCATTACAGGCCTATCAGAAGCGCGGCCTGCCGGAAGTGAAGTTCATCGGCGATCTCGCGCGCCGCCAGAACCGCCGCATTCCGGTGCGCCTTGTGAAGGGCGCTTATTGGGATAGCGAGATCAAGCGCGGGCAGGAACTTGGCCTCAGCGATTATCCCGTCTTCACGCGCAAAGCCTCCACCGACACCTCTTATCTTGCCTGCGCGCGTGCGATGTTCGCGGAAGGCGAGGCGATCTATCCGCAATTCGCCACCCACAACGCCCACACGCTGGCCGCCATTCAGGTGTTCGCGGATGGCCGCAAGGATTTCGAATACCAGCGCCTGCACGGCATGGGCGAATTGCTGCACGATCATTATCGCGACATCCGCGCCGGCAACGGCGCCGGCACACGCATCTATGCGCCGGTCGGCACGCACGAGGATTTGCTGGCCTATCTCGTCCGCCGCCTTTTGGAGAACGGCGCCAACACGTCCTTCGTCAACCGGCTGGCGGATGCCGCCGCGCCGATAGACGATATCGTCGCCGATCCGGTGGCGGAAATCGCGCGCCGCCATCCGCGCCGCAATCCGAAAATCCCGTTGCCCGCCGATCTTCTGCCGGACCGCAAGAACTCGTCCGGCTTTCTCTGGAGCGACAGCCAAGTGTCCACGCCCACCATCGCCGAAATGGAAACCAGTCTGAAATCCCCGCAGCGCGCCGCCCCGATTGTCGGCGGCGAGGAGCGCAAGGGAACGCCAGCCCCCGTGCGCGATCCATCCGACCGCCGCCGCGTGGTGGGCGAAGTCGTCGAAGCCAGCGCCACCGATATTTCCGACGCGCTCACGCAAGCCCACAAAGCGCAATTCGAATGGAACAAGCTCGGCGGCGATGCGCGCGCGAAAATCCTGGAACGCGCCGCCGATCTTTATGAATCCAACCGCGCGCATCTGATGGCGCTGGCCGTGCGCGAAGCCGGCAAATCCAATCCCAACGCCTTGGGCGAAATTCGCGAAGCGGTGGATTTCCTGCGTTATTACGCCGGTCAGGCCCGCAAGCTGTTTGAAAGCGCCGTATCGCTGCCGGGGCCGACAGGCGAAACCAACGATCTCACGCTGCATGGCCGCGGCGTATTCGTCTGCATTAGCCCGTGGAATTTTCCGCTCGCCATTTTCACCGGCCAGATCGCTGGTGCGCTCGCCGCCGGCAACACGGTGCTGGCAAAGCCTGCCGAACAAACCCCGCTCATCGCCGCCGCTGCCGTTCGCCTGTTGCATCAGGCGGGAGTGCCCAAAGACGTTCTGCATCTTCTTCCCGGAGATGGCCCGCGCATCGGCAATGCGCTGTTCGCCGATCCGCGCGTGGCAGGCGTGGCCTTCACCGGTTCCACCGAAGCCGCCAACGCCATCAACCGCGCGCTGGCCAACCGCACCGGCCCTATCGCTACGCTGATCGCCGAAACCGGCGGCATGAACGCCATGATCGTGGATTCCACAGCACTACCCGAACAGGTGGGCCGCGATGTGCTGGCGTCGGCCTTCGACAGCGCCGGTCAGCGCTGCTCTGCCTTGCGTGTGCTTTATCTGCAAACCGACGTCGCGGATAAAATGATCAAGCTCATCCTCGGCGCGATGGATGAGATGAAGCTCGGCGACCCGATAAAGCTGGAAACCGACATCGGCCCGGTGATCGACGAAGACGCGCGCGACATGCTGCAGAAGCACGCCGCCAAAATGACCAGTGAAGCCAAGCTGCTCGGCAAGCTCACCCTTAGTCCGGAATGCGACAACGGCGTGTTCTTCCCGCCGCATGTCTTCGAGATCAACGCCATCTCGGAACTGAAGCGCGAAGTCTTCGGCCCCATCCTGCATGTCATCCGCTACAAGGCGGACGAACTGGGGAAGGTCTGCGACGCCATCAACGCCACCGGCTACGGCCTCACGCTCGGCATCCACAGCCGCATCGAAGACACCGCCGATTTCATCCGCGATCGCGTCCATGCCGGAAACGTCTATGTAAACCGCAACCAGATCGGCGCGGTGGTGGGCGTGCAACCGTTCGGCGGTGAAGGTTTGTCCGGCACCGGCCCCAAGGCGGGCGGCCCCAATTATCTGCTTCGCTTTGCCCTCGAACGGACTTACACCGTGAACACCACGGCGGCGGGCGGCAACGCATCGCTGCTCACCGAAGCGCTGGACGGCACCTAAGGGGAAGATATGGCGGGGGCCCATATCGTTGTATTCGGAAACGAAAAGGGCGGCTCCGGCAAAACCACGGCCGCCATGCACGTTGCCATTGCGCTCATGCGGCTGGGCAAGCGTGTCGCCGCGCTCGATCTCGACAGCCGCCAGAAAAGTTTTACCCGCTATCTGGAAAACCGCGAGGCGTGGAAAACGCACGCCCACGCCGATATTCCGCTGCCCGAGCGTTTCATCGTGGAACGCTCCGCCGCCAAATCGCTGGACACAGCCGCGCAGGAAGAAGCCGCGCGCTTCCAGCAAATCCTCACCGAGACGCAAGACAATTTCGATTTCCTCGTGATCGACACACCCGGCGCACACACCCCGCTGTCGCGTGACGCGCACGCCGCCGCTGATACGCTGGTCACGCCGCTCAACGACAGTTTCGTGGATTTCGATTTGCTGGCCCACATAGATCCCCAAACGTATGAGGTGAAAGGCCCCAGCGTTTACAGCGATTTCGTATGGGATTGCCGCAAGAAGCGCCTGCTCGCCCGCAAGCCCGCGCTGGACTGGATCGTCATGCGCAACCGCATGACGTCGTCGGAAGCGCGCAACAAGCGGCGCATCGGCAAGGCGCTGGACAAGCTGGCCGAGCGCATCGGCTTTCGCGTGGCGCCGGGTTTCGGCGAGCGCGTTATCTTCCGCGAGCTGTTCCCTATGGGCCTGACCATGCTGGATCTGCCGCAACCCAAACTGAAAATGGCGCTCTCCATGTCGCACGTCGCCGCCCGCCAGGAAGTGCGCGAACTGGTGCTGACGTTGAAGCTGCCGGGCATCGGCGCCAAAACCGGGGCGATTTGAAAAGAACCGTGCGCGCGCCGATATTATGAAAGCCATGGCAAACGATCCCAAGCTTCCCGCCGAACGATCCAGTTCTCGCGCCATCGACGCCTTTCTGAAAACGGCGGCGAAAACCCCGGCGCTGTCGCAGGCCAAGGGCCGCCTGATCTTCGCCATCGACGCCACCATGAGCCGCCAGCCCACGTGGGATCGCGCCGCGCATATCCAGTCCGACATGTTCGAGGTCGCGCAATCTGTTGGCGGGCTCGCCGTGCAACTCGTCTATTTCCGTGGCAGCGGCGAATTCCAGACCAGCGAATGGACCACCAACGCGGCCACGCTGGCCGCGCGCATGAGCGGCGTCGGCTGCCGCGCCGGCTTCACGCAGCTTCGCCATGTGCTGGATCATGCCGTGGCCGAAGCGCGGCGCACCAAGGTCGGCGCGCTGGTCTATATCGGCGATGCGTTCGAGGAAGATGCCGATGCTGTCGCCAACGCCGCCGGTCAGCTCGCGCTGCTGGGTGTTCCCGCCTTCATGTTTCATGAAGGCCATGACGAGCGCGCCGCCCAGATGTTCCGCGAGATCGCGCGTCTCACCAAAGGCGTCTATGCCCGTTTCGATTCCGGCGCGGCCAAGCAGCTTCGCGATCTGCTGCGCGCCGCCGCCGTCTATGCCACCGGCGGGCGCACCGCGCTGAAGGATTACGGCGACCGCATGGGCGGCGAAATTTTGCGGCTGGCGAAATCGCTGGGCGGCACGGAATAGATGAGCCGCTAGATGGGCGAAGTCCTTCTCGGCGCGGTGGCGCTGGCACTTTTCCTGCTGCTGGTGCGGCTCTATGTCGGCGCCGATCCCAAGGCGTTGGTGAAGGCGCTGCGCTATGCGGGTGCTGGCGCGCTGCTTCTTGTTGCCATCGCCTTCTTCCTGACCGAGCGCATCGGGGCTGCTGTGTTCATCGCAGCGGCGGCCTACAGTCTTTTCACCAAGGGCCATCTCTGGCCCGGCGGCTGGCCGCATTACGGTATCCCCGGCGGCTGGGGCGGCGGGGCAAAAGCAAAACCCGGCCAGTCGACAGCGGTTCGAACCGAATGGCTGCAAGTCGAACTGGATCACGACACTGGCGAGATGCGCGGCACAGTATTGAAAGGCGCATTCGCCGGCCGTGCGCTGGACGATCTCTCCGCCAACGATGCCATCGCGCTCTATCGCGAAGCGGGCGGCGCCGATAACGAAACCGCGCGGCTGCTCGAAGCCTGGCTCGACCGCCGCTTTCCCGATTGGCGCAACGCCTTCCAGCAAAAGCCGCCGTCACCCGGCGGCAGCGGCATGACACGCGAGGAAGCGCTGAAAGTGCTGGGCCTGAGTGAAGGTGCCAGCGAAACAGACATCCGCGCCGCGCATAAAAAACTGATGATGCAGAACCATCCCGACCGTGGCGGATCGGATTACCTCGCGTCAAAAATCAACGAAGCGAAAGATGTGCTGCTTTCCTGATCCGGCATCGCCCGCGCCGGACGAACTTGTGACGCTTTTTGGAGTCGTGCATAAAAGGAACATGCCGGGATCGCGGTTATGTTCCATCGCTGGCGCCGTGGCGGTCACAGTTCTGCTGACGGCGGCTTGCGAAGCGCGTCCTGTCGTCGTGCCGTTTGATTTCTCCCGTTCCACGATAAGCCTGGACGTGCGCATACATGGCGTGCCGCTTTTCATGTTCCTCGATACCGGAGTCAGCCCCTCGGCGATCGACATCGCCCGCGCGAAATCGCTCGGATTGAAAATCGACTACGCCGGAGGCGGCGAAGCGTCGGGCGACGGTGACGCCAAGCATATGATGGTCTATCCGACTTCGATTGACGGCCTGACAATGGGCGGCCGCCGCTTCGGCACGATCGAGGCCCTGGCTGCGGACTACAGCGCTATCAGCAAGGCATACGGGCGTCCCGTCGATGGAACATTGGGCCACAGCTTCCTGGCTGGCAGGGTGGTGTTGATTGACTACCCGGCCCGAACCCTCACGGTTGCTGACCAGAAAGCAGACGTGGCGCCGCAACTCGCAACCTGTCGCAGTGCGTGGCGCACACGCTTGGTATCATTCAAGGGCGACACGATCCCGATTGTGGACTTGGGAATCGGAAAGGCGCGCTTGCCGGTCAGCATCGATACAGGTTCGAACGGCACCATCGAGCTGTACAAAAACGCGCTGGCTGAACCGGCAGTAAAAGCAGCTTTGGTGCAGGCAGGAACCACGAGGGAAACTGGCGCGCGAGGCGAGTATGTCGCGAAGGTCTATAAATTGAACGCGCCGGTCAGCCTCGGCCCCTTTGTTCTTCCAGCCGGACAAAGCGTGACGCTGGCGAGCAACGAAGGCAGCGCCCAAACCCGCCTGGCAAATGTTGGCAATAAGCTGCTGGCAGCCATGCGCCTCGGGCTAATGGTCGATTATCGAGACAACCAGATCGGCTTCTTTGGCGATTGCGCAAAATAAAAGTGCCGATCCCAGAGGGCCTGTTCCCGAATCGGCTCTTTCCCGAAAGAAAATCTCACGTGCCGTCGTAGATCGTTCTTTTAATTTCCCGCCACCGCCGCAAAGCAGGTCTGCCCGCGCTCGGTCAGCCGTGCGCAAACCTCGCGCGCCTCGCGCTCCACGAACGGCCCAAACCGCGCGCGATACATTGTGTGCCCGTCCACGGCCTGGAACGGCGCAACCAGCCGCTTGGCGGTACCCAGCACGTCCATCGACTTCTCGGCATAGGTCGCAAGCTGTGCTTGCGCCGCTTTCTGGTCGGTGAAGGCGCCGATCTGGATGCTCCAGTTGCGCGACAGCGAACTCATCGATCCGCCGATGGGTTTATCCGGCGCGCCGAAATCACCCTGGCCGATCACGGCCTGTCTGCGCGGCGAAGGTCGGGGAACAATCACGTTCTGCGGCTGCAACGCGGCGAGCAATACCGGCTTGCCTTGCGGTTTCTGTCCCGGCTTTTGCGCCGGTTGCTGTGCCGGCGGTTTCAGCTGGATGTTCGGCTTCGGCAGCGCGCTTCTGGCGATCACGTTGCCGATGGCATCGTCTTCGGCGGCGGAACGGATTTCTGCAGTTTCCTCATCCTCGCCCGGACGCGGCTTGTAGGCGGGCCGCGGCTTGGGCGTCAGCATGACGATCTGTTGATGTGGCGCGGGTGCCGGCGCGATAACGGCAGGGAAGGGAACAGATGTTTGCGCCGCCAGTACCGGCTGTTGCGCTTCGGGCGCCTGCGGTGCTGCGAGACGCGCATTGGCCAGCCCGGAAAGATCGAAGCCCGCAATCGCCGGCGCACCGGCGGAGTTCGCCGCCACCGTGCGCCATGGCACCGTAGCGCTCGCTACCAATGATGGGTTCTGGCCGATCTGTGCGAACGCCACATCAAGCAGGCGGATCATCTCGTTGTCGCGGCGGTGCGAGGTGTAACCGCCCATCACCACGCCCAGCAGATGCGTCTTGCCGCGCACGACCGAACTCACGAGATTGAATCCGGACGCCACGGTGTAGCCCGTTTTGATTCCGTCGGCGCCTTCGTAGCGGCCGATCAGGTTGTCGTGAGTGGTCAAATAGCGGCCGCGGAAGTTGAACGACTCCAGCGAGAAATAATGGAAATATTGCGGATAGTCGTAAGCCAGATGGCGCGCCAGAACCGCGAGGTCGGCCGCCGTGGTGATCTGCGCGTCATCCGGCAGGCCCGATGCGTTGTGATAGAAGGTGTTGCGCATGCCCAGTTCGCGCGCCTTCTGCGTCATCGTCTGGCAGAAGTTGCTCTCGGTGCCGCCCAGCGATTCCGCGATGGCCACCGCAATGTCGTTGGCCGACTTGATCACGATGGACCGGATCGCGTCGTCCACCGAAATCGTGTCGCCGGGATAAAGGCCCATCTTGGTCGGTGCCTGGTCGGCGGCATGTTCGGAAATCGGCAGCAGTGTCTGCATCGTCACCTGGCCGCGCTGCAACGCGCCGAACAGCAGGTAGAGCGTCATCATCTTGGTGAGCGAGGCCGGATGGCGCAGCGCCGTGGCGTTGCGCGCCAGAAGCACCCGGCCGGAGGCGCCGTCGATGATGAGGGCTGCGTCCTTGTTGGGGTCAGTCGGGCCGTAATCGATACGGGGCGCAGCTCGGTGGCGGGCAGGCGTTCCGCGCAGATTGTAGTGGCGGTGCATCCGGGCCTGGGCAGGCGCACAGAGAAGGGCCGCCATGGCCAAGGCCAGACCAGCTATTGAAACGGCTTTCACAAGCGCGCCGGTCGCAGCGCGCGGCCCTTTAAGCATACGCGACCCCAGTGGTACGTCGAGCCCGGCCCCTATTCGGGAATAAGACCAAAATGCGGCTGGCCCCGCAAGCCCGGAAATCCGAATCCACCTTAAATTTCCAGCGTTTACGCTTGGTTAACGAATTCTTCCGCGCGGCGATTTGGGCAAAATGGTGCAGCGCACCATTTCCCCTTGACATCGGAATTGGTGCACCGCATATAACTTATGTTGCACTGCAGCAGGAGGTCCTGCTGGCCCCGAAAGCGGTGGTGCACGAGAAAAAAACGGAAGGAAATTACCATGGCTAACAAGGCAAAGCAGGCCGGCGAAAAGATCAACGACGCCGCCGAAACAGTTTTCAAGAACGGTGCGGAAACCCTCAAGACGGGCTTCGACAAGACCGTGAAGGGCTACGAGCACTTCCTGGGCTACGGCAAGGAAACCGCCGAAGCCTGCATGAAGTCTGCGAACCTCGCGGGCAAGGGCGTCGAGACGATCAACAGCGAGATCTACGCTTTCTCCAAGCAGCAGATCGAAGAATCGGTTGCCGCCACCAAGGCAATTCTTGGGTCCAAGTCGGTCCATGAAGCGTTTGAAGTCCAGACGGATTTCGCGAAGTCGGCCTTCGAAGCCTATGTCGGCCAGGTCACGCGCATGAACGAGCTGTTCGTGTCCACCACCAAGGACGCTTTCCAGCCGTTGCAGGGCCGCGTTCAGGCGTGGGTCGAAACCGTGCAGAGCGCCAAGGCCGCCTAATAGGCCTTTGTGACAGAGAAAGAATCGGCTCCCGCGGCTCCCCCCCGAATTGCGGACCCGATTCCTCAAAGGGCCCGGAACGAAAGTTCCGGGCCCTTTTTCTTCGGCAAAGCGCGGAAAAGCCCCTATCTAGGAGCCGGTAAGAATTGGTGTTTATGATTGCGCATACGGCCATGAGCGACAACGACGACGACCGCAACACCACTGGCAACGGCTCCGGCACCGGCGTCGTCACAAAGACGCGCGCCAAGACCAAGAAGCCCAGCCTCTACAAGGTGCTCATCCTCAACGACGACTACACCCCCATGGAGTTCGTCGTTCACATTCTGGAGCGCTTCTTCAACAAGAATCGCGAGGCGGCGGTGGAGATCATGCTGCATGTCCACCGCAACGGTGTGGGGATTTGTGGTGTGTTCACTTATGAGGTCGCCGAAACCAAAGTGGCGCAGGTCATTGAATTTTCGCGCCGCCATCAACATCCTTTGCAATGCACCATGGAGAAGGAATAGGATTCGATAGATGCCATCGCTGTCGCGAACACTCGAGCAGGCTTTGCACCGCGCCATCCGGCTTGCGAGTGACCGTCATCACGAGTTCGCCACGCTGGAACATCTTCTCCTCGCCCTGATCGACGATCCCGACGCGCAGCAGGTCTTAAAGGCCTGCAACGCCGACATCGAAGCCTTGCGCAACAACCTGCAGAAGTATGTGGACGAGGAACTGGTCACGCTGGTGATCGAGGATGGCGAGGACGCCAAGCCCACCACCGGCTTCCAGCGCGTTGTCAGCCGTGCCGTGATGCATGTGCAGAATTCTGGCCGCGATGAAGTCACCGGCGCCAATCTGCTGGTGGCGCTGTTTACCGAGCGCGAAAGCCACGCCGTCTATTTCCTGCAGGAGCAGAACATGACGCGGCTCGATGCCGTGTCCTACATCAGCCACGGCATCGCCAAGCGGCCGGGCATGTCGCAATCCAAGCCCGCGCGCGGCGCCGACGAAGACGAAGAGACCGACAAGAACGCCAAGCAGGGCACCGAGGCGCTGGAAGCCTATTGCGTGAACCTGAACGAGAAGGCCAAAGCCGGCCGTATCGATCCGCTCATCGGCCGCGACGCCGAAGTCGAGCGCACCATCCAAATCCTCTGCCGCCGCCAGAAGAACAATCCGCTGTTCGTTGGCGATCCCGGCGTGGGCAAAACCGCGATTGCCGAAGGCCTTGCGCGCAAGATCGTGAAGGGCGAGGTGCCCAGCGTTCTGCTCAATTCCACCATCTATTCGCTGGATATGGGCGCGCTGATCGCCGGCACGCGCTATCGCGGCGACTTTGAAGAACGCCTGAAATCGGTGGTGAAGGAGCTGGAAGCCATTCCCGGCGCCATCCTGTTCATCGACGAAATCCACACCGTGATCGGCGCGGGCGCAACGTCCGGCGGCGCAATGGACGCGTCCAATCTGCTGAAGCCCGCGCTGCAGCAAGGCACGCTGCGCTGCGTCGGCTCCACGACATACAAAGAATACCGCCAGTATTTCGAGAAAGACCGCGCGCTGGTGCGCCGCTTCCAGAAGATTGACGTGGTCGAGCCCACCGTGCCCGACACCATCAAGATCCTGAAGGGCATCAAGACCTATTACGAAGAGCATCACAAAGTCCGCTACACGGCAGACGCCATCAAGGCCGCCGTGGAACTGGCCGCCAAATACATCAACGACCGCAAGCTGCCCGACAAGGCCATCGACGTGATCGATGAAGTCGGCGCTTCGCAGATGCTTCTGCCGGAATCGCGCCGCAAGAAAGTGATCGGTGTGAAGGAAGTGGAAGATGTCGTCGCCAAGATGGCGCGCATCCCACCCAAGTCCGTGTCGAAGAACGATGCCGAAGCGCTACGCACGCTGGAAAGCGATCTGCAGCGTACCGTGTTCGGGCAGGATAAAGCCATTCACGCGCTGACCAGCGCGATCAAGCTGGCGCGCGCCGGCCTGCGCCAGGCGGACAAGCCCATCGGCTGCTACCTGTTCTCAGGCCCGACCGGCGTCGGCAAAACCGAAGTCGCCAAGCAGCTTGCGCTCACCATGGGCGTGGAACTGCTGCGCTTCGACATGAGCGAATATATGGAACGCCACACCGTCAGCCGCCTCATCGGCGCGCCGCCGGGCTATGTCGGCTTCGATCAGGGCGGATTGCTCACCGATGGCATCGACCAGCATCCGCATTGCGTGCTGCTGCTGGACGAAATCGAGAAAGCGCATCCCGACCTGTTCAACATCCTTTTGCAGGTCATGGATCACGGCAAGCTCACCGATCACAACGGCAAGAAGATCGACTTCCGCAACGTGGTGCTTATCATGACCACGAACGCCGGTGCGTCCGATGCCGCCAAGGATTCCATCGGCTTCGGCCGTGGCAAGCGGGAAGGCGAGGACGAGGAAGCGATCAAGAAGCTCTTCACGCCGGAATTCCGCAACCGCCTCGACGCCACCATCACGTTTGCGCCGCTGGGCCGCGACACCATCGACAAGGTGGTGGAGAAGTTCGTGCTGGAACTGGAAGCCCAACTTACCGACCGCGACGTCACCTTCGACCTCACGCCTGAAGCCACCCGCTGGCTGGGCCAGAAAGGCTACGACGACGCCTTCGGCGCGCGTCCGCTCGCGCGCGTGATCCAGGACAACATCAAGAAACCGCTGGCCGATGAAATCCTGTTCGGCGCGCTAAAGAACGGCGGCACCGTGCGCGTGCTTCTCGACCGCGACGCCGACAAGCTCGCCTTCGAATTCATCCCCGCCGACATAAAACCCAAAGCCCCCTTCGGCAAAAAGAAGCCGAAAGCGGAGGAAGAGGTTTAGTAGGCGCGCCATGGGGACGCGATCAGCAGTAGCTACGACCGAACAGGAAGTTGCAACTCTTACGCTCATCGAATTGAACGGCCAAATAGCCAGCGCAGAGTGGCGCTATAGTGCCATGACAAATGCCGGGCTTCGGAAAGATGCTTTCAAGCGCTTAGTTTGGCTCGAAGCGCAGCGCGAGAAACTTCACAGAATAGCAGCACCAGTGCGACGCTCACCTGGCCGGTAAGGCGATGACAAAAACCATTGCCGTCGAATGCCTTGCGGCGCGTGTCCTATGAATCGAGCGTTGATTTTCCTCCCCCGTTTACGGGGGAGGTGCTGAGTGAGCACTTCGCGAAGGAAGCGGAGGGGGCGGCACCGGTGTCGCCCCCTCCGATTTGTCTTCGCTTCGCTCAGCCAAGCCACCTCCCCCGTAAACGGGGGAGGAAAGTGACGACGCCTTGCGTGGTGCAAAGCTCCAGAGCCTGTCGAGAAGGTAAGCGAACAGCGCGATGGCGAACACCGGATAGATATATTGGGTTCGTGACACGCCGACACCGAAGGGGAACCAGATTCCGGGAATGCCGAGCATGCTCACTTCCTGCGCGAACAGCCCGGCGGCCAGGCACAGCAGCGACAAGACGCCGAGCCATGCACCGCGCTCCCGAAGCAAAAGGCCGCGAACGGCCAGGTAGAGGAACAGCGCCAGAAAGCCGAAGTGGACGCCCTGTAGAATCGTCGAGAACCCGGCGAGCACATCTTTCGACAGCGGCGCGACCAGCGAAACGCTGCAGACCCGCGCAATCATGTAAGCGATCGTCAGCACCGCGCACGCCGCAGCAATCCAGCGCGCATGCCGCAGCCCGAACGCGGCGCGCCACGCCATCACCCACGCGCCGTAAGCGAGCGCGTCCACCACGACCAGCCGAAACCAAACGAATTCGACGATATTTTCGCTTTGCCCCCAAAAGTAGAAAGGCTGGTTCGCCCGCGCCACGCCCATAAGGATCAGCCCGGCCGCCATCCACGCATAGAGACTGTTCTTGGGATCGAACGGCCACAGGCTCAACGCCATGATGGCTAGAATGACAAAGACAATCGGTTCGGCCGCGTCCACCACATAGCCTTCGAATGTCTGTAGCCATTGCAGCTGGTAATGCTCGCTGACGCTGTTTTCGCTGCCCAGAAGCGGCGCGATGTGGATTCCGCCGCCGTCGGCCGCCGCGGCACCTTTCAGGTTGGCTATGCGAAAAGCCAACACGCCGGCAAGTTTCCCACCATCCACTTTCCAAAACGTGCGGGGCAGGGCGAACATGCGCGGCTGAATGCTGATAACCGTGGGCGCGCCGCGCGAGAAATCGCCGATGCCGCCGATCAGATGCCCGTTGAAATAGACCTGATAGGACGTGTCCACAGCGGCGGGCCCGGCCAGCCACAGCGGTTCATCTTTCGCATCGCTGACGCGAATGGTCATGCGATACCACGCATAGCCGCTGTAACCGCGATGGCCGTGCGCGCCCCAGCCGGACACATAATTTTTCAGCCCGACATCGCCATCGTGAGAACCGGGCGGCGGTGTGAGGTCGAAATTCTCCCAGCTTGAATCGTTGAAATCCGGCGCCGCCCAGCGCGGATTGTCACCGGTGTGAAATTTCCACGGACCATTGAGCGCCACAATGGATTGACCCAGAGAAACCTGAACCGGCGCCGCCGATGCGGGAAGAATGGCGCTAACAAGCACCAGCCAACACCATAGCCATCGCATGAAGCTACCCCCGGATTGACGGACGCCATTTCGATTGTCCCGGCACAGCCTGTCCAGTGCGTGCGCGCCGGTATCGCCAAAACGTGAAGCGGCCGCCACAGTGCGATCCACAAGCCTTGAAGCCGTGCTGCGCCACCCCATCTCTTTCCTATCTAAGAGGGCGGGGCCATGAAGCAGATATTCCGGACACTGACGTTTGCGTCGTTGTTGCTGGCTCCACTGGCGGCACACGCCCAGCCTTCGCCGCTGCCCAACGGCAAATCCGGCGCGTTATACGATACCATCAAAGCGCAGGACGCCGCGGTGTTCGGTGCGTTCAACCGCTGCGATATCAAAACACTTGGCGGCTATTTCGCGGATAACGTCGAATTTTATCACGACCATGATGGGCTCAGCACCGGCAAGGCAGCCTTCCTCGATGCCGTGAAAAAGAATGTTTGCGGCAAGTTCACCCGCAAACTCGTACCCGCGTCGCTGGAGGTTTATCCGCTGCCCGGTTACGGCGCATTGGAGATCGGCATCCACCAGTTCGTCCACACCGATCCCACCAACCCAACAGGGCAGGGCCAGTTCGTTCACATCTGGAAGAAAACGGCGGACGGCTGGCAGCTGACGCGCGTCATCAGTTACAATCACGGCGAAGCGCCACGATAACAAAGACCATGACCGAACAGATTTTCACCGTCGGATGCCTGTGCGGCGCGTTGCGCTATGAAGCGAACGCCGCGCCAACCTTCATGGGCTATTGCTGCTGCGACGATTGCCAGAAAGCGTCCGGCTCCGGCTTTATTCCGTTCGTCGGTTTTCCGCCCGGCGCGCTGAAAATCAGCGGCCCTTACACGATGTACCAGATGCACCACAAAGACGGCCGCACATCCGAGCGCTTCTCGTGCGCCAAATGCGCCAGCCTTGTGTTCGGCGGCGAGCCGGGCCACAGCCACGGCAACACCATCTATGCCGGCACGCTGGACGACACATCGCTGTTCAAACCCGCGATGGCGATCATGACGAGGTTCAAGCCGGACTGGGTGATCCTTCCGCCCGGCCTCGCGCAATTCGAAGCCATGCCGGGGCGCTGAGATTTCCGTTTCAGGAATTTATTTGTGCAAAACGGCGCGCCCCGTTTTGCGCGGAAATTGCCGCCGCTCAGGAATTTTTGTGCAAGGAATGGGAGAATATAACAGGATTATTAGCGCAGTACTGCTTTACAGCAGCACGCTGCTCCAATACATTTGTCTCATACCCCGATTTGCGCCCTAATCGAACGCCGACGCGGCAACGCGGGCGCAATTTCGCCATGGCCGCCGCATATTCCGCCGGCCTTCCTCGCAAACGGACACATCATGGAAAAGCGCGACCTTCGAATCGATTTCTTTCGCGGCATCGCGCTGCTGATGATCTTCACCGATCACGTTCCCAAAAGCGTGGGCTGGCTGGTCACGTTGCGCTCGTGGAGCTTCGCGGATGCCGCCGAGCTTTTCTTCTTCGTCTCCGGCTTCATCGCCGCCACGGTTTACCTGCCGGTGATGCGCGATCGCGGCTTCGTGGCCGCACTGGTGCGCATCTGGCGCCGCGCCTGGGATGTTTATGCCGCCCAGATGGTGCTGTTCGTGTTCGTGGTGGCGGAGATTTCGCTGGCCGTGGCGCTCACCCATCGCGCCGGATATTACGATTACTTTCGCGTGCAGGGTTTCATGATGCAGACCGATGCCGCCATCTGGCGCGCGATCACGTTGGCCTTCCAGCCCGCTTATCTGGATATCCTGCCGGTCTATGTGATCTTTTTTTTCGCGCTGCCGTTTGTTCTGGCGGCGTTGCGCCGCGCACCGCTGGCGGTGCTGTGCGCCTCGCTGGCGCTTTATCTGGCCGCGCAGTTGTGGGATTTCACGCCGCGCACATGGCCGCTCAATCAGGGCTGGTTCTTCAATCCCTTTGCATGGCAGTTCCTGTTCGTGCTGGGCGCAAGTTTTGCGTTGCCCGATGTGCGCGCGCTGTTTCCCCGCGCCGATTCCAAATGGGTATGGCGCATCGCACTCGCCATCGTGGTGCCTACCGTCGCGATGGAGATTACGACAACGCTGCATGATTTCTGGCCGATGATCCCGGCACTCAGTTCGACCGGATTGCCCGTCACCAAGGCATCGCTGGAATGGCTGCGCATCGTCAGCTTCCTTGCCACTGCCGTGTTGGCATTGCGCATCGTGCCGCAAGGGCAGGTGCTGAACCGTTATTGGCTGGGGCGCGCCATCATCCGCTGCGGCCAACATTCGCTGCCGGTGTTTTGCCTGGGCGTGGTGCTGGCGGTGGCCGCGCATGTGGTGTGGAACGAGGAACGCTCGATGTGGCTGCAATTCGCCTGCACAGTTGCAGGGCTGGCATTCACGCTGGCCTTCGCGGCACTGCACGGCTGGATCAAAACAGCAGAGCGCCCCCGCGCGCTCGCCGCAGCCTAGTTCTTGGACGCTTCAATAATCCGCCGTGCCCGGCGTTCCTCGCGCGCGTTGTTGATCGTCAGGATCGCGTGCAGCAGCGCCAGCCCCCACAACACAAAGCCCACATGGAAGAAGATGATCGTCACCCAGCAGACGATGGAGAGGATATAGAGAATGAAGTTGAAGATGGCCGAAACAGGCTTCCCGGCCAGCAGCAATGCCAGCGGTGAACAGAAAAAGGCGAGGAAGTAGAGCATGGCACTCCATGTAGGTGTTCCGCGGCGGCCATTAAAGGTCTTCTGTCGAATGTCGGAAAAATTTACAGTTGCCGCGACTCGTTACACTAGAAGCGATTGAAATATCATCATTTTCTCTTTGGTACGTGTCTTGCTTAACGCAGAGTTGCCGTTCTAGCCGCAGGAATATTCCATGAAATCCGTATCTCCCATTCGTCTGCTGGCGTGCGCTGCTATCGCCGTAACGTGCATGGGCGGCGGCGTTGCTCACGCAGCCCTCATCGGAAGTTCCAGCGGAACGTTCAGCAATATATCCTCGTGCAACGGCAACAACGCTATCTGTGTCGTTTCCCCTGCAAACACTTTGACTTGGTACAGAGATAATGCGGCAGGCGGGCCGGGCACACAGTCGGTTCTTACCGCGGACGCGCTGAGCTTCAACTCGCCAGGCAGCCTGACGGGAACGCCGGTCAATATTGCGGAGCTGACCTGGGCATCCGGAACCACGAACTTATCACCGGGGTTCGACTACGCGCTTTCGATCTCGATCACGGCGCCTGATGGCGAAACACTGAGCCAGTCATTCGATCTGACGGTCATCGCGGGCGGCGGCGGCATCAAGGGCTTCGATCTCAACGATCTGTCGGGCCTCGCGTTGACCTTCTCCAACGGCGACAAGCTGACCGATTTGCATTACACGGTCGATGGCGGCGGCACGCTGGTCAATATCGGATCGAACGCAAATCCCAAATACCGGTGGGATCTCGCCAACAACGCCACGTCCGATTTGTTTATCACGGGCGATTTCGTAACCGTGCCGGAGCCTGACTCGCTGGCAATTTTCGGCAGCGCTCTGCTGGTCGCCGCCGGATTCGCATCCCGCCGGCGCACGAAAAAGTCCTGATCTCTTCCGCGTTTATTGTGATGGCACCGCCCACAGGCGGCGCCATCACAATGACGCCCGGATTTTCGCGGCGACAGGTTCCAGCACTTCCGGCTTTACCATCGTCTTGCCATGAAAACTCAGGTCCGCGCCGGCGTGGCGGGGCAGGATGTGGAAATGCACATGCGCAATGGTCTGGCCAGACGCCGCGCCATTCAACTGCGCCAGCATGATGCCCGGCGCTCCTGTCGCCGCCTTCACCGCCGCGGCGATCTTCTGCGTGGTGCGCATCGCGGCGGCGGCGGCTTCCGGCGAAATATCGAAGATGGTTTCGCCCGCTTCCTTGGGGATCACCAATGTGTGGCCTTCCACCGCCGGCATGATGTCCATGAAGGCGAGCGTGTGCGCGTCCTCATAGACTTTGATGCAGGGCAATTCGCCGCGCAGGATCTTCGCGAAGATGTTGTTCTGATCGTAAGTCATTTTCGCTTCCAGTTTTCACCTCCCCTTGTGGTGTAGTCTTGGGTGAAGTGAGCGGGGAAGGGATGCAAAGTTGCTCCCATTTGGCATCTATTAATTCGAATGTCGGCGCTTTTCACGTCGTTCTCTAAAAAGCGTTTGGCCAGCGCCAGCAGCGCTTAGCACAAGCACCGTTGCGGGTCCGGTGAGCATCGTCGATAGCAATTGAACGGACGAAAGCTTTGGTAAATCACCCGCAATATATCCCACGGCGGCAAAAAGAAGAATTGCTCCCGCGAACCAAGGAATGTTTCCTAGCGTAAGACTAATAAATCGGCTCATCGGTTCATAGCTCATCAAGCATCTTCAGTACCTAGAAACTATCAGAAAAGCGCTGTCACGTCAGTCCTTCCATAAGGGAAGATGATACGTCAGGTCATATCTTCTTAAACGGCCCGTGCGCCGCCAGCGCTTCGATGTTTTCGGCCACCGCCTCGCGCTCCTGATCGAGATAGGCCGCCACCGCGCGGCGCAATCCGGCGTGGGCGATGAAGTGCGCCGAGTAAGTCGGCACCGGCAGGTAACCGCGCAACAGCTTGTGTTCGCCCTGCGCGCCGGCTTCCACCTTCTTCAAACCCCGCGCGATGGCGAACTCAATCGCCTGATAATAGCAGGTCTCGAAATGCAGAAACGGAATATACTCGCTGCAACCCCAGTTGCGGCCGAACAGAACGCCGCCGCCGGCAAAGTTCAGCGCGCCCGCAATATACGCACCCGCGCGCTTCGCCAGAATCAGAACCACCTGTTCGCCCATGCTGGCGCTCACGCGGCTGAAGAACTCGCGCGTCAGATAAGGCCGTCCCCATTTGCGGTCGCCGGTATCCATATAGAAAGCAAAGAACGTATCCCAATGCGCTTCGGTAATCTCAGCACCCGTCAACCACTCGAACGCAACACCCTCGGCGAATACCGCCGCGCGTTCCTTGCGCAGGTTCTTGCGCTTGGAAGAGGAAAGCTCCGCCAGGAACTGATCGAAATTCTCGTAGCCCTTGTTCTCCCAGTGAAACTGCTGGTCGGTGCGGCGCAGATAGCCAAGCTCACCCGCCGCTTTCCATTCGTCCTCTTTCATAAAGGTGATGTGCAGCGACGACGCGCTCAACTCCGAAACCGCTGCCGCCCCCGCCGCCAGCAAAGCGTTGCGCGTTTCTTCGTCGGCGCGCGCCGTCAGCAGCCGTGGCCCCGTCACCGGCGTGAACGGCACGCTCGCCTGCAATTTCGGATAGTAAGCGCCGCCCGCGCGCTCGAACGCATCGGCCCAGCCATGGTCGAAAACATATTCGCCCTGGCTGTGGCTCTTCAGATAAAGCGGCAGCAATCCTTCAATCGCGCCATTGCGCTCGATCACCAGATGCAGCGGCCGCCATCCGGTTTGCGCTGTGGCCGAGCCGCTTTCCTCGCAGGCCGCGAAAAACTCATACCGCGTGAACGGATGCGGGTCCGCCGAACCATCGGGATTGGCGCAACCGTTCCACGCCGCTTCCCCGATGGAAGCCGCCGCCCCAGCCAGCCGCGCCGTGATTTCGCTCTTCGTCACGCGATCTCGAATATGGCCTCGACTTCCACCGCCACGTTGCGGGGCAGGGTGCCCGCACCCACCGCGGCGCGCGCATGTTTGCCGGCCTCGCCAAACACATCCATCATCAGGTTGGAAGCGCCGTTCGCCACTTCCGGGTGCTGGGTGAATCCCGGCGCCGCATTCACGAACACGCCCAGCTTCACGCAGCGCACCACGCGCTCCAGATCATCACCGCACGCCGCTTTCAGTTGCGCCAGCACGTTGATGGCGCAAAGCCGCGCCGCCGCCTGTCCGTCTTCCAGCGAAAGATCGGTGCCGACAACGCCCACATATTTGAGGCCACCTTCCGCCATCGTCACCTGGCCGGAAATGAAAACCAGATTGCCGCTCACCACATAAGGCACATAGCTCGCCACGGGTGCGGGCGGCGTGGGCAGCGTGATGTCCAGTTCCTTCAGGCGCGTATCGAATTTTCCGGCCATTTTTTGTCTCCGCTTTCTCATCCCGAAACTAATCAATCCAAGGGGTTTTCGCCACCATGCGCAAATGGCTATACAGACGCATGACCCACGGGCTCGATGCCGGCGATCCCTGTCCCTTGCGCGATGGCTTTTCCATGCCCGCGGAATGGGCACCGCACAAACGCACCTGGATGTGCTGGCCGTGCCGTATCGAAGCCTGGGGCAACGATGAAGGCTTGCTGCGTGCCAAGCAGGCTTACGCGCGTGTCGCCCGCGCCATCTCGTCGTTCGAGCCCGTCACCATGGCGGCGCGCCCGCACGATGTGGCCGAAGCCAAGCTCGCCACCGCCGGCAAGGTGGAAATCTTCGAAACCCCACTGGATGATTCCTGGGCGCGCGACATCGGCCCCACCTTCGTCACCGGCGAAGGCGGCCCGGCCGGCGTGATCTGGCAGTTCAACGCCTGGGGCAACAAATATAGCGACTTCGCGAATGATGACGCTTTCGCCCACCGCCTGCTTCAGCGCGAAAAGGCGCGGATTTACGAAGCCCCGCTGGTCTGCGAAGGCGGCGCCATTCATGTGGATGGCGAAGGCACGCTGATCGTGATGGAGCAGACCCTGCTCAACCCCAACCGCAATCCGCATCTCACCCGCCAGCAGATCGAAGAGCGGCTGGCGCTTTATACCGGCGCGCGCAAAATCATCTGGCTGGGCGATGGCTTCGCCGATGATGAAACAGATGGCCACGTCGATAACATCGCCTGTTTCGCAAGCCCCGGCCGCGTGATCGTGGGCATCCCGCCACGCGCGCATCCGGATTACGAACCGGCGCAAGATGTGATCCGCCGCCTGCGTGAAGCCCGCGACGCCAACGGCCGCGCCATTGAGGTTGTGGAACTACCGCAACCCGCCAAAATCGAAACCGACTGGCGCGATCGCCTGCTGGCCACCAGCTATGTGAATTTCTATCTGCCCACCGGCGGCCTGGTGATGCCCGCCTTCAACGACGCGAACGACGAAAAAGCCCGCACCATCCTCGCCGACTGCTTCCCCGGCCGCGACATCATTCAGGTGGATGCGCTCGACATCGTGCAAGGCGGCGGCGGCATCCACTGCATCACCCAACAGGAACCGGAATGAGATTTGCAGAATGATTTTTAGAAAATTCAGATTGCACAATGCTTCAAAGAAATATGCAGCCAAGCTTCCGGCGTGGCTAACTCGCGCCTATGGGCACCATGAATTCTACACCGAAGCTCAACTTCGTCGTGCCGTTCAGAAACTTGGCTTGGACCGGAATTTTATCGCGATAGCTTTTGCAAACTATATGTCCGAGACGAACTACAACAAACAACGCCTGACGCTGCCTATTGATGTTGACTATCGAACAGGCAGAAAGATTTTCCTTGAAAATAGGCCAATAAGCGCCGCCTCGCATTCTGGCAACCGGCCGCCGGAGATCGGCGTCGACCTTTTCGGAGGAACTGGCTCTTGAGAAACGTCACCTTCGCCGCAACCCAGTTCGCCTGTTCGTGGGACAAGCGCGCCAACGTCGGCAAGGCGAAAGAGCTTGTGCGCGCCGCCGCCGCCAAAGGCGCGAACGCCATCCTCATTCAGGAATTGTTTGAGACGCCATACTTCTGTCAGGACCAGTTGGCCGAACATTTCGCGCTGGCAGCCCCCTTTGAAGGCAATCCCCTGATCGCGGAAATGGCCGCGCTCGCGAAAGAACTTAACGTCGTTCTGCCGGTCAGCTTCTTCGAAAAAGCCGGCCACGCGCATTTCAATTCGCTGGCGATGGTCGATGCGGATGGCACCGTGATGGGCCTTTATCGCAAGTCGCACATTCCCGACGGCCCCGGCTATCAGGAGAAATACTATTTCTCCCCCGGCGACACCGGCTTCAAAGTCTGGAAAACGAAATTCGGAACCTTCGGCGCCGGCATCTGCTGGGATCAGTGGTTTCCCGAAAGCGCGCGCGCCATGGCGCTGATGGGCGCGGAGGCGCTGTTCTATCCCACCGCCATCGGCACCGAACCGCCGCCGGCGCCGCCGGTCGATAGCCGCGATCATTGGCGCCGCGTGATGCAGGGCCATGCCGGCGCGAACTACGCCCCGCTCATCGCCAGCAACCGCATCGGAAAAGAAAAAGGCCAAGCCGGCGAGATGACGTTCTACGGCTCATCCTTCATCGCCGGCCCAACCGGCGAGCTCGCCGCCGAAATGGACCGCATCCACGAAGGCGTCATCACCGCGTCGTTCGATCTGGACGAGATCGCCAAGATGCGCGCGAGCTGGGGTCTGTTCCGCGACCGCAGACCGGAGCTTTATGCGCCCCTTCGCCAGTTTTGAGGTCGGCATCGTTCATCAAAACGGTGTTGTTATCTTCGATTACCAAAGCCGCTGGAAAGCCCATTGGGCTTGAAGACGGCCCGGCTCAGGACTATCTGCTGGTGGCGTTTAGAGCTTGGTGACTGGAACACTTAATCAGTTACCGGCCAAGGCTGCGGCGTGGGTTTCGTCATTTTGGGTCTGCATTGTTGGAAATCTAACGATGGAGCTTCACATGACTATACACGTCACATTTCTGTGTGCGGTGATGCAGGCGGCACTGCAGGCCCGATTTGGCGCTGATCCACACGTAGCATTGGCTAACTGGTGACTGTGTTTCTGATCCGAGAGATGCCGCCTAGTGAGGGGTGAAAATCCCTCAGCCTGCACCAAATTTGAAACCCCGGCCGAAAGGCTGGGGTTTTGTTTTTAGATTGCCTGATGCTTCGTTCATCGAACCGACGATCCCTTGCCGGAGTTTACGAGATTTGGTCCGCGCCCGTTTGTTCGGGTAAAAATCGACAAACGGCCTAACGCACCATCCCACGCCCGGTTGCGGCGCGCGCGGCGAAGCGTGTGGCCGGAGCTTTACAGCTCCATCGGTGGTCACGATGGCAAAGGCGCGCGCTCTTAGATTTTTTGTTTCTTCCCGATAATCCCGAACGCGATCATCACCACGCCGATGGCGATCAGTATCCCGGATACCTGACCCACCGTCTCCATCATCGTTTTGGGATCGCTGGATTGCGGCGCGAGGCCGATCTCCATGCCGAAAAAGAATGCGATTGCCAAAACAATGAGAACGCTGCCCACGATCACAAGACGCCAGTTTTTCTGTCGCATGAATGCCCCCGAATCTCCGGGAACTCTACCCCGGCGGACACAGAAGGAGGAGGTGCGAAAAAGGGAGGTTCGAATAGCCGGGAAGGGGGAGGGGGCGCGCGCCGTTCATCAAATCAACAATGTTATCTTTGACAAAACCACCCCAAAACTAATCCAGCCGCGTGCAGTGGGCAGCCACGTCATTGAAGGGGATGACGAGGTAGTATCCGGTGTATCGCTCCGCCGTTCGATCCTTTTCGGGCACGAGCAACGCCTCCCACCTCTTCGGAGATTCCACATCGGCTGAAATAGCAGTGGCCGTTGCCGGCGGGTCCATAGAGACGACGAACTGGAGCCCAATCGGTAAGACTCTTGTATCGCCCCCGGTAAATGGGGCTGACCAAGTGGTCAGTATGTGGGCGCTGAACGTTGAGGCGATCTCGAATCTATCGCCTCGCTTGAAATCTGCGCCCGTCACTCAAGCCTCTCGGCAAGTCGCCTTAGCTGCTCCGCCCTGCGCTTTATCTGGAAAGCCGTCGCGTGGCCAATGGCAGTCGTCCTCGGAGTCATTTTCTTTCTATTTTCGCTCGTATCCCATGTACTCGGCTTTCACGGTGAGCCCTAGAGGTTGAGTTTGTTAAAGGTAACGTCGCCCTCAAAACAAAGATCAAGTCAGTTTGGGCGAGGCAAAAGCAGAGTCCATTCTACTGGGGCTTGCGCGCCCCCATTCCCCGCCCTTTGCCCACAGCCTTGCCGCCGAACTTCGCGCGCACCTTGTCCATCGCGCGCTCGGCCGCGGCGCGTTTGCCGGCGCCGGGGTCCATCAGGTCGCCAATGTCGCCTTCCATCGCGGCGCTGAGCTGGCTGATGCCGACGCCGAGCAGCCGGTAAGCGGTGCCGTCCGCTTCGCGCCGCAAAGCCTCGCGCGCCACGCGGAAGATGCGGTCGGCAAGTTGCGTCGGCTCGTCCAGCGAAGCGCTGCGGGTGCGGATTTTGAAATTCGCGGTTTTCAGCTTCAGCACCACGGTGCGCCCGCAAAGGCCGTAGCCCTTGGCGCGTTCCGAAACGCGCTCGGCTTGCCGCCACAAAATATCTTCCAACTGTTTGGGATTGTTCAGGTCATGATCGAATGTCGTTTCAGACGAAATGCTTTTCATCTCGCCGTGCGGTTCCACGCTGCGCGTGTCCTCCGCGCGCGAAAGCTTGTGCAGCCACAAGCCGGTGTTGCCATAACGCGCCGCCAGATCGCGCTGGCTCATCTCCTGAAGCTGGCCGATGCGCGTGATGCCGTCCTTCGCCAGCCGCGCCTGCAATGCCGCTCCCGCGCCGCGCACGAAACCCACCGGCTTGTCACGCAGGAAAGCAACCGCCTCCGCACGCCCGATCACCGCAAAGCCACGCGGCTTGTCCAGTTCCGATGCCAGCTTGGCCAGAAATTTGTTGCAGCTAAGTCCAATCGAAACCGTGATGCCGACTTCCGCATGAATGCGTTTGGCCAGCGCCGCCATGGTTTTCGCCGGCGTGTGATGGTGCAGCCGCTCGGTGCCGGAAAGATCGAGATAGGCTTCGTCCAGCGACAGCGGCTCCACCAGCGGCGTCAGTTCGCGCATCATGGCGCGCACCGCGCGGCTGGCCTCCACATATTTGGGAAAGCTGGGCTTGATCACGGTGGCGTGCGGGCAAAGTTTCAGCGCCTGGAACATCGGCATGGCCGAACGCACGCCATAGGTGCGCGCGACATAACAGCAGGTGGAAACCACGCCGCGCTTGCCGCCGCCCACGATCACCGGCTTTTCCAGCAGCGAAGGATCGTCGCGCTTCTCGATGGAGGCATAGAAAGCATCGCAATCCATGTGCGCGATACAAAGCGTGTTCAGTTCAACATGCGAAAGAATGCGCCGGCTGCCGCAAGCCGGGCAGCGCTTCGCGGCGGCCGCCACATCCGTCAGGCAATCGCGGCAGAAGGCAGGCACCTCCGTCATGCCGCCTCCCCGATGCGCGCGCGAATGAACGCCTCGATCTCATGCCAGTTATCGGCGCGAAGCTGCGCATGTTCCGCTGGCGCCAGCAGCGCCTTCAACCTCTCATCGCCGATGAAGTGAATGCGGATCACATGCGGCGCAAGCTCGGCCACGGAGGCATGATGATGTGGAATGTCGTCCACAAAAAACACCGGCGCTTTCCTTCCCCGCGCCAGCGCCGCCACCGCCGGTCCCTTCGGCCCGGAATTGGGTTGCAACCGGAAATCCAAACCCAGCGCCTTCAGGTTCTTCGCGCGATCCGCCGACTGGTTCTCGGAAATATTGGAAAGCACCACCACATCCGCAATCTGCGAAAGCGCCGCCAGCGCATCTTGCGCGCCCTCCACCGCCTCCAGCCAATCCAGTTCGGTGCGGAATTCGTCCAGCAGCGCCGTCACCTCAACGTCGAGCAACGCGGTGTTGTCGTCGCGGCGGCGCACATTGCCGTGCAGCCGGTAGCTGACCAGGTCGAGATAAAGCCCATGCCGCTCCAGAAACGTATCGAACCCCGCCGCAAACCGCAGCAGCACTTCGTCGGCGTCCACAATAATCAGCGGCCGCTCAGTCATGGCCGCAGAGCGCGCGCTTCGCGGCGTAAACGTCCTTGGGTTGCAGCCCTTCCTGCTCGCAGAAGCCCATCAGTAGGGAATCGTCGGTCAGCAGGAAGTCCAGCACCGCCGTCAGGAACTCCGGCTCCGCGATCCGCTCCCGCAGCGAATCGGGCGACAAGCCGGTCTGGTCGATGAAGCGGCCGAACGGGTCTTCCGATTCTCCCAGATAGGCCAAAGCCTTGAGAGCCGTTGTTTCAGCGGTTGGAACCTGGTTTTGGCGCGGCATCGTTATGGGGACGTTAAGACATCGGAACTAATACTAGCCAATAAAGCCAGCCGCTTGCGGATGTTGTTGCGCTTATTCCGTTAACAACCTTGCCGCCAGTTGGCACACGGAGACAGGTATGGATGCGATGACCGCCAAGACCGTTCTTATCGTCGAGGATAACGAGCTCAACATGAAGCTCTTCCACGACCTGTTGGACGCGCACGGTTACAACATCCTGCAGACCAAGGATGGCATGGAAGCGCTCGATATCGCGCGCGAACATCGCCCCGACCTTATCCTGATGGATATACAGCTTCCGGAAGTGTCCGGCCTCGAAGTCACCAAGTGGCTCAAGGAAGATGATTCCCTGAAAAGCATTCCCGTGGTCGCCGTCACCGCCTTCGCCATGAAGGGCGATGAAGATGTGATCCGCCAGGGCGGCTGCGAAGCCTATATCTCCAAGCCCATTTCGGTCACGAGTTTCCTCGATACCGTGCGCCGCTTCATCGGCTGACGCCATGACAGCGCGGGTTCTGGTCGTCGATGATATTCTTTCCAACGTAAAGCTGCTCGAAGCCAAGCTGTCCGCCGAATATTTCGAGGTGGTCACGGCGTATAGCGGTCTGGAAGCGCTGGGCAAGATCGAAGCCGCGGAACCCGATATCGTTCTGCTCGATGTGATGATGCCGGGCATGGACGGCTTCGAAGTCTGCCGCCGCATCAAAGGCAATCCGAAAACCGCGCATCTGCCGGTGGTGATGGTCACCGCGCTCGACCAATCGTCCGATCGCGTTACGGGGCTTGAAGCCGGCGCCGACGATTTCCTCACCAAGCCGGTGGACGATTCCGCGCTGTTCGCGCGGGTCCGCAGCCTCGTCCGCATGAAGATGATGACGGATGAGCTTCGCATGCGCGAGACCACCGGCCAGAATATGGGCCTCGTCGATCCGGCGGAAACCTTCGCTGAGAATCCGCAGCAGGGCCGCATCCTCATCGTCGAGGATCGCCCGGAGTCCGTCGCCTGGTTCCGCACCGCGCTGCAGCCAAACAGCGAGCTTTCGGCCGTCGATACGTTCGAGGAAGCCGTCGTGCGCGTGCGTGGCGGCGACTACGACCTGATCGTGGTCAGCCTCGGCTTGCGCGGCTTCGATGGCCTGCGGCTCTGTTCGCAGCTTCGCTCGCTGCCAGAAGGGCGCAACGTGCCGATCCTCGTGCTGATCAGCGAAGGCGACAAGCGCAAGCTCAATCAGGCGCTGGAAATGGGCGTGAACGATTATCTGATGCGTCCGGTGGACAAGAATGAATTGACGGCGCGCGTGCGCACGCAGCTTCGCAAGAAGCGTTATGCTGACCGCCTGCGCCAGAACGTGCAGCTCAGCCTGGAAATGGCGATCACCGATCAGCTTACCGGCTTGCACAACCGGCGCTATATGGCGCGCCATCTCGATACGCTGATCCAGGGCGCATACACATCCGGCAAGCCGCTGGCGTTTCTCATCATGGATATCGATTACTTCAAGGCCGTGAACGATACCCACGGCCACGATGTGGGCGACGAAGTGCTGCGGGAATTTGCCAATCGTGTATCGTCCAATATCCGCGGCATCGATCTGGCATGCCGTTACGGCGGCGAGGAATTCGTTGTGGTGATGCCGGATACCGATCCCACGCTGGCTTATACCGTCGCGGAACGGCTTCGCCATAGCGTCGAAACCAATCCGTTCGTCATCAGCCGCGAACCCGACCGGATCAAAGTCACAGTCAGCATCGGCATCGCCGCATCGGCGGGCGCGGACGACAATGCGGAAGCTTTATTGCATCGCGCCGATCAAGCGCTCTATCGCGCCAAGCGCGAAGGCCGCAACCGCGTCGTCGCTGACGCAGCGTAATCCACTTTTTTTGAACTTCGATAACGCGCATTCGCGCGCTGTTTACGCGCGCGCATGCGGCGGCTAAGACTCGTGCTAACAGACATCGAAAGATTGCATAATGGGACCGCTTCAGGGTTTTCGCGTGGTGGAATTCGCCGGCTTGGGGCCTGGCCCGTTCGCCGCCATGCTTCTGTCCGATATGGGCGCGCAGGTTATCCGCATCGACCGCAAAGGCGGCCGCGCGCCCGGCAAGAACGAAATCACCTATCGCGGCCGCCCAGCTGTCGCGCTCGATATGAAGAAGCCGCAAGCGGTCGAAGTCGCGCTGAAGCTGATCGACAAGGCCGATGCGCTGATCGAAGGCTTCCGTCCCGGCGTGATGGAACGGCTCGGCGTGGGGCCGGATGTCTGTCTCAGGCGCAATCCCAAACTCGTTTATGGCCGCATGACAGGCTGGGGCCAGACCGGACCGCTCGCCAACGCCGCCGGTCACGACATCAATTATATCGCGCTCACCGGCGCGCTTCACGCCATCGGTAACGCCGGACAAAAGCCGGTGCCGCCGCTCAATCTTGTCGGCGATTTTGGCGGCGGCGCGCTTTATCTCGCGTTCGGAATTGTCTGCGGAATTCTGGAAGCACAGAAATCCGGCAAAGGGCAGGTCGTCGATGCCGCCATGACGGATGGCGCGGCCTCCTTGATGACGATGTTCTACGGCATGATGGCATCGAAGTTTTGGCGCGACGAGCGCGGCGTTAATCTCCTCGACACCGGCGCCTATTTCTACGACACCTATGAAACCAAAGACGGCAAATGGGTCGCCATCGGTTCACTCGAACCCCAGTTCTACAAAGAGCTTCTGGAAAAGACCGGCATCTCCGACCCGCAATTCGCACACCATATGGATCCGTCCACCTGGCCCGCGCGCAAGGAAAAGGTCACGGCGGTGTTCAAGACAAAGACCCGCGACGAATGGGACGCGATCATGCTCGGCTCCGATGTTTGTTACGCGCCGGTCCTGTCGCTGCACGAAGCGCCGAACCATCCGCACAACGCCGCGCGCCAGACGTTCGTGGAAATCGACGGTGTGATGCAGCCAGCACCCGCGCCGCGCTTCAGCCGCACCGAACCGCAAGTGCAGGGGCCGCCGCAGCCCGCCAACAGCGAAACCGCGCTGGCGGCGTGGGGCTTCAACCCCGGCGAAATCAAATCGCTGCAAGACGCCGCCGCCATTTAGGAAAGCAACAATGAACACGCTGCCCGGCACTTCGGCGCGCAGGCGCATCTATCTGATGCGCCACGGCCATGTAGATTATTTCAGCCGCCAAACCATCGAAAGCGGCAGCATCCACAACGTGGTGCTTACCCCGCGCGGCCGAAAGCAGGCACAAGCTGCCGGCAAAGCCTTCGCTCATGTCACGCTTGATCGCGCGATCTGCTCTGGCCTGCCGCGCACGCGCGAAACCGCGGAGCTGGTTCTGTCGTTTCAGGAACGCGCGCCGGCGCTTGCCATCGATCCCGATCTGGTGGAAATCCACGGCGGCAAACTTCCCACTGTGCGCAGCCGCGACGATGTCATCACGCTGATGAACGGCTATTTCGCGCGCGCCCACGAACCGGGCGCCACGAATCTCGAAGGCGGAGAAGTGTTCGAAGCAGCGCAGGCGCGCGCGGTCAGCGCGATTGAGCGGCTGCTGGCCGAAGATGACTGGCACACCAGCCTTGTCGTGGCGCACGAAGGCATCAACCGCCTATTGCTGAGTTGGGCCTGCGGTGCCGGTCTTTGCGCCATGAGCACATTCGAGCAGGACACCGGCTGCATCAACGCGCTCGATTTCGATTCAGGCGGCCTTGATGGCGCGCGGCGCAGCCTAATCAAGGCGGTCAATCTCACGCCCTACAATTACCTGAAGCACGGAATGAACCTGACAAGCCTCGAAGCCATCTTCGAGCGCGATATGAACGAAGTCGAACCTTAAAGATCGAGATCGATCCAGACGGGCACATGGTCTGAAGGCCGCTCCCGCGCCCGCACATGCTTGTCGATGCCGCAACCTTTCAAATGATCGGTTGCCTGCGGCGACAGCAGAATGTGGTCGATGCGGATGCCGTGGTCCTTCTGCCAGGCGCCGGCCTGATAATCCCAGAAGGTATATTTGTGTGTCTCCGCGTGACAGGCGCGAAAGGCATCGGTGTAACCGAGATATTGCAAGCGCCGGTAAGCGGCGCGTGATTCCGGCTGAAACAGCGCGTCATTCATCCAGGCTTTGGGATCGTAACAATCGTCCGGCTCGGGAATGATGTTGATGTCGCCCATCAGGGCCACGGGTTCTTCCTGCGGCAACAATTCGGTCGCGCGCTTTGCTAGCCGGTCCAGCCAGCCGAGCTTGTAAGTGAACTTCTCCGTGCCGATAGGATTGCCGTTCGGCGCATAGATCGAAGCGACACGCACCATGCCGTTCTTGCCCGGAACCAGCGCTTCGATATAGCGCGCATGATCGTCGCCATCGCCGCCGGGCAGGCGAGGGCTCACGTCTTCCATAGGGCGTTTGGAAAGGATCGCCACGCCGTTATAAGTCTTTTGTCCGTGTACGGCGCAGTTGTAACCCAGTTCCTCGAACGCCGCGGCGGGAAATGTGTCGTCCGTGCATTTCAATTCCTGAAAACACACGACATCGGGCGAGGCTTCCTTCAACCAGGCCACGGCGGCCTCAAGCCGCGCTTTCACAGAATTGACGTTCCAAGTGGCGAGTTTCATGGACGGGAATTGACAACAAATCTGGGCCGAAAGAAAGCTTGTTCCCAAATATGGAACGTGCTAGAAGACTTCGTGCAGATCATCGCCAAGCGGACGCTGAAGTTGTTCTGGATGCGCTATCCGCGGGCGGAGGGTCCGCTTCGCGCTTGGCATGCAATGGTGGACAAGGCCCGGTGGAGCGGGCCGGCGGATGTGAAAGCGCTGTTTGGACGGACTGTCGATTTCGTTGGTGACAACCGCATCATCTTCGATGTCGGAGGCAACAAATATCGTCTGGTCGTTCATGTTGCGTACGGATACAAACGCGTGCTGATCAAGTTTGTTGGGACTCACAGCGATTACGACAAGATCGATCCGGAGACTGTGTGATGGCAAAGATGGATATCCGCCCCTTGCGTAGCGAGAAAGACTACAATTGGGCTCTGAAGCAGATCGAGCAATATTTTGACGATCAACCGAAGCGTGGCACACCCGCCGCAGACCGGTTTGATGTTCTGGCGGCCTTGATCGAAGCCTACGAGGCTGCGCATTGGCCGGTCATGCCGCCCGATCCGGTGGATGCCATACGGCTGCGGATGGAGCAGACAGGTTATAAGCAGGCTGATTTTGGAAAATTGATCGGCTCCCGATCGCGGGCATCCGAAATCATGAATCGAAAACGCGCGCTTACAATGGAGCAGGCATACAAGCTGCACGCGGAATGGCAGATACCGGCTGAAGTGTTGTTGAAACCGTCGTCAAGCTAAACCGAAAAGCTCGTGCCGCAGCCGCAGGACGACGTGGCGTTGGGATTGTTGATCTTGAAGGAGGCGCCGATCAGGTCGTCCACGAAATCGATCTCGGCGCCCTTCAGGAAATCGAGCGAAACCGGATCGATCAGCACGGTGGCGCCATCGCGTTCCACCACCAGGTCGTCGTCCAGCCGCGCGTCTTCGATGGCAAAATTGTATTGAAAGCCGGAACAGCCGCCGCCGGTCACCGCCACGCGCAGCATCGCGTCGGCGGGTTCCGCCTTCAGGATCTCCGCGATCCGCCGGGCGGCTTTGGCCGATACAGTCACGGGTGCGGCGGTCTCGACGTTCATGCGGCGTCCTTGCGTGCCATACTGTCTATGTAGTCCTCAGACTCGCGGGAGCAAAGGCTGAACCCGAAAAACCCACTCGCCGGCCGCCTTTTGGGCCCGATTTTCGAGCCTCCGGCGGCGCGCGTGCCTTACGCCAGCAAGCCCCCGGAAAGCCGTGGCCGTCTTTATCCGGAAACCGAAAGCGCCACCCGCACCGCGTTCCAGCGCGACCGGGACCGCATCATCCACTCCGCTGCCTTCCGCCGCCTCAAGCACAAGACCCAGGTCTTCGTGCAGCATGAAGGCGACTATTACCGCACGCGCCTGACGCACTCGCTGGAGGTTGCCCAGATCGCCCGCTCCGTCGCGCGCGTTCTCGCGCTGGATGAGGATTTGGCGGAGGTCGTGGCGCTGGCGCACGACATGGGCCACACCCCGTTCGGCCACGCCGGCGAGGATGCTTTGAGTGCCGCCACCGCTTCCATCGGCGGCTTCGATCATAACGCCCATGCCTTGCGCCTCGTCACCAAATTGGAACACCGCTACGCCGATTTCGATGGCCTCAACCTCACTTGGGAAACGCTGGAAGGCTTGGTCAAGCACAACGGGCCGTTGCAAGGATTGCTCGCGAAGCACGCCTTGGCGGGCCCGATAAAATCCTTCGACGCGCGCTGGTCTCTGGAACTGGAAAGCTGGCCGGGGCTGGAAGCGCAGGTGGCCGCCCTGGCCGACGATATCGCCTACATCAATCACGATATCGACGATGGGCTGCGCGCGGGCCTTTTCAGCTTAAACGACCTGAAGGAAGCGCCTTTGGCGGGCCCGGCGGCGCGCGAGGTTATTGCCCGCTACGGCGACATAGAACTCGGCCGCCTGATCGGCGAGATCGTGCGGCCCCTGATGAGCGCCATGATCACCGACCTGATCGCGCAAACCCGAAGCCGCATCGCCAAGGCCGCACCCGCCAGCGTGGCGCAGGTGCGCGCGCAGGATGCAGCACTGGCCGCGTTCTCGGATGAGATGAGCGGGCAGGTCGTCGCGCTGAAATCCTTCCTCTTCGCGCACATGTATCGCCATCCCCGCGTTATGTCGGTTCTGGACAAGGCCAAGCAGGTGGTCAGCGATCTGTTTGCGGCTTTCAGCGCCGATCCGGCGCTGCTGCCGCCGGATTGGGCAGCACTTTGCGGCGCTCCCGGCGATGCCGTGACCGGCGGAGTGGTGCGCGATTACATCGCCGGCATGACAGATCGCTTCGCTTTGCAGGAACATGCGCGAATCTTCCACACCGAAATCGCCCTATAGGGCTATCCCGCCACTGATTCGCCGTGAGTCGGATGCTAGAATTTGACGGCCAGAGATTCGGCGGAGATTTTCATGCCCAGCATCGAGCGCGGTCCCTACGAGCCGCCCCCGGACGACCACCGCGTGTATGACGCCGCGGAAGAGGATGGCGACGACGAAGGCTCGCGCCTGCCGCTGCTGATCGTCATTGCATTACTGGTTCTCGCGGCTTTCGGCGGCGTCGTATGGCTGGCCTATTCGCAAGGTGTGGCGCGCGGTCGCACGGACACGCCGCAAATGATCGCCGCCCAGCCCGGCCCGGTGAAGACCGCGCCCACAGGCGATAGCGCCGCTCCGTCCTCGCAGATTCGTGGCTTGAAGATTTACGGAAATCCCGCGCCGAATGACGATCAGGTCTCCGACGCCGGTTCCGCCACACCTTCCGACGTCTCCGCTCCGCCACCCGCAACGGAAACGCCGGCAGACACAGCGCCGCCCAAGCCCGCGATCACAAAGCCTGCTCCGGTGCCTGCACTGAAAAAGCCGGCGGACGAGGGGGCGGATGTGGTGCCCACAGCACCGCCGCCTGCGACGGTCACCAAGCCGCCTGCCAACACGGTCACAGCAGCCGCGTTGCCGCCACCCGCAACGGCGGCGAAACCGTCCGGCAGCGGCGGCATCATGTTGCAGATCGGCGCCTACAAATCCGAAGGCGAAGCATCCGGCGCCTGGACGACTTACAAAGGCAAACATTCCGGCGCGCTGGGTGGCCACGGCTCCGATACCAAGCAAGTCGATCTTGGCGCGAAGGGTACTTGGTATCGCCTGCGCATCGGTCCGTTCGGCACGCGCGCTGAGGCCTTAGCGACGTGCGATAAATTGAAGGCAGACGGAGGTGCCTGCTTTCTCGCGCACTAAGCGAGGTCGCGGGCAATAAGGGGCGCATGCGCGCACGGGTCATTTTCGGGTGTGCCGGTCCGGAGTTGTTGCCGGTGGAGCGCGATTTCTTTCGCGCGGTGCAGCCGTGGGGCTTCATCCTGTTCGCCCGCAACATCGCGGATCGTGGGCAAGTGAAGGCGCTGGTCTCCGCGCTGCGTGAAACCGTTGGCGATATCAATGCCCCGGTCTTGATCGATCAGGAGGGGGGGCGTGTCGCCCGCCTCAAGCCGCCCAACTGGAAAGCGCGTCCGGCTGCCGCGCGTTTCGGCGCGCTTCACGCCAGCGCACCGGAAGAAGCGCGCGAAGCCGTTTATCTCAACACGCGGCTGATCGCGAACGATCTGGCGGAGCTTGGCATCAGCGTGGATTGCCTGCCGGTGCTCGATGTGCCCGTCGACGGTGCGGACAATGTCATCGGCGACCGCGCTTTCAGCACCGACCCTTCGGTTATTATTGATCTGGGCCGGGAGATGATCGATGGGCTGATCGAGGGCGGTGTGCTGCCGGTGATGAAACATATCCCCGGTCATGGCCGCGCTACGGCCGACACGCATTTCGAGCTGCCGCACGTTTCGGCAAGCGCGGAAGACCTCAGCGCCAGCGATTTCGTGACCTTCCGCAGCCTGGCGCATTGCCCGATGGCCATGACGGCGCATGTGGTTTATGACGCTTTCGATGCCCAGCGTCCGGCCACCACAAGCCCCAAGGTCATCCGTGACGTGATCCGTGGCGAGATCGGTTTTGAAGGGCTTTTGATGAGCGACGACCTTTCCATGAACGCGCTGGCCGGTTCTTTGGGCGCGCGCGCCAAGGCGTCTCTCTTCGCCGGCTGCGATGTCGTGCTCCACTGCAACGGCAAAATGGATGAAATGAAGGAAGTGGCGGAAGAAGCAAAACCTCTAGAAGGCCTGCCTTGGGAACGCGCCGAGAAAGCGCTTTCTTATCTGGCGCCGCCGGAGCCGTTCGATGCTGCCGCTGCCGAAGCCCATTTGACCGAACTGCTGGCGGCCGTCGCATGATCGAGATCGAAGACAATTTCGAAAGTTTCGAGGCGACACCCGTTCTTCCTGAAGAAGAACTGGTGATTATGGTTGACGGGTTCGAAGGGCCGCTCGATCTTCTGCTCAGCCTTGCGCGCGACCAGAAAGTCGATCTCGCGAAGATTTCGGTCCTGAAGCTTGCCGATCAGTACCTGGAGTTTATGGAGCAGGCGAAGAAGCGCAATCTGGAACTCGCGGCCGATTATCTGGTGATGGCGGCGTGGCTCGCTTATCTGAAGTCGCGTCTGATCCTGCCGCAGCCACCCACGGTCGACGGCGAGCCGACGGCAGACGAGATGGCCACGCGCCTGCGCTGGCGCCTGCAGCGGCTTCAGATGATGCGCGAAGCATCAACGCGCCTCATGGCCCGCGATCGCCTTGGACGCGAGGTGTTCGCGCGCGGTGCGCCAGAGCCTGTGAACGTCATCAAGCTGCGCACTTACACCGACACGATGTACGATCTGTTGACGGCATACGCGACGCAGCGCGTGAAGAAGCTTGGCGGTAAAGTGTATCGTCCCGTCATGGCCGCCGTGCTTCACATCGAGGAAGCGCGGGAACGGCTGGAACGGATGCTGGGCCGCATTTCCGACTGGAGCAGTTTAAGCAAACTTTTGCCATTTGAATGGTCCGGCGGCACGCGCCGGCGGTCTGCGCTTGCGAGTACGTTGCTCGCATGCCTAGAACTGGCGCGAGATGGCAAGGTGGAGATTCGCCAGCTTGCCCCGTTTGACGAAGTGTATATCAAAGACCGCGCAGCGCCGCGGCCAACCGAGGCTGTGTCATGAGCCGTGTCATTCGTTTGGTCCAGACTGCGGTGGAGCGTGAGGAAACGCCGATGCCGAGCCAGGAAGCCACGGAAAGCGCCGCCGAGGATTTGAACCTCGAGCATCTGCGCATGACTGAGGCGCTTTTGTTTGCGGCGTCCGAACCTCTGGACAACAAAGCACTGTCAACATCGCTTCCCGATGGCGCGGCGCTCGATGCCATTCTGACGGAGCTTCAAAAACGCTATGAAGGCCGCGGCGTGAATCTCGTCCGCGTCGCCGACAAGTGGCAATTCCGCACCGCGCCCGATCTGGCCTTTCTCCTGCGCAAGGAGCAGCCCGAACAGAAACGCCTGTCGCGCGCCGCCATAGAGACGCTTGCCATCGTCGCCTATCACCAGCCGGTGACGCGCGCCGAAGTTGAAGATATTCGCGGCGTTGCGCTCTCCAAGGGCACCATCGACGCGCTCATGGAAGTTGGCTGGGTCAAAATCCGCGGTCGCAAACGCACGCCAGGCCGTCCCGTGACCTATGGAACGACGGAAGCCTTCCTTGTGCATTTTGGTCTTGAAAACGTCAGTCACCTGCCGGGGCAGGATGAGTTGCGCGCGGCAGGCTTCCTTGAAGCCCTTCCGCCGTCGGGCTTCGATGTGCCAAATCCCACCGACCAACTGGCGCCAGACGAAGATCCTTACGACGGCGAGGAAGTCAACGATCTGGCGACCGGCAGCGCCGATCCGCGCGAGTGATCGCTCGCAAACGCGCGGCGTCCCGATTTGACCCAGAATAGACCAATGTCCGAGCGAATTCGGTTACGCGGTATTTACCCAAGTTCCCACATACTTGCCGCGGGTAAGGTACGTCGGGGTTGGTAATGGCCGGAGACCGGTCCGTCCGAAATCTGGGTGCGTTGCGTGGCGCCTCAACCAGCCGCGTTCTGAACCTGTCTGCTGTGCGCAAGGCGCATGGCGAAGAACCGGAATATCGCGCCGCGCCGCTGTTTGATTCGCCCATTATCAATTCCTCGCTGATCCTGAAGCATCGCGTTCGCGGCGATGAATCCTATCTCTTCGACACGCCGCACAACGTGGCGACGAAGGTAATCGTGCCGTTCGACATGGACGATCTCAAGCTTGGCGGCCGCTCGTTCTTTTTTGGCCAGCGCGGCTTCCGCGACGCCATGCGCCAGATTGGTAATTACAATCCAGATGCCATGCAGCGCGACCTGGAGGTGCTACGTCTGATCAGCACGGTGCCGTCGCTCGATCCGTTCCTGCTGCGCGAGCATTTGCGCTTCAACGACATCAATGTGGCGGACTGCTATTTCGAGATTTCCGCGGCCGACAAGGCGCGCATGTCGGAATTCGTGGCGACGGATATCCGCCACCTGATTCATCTGGCGTTCGCAAAAGGGGCGGGTGCGTCTTCGTCCACCGCCAAGCTGGTGTCTGCGCTGTTGTCCACGGCCGTTGATGAAAAGCTCGAACCGATGCGCATCACCCTGATGCTGGATGGCGAGCAGTTCCGCGAAGGTGTGTTTAGCTGGCGCGGCTTTCTCTATTACAAATGGTCGATGAATCAGCTCTGGCCGGGTTTGGGCAGCGCCATCCAAGAACTGAAGACAATTCGCGCCAGCGGCGTGCAGACCAACGACCAGTTGCGCCTGATAGCCGAACACAAGAAGCGCGTGATCCTTGCCATTCTTCGCGCGCGGCAGGATGTTGCTGGGGCGGTGAAGAATTATGACGATGCCTATTCCGATCTGGTCGAGCACGGCAAGCCGGCGACGTTCCGTGACTTCCTTCTGAAAGCGCCTGCCATGTTCATCACGCTGGGCGAGCGCGTCGGCACGATCTCGCATATCGTGAGCTTCTGGCAGTATCGTTTCGGCGGCCGGGGCATGAAGACCGCGGACGCCGATGAGTTGATTGCGATCTTCAACGACTTCGAGTCCGGGTTCAATCAGCAGGAAGCTGCGCCGGCACATGCCATGAGCGCCTAGTCGTCAAGTTCCACCACGACTGCCTCGCCGTTTTCTAGTGCGATGGCCAGTTGCCCTTTGCGCAGCGCAATCGCGTCTTTTCCGAACACGTCCGCGCGCCAGCCGTGAAGGGCTGCCACGCCATCGTCGTCTGATGCCGCCAGCCGTTCGATGTCTTCCGCGTCCGCGATCAGCCGCGGCGCAACGCCGGTTTCAGCGGCACGCAATCGCAGCAGCGTCTTGAGGAGATCGACTGTCGCCTGCGCCGGTTCGCGCCTGCGCCGCCCGCGATCCAGTTCCGCGCCCTCCGGCGGTGGTGCGTGTTTGCCGCGCTCGATGGCATCCATCAGCCCCTTCGCAAAGCGGGATTGCGCGAAGCCTTTTGGAACGGCGCGGATGCGGTCCAGCGCGTCAGGGCTCTCCGGCGGGTGCGCCGCGATTTCCGACAAGGCCTCGTCTTTTAGCACGCGCCCGCGCGGAATATCGCGCGTTTGCGCTTCGCGCTCTCTCCAGTCCGCGACGGCTGCCAGCAACGCCAGAAAGCGCTTGTTGCTGGTCTTTGGCTTCAGGCGCTTCCAGGCATTTACCGGGTTCAGCTCGTAGAGGTCCGCTTGCTTCAACGCTTCGATTTCTTCTTCAACCCAGCTTGCGCGGTTGGTCCGTTCAAGCTGCTGCTTCAGGGCCTCGTAAATCGTGCAGAGATGCGTCACATCGGCCAGAGCATATTCCAGCTGCTTGTTGCTCAGCGGGCGATGACTCCAGTCCGTGAAGCGCGAAGACTTGTCGATCTCCACATGCGCCAGCTTGCGGGCCAGTGTCTCGTAGGACGCTGCATCGCCGAAGCCGCAAACCATGGCGGCAATCTGGCTGTCGAACAGCGGATCGGGAATGACGCCGCCCTGATGATAGAAAATTTCGATGTCCTGCCGCGCCGCATGAAACACTTTTACGGCCTTTGGCGATTTCATCAGTGTGTAGATCGGCGCGAGATCCATCCCCGGCGCCAGCGGATCGATAATCGCGGCGACGCCGGGCGCGGCCACCTGCAGCAAGCAGAGCTTCGGCCAATACGTCTGGTCGCGCAGAAACTCGGTATCGAGCGCCAAGTAAGGGGCGCCTTCGAGTTCGGCGACAAGCGCCGCGAGGCCGTCATTTGTGTCCACAATTCGCATGCCAAGGCTATAGCGGATTCGGCCGGCCAAGTGGGGTGATTCGCCAGAAAATCAGTGGACAGACAAACCAACCGTCCGGCCCGGAAATCCCGCCGCATCGAAGTAACGGGCGCTGCCCACGCGTTGATAGTCCAGAACGGTACGGATCCCGCCGGTCCCCGGTTGGGAAGCCTGCCAGCCGCGTGAAACCGTAACCGGCTTACCGCCTTTGATCGCCTCGCTCGCGATCCGCCCGGCTAGAGTTCCTTTGGGTGTCAGCCGCAGCTTCAGGATATGCGCCAGCGTTTGGGTGATATCGGCGTTGCTGACAGGCGCGCCGTCGGCAAAACGCGATTTGAAATCCGGCCCCAACGCCGCCATGAAATTGCGGGTGTCGGCGCGGCTGAAGGAGCCGTGCATGCCTTGCCCGCTTTGCAAAGACGTATCCGCGACTTCGGCCGCGCACATCAGCACCGGGGTGCAGCCCGGCATCGCAAACGAACGGAAGTTCACGATAAGCGATGGCTGCTGCGTTACAGCAGACCCCATCAGGTTAATCGCGCTCATCGGTAGCGCGCCCGGAATCTCGCCCAATGCGTCGTTGGCAAAGATGCCGCTGACATAATCTTCCTTCGTCAGGATGCCAACGATCTGTGCGGCGCGGTCCTTTGCGTTGGCGCCCGGAATATAAATGTGATCGGAACCGCCATTTGAAACGACGACAATATCCGGATTGTTAGGATCGTAGCCAATATAGCCATTGCCCGCGCGCGGTCGTTCGCCGTGCTGGTAGTCGATCTGTTTCAATGTGGAAGTGTCATAGAGCGGAAGGCCAAGACCGTCGGCAAGGTCTATCGCCAAAAAGCCGGCAGGCAATTCCGGGCCGTCGTCCGATGGCGTTGCATCCGGCGTGGCCGCGAACGAGGGCGCCTTGCTGGTCTTGCTCTTGCGCCAGATCGTGGAGAAGCCGTGATCGGCTGTTACGAAAACATCCGTTGTTTTGTCCAAGCCCAATGTTTTCAGCGCGTCCAGTAATGCCTGCAAGCTGTTGCTGGCGTCGCGGATGCCGGCCATGCCGCTTGGGCCGTTGATGCCGGGCGAGAGTTTTCCGAGTGAGTCCTTTGTTCCATGTTGCGATGCATCCGGATCGCGCGACCAGAACACCATAACAAAGCCGCGCTGTGCCCGCGCCAGTTTCGGCAAAACAACTCTGGTGGCGATGCCGAGAAGATATTGCTGCTGATCTATATTTGGCACAGCGGTCTTCGGCGCGGTAGGCGCTATTCCGGCGTCGTGTATTGCCGCGGCAATTTCGGCGGAAATTGGAACGCTGTCGGCTGTACCAATAGAATCGTCGATGACGATCGTGCCGCTGCCGTCGCGCGACGTGACATCCTGAATTGCCGTCGGTCCCGTCTTGCCAATCGCGGCGGTCGCGAAACCGGCTTTGCGCGCTGCAGCCAGCAATGTCTCTTCGTTCAGATAATTGCCGCTGTAATGATCGTTCATCTCGCCCAGAATGTTATCGCTTTCCAAAAATGGCGTGCGCGAGTTTCCGGCTTCGGGTGATGCGAAATTGGTCAGCAACTGGTTTCCGAAATCGCCGGTGTCGCCGATATAGTGGCCGGTGGCGATGGCCGATGCGTTCACAGTTGTGATCGTGGGATAAAGCGAATGGCTGTTGGTGAAATCCACGCCCCGCTTTTTCAGGCGCCATAACGCGGGCGCGGATTGCGGGGTCACGCTGACATAGCGCAAGCCGTCGGCCACGAAGATCAGGACGTTTCTGGGCGCCGCGGAAACGGGCAGGGCGATGAGAAAGGTGAGCAGAGCCGGAGCGGCGAAGAGACGAAAGCGCATGCAAAACCCCTTGGCGCGACCCTAGTTTAGGCCACGAATGCGACATTTGAACCAGCCCCCGCGACACTCTTGACTTGGACCAACCCCGTTCGCCACATACCCCATTCACCGAAGGGGCCATTATGCACGCCTACCGTACCCATACCTGTGGCCGATTGCGCAAAACCGACGTCGGCCAAAATGTTCGCCTGTCCGGTTGGGTCCATCGCCGGCGCGATCACGGCGGCCTCGTGTTTCTCGATCTGCGCGATCACTATGGCCTCACGCAGTGCGTGGTCGATCCAAGTTCGCCGGCCTTCGCCGAAGCCGATAAATGCCGTTCGGAATGGGTGGTGACGGTGGAAGGTCCGGTCGTGGCGCGCGTTGGCGATACCATCAACAAGGATTTGCCCACCGGCGAAATCGAAATCCGCCTCGACAGTCTGAAGGTTCAGTCGATAGCGCAGGAACTGCCGCTGCCGGTGTTTGGCGATCTGGAATATCCCGAAGAAACACGCCTGAAATACCGCTTCCTCGATCTGCGCCGCGACCGTATCCATCGCAACATAACCTTGCGCTCGAAGGTCATCTCATCCATTCGCCGACGCATGATCGAACAGGGCTTCACGGAATTTCAGACGCCCATCCTGACTGCCTCGTCGCCCGAAGGCGCGCGAGATTTCCTCGTGCCATCGCGCATTCATGCCGGTCAATTCTATGCGCTGCCGCAAGCGCCGCAGCAGTTCAAACAGCTCATTATGGTTGCTGGCTTCGATCGCTATTTCCAGATCGCGCCGTGCTTCCGCGACGAGGATGCGCGCGCCGATCGCAGCCCCGGCGAATTCTACCAGCTCGATCTGGAGATGAGCTTCGTCACGCAGGAAGATGTGTTCGCGGCGGTCGAGCCGGTGCTGCATGGCGTGTTCGAGGAATTCGCGGATGGCCGCAAGGTTTCCGCCATGCCGTTCCCGCGCATCCCTTACGACGAGTCCATGCTGAAGTACGGCGTGGACAAGCCGGACCTGCGCAACCCCATCGTGATCGCCGATGTCAGCGATGTGTTCGCGCGGGGCGATGTCGAGTTCAAGGCATTCAAGGATAAGACTGTGCGCGCCATCCCCGCGCCCGGCGCCGGCACGCAGCCGCGTTCGTTCTTTGACAAGCTGAACGATTGGGCGCGCAGCGAAATGGGCGCAGCAGGGCTCGGCTATATCGTGCTGGAAGACGATGGCGGCAAGCTCATGGGTAAGGGGCCGATCGCGAAGTTCATTCCGCAGGCCGCGTTGGACATGCTTGCTTCCAGGGCGGACATAAAAGCCGGCGATGCATTGTTCTTCTCTGCGGATGCGAAGAAGGATCGCGCCGCGGCGCTGGCAGGGCAGGCGCGCATCCGGCTGGGACGCGAATTGGGCCTCATCAAGGAAGGTGAGTTCAAGTTCTGCTGGATTGTCGATTTTCCGATGTATGAGTGGAACGAAGACGAGAAGAAAATCGATTTCTCGCACAATCCGTTTTCCATGCCGAACTTCGACAAGGAGAAGTTTCTGGCGCTGGATCACGCCGACAAGGACACAATCCTCGGCATCAAAGCATTCCAGTACGACATCGTTTGCAATGGTACAGAGCTTTCCTCAGGCGCGATCCGAAATCATCATCCCGATGTGATGCTGAAGGCATTTGAGATTGCCGGATATGCCCGCGAAGAAACCGAAGCGCGGTTCGGCGGCATGCTGAATGCCTTCCGCTACGGAGCCCCACCGCATGGCGGTACGGCGCCGGGCATCGACCGCATCGTCATGCTAATCGCGGGCGAGGAAAATCTTCGCGAAGTGACCATGTTCCCGATGAACCAGCAGGCGCAGGATTTGATGATGGGCGCGCCAAGCGAGGTTTCACAGCGACAACTTCGCGAGCTTCATATCCGCGTCGTAATACCCGAAGCAAAGTAGGTTCGCCGGAAGAGGGCGCTTTGACCGCGCAAGGAATTTTCTGGGTTCTGGTCATTTCGGGCGCCGCCACTTGCTCGATGCTGGTTCAGGCGTTGGCTCCGCGGTTTGCGCTGCGATTCATCTTTGGCGAAGACATCACCAATCCTTCGGCGCTGCTCGTCGCGCGAAGCTGGGGCGCAATGATCTTCGTGTCAGGCCTATTGCTGATCGCCTCGGCTTGGCATCTGGAATGGCGCGTGCCGGTCGTGCTTGCCGCTATCGCCGGAAAATCCGGCTTTGCGTTGCTCGTGCTGGCCAATGGTGGCCGCTATCTAGCGCGCCCCGCCTTTGGCATGGCGATTGCCGATCTCGCGATTGTTGCGCTGCTGGCCTGGTTTCTGCTGGCTTAGGGAACGACTGTTACGGCGGTTGTCGAGGGCGCGGTCGATGCCTGATTGTAAAGTGCGAATATCTGCTCGATCAGTTCGATTGCCTGCATGGTGACGTGATCGTCGCCGAGTGGAACGCTATAGGTCACGCCGTTGTAATGCACGCGTACCGCCGCGTCGGCCTCGTCGGCCTCGTCGGCGGCTACAAGTTTTACCAGCGCGCGGGGATCGCCGCCCTCGTTACGCACGTAAACCGTCTGCCCGCTTTCGCCAGGATGCAACGGCAATTCCGCGCGCGCGACCTCGCCCATATAATACAGCATCCCGTCAGGCGAACGGGTGGTCATGGCAATCTGTATCGTGCTGTGCTGCTGGCACTCGTCGGAAATACCATGCGCCCGCGCGACATTCGCGCTCTGTTGCGCTTGTGTTTGAATTTGGGAGGTGAGCTGTGACGTCGCCGCGAGACCGACATCGGCGCGGCCAGGGCAGGGCAGATTGCCCAGCACGACTGTGTAATCCTTTGACACTTGGCGGAACTGAAAGCTCCGCCCGTCGGCCGACTTTGCGATCTTCATGTCCGAGTCCTTCAGAGAGAACGGCCATTTGAGGTCGCGAAACGCAGCGGAATCGAGCGCCGGCCCGACATCCGTTTCGCTCTTCTGTTGTGAAATGTGAAAGCCCAGAATCGAAAGCTCGGTTGTGAATGCTTCATATTCCGTCAGATGGCAGCGGTCGCGCGGGTCGTTGTAGACATCGAGAACCACTTTGCCATTCACCAGCAATTTAATCGCAGCGCAGCCGGACAATTGCGCGAGCTGTTGATTGTCGTCCTTCCACCCTTTGCAGAGTCCCGCGACGCCGGCCACATCGCCGTGCTCCGCGCAAATCCGCGCCGCATTGTGCGCGATGGAGTCGAAATCGTCCTGCGTCAACTTGATGTCTTCGACGAAGAGATGAAACAGCAGATCGGACGGCCAGTTCTGGTCCTGATATAAGGCCCAGGTTTCCTGCGTCAGCGGCGTCAGGATGCCGCGATAGAAATCCTGATCGTCCTGTGGTTTCACATCTTGGGAAATGCCTGGCGAAACACCCAAACCAGCCGAAAACATGCGCGGGTCCAGCAGCGTGGAGCCGGGACCAAATGGAAGGCCAACGCCAACGGAAGAGCTGGCGTTAACCCCGCCGCGCAGCACGTCGAAGTGGGAATAGGAAAGCGGCTGCCCTTCGCGCGCGCGAAGCATGTTCAGCAGAACAAGTTGCGCCGTTCCCTGCTGTTGCGCCTTGTTGAAATCCGTAAGTTCGTCGGCGATAGGCGCTTGCGTGCCGCAGCCTGCAAGCAACAGCAGCGAAACGGCAAATGCCGCGCTACGCAGTTTCAGCATGGTCCTGAGCGCCCCGACGCGTTCGACGCGGGCACTATGAGGGCTTGACCGGGAACGGGTCAAACGGCCCTTTCAAAAAAACCGATGGTTCAGTTGAGCTTTTCGGAGAGCTTGGCGATGCCATCCGAAACGAGCGAGGCGGCACGCTTTTCATCCATCCGGGCCGCAATCAGCTTTTCGGCGGCGGTGGTGGCGGCATCGGCGGCCAGGATACGGATTTCCGCAATGGCAGATGCTTCGGCCTGTGCAATCTTGTCTTGTGCCTGCCTGGCGCGGCGGTCGATCTGCGCGGTCAGGGCCATGCGGGATTCCGCCGCAAAGCGTTCGGCCTCCGCCTTGGCATCGGTAACAATCGCGGCAGCTTCCTTCTCGGCGTCTGCGGCTTTGCGTTGGTATTGCACCAGCAACACTTCCGCTTCGTGGCGCAGGCGTTGTGCCTCGTGCAATTCCTTGGAAATCACGTCCGCGCGCGCATCCAGCATGCCGCCAACCATCGCCGGCACGCGCTTCCACAACAGAAGACAGATAACGAGGACAAATCCAACGCCTACCCAGAATTCCGGTTCGCGTAGAAGTTCCATAGTCAGCTCCCCGTCGCCGTTCGCACGGCAGCGGCGACGTCGCCGGATGCGACGGATTCACCGGTCAGCCTGCGCACGATTTCGGTGGCCGCGTCCTGTGCGGCGGCGATCATGTGGCTCTTGGCCTGATCGCGCGAAGCCAGGATACGAGTATCCGCAGCGGCCATTGCCGCGTGGGCTTCGCTGTCGGCTTGGGCCTTCGCCCGCTCGATCTCATCCGAAATGACTTTGCGGTTCTCTTCGGCCATCTTGTTGGCGCGGGCGCGCGCAACGCTGAGGGCTCCGTCATAGGCGTCCGAGGCCGCCTCGGCCGCTTTGCGACTTTGCTCCGCGCTGGAAAGATCGCCGTTGATCTTGTCGCGCCGCGCGCTGATGGCGCCGGAGATGCGCGGCCCGGCGACACGCCAGAGCACGACGAACAGAAACGCGAACGTCACCGCCAGCCAGAAAATCTGGCTTGGAAACGTTGTCTGGTCGAACGGCGGAAAGCCGCCCTTTGCCTTTGCAGGCTCGGGCTGCGCCGTTGTCGCGTTCATCGTGCCGGCGTCGGGCAGCATCAGGTGAACAGGATGATGAGTGCGATCACGAGGCCGAACAGACCGGTCGCTTCGCAAAGCGCGAAGCCCAGCAGCAGGTTCGTGGTCTGCGTGGCGGCAGCGCCGGGATTGCGCAGCGCGCCTGACAGGTAGCTGCCGAACACATTGCCGATGCCGATGCCGGCGCCGACGAGCGCGATACAGGCTAGGCCCGCACCGATTTGCTTTGCTGCTTCAACGTCCATTTTTAGATTCCTTCTTCAGTGATTGTCGTGGAGGTGGAGAGCTTCACTCAGATAAATGCAGGTAAGAATGGCGAACACATATGCTTGCAGGAACGCGACCAGAAGTTCGAGCAGCATGATGGCCACGATCAGCAGCATCGGGGCGATGGAAAGCGCCGACAGAACGCCGCCGGCGCCGCCAAGCAGAACCACGAAGCCCGCGAATACCGCCAGCATGGTGTGGCCCGCCAGCATATTGGCGAACAGACGCACCGAAAGGCTGATGGGGCGCGTGAGGAACGAAACGATCTCGATCGGCACCAACAGGATCAAAAGATAGATTGGCGCCTTCGGCACGAACAACTTGAAGAAGCCCAAGCCATGCTTGATGAAGCCTGTGACGATGACGGTGAGGATGACGATGGCCGCCAGCGCGAACGTCACGCAGATCTGGCTGGTAACAGTGAACGAACCCGGAATCATGCCGAAAAAGTTCGAGAACAGCACAAAGATGAAAAGCGTGAACACGAAGGGGAAGAATTTCAGCCCGTCCTGCCCGGCCGCTGAATTGATCATGTTGGCGACGAATTCGTAGGAAACTTCCGCCATCGATTGCGCGCGCGACGGCACCAGCCGGCGCTTGGAAGCGGCGAGCGAAAGGAACAGGCCCGCGGCCACCACCACGATGCACATCAGCAGCGATTGGTTGGTGAAGGAGATGTCATAGCCTCCGACGTGAATCGGAATCAGCGGCTTGACCTCAAACTGCTCCATGGGGTTTAGGGCCACGGGGCTAACTCTCCTTGTCGTCTGCGCCAGGCTTGTTCGCCATTTGCGCGTTCAGTTCCGCGGCTGCGCGCACCACGTTACGGATACCCGCCGCTGCGCCCAGCACAAAAAATACCACGAGGAAGATAGGGCGCGTTCCGGCAAGCCAGTCGATGCCCCATCCCACTGCACCGCCCACGATGAGGGCAGCCACCATCTCCGTCGTGAAACGGAACGCTATTCCCAGCGATGTCGGCGGGGCCTGTTTCTGGCCGCTCGCCCGCTTGCGCTGAACAGCGTCTAGCCGCGCGCCCAGCGAACGCAGGTCATCGGGTTCGGGAGCGGGCATGCTTGAAAGGCCCCCAGATCGCCGTTTTCCACGCGGAATGCGGGCCTTCGCGGCTTGTCGAAGGCGCGCGGAACATAGGGGCGGGTCGGCACCCTGTCAAGAACGGTAATGTCTCATAACGCATTGATTTAATTGTACTTTTTAATGGCGCGCGGAAATGGGCGCAAGAATGTTGTGCGGTCTTGAAGTATTATTCCGCCGCCACGACTCGTTCCGCTTCAGCCAGCGTCACCGACACAAGCTGGCTGACACCGCGTTCCGCCATGGTCACGCCGAACAGGCGATGCATGCGCGACATGGTGAGCGCGTGATGGGTGATCACCAGGAAGCGTGTGTCCGTCAGTTTGGTCATTTCGTCGAGCAGATTGCAGAAGCGCTCGACATTGGCGTCGTCCAGCGGCGCATCCACTTCGTCCAACACACAAATCGGCGCCGGATTCACCATGAACACCGCAAGGATCAGCGACATGGCGGTGAGCGCCTGTTCGCCGCCCGAAAGCAGCGATAGCGATTGCAGCCGCTTGCCGGGCGGCCGCGCAAAGATTTCGAGGCCCGCTTCCAGTGGGTCTTCGGATTCGGTGAAGGTCAGTTTTGCTTCGCCGCCTTCAAACAGCTTGGTGAACAACAATTGGAAATTGCGGTTCACCTTTTCGAACGATTCCAGCAACCGCTCGCGGCCCTCGCGATTGAGACTTTGAATGCCGCGGCGCAAGCGCTGAATCGCGCCGTCGAGATCGGCACGATCGGCTTGCAACGTCTGCAGGCGCTGTTCCTGTTCGTTTGCTTCCTCTTCGGCGCGCAGATTTACGCCGCCCAGTTGCTCGCGTTCCTGTTTCAATTTTTCGACGCGCTTGTCGGCCTGATCCAGCGGCGGAAGCTCTTCGCCTTCCTTGATTTCAGCGCGTTCGCTCAATTCACCCGGCGCGGCATCCAGTTCATCGCGGATACGCGCGGTGAGTTCTTCGATACGGCTCTGCGCCGATTCCAAAAGCGCCTGAGCACGGGCGCGCTCTTCACGTGCCGCAGAAAGCTCATGGTCGGCAGCTTTCGCCTTGCGATCCGCTTCAGCGAGCGTCACCTCTGCTTTGGCACGCGCATCGGCTGCCGTGTTGCGCGCGGCTTCGGCCTGCGCAATCGAGTCCAGCAGCGTGTTGCGCTTTTCGCCAATCGCTTCCGGCACCGCTTCAAGGGTGACCAGTTCTGCGGCCATTTCTTCGCAGCGGCGATTGAGTTCCGAAATTTGCCCGCTGGCCGCGTCGCGTCGCGCCTGCCAGCGCGCGCGTTCTTCAACAAGTGCCGCAAGCCGGTGCGCGCGAGCTTCGCCTGCCTGCTTCAGGCCTTCAAATTCGGCAAGCGCAGCCGCGCTCGTGCCGCGCGCTTCGCCCGTCATCGTGCGCGTGTCGGCAACCGATTGCGAAAGGATTGTGCCGTCGCCCAGTTCGGCCAATTGCTCAAAAGCCTGACGTTCGGATTCACGGGCGGCCTCGCGGGTTTCGCTCAGGCGGCGCACTTCGGATTCCAATGAAGCGAGCTGGGAGGCGCGTTCGGCGGCGGCACGCGCGGATTTCGCCGTCGTGTCTTGCGCACCGATCAGCGATTGCTGCGCGGTGCGCGCGGCAGTGTCGGCGGCGCGCTCTGCTTCGCGCATTGCGTCTGACGCGCGTTTGGCGGCGGCGTAGCGTTCGAACGTTGTTGCACGGTGCTGCCGCGCTGTTTCGATTTCCGATTCCAGCGCGGAAAGGCGGTTGCGTTGTGCCAACCGCACGGCGGCGGGCGAGGGCGCGTCGGCCGACACTGAGTAACCGTCCCAACGCCATAAGTCGCCGCGTTTGGAAACAAGGCGCTGGCCTGATTTCAACGAGTTCTGAAGGTTGCGGCCTTCCTTCTCGCCGACAAGGCCGATCATGGAAAGTCTGCGCGCCAGTGCCGGCGGCGCATCGACAACGTCGCGAAGCGTCTGTACGCCGGAAGGCAGTGCAGGCAGTTCCGCGTCGCCCAGATCGCGCCAGTGATGCGGCGCTGCTTCGTCCAATGGTGCCTGCAAATCGTCGCCCAGCGCCGCGGCAACCGCCGCCTCGTATCCGGGTTCGACGCGCACCGCATCTATCATCGGCGGCCATAAGTCCTGGCCGCCGGGGCGCAGAAGATCGGCCAGCGCCTTGGCTTCAGCGGAAATCCGCTGCACCTCGCGCTCGGCCTCTTCCAGAGGCTTGCGCAATTCCGTCTCGCCGCGCTCGGCCGCTTCCAATTGTTCGCGCGCATATTCAAGCGTGGAGCGGGCTTGCTCGGCTGTTGCGCGGGCACGATCCGTGTCAGCCTCTGCGGCGCGCACATCCGGCGTCCCCGACGCACCGGCCATCGCTGCGTCCAGCCTGTCTTTTGCTTCCGTCAACTGCTCGTTGCTGGTTTCGACCAGCGCGGCGGCGACTTCGCGGGAGCGTTCAAGACTCTGCTTTCTTGCATGCCATTCGGCAAGTTCGGATGTCAGCCGTTCAAGCTTGCGTTCCAGATCTGCGAGAGTCTCGCTCTGGCCGTTCGCGCGCGTTTCAGCTTTGGCGAGTTCCTCGTTCGCGCTCGCCATTGCGGATTCGATGGCGGCGGTTTCATCACCTACCTTGGCCAGCGCTGCGGCAGCATCGGCGTCGAGCGCCTGTTCGCGTGTCGTATCCTGCTCAGCCTGCAAAATGCGTTGGCGAAGGCGTTGTGCGCCTTCACGCGCGCGCGCTTCTTCGGCATCCAGCGCCTCGCGCTGAACAATCAACCTGTGGAGCGTAGCGCCTTTTTCCGCCTCGGTCTGGCGTAACGGCGGCAGTTCCGCTGCAGCGTTGGCCTGTTCGGTAGAGGCTTCGGCTGCCCGTTCCGTGAATGCTATCACACTCGCGGCGGCAGCCTCCAAAGCGTCGCGTGCGCTCTGCGACTGGGCTTCGGCGGCATTCCAACGCAGATAGAATGCCAGCGCCTCCGCCTTGCGAATGTGTCCGGAAAGATTGCGGTAACGCGAAGCTTGGCGTGCCTGACGCTTCAGGCTTTGAACCTGGCCTTCAACTTCACGGATGACATCGTCAAGCCGGGACATGTTGGTTTCGGCGGCGCGCAGGCGAAGTTCAGCTTCGTGGCGGCGTTGGTGCAACCCGCCAATGCCTGCGGCCTCTTCCAGGATCGCGCGGCGTGCGAGCGGCTTCTGGCTTACCAGCATGCCGATCTGGCCCTGGCGCACGAACGCGGTCGAACCGGCGCCCGACGATGCATCCGCGAAGAAAATCTGAACATCGCGCTGGCGTACGTCGCGTCCGTTGATGCGATAGACGCTGCCCGCCTCACGCTCGATGCGGCGTGAAATTTCGATGGAATCGTAATCGTTGTAAGGCGCGCTTGCCGAGCGGTCGGAATTGTCCACGAACAGGGTGACTTCGGCGAGATTGCGGGCGGGGCGGCCAGCAGAGCCCGCAAAAATCACGTCGTCCATTTCCGAACCGCGGACGGAAGTCGGACGGGTTTCGCCCATCACCCAGCGCATCGCATCGAAGAGGTTGGATTTGCCGCAGCCATTGGGGCCGACAACGCCCGTCAGGCCGGGCTCGACAAAGAGCTCGGTCGGTTCGATGAACGATTTGAAGCCCGAAAGTCTAAGCCGGGTGAATCGCAATGCCGGTGCGCCGCCTTAACGCATAATAGAGTGCGCCGCCGTTACTTCTTCGGCAGCTTCGAATCGAACAGAGTCTGCCACGCCGCCAGCGTCGACTCGCCAACCTGTAGCTGTCCGTTCACAATAAAGCTGGGGGTACCGTTTATTCCGTAACTGGCCGTGGCATCGCTGCCCACCTTGCTAGCGCGATTCAACGCGTCCTGATTCGACATGCAAGCATCCACTTGCGGCGCTGCCATTCCCGCAATCCGCCCCATCGTCACGAGGGCAGCGTGGACGTCCTTTACGCCATATTCCGGATCCCATTTGTCCTGGTTGCGGAAGAGCAGTTCGAGGAACTGAAAATAGTTGCCCTTTGGCATGCAGCGGGCGAGCGCCTCGGCCGCAAGATCGACAGAGCTCAGGGGAAATACGCGGAAAACGTAGTAAACCTTGCCGGTGTCAATGTATTTCTGTTTCAGCGCCGGGAAAATATCGGTGGTGAACCGGGCGCAATGCGGGCAGGTGGGGGCTGCATATTCCAGCATCATGATGGGCGCATTGGGATTGCCCATCGTCATATCGTCCGCCTGAACCTTCACGCCTGCCTTTTCGCCGCCGGCCGGCACGCTGCTCGAACCGGAACCGAACAGCGTCAGGTATCCGATAACCGCCAGCGCGATCGCCGCGATGGCCACGAGTCCAATCAGAAGCTGCTTTCGGCTCATGTGCGGCCACCCTTCGTAAACTTGCAGCCCTGCTTTTGGCAGAGGTCCGCCACGGGTTCAATCGGCCGGCTTGGGCCGCGCCGCGCGGGTGCCCGCCAGCCGCAGCAAGGCTTCACGCAAGGCGTCCTTGCCTTCAAACCGGCGCACGGGATCGTCCGGCAAAATGGGCACTTTGGCCGGGGACCGGCGGGACGGGTTGGCTCTGGCCAGCACAGGGCCCTGCACGAAGCGCAACCGCGCGATGGCCGGCCGGCCGAGGAAAGCATTTATGCGCTCGCACAGAGCGCGCGCTTCGTGCTGAAGAAATACGGCCGCGCCGGGCTCGGCCTTTAGTGTAAGGACGCCGCCTTGCGCGCCTTCAGCCAGTTTCAACGGCTGGGCCAAGCTTGCGACTTCCGGTCCAACGATCTCAGCCCAGCGGAAGATCAGTGTGGGGTCGGCGAACCCCGCGCGCGCCAAAGCCGTGGCACCCGTTGCGCTGGCATCGCGTGAAACCGGCGCCGCCCAGTTGCGCCGCGCGGGCGATCCGTCCAGTTGTTTGTCCTTGCCGCTATGCGCCATGCTGGAATTATGCCCGCGAAAGCACGTTCCGCGCAAAAGCCTAATCCTGCCGCGCGCCTGCTTGCCTGGTATGACCGGCACCGCCGCGTGCTGCCCTGGCGCGCGCCGAAGGGACAGACGCAAGATCCTTATAGGGTGTGGCTGTCGGAGATCATGCTGCAGCAGACAACTGTGCAGGCTGTCGGTCCCTATTTCGCGAAGTTCCTAAAAAAGTGGCCGAACGTGAAAGCGCTGGCGCGCGCAGAGCAAGATGATGTGCTCGCGGCTTGGGCTGGGCTTGGCTACTACGCGCGAGCACGCAATCTGCACAAAGCGGCAAAGGCCGTCGCGCAGATGGGCGGAGAATTTCCCACGACGTATGATGACCTGCGCGAATTGCCCGGCATCGGCGACTACACCGCAGGCGCGATTGCCGCGATTGCTTACGACCTTCCTTATCCGGCAATGGATGCGAACGCCGAGCGCGTGATCGCGCGTTATGCGGCCATCGAGGAACCGCTACCAAAATCCAAGCCGGCGATGCGCGCGGCGTTGCAGGCGCTGGTGCCGCAGAAACGGGCAGGCGATTTTGCACAGGCGTTAATGGACCTGGGCTCGGCGATCTGCACGCCGAAACGTCCAGCATGTTCGAATTGCCCGTGGATGAAAGATTGCAAGGCACGCAAACGCGGCATTCAAGAACTACTGCCCGCGCGCGGCGCCAAAGCGGTGCGTCCGCTCAAGCGTGGTGCAGCCTTCGTTGCACGCGATGGGAGCGGCGCGGTGCTGCTAATAAAGCGGCCGGAAAAGGGATTGCTTGGCGGCATGCTGCAGCCGCCATTAGGGCCGTGGGGCAATGGGTTTCCATCCGTCAAGGAAGCCTCGTTGCAGGCTCCGTTTCGCGCAAGCTGGAAGAAACGTGCAGGTATCGTGCGCCATGGCTTTACGCATTTCGAACTGGAGATCGAAGTTTATTTTGCCGAAGTCTTGAAGCGGCCTAAGGCAGACGGCAAATGGGTTGGCGATTTTTCAAATGCCGCATTGCCTACCGTCATGCGAAAAATACTGGCGCATGCCCTGGACGAAGGCGGCCCGCTATTTCGATCAGGTAATCGTCGCGCGTAGCTGCTGGCGCAGGAAATCGATGGGGATGAGTTTTCCCTTGTCTTCATACTGCCAGAACGTCCAGCCGTTGCAGGCGTCGAGGCCCTGTACATGCGCGCCAATCTGGTGGATCGAGCCGGTTGCGCTGTCGCAGATGAGCGTTCCATCCGCGCGGACCTTCGCCTGATGGCGTTTTTGCGGTCCGCGCAGGATGGTTCCCGGCGGCAATAACCCTCGTTCAACAACCCACCCAAAAGGAATGCGCGGTTCGCTCCGCTTCGATTTTGTAACTTCGACGGCATCCTTGTCCGCCGGTTTGACTGACGCAATGCGGCGGCGCGCGACGCTGGCATATTTCGCTTCGCGTTCCAGCCCGATGAAGTGGCGGCCGAGCCGATGCGCGACGGCGCCGGTCGTGCCCGAACCGAAGAAGGGATCGAGGATCACGTCGCCCGGCTTGGACGACGATAGGATCACGCGATGCAAAAGGCTTTCCGGCTTCTGTGTGGAGTGGGCCTTGTCGCCGTTCTCATCCTTGATGCGTTCGCCGCCGGAGCAGATCGGCAGTGTCCAGTCGGAGCGCATTTGCAGATCGTCGTTCAGTGCCTTCATGGCTTCGTAATTGAAGGTGTATGACTTCTGCTTCTGGTCGCGCGTCGCCCAGATCATCGTTTCGTGCGCGTTGGTGAAACGCTTGCCACGGAAATTCGGCATCGGATTGGTCTTGCGCCAGATCACGTCGTTCATAATCCAGAATCCGAGATCCTGCAGGATCGCGCCGACCCGGAAGATGTTGTGATAGGAGCCGATCACCCACAGCGCGCCGTTGGGTTTCAGCACATGGCGCGCGGCGGTGAGCCACTCGTGCGTGAACTTGTCGTATTCGGCAAAGCTGGAGAATTGATCCCAGCCATCATCCACGGCATCGACCTTGGATTGGTCGGGACGGTGCAGGTCGCCTTGGAGCTGAAGGTTGTAGGGCGGGTCAGCGAAGATCAGGTCGGCGCAGCCTTGCGGCAGCGCGTTCATGTTCCCGATGCAGTCGCCCTCGATCACCCGATCAATGGCGTCTTCCAGTTTGATGGTCATTGCCCGCCCGCTTTTATCCACAGCTAGGGCGGACAGTGATTCGGCGGACTCGTCAGGTCAAGAGTCTTGATGAATCAAAGCGTTATCGTTGAGTCCTGCGGATTCGCCGGATACAAGATGTTGTGTACCGGCGCGAAACTGCGCCGGTGATGGAGGCACGGCCCGAGCCGAGTAAGGGCTTCGAGGTGCTCGCCGGTCCCATAACCCTTGTTGCGGACCCAGCCATAACCGGGGTGCTCATCGTGCAGCGCCATCATCACCCGGTCGCGCGTGACCTTGGCGATGATCGAGGCCGCGGCGATGGAGACGGATTTGGCATCGCCATCGACAATGGTGTCGCAAGGGCAGGGCAGTGCCGGCGCATCGTTGCCATCCACCAGCGCAAACATCGCAGCCGTGGTCAGTGCCCGCACCGCGCGGGCCATGGCCAGGTGCGTGGCTTGGCGGATGTTGACGAGATCGATCTCGTCCACGCTGGCTTCGCCGACGCCCACTGCGATCGCCCGTTCCATGATGAGAACATAAAGTTCTTCGCGAGCTTCGTGCGTCATCTGCTTGGAGTCATTGATGCCCTTGGGGATGCGCTTGCGTTCGAAAATCACCGCCGCGGCCACGACCGGTCCCGCAAGCGGGCCGCGGCCAGCTTCATCCACGCCAGCGACCGGGCCGGTCATTCTCGAAAGAACGCGAGACTCATAGATGTAATGCGGCATTGCCGCAGTGTGGCAGATACGCGGGCGGGCAAGGAATGCGGCGGATAAGCGAGTGCTGTCCTATCCACAACCCAGAACAATCCCGTAGGACGATTTCGAGATCTTCTGCAGCGTCAGGATCGAGAAGCCAGCGCCTTCCGCCGCCTTGCAGGCCGCTGATATTTCGTCGCCACCCTTGCTGATGGGATTGGGTAGCCACTTGGGCGGTTTTTTCCCGTCATGCCGGCGCAGCACCAGCACAAAGCGGCCATTGGGTGCCAGCAATGAGCGAAGATGCGTCAGCGACGTGGCCGGATGCAACCAGAACTGGAAGGAATGAATGGCAGCGATGGCATCGAAGGGGCCGCGGAAAGGAACTGTCTTGTCGTCACCGCGCTGCACGTCGATATGCAGTTTGCGCTTGTAGCCGTTCAGCTTCTTCTGCGCGGTCTCGACCATCAGTTCGGATGGATCGACGCCGCAGATTTTCGCCAGCTTCAGTTTCTTCATCGCCAGTTTCAGTAACTTGCCGGTACCGAAGCCGATTTCCAGATAGCTTTTCGGCTTGACGGGTTTGAGTTGCTTGATGGTCGAGCGATAGGCCTCGGCATTGAGGCGTTCCATGAACCAGCCGAACACGCGGCCCATTCGTCCACTGGGACGCATGGCTTGCGGAAGTTTTCCGGTCGCGGTTGCCACCGGGCTAGTCCAATGCAAATCGCACGGCGAGCAGTGAAAGCACCGCCGCGCCGAACACGAGCGCGATGGTGGAGGAGTTGGCCAGTGTGCTGCTCATCTTTTCAACCGCGTGTCCAAAGGATGTGAACGGCAAAACGGCAAGAAGTGCGGCCAATGCGCCAAGCAGCACAACGGCTTCGATCCTTGCCCGCCGGATCCGGATTGCCGTCACCCGTGCGACGACGCTTGCCGAAAATCCGGCATCCGCCACTTCATCAAGCGGGTGTGACAGCTGTGTGTCTAGCGGATCGCTCATGTTGCCTCCGGTGCGGTGCCGAGCAGCTTTGCCAGCTTCTCACGCCCGCGAAGAACATGGGATTTTAGCGTGCCGAGCGGCGTGCTCAAGATTAATGCGGCTTCTTCGTTGGAAAATTCCAGCGCGTAACACAGCGTCAGCGCGGCGCGCTCGGCCGCCGAAAGCTTGGCCATGGCTTTTTCCAGGTCGAGCTTGGCGATCAGGCCCGGCTCGGTCTCGAAGCCGCGCTCGTCTTCTCCATCCAGCGGCTCCAGCTTGCGCTTGCGCACCTCCATCAGAAACCGCGTATAGGCGATGCGATAGAGCCAACCGGTGAACGAGCCTTCGCCCCGATATTGCGCGATCTTGCGGTGTGCTTCGAGGAACGTGTCCTGCGAAAGATCGTCCGCCAGCGCGTGATTGCCGTGGGTCATGCGGCGCAGAAAGGCGCGGACCTTTCCCTGATGCAGCCGGACCAGATGGCCGAACGCGGCGGCATTTCCAGCCGCCGCTTCGTGCGCGAGACGCGCGTCGTCATCCACACCTAGTCTTTCCGGCGATCGAACAAGCTGCCGATCAGCATGCCGATGCCGATCATGAACGGAAATATGCCGGCGAAGGGAAGCCAGCTCAGATTCTGCATCTGATCGCTCATCGGGCCGCCAGGCTGTGTCATCATGTAGAGGAAGATGAACAGCGCGATACCGATGCAAATCAAAACAACGCCGCGCGCGGGCGAGGGAGGGTAGCCATAGCGCGAGCGCCTGTAATAATTGGCTTGCGCCAGTTCCGGCGGGATGGGCTGGCCTTTTTCCGCAAGTGTCTGAATGGTGCGGTCGCGGCTGACGCTCGCCATATAGCGGCCGATGATGCTGCTTACGGCGATCACGCCGATTACGATCCAGAAAACCATGTTCATTCCGAAGTAGTAGTGGTTGGTCCACATAGCATAGCTCCATCGCCGGCCGGGTTGGCCTTACCTCATGGATGCCGCGGCGGGGCGGTTTGGATGCAGGCGAGGGCGGTCCATATTTTGTGGCCGTTGCCGCAGGGGGCCACCGCCGCTGGTAGTTGTATGCCGTTTTTTTGTACCCCTCCTCCTCCCCACGGTTCAAAGCAGGGCCAGTTGTTCGCCCGGTTGGGGCGGGCGGCGGAACTTGGAAACGTCGGTGGGCCGGCGCTCCTGATTCATGCCCAGCCTTTTGATGGCGAGGCTGAACCGCTTGGCGATCATCTGCGCATAGGGACCGGTGCCGCGCATGCGGGTGTGCCATTGGCTGTCGTAATCCTTGCCGCCGCGCATGGAGCGGATGAGCGACATGACGTGCTTCGCGCGGCCCGGCTCATTCGCTTCCAGCCATTCGGCAAACAGGTCTTTGATTTCCAGCGGCAGGCGCAGCAGCACATAACCGGCGGAGCGCGCGCCGGCTTCGTGGGCAGCGGCCAGAACATTTTCCAGTTCTTCATCGTTCAGCGCCGGGATCACCGGCGCGAACATCACGGCGGTGGGAATTCCGGCGGCGCTCAATTCGCGGATCGCTTCAATCCGCTTGGGCGGCGTGGACGCGCGCGGCTCCATGGTGCGCGCGAGCTTGCGGTTCAGCGTGGTGACCGACAGCGCCGCTTTGGCCAGCCCCATCTTCGCCATCGGCTCCAGAATATCGAGATCGCGCAGGATCAGCGCCGATTTGGTGACGATGCCGACGGGATGGCGATATTCGTAAAGCACTTCCAGCACCGACCGCATCACGCGCATGGTGCGCTCAATCGGCTGATAGGGATCGGTGTTGGTGCCGATGGCAATGGTGCGCGGCACATAACCGGGCGCGGACAATTCCTTGCGCAACAGCTCCGCCGCGTTCGGCTTAGCGAAAATCTTGGTTTCGAAATCGGCGCCGGGCGAGAGGCCGAGATAGGCGTGCGTGGGCCGCGCGAAACAATAGATGCAGCCGTGCTCGCAGCCTTTATAGGGATTGATCGAGCGGTCGAAGGAAATATCCGGCGACTTGTTGCGCGTGATGATGGTGCGCGAACTGTCGCGCAGGATTTCGGTTTTCCGCGCCGCGGGTTCTTCCGCGTCCGCCCAGCCATCGTCCACCAGAACGCGGGCTTCGCGCTCATAGCGCCCCGAGCCATTGGAAACCGCCCCCCGGCCGTGGAGGCTGCGAACGTCTGCCGTGATGTCGAGTACCGTTGTCATAAGGAAAGAATATAAGCAGTATAAGAACAAAGCAAGAACTATTTTTGGGGCGAATATTCCTTATATAAAACAAACCGTTATATGCCCCTGGGCATCGGCAGGGGCACGTTGAGGGCAGGGATCGAATATGGCATATTATGCCAATAGGAGAACCGCCATGCCGACGCGCAATGTTGTCGTTACCCAGCACCAGGCAGAACTGATCGAAACGCTCGTTTCCGAAGGCCTCTACCAGAACGCCAGCGAAGTGCTGCGCGATGGTCTGCGCCTGATAGAAGCGCGCGACGCGGAGCACAAGGCAAAGATCAAAGCGCTGCGCGAAGCGGCGCAGATCGGTATCGATGACATCGAGGCGGGGCGGTACGTCGAATTTCAATCGTTCGAGGAACTCGAAAAATACATGAAATCCGTATCGGAGCCGGAGACCCGCGGGAAAGCACAACCGTAGGTCATGTCAGGTGCAAAGTGGCGGCCCTGGCTCGGCGCGAAGGCCACACAGGATTTGATCGAGATAGTGGAATGGTCGCGCAACCGCTTCGGCCCTGAGCAGGCTCTCTCTTACAGGCAAACAATTCTCGCTGCGATACGCGAGCTTGAGCAAGGACCGAATTTTCCGGGTGTCAGAGACCGGTCGGAAATTCTGTCCGGATTGAAATCGCTCCATGTCGCGCGGCATGGAGCGCACGGCAGGCACCTGGTGATTTTCCGCGTCGATCCGCGTGGCGAACGCTTTATTGAAATCTTGCGAATTCTCCACGACGCCATGGATTTCGCGCGGCATGTGCCTCCCGGATCTGAAATGCCGTGACAGGGTCTCTGCTCCGGCGAATGTTGCGCCTGTAACCGGCGGGAGATGATTTTCTTTGCCGCCCCAGTTATCGTCTTGCAAATCGAAATCTATCGCAGCGCTTCCACGGCCGTTTCCCAGATCACCTCGTCAACGGGCTCGTCATTCATGTCGGCGAAATTCCACATGAAGTCGAACGCGCCGAAGATCATGTTCACCGAGACGCCATCATCCGATAGCGGCGTCAGGATCACTTCGAAATATTTGGGCGGCTGGCCATACCATGCGCCGTCGCCTTTCACCCGAAGCGGTTCGCCCAGCGTCAGCACGGCGCCATAGGTGTCCAGCGTTTTGCGCACCGTGTCCTCGCCGAAGGGCGCCAGCGCCTCGCTCATGACTTTGCCCGTTGGCACGGCGGGGAAAAACGAATGCAGCCGCGAGCCTACAAGCCGGTAGCGGAAATCGGCGCCCCCATCGATGACATCCGCCAGCAGGATGTAGGGCAACCACTTTTTGATCTCCGCGGGAACGATGTCTTGCCGCCGCGGGAAGGGGCGCGTGCCGCGCTTGTGTTTCCAGTAGTTGTGAACATCCGCGATGAGCGGCGGTTCTTTGGATTGAGGTTGAAGCTCCAGAGTTGGCAAAATAGCCTCCTGAAAAACGTCTTAAAATATGCGCACCATCAATAGAATCGAATTTATACTTGCTTCGAATATTTGCAACGCCGCCATCAATGCTTTGGCTCCGGGCGGTCTTATAACCGCCGGACTTCCGCGGGCCTGTGTTTCGCCGCGATTTAGTGCAGCGCCGCGTCGCTCACGATGGTGGTGGCTGGCTGGGCCTGCGCGGGCGGCGCTGCTTGCGCCGGCGGCGGTTGCGGCGCGGGCGTGGCGGTGGGCATTTCGCGTTTGTATTTCGGCCAGTCGCCTGCGGCGGCTTGCGTCAGCGTTGCGGTGGGCTCGTTGTTGCGGCGGCTATAGAGCCAGTAATAGGTCATCAGCTTCTTGATGTAGTTGCGCGTTTCGCTGACGGGAATGCTTTCAATGTAGAGCAGCGCGTCGTCGTGGCGCTTGGCGTCCATCCACTTCCACACCGCACCCGGACCGGCGTTATAAGACGCGGCGACATTGTAAAGATTGCCGTTCATCTGATCGAGCAGTTGCGACAGATACGTCTGGCCAAGGCCGAGGCTGTAGGACGGATCGGTCATGGCCGAAGCCGAGGAGTCGCCATCAATCAGCCGCGCGGTTTGCGGCATCACCTGCATCAGCCCGCGCGCGCCTGCGCCTGAAACGGCCTTCGCCTGAAATTTGCTTTCGATGCGCACGAAGGCCAGCACCAGCGACGGATCGATATGATAGCCGCCCGGCGGCTGGTAGCGCGGAACCGGAAATAGGCCGGTGAGCTTCTCGCCCTTCGAGGCCGCCATTTCGCTGGCGCGCAATTCCAGATCGGGCAGGTCCATCGCGCGCGCGCAGGCCGCGTAAGTTTCGCTGCTGTTGTAATCCATCGTCGCCAGCGCGCGCGCCATTTCCACGCGCAGCGGTTCTGTGTAGCCGACCTGATAGGCGGCCAGCGCGCGGTGCGCGGCCGGGTTTTGCATCAGCCGCGCCAGCGCCGCCGGATCGACCGCGGGATCGCGAAAGCCGGTTTGCGTGTCCTGCCCAAGTGCCTGTTCGGCGAGCAGGCCATAGAATGTCGGCTGTTCTTTTGCCGCCGCCTGCAACAGCGGGATGACATATTCATCCTGCCCATTGGCGAGATAGGCCCGCGCTGCCCAGAAGGCGGCCTGTGCGCGCGTCCAGTTCACCACCGAACCTTGCTTGGACAATTTCTCGAAATGCTGGGCTGCGATATCGAACTTGCCCATGCGGTAGGCGGCGAGGCCGCCCCACCAATCCAGCATCGGCGCGCTGTCGCGATTGAAGCCGCTAACGCGTGAGGTGACATCGAAGGCTTCGAAGTCCTTGCCTTCGGCGATATAGGATTGCGCCACGCGCTGCGAAAGCTTGGCGACATCGGACTGATAGGCGCTGCCGCTTGCGGCCAGCGCCTGCAGCGCGGCATCGGCCTGCGCAGGCTGATCGGCGCGGATGGCGGTTTCGATCTGCGCCTGCGTGGCGCGCGCGCCGGCCGAGACGTCGCTGCCGGTGAAATCGTAATCCTCATAGCCTCCGCCGGGCAGGCGCGGCATGGCCGATGGCGACGGCACGTTCGCGGTAACGCGCACCGCGACGACACGATGATGCTTCCGCACCGGAACCGACGCGCGCCTGACGGCAAGCGCATAGATGCGCGGCGCCATGCCGGTGTCGCCATATTGGCTCATCCAGCCGATGAGTTCGGATTCGGACGCGGTGGATGTGGGCGAGAGATAATGCTCCGCTTCGACATAACCCATCAGCGATTTGTCGCTGAGTTGGGCTGCCAGCGCGTCGGCATCGGCGAATTTGCCGGAGCGTTCGTCGTCGAAAATCTGGCGATAGCGCGTGGCGTCATCGGGCGAGAGCACGGCGAGTTGCACGCTCGCTGAAGTTGTCGCGGTCTGCGCGAAGGCCGGCCCGCTTACAAGCGCGAGTGCAGCGCACGCAAAAAGATAGCGTTGTCGCAAAGTCGGCCCCGTCTGGCGTCCATGCGCAAATTATCCGGCGCGGGCGGAATCAAGCAACCCCAGTTCGGCGATTTTGCTTTCGATTGCCTGAAGATCGCGCCACGCAAGGCGTTTGTGCGCGGGCTGGCGCAGCAAATACGCCGGATGCAGCGTTGGCATCACCGGAATCATGCGCCCAGCGACATGATATTCGCGCCATGTCCCGCGCAGCCGCATGATGCCATCCGAAGTTCCCATCACATGACGCGATGCCACCGCGCCCAACAGAATCATCACTTGCGGATTCACCAGCTCGATATGGCGGCGCAGGAAGGGCAGGCACATCGCCGCTTCTTCCGGCGTGGGATCGCGATTGTCCGGCGGGCGCCAGTTCAGCACGTTGGTGATATAAGCGTTCTTGGTGCGGTCGAGCCCGATGCTGGCCAGCATCTTGTCGAGCAACTGTCCCGCGCGGCCCACGAACGGCTTGCCCTGTTTATCCTCGTCGCGCCCCGGCGCTTCGCCGATCAGCATGATGCGGTGTGACGGCGTTCCATCCGCGAACACAGTGTTGGTTGCAGACCGCTTCAATGCACCGCCGTCAAAACTTTCCAGCGCGGCTTTCAATTCTTCGAGAGAGTTCGCCGCGCGCGCCAGTTCCTGCGCGTGGCCGATGTTGTCGGTGAGTATTGGAGATGAAGTTTTTCTACCACCCTCCCCTTGAGGGAGGGTCGAAAATGCCGAAGGCATTTTCGGGGAGGGGTTGTGTTTCGGCGGCGGGGAAGTGACCCCTACCCGAAACGCTTCGCGTTTCGACCCTCCCTCAAGGGGAGGGTGGTTCGGAGCCTTCGCGGTCAGCCGATTCACCGGCTTATCCACCAGCGCTTCATCGGCCCCGGCATCGACGAGCCAGGCGAGCGTAGAAAGAGTGTCCAGTTCTGCCATGCCACCAATTTAGGTGGTGCGGGCGGGTTCCGCGACCTCCAATTGACCCGTTGAATCGCCCGTCCCATAAAGCCTGTGGATAGGCTTTTTCTCGGATTCTCTCCCATGAGCGACACCCCCCAGCGCGAGAGCATGGAATTCGATGTGGTGATCGTGGGCGCCGGCCCGGCCGGGCTCGCCGCTGCGATCCGCCTCAAGCAACTGGCCGCCGCCGCCGGTCGCGAAACCAGCGTCTGCGTGCTGGAGAAGGGGTCGGAAGTCGGCGCGCATATCCTGTCGGGCGCGGTGGTCGATCCTATCGCGATCAACGAACTGATCCCCGACTGGAAAGCGAAAGGCGCGCCGCTCGATACGCCGGTGACGGACGACCGCTTCTATTTCCTCGGCGAGGCGGGAAGCCTGCGCATTCCCAATTTCATCATGCCGCCGCTGATGAGCAATCACGGCAACTATGTCGTCAGTCTTTCCAACCTGTGCAAATGGCTCGGCGCGCAAGCCGAAGCGCTGGGCGTGGAAATCTATCCGGGCTTTCCGGCGGCCGATGTTGTGTATGGCGCGAACGGCGAAGTGAAAGGCGTGCTGACCGGCGATCTGGGCGTGGCGCGCGACGGCAAGCATAAGGACAGCTACACGCCGGGCATGGAGCTGCACGGCAAATGCACGTTGTTCGCGGAAGGCGCGCGCGGTTCCTGCTCCAAGAAGCTGATCGCGAAATTCAAGCTGCACGAAGGCCGCGATCCGCAGAAGTTCGGCATCGGCCTGAAAGAGCTTTGGGAAATTCCCAAGGACAAGCACAAGCCCGGCCTTGTGATGCACACGATGGGCTGGCCGCTCGACGGCGGCACCGGCGGTGGCTCGTTCATGTATCATTGGGGAGAGAATTTCTGCTCCATCGGTTTCGTGGTGCATCTCAATTATTCCAACCCATTCATTTCGCCGTTCGACGAATTCCAGCGCGCCAAGCTGCATCCGCGCATTCGCGAATATCTGGAAGGCGGCAAACGTGTGGGCTATGGCGCACGCGCGATCACCGAAGGCGGATTCCAGTCGGTGCCCAAGCTGGCGTTCCCCGGCGGCGCGCTGATCGGATGTGCGGCGGGCTTCGTAAACCTTCCGCGCATCAAGGGCAGCCACAACGCTATGAAGACGGGGATGCTGGCCGCTGAATCCGCATTCGCCGCTTTGGGCGCGGGCCGCGCCAACGATGTGCTGGAGGATTACGAACCCGCTTACCGCGCGAGCCATGTCTATACAGACTTGAAGCGTGTCAGGAATGTAAAGCCGTTCTGGTCTAAGCTGGGCAGCGTGGTGGGCATCATGTTCGGCGGCTTCGACATGTGGACCAACCAGCTATTCGGCTTCAGCATTTTTGGCACCCTGCATCACGGCAAGCCGGATTACGCCACGCTGAAACTGGCCAAAGACTGCAAACCGATCGCCTATCCGAAACCTGATGGCGTTTTAACCTTCGACAAGCTGTCGTCCGTGTTCCTGTCCAATACCAACCACGAGGAAGACCAGCCCGTTCACCTTGTTCTGAAGGACCCGACCATTCCCATTCGTGTCAATCTGCCCGAATATGACGAACCGGCGCAGCGCTATTGCCCCGCCGGCGTTTACGAGGTGGTGCAAGAAGCAACCGGCCCGCGCTTTCAGATCAACGCGCAGAATTGCGTTCACTGCAAAACCTGCGACATCAAGGATCCGGAGCAGAACATCACGTGGGAGACGCCGGAAGGCGGGGGCGGACCGAACTACACCAATATGTGAGGAGTATTCTTTTGAACCGCTTGCCCATTATCGCCGCGTCCGTGGCAGCACTCGCATTGGCCAGTTGCGCCGCCACGCAAAGCTACAGCGCGCCATCCGCGCAGGAGCGCAGCGAAGCCGACAGCTACGGCAACTATCTCGCCGGCCGTTTCGCCGCCTCGCAGCATGACATGACGGACGCCGCCAAATTCTATCAGGCTGGGTTGCACGACGATCCCAACAATGGCGACCTGCTGGAGCGCGCTTTCCTTTACACAGCGTCGGCGGGCGACATCGACAAGGCCAGCGAATATGCGATGCAGGTTACGGCCTCGCAGAAAGACAGCCGCGCGGCGCGGCTTGTGCTGGCGGTGCAGGATATTTCGCGCAAGAAGTACGCCGATGCACGCGCGCAGGTGGCACAGTCGGCAGGCGGACCGTTCACCTCGCTGACCATCTCGCTGCTAGACGCCTGGGCGGCGGTGGGTGCGGGCGATACCGCCGCTGCACTGAAGGATCTGAGCGACCTGAAATCGCAAGGCGGCACCGATGCGCTGGCATCCTTTCACCGCGCCCTGATTTTCGATCTTCTGGGCCGCGATGCCGACGCGGAAGTGGCATACAAAGAAGCGATGCAGGACTCCGGCGCGGGGCCACGCATCATCGAAGCCTATGGCCGTTTTCTGGAACGTGCCGGCCGCGCCGATGAAGCCAAAGCCATCTATGCCAAACTGAACACCGGCGGCGCGCCGCATCCTGTCGCGGTGGAGGCCGACGCGCGCATCGCCAGCGGCAAGAAGCCGGAGAAGCTGGTCAGCACACCGGCTGAAGGCGCAGCGGAAGCGTTGTTCGGCATCTCCGCATCGCTGACCGATGCGACAAGCGCTGACGTCGCAATACTTTACCTTCGCCTGTCGCTGCATCTGCGCCCCGATCTCGATCTGGCCAAAATCCTTCTGGCCGACCGTTTCGAAGTGCTGGAAAAATATCAGGATGCCATCGAGGCCTATCAGGATATCGACAAGGACTCGCCCTATTACGACGTCGCGGTTATCCAGGTGGCGGTCGATGAGAACCGCCTCGACCAGACGGACAAATCCATCGCGCTGCTGAAGGAATTCACCGCTTCGCATCCCGACAGCATCGAAGGCTGGACGGCACTGGGGGATGCCTATCGCGGTTCGGAGAAATTCGCGGAAGCTGCCGATGCTTACGATCATGCCGTGAAGCAGATCGGTTCCATCGACAAGAGCGACTGGCCGCTGTTTTACGCGCGCGGCATTTCCGAAGAGCGCGCGCATCGCTGGGACGCCGCCGAGCAGGATCTGAAACAGGCGCTGAAACTGAAGCCGGACGAGCCGCAGGTGCTGAATTATCTCGGTTACAGCTGGATCGACCAGGGCCGCAACACGTCCGAGGCGCTGGCGATGCTGGAAAAGGCGCGTGCGCTGAAGCCGCTGGACGGCTACATCGTGGATAGCGTCGGCTGGGCCTACTACCGCACCGGGCGCTATCAGGATTCCGTGAAGGCGCTGGAAGACGCGGTGCTGCTGGTGCCGGGCGACCCCACCATCAACGACCATCTTGGCGATGCTTATTGGAAAGTGGGCCGCAGGCTCGACGCGCAATTCCAGTGGAACCACGCGCTGGCGTTCAATCCCGCGCCGGATGACAAAGCCAAGATCGAACAGAAGCTGAAGAACGGCGTTTAATAAGGGTGAGCGAGCCACAGCGCGTAACCGTAACAGCGCCGGCAAAGATCAATCTCTTCCTGCACGCGGGCGAGAAGCGCGCGGACGGCTATCACGATCTGCAAAGCATGGTTGTGTTCGCCGACGCCGGCGACGAACTGATGATTGAGAAAGCGGAAAAGCTTTCGCTCGAAATCGACGGGCCGTTCGCGTCCGATCTGGCGCGATTGCCCGACAATCTGATTTTGAAGGCCGCGCGCGCCTTGGCATCTGAGCTGGGGCAAATACCTGCCGCGCGCGTCCGCCTGACGAAGAATTTGCCGGTGGCCTCCGGTCTTGGCGGCGGCTCCGCAGATGCGGCGGCCACGCTGCGCGGACTGATGACTCTGTGGAACGCGAAGTTGCCGGACGCGGCGTTGACGGAGTTGGCGCTATCGCTGGGCTCTGATGTTCCGGCCTGTCTGTTGAGCGCGCCGCTTTGGATGGAAGGGCGGGGTGAAAAACTGACGCCGCTTACCGCCGTTCCGGCGCTGCCGATGATTCTCATCAATCCCGGCGTATCCGTTTCCACGCCGGACGTGTTCGCCAAACTGGAAGCGCGGCGCGGCGTTCAATTCGCCAGCCTGCCGCGCGCGTTTGACGATGCACCGGCGCTGTTGAAGTTTCTCGCCGGCACGACGAATGACCTGGAAGCACCTGCACGCCAGATCGCGGGCGACATCCGCACGGTGCTGATCGCGCTGGAAAAAGAGGGCGCGTTGCTGGCGCGTATGTCCGGCAGCGGCGCCACCTGCTTTGGGATATTCGAGAATGCCGCGCGCGCCGAAACGGCTGCGGCAAAACTTGAGGGACATTCGGGCTGGTGGGTGAGGGCGGTGCATGTTGCGCCCGCCAACATCGGCGATCCGAAAGCCGCCTAATAGGCGCGATCGACGCAGAATTCGGCGACTTCGCCCAGCGCCTCGCGGATTTCGCTGGGCGGCAGAACGGACAGAGCCTTGGACGCAGCGTCGGCATAGCGGCGCGCGCGCGCCAGCGTTTCGCCAATGGCGCCGGTGCCTTCCACGTTGGCGATGGCGTGCTGCAAATCGCCTTCGTGCAGGGTTCCGCTTTCGATCGTGCGGCGCCAGAAGCGGCGGCCTTCTTCATCGGCGCGCTCATACGCCAGAATCACTGGCAGCGTGACTTTGGCTTCACGGAAATCGTCGCCCACCGATTTTCCCATCAGGGCCTGGTGGCCGGAATAATCCAGCGCGTCGTCGGCAAGCTGGAACGCGATGCCGAGATTGTGACCGTACATGCGCAGCGCCTGCGCGAAATCCGCCCCGCGATGCGAAACCATGGCGCCCGATTGCGCGGCAGCCGAGAACAGCGCGGCGGTCTTGGCTTCCACCACGCGCAGATAATCGTCTTCGCCGGTGGCGAGATTGCTGGTGGCTTTCAGCTGCATCACTTCGCCTTCGGCGATAATGGCCGACGCGCTGGCCAGCACGTCGAGCACGGCCATGCTGCCGGCTTCGACCATGAGCTGGAAAGCGCGGCTGAAGAGGAAATCGCCCACCAGCACGCTGGGCTTGTTGCCCCACACGATGTTGGCGGACGCCTTGCCGCGGCGAAGCGCACTGGCATCCACCACATCGTCGTGCAGCAGCGTGGCGGTGTGAATGAACTCCACGGCGGCGGCGAGAAGAATATGCGCGCTGCCTTCGTAGCCACCGGCCTTGGCGGCGGCCAGCGTGAGCAGCGGGCGCAGGCGCTTGCCGCCCGAATCGACCAAGTGCTTCGCCAGTTCCGGAATGAGGGACGCGGTGCTTCCGAGATTTTCGTGGATGAGCCGGTCGGCCGATTCCATATCGCGCGCCACGAGCCCGTGGAGCCGTTCCACGGGCGAAACCGCCAGGTCCAGTTTTCGTGCTTCCGCGGTGATCATTCGTCCGTTCGCGCCTTGCTCGGCTCCAGGGTGCTTGCGACATTAGGCGGACGTAATCAAGGCGGGTCAAGCTGGCCATCCGCCGCGGAAATCGGCACTTTTGCCACAGTTCGAGAGGGGCAATGCGGGAAGTTTTACGCACCAACGATCCGGTTCTGCTGAGCTTTGCGCAGGACGTTCTGGCGCAGGCCGGGATCGAGGCCATCGTGTTCGACAGCCACACCAGTGTGGTGGAGGGCAGCATCGGCGTTCTGCCGCGGCGGCTCATGGTGGTGGACGAAGACGCCAGCCGCGCCGAATACGAACTCAAGAGCGCGCTGGCACAGAACACTGGCGCGTGAGCGATTTCACCGACGACAAATTTTTGGGCGGGCGGCTGATTATTCGTCAGCCCGCGAGCGGATTTCGTGCGGGCCTCGACGCGGTGATGCTGGCGGCGGCGGTTCCGGCGCGCGCCGGCGACACATTGCTGGAGCTTGGCGCCGGTGTGGGCACGGCCAGCTTGTGCACGGCATTGCGCGAACCGGATTGTTCCATTCTGGGACTGGAGATCGATGTCGCGCTTGCGGCGTTCGCGCAGCACAATGCGCAGGTCAACAACGCGGGCCGTGTGCAATTCCTGCAAGGCGATGTGTTCGATCCACCGGCGCATGCGCGCAAGGATTTCGATCACGTTTTCTGCAATCCGCCGTTTCATGGACCGGACGGCGCATTGCCGCCGGATGCGGGCCGCGCGCGCGCTTTGCACGACGGCGGCGCACTGGGCGACTGGCTCGCCACCGGGCTGAAGCGCACCGTTTCCGGCGGCACATTCACCGCCATCATCCGCGCCGACCGGCTAGGCGAGGCGTTGCGCGCATTGCCGGATACCGGCATTGCCGTATTTCCTCTCTGGCCCAAAGAAGGCGAAGCAGCAAAGCGCGTGATTGTTCAGGTGCGCAAAGGCTCACGCGAGGCTTTGCGATTGTTGCCGGGACTTGTTCTGCATGCGGAGGGCGGTAAAAACACACCGCAATGCGAGGCCATCCTTCGTGAAGGTGCTGCGCTTGATCTGGACTGACTCAGCGTCCAAACATGCGCGCGGTGATTGCGGGTGGCTTTCGTGAAAAACATTCTTCGTCTCGCGGCGTGTCTGCTGGTTGCCGCATTGGCGGTGGTCCCGGCGAGCGCTGCCGAACGCACGGTTATCGTCGTGCTGTTCGACGGCTTCTCGCCCGCCATGATGGACGCGACGCAAACGCCGAACTTCGATCGCATCGCGAAAGAGGGCGCGTGGTCGCGTCATCTGGTGCCGGCGTTTCCCACGCTGTCGATGACCAACCACAACACCTTCTCCACCGGCTGCTGGCCGGAGCATCACGGCATTCTTTCCAATCTCTTTTATGATCCCAAGCGCGGCCTGTTCGGGCACGGCGCGAATTTCGACGATGCGGACTGGCGCACCGGCTGCGAGACCATGTGGGAAGCGGCCGAGCGGCAGGGCGTTCGCGCGGCCGTGTTCAACTGGGTGGGCCGCTGGTCGAAAACGCGCGGCGCACGCGCGACCTACATCAATCCCGATGTGCCGTTTTCGCTGGAACCCAGTGACGACGAGGTTGTCGCCAAAGGCATCGCGATGCTGAAGGACAATGGCCCCAACCATCCGCGCCTGATCGCGCTCTATCTTCGTGGGCCGGATGAAGACGCGCACTATAACGGCGTTACCGCGCCGCAAACGCTGGCTGCCGTGCGCCATGCCGACGCCATCGTGGGCAAGCTGATGGCGGCGATCAAGGCGATGCCGCCCGGCCGCGAAGGTACGCTGATCGTGGGCACCGATCACGGCATGATCGACGTGGGGCCGCTGGTGAATATCGGCCGGCTGCTGGAGAAGTTCGACATTCACGCGCGGCAGGCCAGCGATGGCGGCACCGCGTTTCTTTATCTCGACAAGGGCGAAAGTGCGGATCGCGTGGCGGCGGCGCTGGCGCCTTATAGCGACGTGTTCAAGGTCTATCGCAAAGGCCATTTCCCCGCTTACGCGCATCTGGGCAACGGCCCGCGCGTGCCCGACCTGATGCTGGTGACGCATCCGCCATATTGGATGGTGGGGCCGGAAATGTTCCCCGATTGGGCCAACTGGCTGGGCATCAATTACGTCTGGCCGGTCGCCTTCACGCCCTTCACCAGCGGGCTGAAAGCGACGCACGGATTCGACCCCAATATTGTGCAAATGCACGGTATCTTTTATGCGTGGGGTTCGGGCGTCGCGAAGGGGCGGCAAATTCCGCGCCTCGACATGATCGACATTCATCCCACCGTGATGACGCTTCTGGGGTTGCAGCCGGGCAAGCCGGTAGACGGCAAGCCGGTTGCCGCGATGCTGGCGCCGTAGCGTTCTTGTGAAGCGGGAAGGCCGCCTGTAGGTTCGCGCCGCATCGCAAATTCGCGGAATCAGTGGCTAAAGCCCTCACATTTCAGGACCTGATCCTCACGCTCCAGAACTATTGGGCAAAGCAGGGTTGCCTCATCCTGCAGCCTTACGATGTGGAAATGGGTGCCGGCACATTCCATCCGGCCACCACGCTGCGTGCGCTGGGGCCGCGGCCATGGCGCGCGGCGTATGTGCAGCCCAGCCGCCGGCCCAAGGACGGGCGCTATGGCGAAAACCCCAACCGGCTGCAGCACTATTATCAGTATCAGGTGATCCTGAAGCCGGCGCCGGAAAACATTCAGGAACTGTATCTCGGTTCGCTGCGCGAGATCGGCCTCGATCCCAAGCTGCACGACATCCGCTTTGTGGAAGACGATTGGGAAAGCCCCACGCTGGGCGCCTGGGGCTTGGGTTGGGAAGTGTGGTGCGACGGGATGGAAGTTTCCCAGTTCACATACTTTCAGCAAGTCGGCGGCATCGATTGCGATCCGGTTTCCGGCGAGATCACGTATGGCCTCGAACGTCTGGCGATGTATGTGCAGAACGTGGAGTTTGTTTACGACCTGAAGTTCAACGACCAGTTCCGTTATGGCGAAGTGTTTCACCAGGCGGAAAAGGAATTCTCCGCTTACGATTTCGAAAAAGCCGATACCGGATTGCTGGCGCGGCATTTTGAAGATGCGGAAAAGGAATGTCAGTCGCTGATCGCGGCCAAGCTGCCGCTTCCAGCCTATGACCAGTGCATCAAGGCCAGCCATTGCTTCAACCTGCTGGACGCGCGCGGCGTGATTTCGGTGACGGAACGCGCCGCCTACATCGCCCGCGTGCGCGCGCTGGCGAAAGCGTGCTGCGAGGGCTGGCTTGAGACAGATCAAGGCGCTTACACGCCGAGGTTCGGCTGATGCCTGACTTCCTCCTCGAACTTTTCTCCGAAGAAATTCCCGCGCGCATGCAGGGGCAGGCGGCGAAGGATCTGGAGCGGCTGGTGGTTGGCGCGCTGACGGATCGCGGGCTGCTGTTTGAAGGCGTGAAATCGTTCGCGGGGCCGCGGCGGCTGACGCTGGCGATCAGCGGATTGCCGCCAAAGCAGCCGGACGTGAAGGAAGAAAAGAAAGGCCCGCGCGTGAACGCGCCGGAGAAAGCCATTCTGGGCTTCCTGAAATCCGCCGGCGTGACCATCGAGCAATGCCAACGCCAAGATGACGGCAAGGGTGAATTCTACATCGCGGTGATCGACCGCAAGGGCCGCGACACGGCGGATGTGCTGGCCGAGATCGTGCCGGAAGCCTGCGCGAAATTGCCGTGGCCGAAGAGCATGCGTTTTCCCGGCAGCGCAATCCGTTGGGTGCGGCCGCTGCACGGCATCATCGCCACGTTCGACGGCGAGGTGGTGCCGTTCGAATTCGCCGGCGTGAAAAGCGGCAACACCACGTTCGGCCATCGCTTCCTTTCCAGCGGCCCCATCGAGGTTCGCCGCTTCGACGATTATGTGAAGAAGTTGCGCGACGCCTTCGTGATCGTGGATGCGGATGAGCGCAAAGAAATCATCCAGCAGGAAGCCAAAACCAAAGCCTTCGCGCTGGGGCTGGAACTGATCGACGACGAAGGCCTGCTGAGCGAAGTGGCGGGCTTGGCGGAATGGCCAGTGGTGCTGATCGGAAACATCGAGTCCGAATTCATGGACCTGCCGCCGGAGATTCTGCAGACCTCCATGCGCACGCACCAGAAATACTTCGCGCTGCGCTTTCCTCCCCCGCAGAGCGGGGGAGGTGGATCGCCGCGCAGCGGCGAGACGGAGGGGGCGCGTCTCGCACCAAAATTTGTTCTGGTCGCCAACATGGTGGCGAAAGACGGCGGCAAAGAAATCGTGGCCGGTAACGAGCGCGTGCTGCGCGCGCGGTTGAGCGACGCCAAATTCTTCTGGGATCAGGACCGCAAAATCAAACTAACAGATCGGGTTGATGCCCTAAAAACTATTCGTTTCTATAAGCAGTTCTTCCTTGATAGAAAAATAGACGGAATAAGAACAAAGGCAGTAGATATCGCCGAAGAACTTGGCGTCAAAGACATCGAAACCGTTAGTGCAATTCGACAGGCAGCCGATCTATGCAAGGCAGACTTGGTCACTGGACTTGTTGGAGAGTTTCCGGAATTACAAGGAGTGATGGGATATTATTACGCACTGAATGAAAATTTGGATCGGCGCGTGGCGGATGCGATAAGAGATCACTACAAGCCTCTCGGCCCATCGGATGCTGTTTCGAAGTCGCTTGTTACGAATACAGTAGCCTTGGGCGATAAGTTAACATCTTTGTATTGGCTGTTTCTTGAGGGCGAGCGCCCAACAGGTTCGAAAGATCCTTATGGTCTGCGCCGAGCCGCTTTAGGAATCGTACGAATCATTTTGGAAAACGAATATCACCTTGGCTTAAGTTACCTCCTCGGTCTCGGAAAACTCGGGTCATTGATTGGTTGGACCGAAAGTCGGTTAGATGAAACCAATCAAGCGCTTCTAGAATTTATAATTGATCGTCTCAAGGTCGCTCTCCGCGAAAAGGGTACGCGGCATGATCTGATCGACGCGGTGTTCTCGCTTGGCAATGAGGATGATCTTGTTCGTCTCGTTGCGCGTGTTGAAGCGTTGCAATCGTTCCTCAAGACGGATGACGGCGCAAACCTGCTCGCAGGCTATAAACGTGCGGCGAATATCTTACGGATAGAGGAAAAGAAGGACGGAAAGACGTTTGGTACGTTGCCCGATGTCCTTCCATCAGCGCCGACCGAAGAGCGTGACTTGGCGCACCGGCTCGAAGTATCCGAGCGTGAAATAGCTGGGTTAGTGATGGCGGAAAAGTTCGTGCAAGCTATGAGCTTGATGGCGTCGCTCCGCGCGCCCGTCGATGCGTTTTTCGACAAGGTGAAGGTCAACGACGACGATGGGAATGTGCGCGAGAACCGGCTGAAGCTGCTCTCCCGCCTGCGCGCCACGCTGCATCTGGTGGCGGATTTCTCGAAGATTGAGGGCTAAGCGTTCTCGTAGAGGGGGACGAGAAAAATTGTCCACATCGCGATCAGCACCGTATTCGAAAGTGCGAAAACCGTGAGCCGTGTGAAGATATGGTTCAGGGTGAGGTGGATCGCGCTGTGCGCAACCCGCAGGCCCACATAGCCCCATGCGAGCCAGTATTCCAGCGCTGTCACGCTGTGCGTCACATAGAGCGACAAGCACAGTACATAGAACAGCATCGGCAGTTCGAGCAGGTTCATGTAATTGCGGTTCGGGATCGAGACATGCCCTGGAACCCGCGCGGATTCGCCGAAGCGGAAATCCTCGCTCGTGGTCTCGCCCGCGAACCCGGCGCGAAAGCGCTTGACGGGGATCAAGCCCAGCACAAGGAACGTGAGCGCGATCAGCGCACCCATCGGCTCGAAAATCGATATGCTGGACATGGAGCGATCAGGCTCCGTCCTTCTCCGTCGTGGGGTCGATCATCTTGCGGATTTCGGTGATCTTGTTCGCCGGGAAGCCGCTTTTTTCGGCGTGTTTGCGGATCATGTCTTCGTCTGTGGCGAGATAGACGCAGAAGGTCTTGTCGCCGGCGACATAGCTTTCCTGCCATTGAATATCTGGCCCAAGCTCGCGCAGCACTTCGTTGGATTTCGCGGCGGCGCCCTTCAGTTGTTCGCGCTCGAAAGAGCCGACGGCGGGGATGTCACGTTCGATCATGAATTTGCGCAAGGCCATGGCGGGCTCCATCGGATGGTTATCGCCAGACGCTAGTCTCGCGCCCGCAAACCGGCAAGCGGCTCAGAACCCCATCGGCGGCAGGAAGAAGAACACCCACATGGCGATCAGCGCGAAGTTGCTGAGCGTGAACAACGTGGTGCGGTGGAAGGGGTGATTGTAGGTGAGATGCACGAAGCTGTGCAGCGCGCGCAGGCCGACATAAATCCAGGCCAGCCACAGGAACGACAGGTCCGTCCGGTTCGTTACGAACACCATCAGGCAGATGGCATAAAACAGCACCGGCATTTCCAGCAGGCTCATGTGGTTTTGCTGGGGCGCGGGCAGCGCCTCGGTGGTGGTATCCACTTCGGTGGTGCCGCCGGGGCCTTTGCGAAGCCGGCGCAGGGGAATGAAAAACAGCACAAGGAATGTGAGCAGCGCCAGCGCGCCCATCGGCATCAAAATGAGTTCGTTGTGCATCGAATCCCCCGCTTGGCTGTGCGTCCATTATTGGCATGGTTCGGATTTGCGGGCCATGACATGTTTGCAGCCAGAGACGGAGACAGCGCGGCGATGACGCAGTGGGTTTACAGCTTCGGTGACGGCAAGGCCGATGGCGCGGCGGATATGAAAAACCTGCTCGGCGGCAAGGGTGCCAACCTTGCCGAGATGAGCAACCTTGGCCTGCCGGTTCCACCGGGTTTCACCATCACCACCGAAGCCTGCACCTATTTCTATAAGAACGGCCAAAGCTATCCCGATGGTCTGAAAGCCGAAGCGGATGCGGCGCTGGCGCGCGTGGGCGCGCTGGCGGATGGCGCGCTGGGCGATGCGGCAAAGCCGTTGCTGGTCAGCGTGCGTTCCGGCGCGCGCGTTTCCATGCCCGGCATGATGGATACGGTGTTGAACCTGGGGCTGAACCCGCAGACCACCGAAGGCTTGGCCAAGCTCACCGGCAATCCGCGCTTCGCCTGGGATTCCTACCGCCGCTTCATCCAGATGTACTCCAACGTGGTGCTGGGGCTGGAACATGGGCTGTTCGAGGAAATTCTGGATAGCGCCAAGGAAGACAAAGGCGTCGATCTCGATACCGAACTGGATGCCGACGATCTGAAGGCGATCGCGGCGAAGTATAAAGAGCGCGCGCAAAAGGAACTGGGCAAACCGTTTCCCGATGATGTGCATGAGCAGTTGTGGGGCGCGATCGGTGCGGTGTTCGGCTCCTGGCAATCGGCGCGCGCCAAAACCTATCGCAAGCTGCATCACATTCCCGAAGACTGGGGCACCGCCGTCACCGTGCAGGCCATGGTGTTCGGCAATCGCGGCGACACGTCAGCCACCGGCGTGGCCTTCACGCGCGATCCGGCGACGGGCGAGAAAATTCTTTACGGCGAATTCCTCATCAACGCGCAGGGCGAAGATGTGGTGGCCGGCATCCGCACGCCGCAATCCATTTCCAAAATTGTGCGCGAGCGGCAGGGCGCCAAGAAACCTTCGATGGAAGAAGCCATGCCGGCGGCCTTCGCCGAGCTGAAAGCCATCGGCGGCAAGCTGGAAGCGCATTACCGCGACATGCAGGACGTGGAATTCACTGTGCAGGACGGCAAGCTCTTCATGCTGCAGACCCGCAGCGGCAAGCGCACCGCCAACGCGGCGCTGAAAGTGGCCGTGGACATGGTGAGCGAAGGGCTGATCGACAAGGAACAGGCGGTAGCCCGCGTCGATCCTTCGGCGCTGGACCAGTTGCTGCATCCCACGCTCGATCCCAAGGCGCCCAAGGAACAGATCGCGATTGGCCTTGCGGCATCGCCGGGTGCGGCCACTGGCGAAGCGGCGTTCACGGCGGATGAAGCAGAGAAGCTGGCGGCGGATGGGCGCGACGTCATTCTGGTGCGCACCGAAACCAGCCCCGAAGACATTCACGGCATGCATGCGGCCAAGGGCATCCTCACCGCGCGCGGCGGCATGACGAGCCATGCGGCCGTGGTGGCGCGCGGCATGGGGCGGCCGTGTGTGTCCGGTGCCGGCATGATCAAGATCGATGCCGCGAAAGGCGAGATGGTTGTCGGCGCACACACCATCAAGCGCGGCGATCTCATCACCATCGATGGCGCGACGGGGCAGGTATTCAAGGGCCGCGTGCCAACGCTGCAGCCCGAACTCACCGGCGATTTCGGTACGCTGATGGAGTGGGCCGATGCGATGCGCTGCCTGAAAGTGCGCACCAATGCCGATACGCCCAACGATGCGGAAACCGCGCGCAAATTTGGCGCTGAAGGCATCGGCCTTTGCCGCACCGAACACATGTTCTTTGAGCCCGACAGAATTCTTGCCGTGCGCCAGATGATTTTGGCGGATGAGAAAAAAGATCGCGAAGCGGCGCTGGCGAAATTGCTGCCGATGCAACGCGGCGACTTTGAAGGCATCTTCAAGGCGATGGCCGGATATCCGGTAACGATCCGTTTGCTGGATCCACCGCTGCACGAATTTCTGCCGCAGAGAGACGACGAAATCGCCGAGGTTGCGAAAGCTGCCGGCACCACACCGGCGAAGTTGCGCGCGCGCGCGATTGCGTTGCATGAGTCCAACCCGATGCTGGGCCATCGCGGCTGCCGTCTCGGCATCACCTTCCCGGAAATCTACGAGATGCAGGCACGCGCGATCTTCGAAGCCGCGTTGAATGTGGAAGACGCGGGCGGCAAGCCGGTGGAACTCGAAATCATGATCCCGCTGGTGGGCTTCAAGTCCGAACTCGATTTCCTGAAAGAGCGTATTTCCGGGGTTTGCGAGGCCATTAAGGCCGAGCGGGGCAGGGCGCCGGACTACCTGATCGGCACCATGATCGAGCTTCCGCGCGCCGCGTTGCGCGCCGCCGAAATTGCGCAAACTGCGGAGTTCTTTTCCTTCGGCACCAACGATCTGACGCAGACAACGCTGGGCGTGAGCCGCGATGACGCGGGCACATTCCTCACCGATTATCTGGCGAAGGGTTTGATCGCGCGCGATCCGTTCGTCAGCATCGACCGCGACGGCGTTGGCGAACTTATTCGAATTGCGGCAGAACGTGGGCGCAAATCGCGCAACAATTTGAAGCTTGGAATCTGTGGCGAACACGGCGGCGATCCGGATTCCATCCGCTTCTGCCATGAATCAGGGCTCGATTATGTGTCGTGTTCACCTTTCCGCGTGCCAATTGCACGCCTTGCAGCAGCGCAAGCAGCGTTCACAAAGATGAACGGAAACGATTAATCCGTACACGGACGATGCAGGGAAACACTGGATTTTCCGGCGTTTCGTGACACATCGTCACGATGTAACAAATTTTTGTTTGACGATTCGGATTTTGCTAGGCACTAACGCGCACCGCACGAGGGGAGCGGGAACTATTCGGAACCACGAAGCCAAGATTATTTGTGTCGTTATTTGACGTCGCGAAAATCCGAAAGAGTGTCGAAGCCCTTATGACGAAAAAATCTTTAGAAGCGTTCAAGCGCGCCGACCGCGCGCTGATGGGAGCGGTTGCGATTGTTGCAATCACTGCCGGTGCCGCATACGGCGCGATGAATTATCATCCGTCCACGGAGCAATTCGCGGCGCGAGCCAAGCCCGTTGTTGAACTGGCGATTGCACCTGCGCCTGCCGCCAATCCCAATCTTGTTGCCGCGTCCATCGTGCCGCTGCCCAAGCCCACGCTGTCGGACCTCGCGAAGAGCCGCATTCTGGCCGAGCATCGCTGCCTGGCCGAAGCCATGTATTACGAGGCGCGCGGTGAAGGCGTGGAAGGCGAGGAGGCCGTGGCCGAAGTGGTGATCCACCGCATGCGCGACCGCAATTTCCCCCATTCCATCTGCGGCGTGGTCTATCAGGGCGCCGGCCATCAGGGCTGCCAGTTCTCCTGGGCTTGCAATGGCGAAATGCTGCGGCCCAAGACGCGCTATGCCTGGTACGAATCCCAGCTTCTCGCCGCCAAGATCATGACCGGTGCGATCCATCTGAACGACGTGACGGAAGACGCGATCAATTTCCACGCCGTGAACGTGTCGCCGCAATGGGCGGACCACATGGTGCGCACCATCCAGATCGGCAACCACGTCTTCTATCGCTGGGCACGCACGCGCCAGAGCTGATTTAGAAATCCAGCCCGATATCCAAGTTCGGCGCGGAGTGCGTGATGGCGCCGGAGGATATGTAATCCACGCCGGTTTCGGCGATGGCGCGCACGGTTGAAAGCGTCACGTTGCCGGATGTTTCCAAAACAGCTTTACCGTGCGCCAGCGTGACCGCGCGCTTCAGATCGGCCGGGCTCATATTGTCGAGCAGGATGGTATCGACGCCCAGCGCCAGCGCCTCTTCAAGCTGCGCCAGCGTATCCACTTCCACTTCCACCCTGACCATGTGCGCGATACCGGCGCGCACGCGCTCGACGGCGTGCTTGATGCCGCCTGATGCCGCGATGTGATTGTCCTTGATCATTACGGCGTCATCCAAACCGAAGCGGTGGTTGAGGCCGCCGCCGCAGCGCACGGCGTATTTTTCCAGTAGCCGCAGCCCTGGCGTCGTCTTGCGGGTGCAGACGATGCGGGCCTTCGTGCCCTTCACAGCTTCGACCAGCGCGTGGGTGGCCGTGGCAATGCCGCAGAGATGGCCGGTGAAGTTCAGCGCCACGCGCTCGGCGGTGAGGATGGCGCGCGCGGCGCCGCTGACGGTTGCCAGTGTTGCGCCTTCAGCGGCCTGCGAACCGTCCGGCAATTCCGCGGCGAATTTCAGCGACGGATCGACAAGCCGGAAAGCACATTCCGCCGCGATCAATCCGGCAATCGTTCCGGCCTTGCGCGCGACAAGTTTGGCCGTGGTCTTTTGATCGGCGGGTATCGTGAGTTCGCTGGTGATATCGCCCGCGCGGCCCAGATCTTCTTCCAGCGCATGGCGCACGATGGGTTCGATCAGCAACGCCTGTGGCGGGCGCGTAAAGGGCAGGGCGAGTGTCATGCTTGCGCGCTTGTGTCCGCTTGCGAGGACTTTGATGCGGCAATGCGTTCCGCGTCCGCCAGCGTGAGGAACGAGCGTTTGGCCACCGCGTCCGTCTGCGGATAGTCGGTGCGGAACTGGCTGCCGCGGCTTTCGTGGCGCGCAAGGGCTGCTGCCGTCACCAGCTTGGCGGTGGCGGTCATATTCAACAGCGCGGGTTCGATGGCCCCGGCGCGCTCGATGGCTTCGATGGTGGTGAGTGCGGTGCGCAATCCGTTTTCGTCGCGCTCCATGCCGACGAATTTCGCCATCGTGTCGCGCAATATCTGCGGCGGTGCTGGGGCGGCGAAACGTTCCGGCGCGGGCGGCTGGCCGCTGCCGGGTTGCGTGGTGATGGCGTTGCGCACGTCGTCCGCCGCGCGTGCGCCGAACACCAGCGCTTCCAGCAGCGAGTTGGACGCAAGGCGGTTGGCGCCGTGCAACCCGGTGCAGGCACATTCGCCAACAGCCCACAGCCCTTCGAGCGAAGACCGCCCGCGCGCATCGCTGGCGATGCCGCCCATGTGATAGTGCGCGGCCGGCGCCACCGGGATCGGCTGCGTAACGGGATCGATACCGGCGGATTGGCAAGCGGCATAGACGGTGGGGAAATGCGCGGGGAATTCCGCGCCAATAGCCTCGCGGCAATCCAGAAAGACTTTGTGGCCTTGCGCGATCTCGCGATGGATGGCGCGCGCCACAACATCGCGCGGTGCGAGTTCGGCATCGGCGTGTACCGCCAGCATGAAGCGGCGGCCGGTTTCGTCGATCAGGGTGGCGCCTTCGCCGCGCAACGCTTCAGTCGCGAGCGGGGCCGGATCGCGGCCGATGGCGATGGCGGTGGGATGGAATTGCACGAATTCCGCGTCGGCGATCACCGCACCCGCGCGCGCCGCCATGCCCAAACCTTCGCCGCGCGCTTCCGGCGGGTTGGTGGTCACCGCGTAAAGCGCGCCGATGCCGCCGGTGGCGAAGATCACGGCTTTGCTGCGAAACAGAACCAGCCGCGCCGATGTGCCCAAGCCGTAACGCGCGAACACGCCGGTAACGCGGCCGTCTTCCACCGCCAGTTCGATGGCATGGAAGCCTTCCATAACCTGAATCGATCGTGTCGCTAGCGCGCGGTCGGCCAAAGTGCGCGTCACTTCCGCACCGGCGCGGTCGCCTTTCACATGCACGATGCGGGGGGCGGAGTGTGCCGCCTCGCGGCCCAGCGAAAGCGAACCATCGGCGTTGTGATCGAACGGCGCACCCAGCGCGAGAAGGTCGCGGATTCGGTCCGGGGCTTCACGCGCCACCAGCGCGGCAATCTCAGGATCGGTTGTGCCAGCACCGGCCTTTACCGTGTCTGCGGCATGGGCCTGCCAGCTATCGTGTTCGTCCATCGCCGCGGCAATGCCGCCCTGCGCCCAGGCGCTGGAGCCCGACACGCCGGGCCGCGCGCCCGCCAGCACCAGCGACGGGAAGGGTGCCAGCTTCAGCGCCGTGAACAACCCCGCCATGCCAGCGCCTAATATGAGAGCGCCTTTGCATTCGATGACGTTGTCGATGTGGAGGGGCACGTTCAGGCCTGAACAGGTTTGCCGACGGCGAGCATCCGCTCCACCGCCGCGCGCGCGCGACCGGCAATCGCGGGATCGACCGTCACTTCATAGGTCATGGTTTCCAGCGAGCGCAGGATACCCGGCAGCGTGATGCGCTTCATGTGCGGGCACAGGTTGCAGGGCCGCACGAATTCCACGTCGGGGAATTCCACCGCCACGTTGTCGCTCATCGAACATTCGGTCACCATCACCACGCGCTTGGGGCGATGCTCGCCGACATAGCCGATCATGGCGCTGGTGGAGCCGGCGAAATCGGCTTCCGCCACCACATCGGGCGGGCATTCGGGATGCGCCAGCACGATCACGCCGGGGTTGGCCTCCCGGTAGCTTTGAATGTCTTTCACCGTGAAACGCTCGTGCACTTCGCAGTGGCCTTTCCAGGTGATGATTTTCACTGGCGTTTTCTTGGCCACGTTCTGCGCCAGATATTCGTCCGGGATCATGATGACGGTATCGACGCCCCATTCGCGCGCGATATCTTCTACCACCGCCACCGCGTTGGAGGATGTGCAGCAGACATCGCTCTCCGCCTTCACGTCAGCGGAGGTGTTCACATAGGTGACAATCGGCAGGCCGGGATATTTCTCTTTCAACAGCCGCACGTCCGCGCCCGTGATGGAGGCAGCCAGCGAACAGCCGGCGCGCAGATCGGGGATCAGCACGGTCTTGTGCGGCGAAAGCACCTTGGAGGTTTCCGCCATGAAGTGAACGCCGGCCTGCACGATGACTTTGGCATCGGTGCGCGCGGCCTCGCGGGCAAGCTGCAAGCTGTCGCCCACGAAATCGGAAACGCAGTTGAAGATTTCCGGCGTCATGTAGTTGTGGCCGAGGATCACGGCATTGCGCTGTCGCTTCAGCTTGTTGATCGCGTCCACATAGGGCGCGAACGTGGGCCATTCGATTTCCGGCACCACATGGGCCACCTTCGCGTAAAGGTCGCGCGTGTCGCGCGCGATCTGCGGCGTGTAGGAAAGGTCTGGTCTGGTCACTTCCAAGAGGGCCATTGAAGCCTCCTTTATACTCTCTTTGAGTATATATATAGGCCGAAAAGACCGGCCTTAAAGGGGCCGGTTCACCTGCACAGCCCTTATGCTAACCGTGAGCATAAATCCGTCAAGAGGGTGCTTGGGCAGGGAACGCGGGCATCGCCAACCTGTTCCAAACGCTTTTACCGCCTCACATTTTTGGCGAAATCGTGTATTTTCCGGCAAGTACCAACGGGGGCGGCGATGATTCGACGCGCAGGGCTTTTTCTGGGGATTGCGGCGGCTGCGATGGCCGTGGGCGGCGTGGCAGGCGCCCAGGAACTCAGCATCGCGGGCACGCTCGAGGGAAACTACGCCCATTACGACACGCCGGGCGCCGCCCAGAACGAATACAAAGGCTCGGGCTCGGCGGTTTTCACCGTCGATAATCCCGGCATCAACCTGCAGGCGAATTTCTCTAATTCCGGCCTCAAGCAGGGCGATCAGAGTGCGGACGTCTGGACCTACGACGGCGACGCTTTCTGGCGCGACCGTGCGGGTGCGTTCGGCATCAACGGCGGCGGCGATACGGCGTCGGCGGTGATCGATCAGACCGCGAAGGCCACGGACAAGGGCGAAAACGTTTATCACTACGGAATGTTCGGCGAGTTCTACGCCATTCCGCAGCTCACCCTGCGCGCGAAGGGCGGCCGCGTGGATGGCGACATGACGGGCTATTATTCTTCCGCCGGGTTCGCTGTTTACCCGCTGAACAGCATCGCGATCTCGCTGGATGCGGACTACCTGAAGCTGGACAAGCCGGATCCCACAACGCGCGACCTGACGTTGAAAGCCGAATACATGCCGGTGCGCGACATCCCATTCACGGTATCCATCGGCTACACCTACACGATGGCAAGCCAGTATAGCGGCAACCTCAACGTGCTGTTCGCCGGACTCAAATGGTATTTCGGCGGCGACGGGCGCACCGGTTCTATCGCCGATCATCAGCGCAACGGACCGCAAAGCTGGGATGGTCCGCCATCCAGCCTCGCCGCACTCGGATTCAACCGGCCGTAATTCTTAACCGCGCGAATTCTTAACACGCCGCAATGTCCGTTGCGCAAAAGCAACGGCGAAACCTGATGCGCAATTCATTTTCCGGCAGTACTACAAACGGGTTAGTGCGTTACCTATTTCGCATGGACCGGGGGGACATGAGTCTGTGATCATTTTTAGGAGGTATAGGTGTCCCATCGTTCCAAGTTGCTCGGCGCGGCCAGCGCTGTTGTATTCGGGCTGGTGTCTCTGACAGCGGCCAGCGCGCAACCCCTCGACGGCTTTTCCGGAATGCTACAGGGAGATTACGCGAACATAAACTCAAGCCGCGGCGGCCCCGACGCGAATGTCTATGGCGTTTCGGGCTCCGGCCTGTTTCCACTGGGCTGGTCCGGCCTGAATTTTCAGGGTGACGTGGGCTACCACGACTATGTCACCAGCGGTCAGAATGTCGACAATTTCAACTTCGCTGGCGATCTGTTCTGGCGCATGCCGCAAGGTCTCGTTGGCGGCACGGTGGGTTACGACACGCTGAATCATCCCGATACCGACATCACGCACTACGGCGGCTTCGGTGAATATTACACCGGCCCGATCACCTTCGCGGCGAAGGGCGGCGGATTCTCCGGCGACGATCACGGCTATTACCTCGGCGGCAAAGTGCAGGGCTATGCCACGCCCGATTTCGCGCTCAGCGGCAGCGTGGATTACTACAAGTTCAACCGCTTCTCGAACTTCCACGAAACCGATTACACCGCGCAGGGAGAATGGCTGGTCTCGGAAACGATGCCGGTCTCGGTGATCGGCGGCTACACCTACAGCGATCTGCCGGCCGGACATACCAGCACGGTGTTTGCTGGCCTGCGTTTCTATATCAATCCGGTTCAAGGCGACACGCTGGTCGATCGCCAGCGCAATGGCTCGCTCGATTGGAGCAAGTCCTTCAGTCCAACAGATATCGCGTTCTGATGGTTTAACCGTTCACGCTCCCGCGCCGTGCGCCCAAGCGCACGCCGGGGGCGGGACGTTCGCGCACGATCTCGCGGCGGAAGCGGAACAACTCCGCTGGCCGCCCGCGCGTCGAGGCCGAAAACTTTCCCGTGCGTTCGACCAGTCCCTGGCCTTCGACCAGGCGGCGGAAATTCTGCTTGTGCAGTTTCACGCCCGACAAGGCTTCCACCGTGCGCTGCAATTCCAGCAGCGTGAAGGCAGGCGGCATCAGTTCGAACACCACGGGGCGGTATTTCATCTTGCCGCGCAGGCGCGCGATGGCAGTGGCCAGAATGCGGCGGTGATCGAACACCATGCTGGCGCCAAGCGCGGGTTCGGGAAGGCCTTCCGCTGCGGCGGCGCGGCCATCGCGCACGGCTTCCGCTACCAAACCAGCTTCATAGAGAAGCTCGTAGCGTTCCAGAACTTTCTCTTCGTCCCACGGCAAACCGTCGAGGCCGAAACACAGGCGCGCGCGCGCGCGCCGTTCTTCGCCAAGCGCGGGTGCCGATTTCACGAAGGCTTTCAGGCGCGGCGCGATCACGCGATCGATAATCGCGGGCTTCTGCTGTCGCCAGTCTTCCCAAGGGAAGTAAAGATACCAGTCGCGCCATTGCGTATCGGGCGCTTTCAATTCTCCGGCGCCGCGCGTGAGCGCGAGATAGCCGACGGAAACCACGCGCGGCCCTTCACCGGGCGTCAGCGAATGGCGCCCGCGATCGCCGAACGTATAGAGCTGTTCGACATAACCAAGATCGAGAAACGTCTGCTCGCCCACCCAGGTGCGCAACCCGCTTTCGATAGTGCGATGCTGCAAGGGATCGAACGGGCCGAAGGGCAGGGCGTCGCCGTCCTTGTCGTGATGCACCACCAGAACGCGCGGCCGCTCATCCGCCACGGAAACAACCGCGGCGCTAAGGCCGATGCGGACGACAAGCTGCGGCGCGGTCTTTTTCATAATTCGCGGCGTGCGATCGGGAACGCCACGACCTGGCCTTCGGCAACGATGGTACCGCTGCCGATGGCTTCGATGGCTTCGACCATGCGGCCCTGCCGCTGCAGCGCATGGTCGGCCAGTTGCACGATCAGCCGGTTGGGATAAGCGTGCGGCGCGCGAAAGCGCATGGCGCGCGCGATCTCCATTTCCGATCCCGCGCCCAGACGGTCGGTGAGGATAACGAACGTCGCAGCCATGGAGCGGCTGATGCCAGCCCAGCAATGCACCAGCATGGGATCGCGCCCGCTCCAGCCGCGTCCGAATTCGATCAGCGAGGCCACATGCGCGGCAGCCGGCGGCGCATCGCCCATTCGCGCTTCGGCGATATCATTCATGCCGAGCTTCAGGTGCTGGCTCGCCAGAATCCCGTCCGGCGTTTCGATCATGTGTTCGGGCGAAAGCAGCGTCACCATGTGCGAGGGGCGGTGCTGCTTGATCGCCGCCGGAACGGCCGAAAGAGGCGTGACAATGATCTGCGGCATGAGGTTGCTATAGCTTCTGGCCGGGCAAAGTCCAGCATGGCCAAGATTGCGACACTGTCATGGCGCGAGCTTGCGAAAGCGTTCCAGAAACAACGTCTGCGCCTCGGCCACCGGCAGCGGCACCAGCTTGGGCATGCGGGTGCTGCGGCCGGGAATGCCGAAGAAGCGCTTGGCTTCGTCGCGCGAAAATCCGGCAAGTTGTGTGGCCTCGTGGTAGGCGGATACTTCGTCGGCCTTTTTTATCAGCGCGTTCAATTCCGCCGACGTGCGCGCCGGCAGGCCGAAGCGGATATGGATGGCGGCCAGCAGGCGCAGTTCGAACGCCTTGTAATTGATGCCGACCGCCGCCTTGAACGGGCTGATCAGGTCGCCGACCACATATTCCGATGCATCGTGCAGCAGCGCCGTCAGGCGTCCGGCGCGGGAAAGTTTCGGGCTCAGTTCGGCGGCGAAGCGTTCCACCAGCACGCAATGCTGCGCCACGGAGAAAGCGTGCGCGCCTTTCGTCTGGCCGTTCCAGCGCGCCACGCGGGCAAGGCCGTGCGCGATGTCTTCGATCTCGATATCCAGCGGTGAAGGATCGAGCAGGTCGAGACGGCGTCCGCTCAACATCCGCTGCCAGGCGCGCGTCTGAGGTTTTTTTGCGACCGGCACGGACGCGAGCTTCCTGTTTTCGATGAGCGAAGATCGCTACATAAACCAGAATCTCAAGCAGACCAAGATGAGAACGATGGCCAGCGCCACGCGCACCGTCGTGTCCGACATGCGCGCCGAGGCGATGCTGGCCACGATGATCGCCGGGATCGACCCGCAGAGCAGCGACACCAGGATGTGATAATCGATGGTGCCGAGAAACGAGTGGCCGAGGCCCGCGATCAGCGTCAGCGGCACGGCATGGGCGATATCGGAACCCACGATGCGCTGCGCCGGCATCTTGGGATAGAGCAGCACCAGCGCCATGACGCCGATAGCGCCCGCGCCGACGGATGACAGCGACACCAGCACGCCCAGCACCGCGCCCGTCAGGATCGTCATGTAATGGACAAGCCGCGGGTTCAGGTCGCCGACACGCTCGCCGTAGTATTTCATCAGCGGTTTGCGGAAGAGCAGCGAAAAGGCGGTGAAGAGCAACGCCACGCCAAGAATGCTGGTGATCAGGCCTTGCGTCGCCTTGCTGTCGATCTTCAACACATAGAGCGCGAAAACTGTCAGCGCCGTCATCGGCACACTACCCAGCGCAAGGCGGCCCACGACCTTCCAGTCGATGGTCTTGTTGTAACCATGCACGAACGAGCCGCCCGTCTTGGTGACGGAGGCGTACAGCAGATCCGTTCCCACCGCTGTGGCCGGATGGATTCCGAAAACCAAAATCAGGATCGGCGTCATCAGCGAGCCGCCGCCCACGCCGGTGAAGCCCACGAGCGCACCGACCAGCACGCCCGAAAGCACATAGAGCGGGTCAACATTCATCAGCAGGTCCGTGATCGTGTGCATGATCGGGCTCGGGCTCTATTCACGGTTATGGATAAAGGCCGCCTCAAAGGGCGGCGGGGCGGCTCGCGGAAATCGGGTGAGGGCTCATGTGGTCCTGTGTAATCCCGAGTACGGTGGAGAAGCCCGCCAAGGCTAGCAAGTATTCGCGGGTCTCGCCAAGCCATGAAATCTGACGAACAATCAGCATGCGGAACTTAGCGTTTGCGCAGGATCACGCTGCCCGCCGAATAGCCGGCGCCGAACGAGCAGAGAACGCCCAGATCGCCTGTGGCCAGATCGGCGCTGTGCTTGTGGAAGGCGATGATGGAGCCGGCCGAACTGGTGTTGGCATATTCGTGCAAAATGTTCGGCGCCTCGCCGGGCAACGGATCGCGGCCCAGCACCTTGTATGCAATCAGATTGTTCATGTTGATGTTGGCCTGGTGCAGCCACAGGCGCTTGATGTCTCTGGTCGGGATTTTCGCTTCGGCCAGATGCTCGCTGATGAACTCCGCCACCATCGGCACGACTTCCTTGAAAACCTTGCGGCCCTTTTGCGTGATCAACTTGTCGGGCAGCCCCATCGTTTCGGGCGAGAAGCGGTTCATCGGGCCGAAATCGTTGCGGATGTTGTTGGAGAAAACCGATTTCAGCCGCGTCGCCAGAATTTCCCACGTGTTCGGGCCGCTGGCGGTTGCTGCCGGCTCGATCACGGTGGCGGTCGCGGCGTCGCCGAAAATGAAATGCGTTTCGCGGTCGCGCAGGTTCAGGTGGCTGGTGCAGATTTCCGGATTGATGCAGAGGATGGCGCGGGCATGTCCCTGCGCCACCATATCCACGGCGGTTTGAATTGCGAACGTTGCCGACGAACAACCGGCCAGCATGTCGAATCCGAATCCCGGAATGCCCAGCGCGTTCTGGATTTCAATTCCGATTTGCGGATAGGGCCGCTGCATGATCGAGGCGGAAACAATCACGCCGTCGATATCTGCCGGGGTTCGGTGCGCCGCTGCCAGCGCCTGGCGCGCGGCGGCCACACCCATCTCGGCCGAAAGTGAAATCTGTTCCACCGGCCGTTCCGGCATGCGCGGACACATCACATCGGGATCGAGCATCCCGTCTTTGGCGACCACATGCCGCTTGCGGATGCCCGATGCCTTGAAGATGAATTCGTCGCTCGACTTGAGAAGCGAATGTTTCGTGCCGGCGGCAATCTCATCGGCATGCTCGGCGTTATAGCGGCGCACATATTCATTGTACGCCTCCACCAATTCGGCATTGGTGATGGTTTCGGCAGGCGTAAAAAGCCCGGTGCCGCTGATGGCGATACGCGTCAAAAGTCCTCGTCCCTCTGGGAAGGGGCTAAGCTGACGGACCCAACCGTTAATGGCAAGCAGGGCGGACTAATGGAGCTTCTTCAGGATCACGCTTCCCACCGAATAGCCTGCGCCGAATGAGCACAGCAGGCCGGTATCGCCGCGTTTCAGGTCGGTACTGTGCTTGTGGAAGGCGATCACCGATCCGGCCGAGCTTGTATTGGCGTATTCGTCGAGAATATTGGGCGCTTCGTGGGCGGCTGGCGCGCGGCCGAAAACGCGCCGCGCGATCAGTTCGTTCATACCGATGTTGGCCTGATGCAGCCAGATGCGCTTCAGATCTTGCGGGGCCACTGCGTTCTCTTCCATGTGGGCCGCGATGAGGTCCGAAACCATCGGCACCACTTCCTTGAAGACCTTGCGGCCTTCCTGAACGAACAGCTTGTCGGGCTTGCCAACACCTTGCGGCGCGGCGCGGTTGAGGAAGCCGAAATTGTTGCGGATGTTGTTGGAGAATTTCGTCTTCAATTTGGTGGAGACGATTTCCCAGGCGTTGCCGCCGTGCGCGGTATCCGCGCGCTCCACCACAAAAGCGGTCGCCACGTCGCCGAAAATGAAATGGCTGTCGCGGTCGCGCCAGTTGAGATGCCCGGAACAGACTTCGGGATTGCACACCAGAATGGCGCGTGCATGGCCCGCCTTCACCATGTCGGCGGCGGCCTGCAATCCGAAGGTCGCCGACGAGCAAGCCACGTTCATGTCGAACGCAAAACCTTCGATGCCGAGCGCCTCCTGCACCTCGATGGCGATGGCGGGATAGGCGCGCTGCAAATTGGAACAGGCGACCAGCACGCCGTCGATATCGGCGCCACCGCGGCCGGCGGCCTTCATTGCATCGCGCGCGGCGGCCACCGCCATTTCGGCGAGAACAGAAATCTGATCGTTGGCCCGTTCGGGAATGCGCGGGCACATGATCGCGGGATCGAGAATGGCGGCCTTGTCCAGCACGTAGCGGCTTTTGATGCCGGATGCCTTGAACACAAATTCGCTGGAGGATTCCGCCAGCGCGGCAACGGTACCGTCCGCAATAGCGGCTGCGTTTTCAGTATTGTGGCGGCGAACATAATCGTTGAAGGAGGCGACCAGTTCGTCGTTGCTGATCGCGGCGGCGGGCGTGAAAAGCCCCGTGCCGCCAAGGGCCATCGCTGTCACAGGCGTTTATCCCCGGTTTGGCTTATATTTTGCCGTGACGCTGGCGCAGCGATGGGCCAAAGGCAAGCAGGCTTGGCGCGCGCGCGGCTTGCCCTTATGGAAAGCCGATGACTTCGCAAAAGGCCGCCATCGTTTTGTTTTCCGGCGGGCAGGATTCCACCGCCTGCCTGGCCTGGGCGCTGGCACGCTTTGGCCATGTGGAAACGGTGGGCTTCGATTACGGCCAGCGCCACAAGGCGGAGCTGACGGCGCGGCCGCGCATTCTGGCCGCGCTGAAAAGCGGCTTTCCCGATTGGGCGGCGCGCTTGGGTGAAGACCAGGTGCTTTCGCTCGATGTGCTGAAACAGATTGGCGGCAACGCGCTGACGGACAATGTGAAGATCGCAATGGCCGAGAGCGGATTGCCCAACACGTTCGTTCCCGGCCGCAACATCTTCTTTCTCACCGCTGCGGCAGCGCTGGCATACCGCCGCGGCAGCAGCGATCTTGTTGGCGGCATGTGCGAGACGGACTATTCCGGTTATCCCGATTGCCGTGCCGAAACGATGGCCGCCGTTGAACACGCGCTCGCGCTGGGCATGGATCGTCATTTCACCATTCACACACCGCTGATGAAACTGGACAAGGCGGCGACCTGGGCGCTGGCCGAACAGCTTGGCGGCAAAGCGTTGATCGACCTGACCATCGAAGAGACGGTGACGTGTTACGAAGGCGACCGCGAACATCGCCACGCGTGGGGTTACGGCTGCGGCCCGTGCCCGGCATGCGAACTGCGCGCGCGCGGCTACGAGAAATACATCGCGCCATGACGTATTCGGCGAAGGAAATTTATTACACGCTGCAGGGCGAGGGTGCGCGCACCGGTCGCGCCGCCGTGTTCCTGCGGTTTGCGGGCTGCAATCTGTGGACGGGCCTCGAGCGCGATCGCAAAACCGCCGTCTGCCAGTTCTGCGACACTGATTTTGTGGGAACCAATGGCCCCGGCGGCGGCAAGTTCAAGACGGCGCAAGAACTCGCCGCCGCGGTGGATGCGCAATGGCAGCACGACAATCGCACGCAGCCTTATGTTGTTTGCACCGGCGGAGAACCGCTGCTGCAGATTGACGATCCGCTGATCGCGGCCCTGCACGCGCAAGGCTTCGAAATCGGCATCGAAACCAACGGCACGCTGCTACCGCCGAACGGCATTGACTGGATCTGTGTCAGTCCGAAAGCCAACGCGGAATTGAACCTGAAACGCGGCAACGAGCTAAAGCTGATCTATCCGCAGGCAGGCGCCGAACCGGAGCGCTACGCCGGCCTGCTGTTCGATCACTTCTTTCTGCAGCCGATGGACAATCCGGCGCGCGACGCCAACACCCGCGCCGCCACCGATTATTGCCTCGAACATCCGCAGTGGCGTCTGAGCCTGCAAACGCACAAGCTGATCGGCATCCGCTGATCAAACCTCGAAATGCGTGATAAGCGAATCCAGATCGGGCCGCACCCGTTCTTCGAGTTCCTTTTCGTTGCTTCCGAAATAGAGGAACCCGGCGATGCGTTCGCCGCTTTTCAGGCCCAGCCGCTCGGCCACGCCGGGATGATAGGCGCACCATTCCGTCAGCCAGTTGCCGACGAAGCCCAGCGCGTGCGCTGCGATCAGCATGTTCTGGCAAACCGCGCCGGCGGAAAGAACCTGCTCCCACTCCGGAATTGGAATCCCGCTTTGCACGCGGCTGACCACCGCGACCACCACCGGCGCGCGCGCCAACCGGTCGCGTTCCTGTTCCTCGCGGCTATCGCTGACAGATTCGGTTTCTTTCAACGCTTCGACAAAAAGCTTGCCGGCTTTCTTGCGGGCTTTTCCCTCGAACACAATGAAGCGCCAGGGCGCCAGTTTGCCGTGATCGGGAACCCGCGCCCCTGCCGCCAGGATCTGGCGCAACTGCGCCGCATTGGGGCCGGGGTCCGCCATGCGCTTGGCCGAGCCGGAACGGCGGCTCAGCAGCAGGTCTATGGCGTCCGGCGCGGGCTTGTTGAACGGCGATTTTTCAGACATTCCGGTCCTTGGGCTGTGAGAATGGCGGGATGCTGCATATCTAAGGAGAGCAGCCGCGTTCGGCCAGCCCATCGTTCGCCTTTTCCTGCGGCTTTTCGGCTATAGTGGCGCTTCACCGGAGCAAATCATGTCTGCCCTGCCGTCCGAGAAAATAGCCTCCTGCGATCCGATCTGGTCCGCCATGCGGACGGAGGCCGAGCACATGGCCGCCGGCGAAACCGCGCTGGCGAGCTACGTCCACGCCACGATCCTCAACCACGAGCGGCTGGAAGAAGCGCTGGCCTATCATCTCGCCAAAAAGGTGGGTGCCGACGATCTCAGCCCCATGATGGCGCGCGAGATTTTCGAGGACGTGCTGAAAGCCGACCCCGCCATCGGCCAATCCGTGCGCGCCGATCTTTCGGCCATCTTCGAACGCGATCCCGCCTGCCATTCCTACGCGCAGGCTTTCCTGTTCTTCAAAGGCTTCCACGCGGTGCAGACCTACCGCATCGCGCACTGGCTTTGGACCAACCGCCGCGCACCGCTGGCGCTGTTCCTGCAAAGCCGCATGTCGGAAATCTTCGCCATCGACATTCATCCCGCCGCCGTCATCGGCAAAGGCATCATGATCGATCACGGCACCGGCGTTGTGGTGGGCGAGACGGCGGTGATCGAGGACGACGTTTCCATGCTGCATGGCGTGACGCTGGGCGGCACGGGAAAAGAAGAAGGCGACCGGCATCCGAAAGTGCGCCGCGGCGTTCTGCTCTCCGCCGGCGTGAAGGTGCTGGGCAATATCGAGATCGGCGAATATTCGCGCGTGGGTGCGGGCAGCGTGGTGTTGAAAGCCGTGCCGCCGCACTGCACGGTGGCCGGCGTTCCCGCAAAGATCATCGGTTGCCAGGATTGCGAGAGGCCGTCGCACGAAATGAATCAGATCATCGAAATGGATTTTCAGATCTGATCGGCGGAAGCGTTTCTAAAACATATCCAGAATCTTGAATCCAAACAGCGCGGCGTTGATCAGCGGCTTGCGCAGCATCTGTCCGCCGGGAAATGCGTCGGGCTTCACGCGCGCAACAACGTCGAAACGTTCCGGCCGGCCCAGCGCTGCTTCCGCCATGAGCTTTCCGCCCAGCCCCGCCAGCGCCACGCCTTGCCCCGAATAGCCGTAGGCGAAGAAAATACGGTCCGATATCCGCCCCAGATGCGGCATGCGCGTTGCGGTGATGCCGACCGTGCCGTGCCAGCCATATTCGATCGGCGTATCCGCCAGCGCCGGAAACACCTGCAGCATGCGCGGCCGCACCAGCGTGGCGACATCCGGCGGCGGGAAGAAATAGGTTTCGCGCCCGCCAAACAGCAGCCGCCCATCCGCGCTTTTGCGATAGTAATCGAGCACATGGCGGGTGTCGGCGACGGCCGCGTCGCTGGGAATGATCGCGCGATAAAGCGCCTGCGGCAGCGGGGCGGTCGCCACGATATAGCTTTCGAGGTGCCCGATATATTTCGACAGCGAGGGCGCAAGCGCGCCGGTGAAGGCGTCGCAGGCCAGCAATGCATAATCCGCCAGCACAATACCGCTCTCGCATTGTACCCGAACCTTGCCGCGTGCCGAACTCACGGCGCGGGCGGGAGAATGTTCGTAGATCGTGGCGCCGGAGACCTCGGCCGCATCCGCCAGACCGCGCGCATATTTCAGTGGATGCAGATGACCGCCGCCCGCATCGAAACTTCCACCCTTATAAATTGGCGTGCCGGTCTGCGCTGCGGTTTCGTCCGCGTTCATCATGCGCGTCTGCGTGTAGTTGTAATGCAGGCGCAGATATTCGGCGTCATCGGCCAGGATCGCGGCAGCGCGCGCATTGTGCGCGCCGTGGATAAGGCCGTCCTTCAGTTCGCAGTCGATGTGATAATTCGCAACGCGTTCGCGCAGCAGCGCTTTGGATTCCTCGCACAAGTTCCACAGATCGCGCGCATGTGCCTCACCCAGCTTGCGCTCGAGGCTGCGCTGATCAATCCGCCAGCCGGTATGAATTTGCCCGCCGTTGCGGCCCGATGCCGCAAAGCCGATAGTTTCCGCTTCCACCACTGCCACGCGTGCGCCGGCCTCGGCCAAATGCAGCGCCGCGGATAGGCCGGTATAGCCGCCGCCGATTACGCAAACATCGGTGACAACGTCGCCCGCAAACCGCAGGCGGGCGGGAGCTGGACCCGCGCTCTTGCTGTAATAAGAGATTGAATCGTTCTTCATGCGGGGTCGATAGCGCGCGAGCGGCCTCTTGCGGTCAAGTCCTTCTTGACCGTCGCGCCGCCGCATGCGACGTCAAACAAAATGCCCACGGAGACTTCAACGTGACCCGCTCAGAAATCTGGCGCCTTGAAAAGTATCTGCGCAATCTTTTTCGCCTCGATACAATCACAATTGTGGAAAGGCCAAAGCAGGACGATTCCGTCGAAGTGCATGTGAACGGCGAATTCATCGGCGTGCTGTTCAAGGACGAGGAAGACGGAGAAGTCTCCTACGCCTTCAACATGGCAATCCTTGAGATGGACTTGCCGGAGCCGCCTGTCTCTCGCGCGGGCTGAACATGGCCGCGCCAGCATCCGGCGGCGGCATCTTCTCCAAAGTGTCCATGTTTTCGGGGCGCGCCGGTCTGGCGGCGTTCGTGATTCTCGCGCTGGGGACGGCAGCTTGCGCAGCCATCGGCTGGCGGGCGATCGCGCAAGCGGCGAATTATGCGGTTGCAGCGTCCGCGTCGGCGGTGTTTCTCGCCGCCTTCTGGCAGCTTCGCCATCTTGTGCTGGCATTGCTTGTGGCAAGCGCGCCGATCACGGCCTTAATTTGGAGTGCCGCTTTCGCGCCGGATACGCCACTTATCCTTTTGTTTCCGCTCATCGCGTTCTGCACGACGCTGGCCAGCCTGACGGGCCACGCCGTGGCGGCCGCGATTGCGCGCGGCGATGAGAAAGTCTGCGCCATTTCCGGCGCGGCGGGCGCAATGTTTGGTCCGGTCGCGGGCGCGCTGACAGCGGCAATCCTGGTCGCCGGTTGCATCGCGCTGATCGGCGCCGGCGATTTCAAATCCGTGTGGCATTCACTTGCCGGAGTTCTTTGCGGCAGCGTTGCCGTCTTCGGTCTTGTTGTTTTTGGCGCGGGTGCTTTGGTTTACCGCGAAGATTTCATCGCGCGCTGGAACCGCGCCGCCGAGCGGCGTGCGCGCGTTGCCGATTTTCTGGCGGCGCGCGTGCAGCCGCACTGGGCTTGGAGCTTTACCGGCATCGCACTCATCCTGGGTACGTTGGCCGTCTTTGCCGCGCGCGATGCCGGTGCATTGCCGGATATCGTACCCGTGCTTGGCACTGCGGCGGTGGTATTCGCGTTGGGATTTGCGCGCACGCGCGACATCCGCATGGCGGCGGCTTTGCTTCTTGCGTTCGGCATCGCAGCCATGGTGGCGCTTTGGGGATATGCGAAGGCGGGCCACGGCGGACTCCTCCTGTCGCAAATCCTGATCGTCCCCTTGCTGCTGACATATGCTGCGGCAGTCGGGAAATGGCAGCGCGGTGGCAATCCGCAGACATTCTATTTCCGCGGCGTGGAGCAGAACGCGATTGCCGTCTACTGCGGCGGGCTTTGCGCTTTTGCCGCTACTACGCCGATCATTTTTGCCGACGGCGTTCTGGGCGCCACCACCTTTTCCATTTTGGTGGCCGGGGTGACCGGCGCCGTTGTGTTTCTTCCCGCCTTCGGCCTTGCGATAGAATCTGCGGTGCCGCGCCGACGTTCCGCCGAAGAGCTTTACCGCTCTTGAGCGCCGGCTTTTTTGCCGCCGTGGAACTGGCGCAGCAGCGCGTTGACGCCGTCGTTGATCGCGCGCCAATCCGACAGATGCGTTCGTTTGAAGCGGTAGCTTATCGCGGCGGTCTTCGACACGGGGTAATCGCGCAGGCAGCTGGGGCTCGGCACGCGGTCCGATAGCTTCACGCAGCGCAACACCACTGGCCCCGCAGGCGTTTGCCCGACGAACAGATCTTCGCCGCGATAGCCAGAGTCTTCGCGGAAGGCATATTGCGTCAGGCCGAACGGCCCCGGCGCGCCTTGCTGGTTCACCACATAGTTCAGATAGATCCGGTCAAAGCGTTCCTTCTCCGGCAGGTCCATCGCGTCGTCGCGCACCAGCAGATAGATGATGGAGGAGTCCGGCGCGTTGTCCGCAACATCGCCGGCATCGCTGCCGTCATAGCCGCGAAAATCCGGAAAGACGGAGATGAGCGCAACCTCTTTGCTTTCGCCGCCCTGCCGCGCGCTGCGATAAAGCAGATAGTTGGCCGGCACGCGCAATTCGTAGCCGTTCACGCGCAGATTCACGATGTCCGTCGCTGTGGTGGGGGAGGACTGTTCTTTCACGAAAGAGGGCGGCACCGGCGCGAGGTAATAAAGCAGGAACAGCGCAGACAGCCCGGTGGTCACGATGAAAACGCCCAAGGGGATCAGCCAGCCGGAATGCTGTCTGATGGGCCCGTCAATGTCTTCGTTCTGGCTCATGGCGCTTGGGAACCCGCGATTCGTTGCGCGAGTCATCTCTTTCGCCCTGTCTAGCATGGGATTTTGGGTGAAATAGATGGAACCGCGCGCCTGGGCGCCGTTTCCCGGCGTCATGTGGCCGCTGTGTGCCGCTGGCCTGAAATTGGACGGCAGGCCGGCCAGCGCAAAGATGTGCCCCAGAATGGCGCAGAAATTGGGCCTGCAGCGGGCATGGGCCCTGCACCCCTGCATGGTGTGAGCACCGGATTCCCCGCACGATGAGAGAATTCTTTATCGTAATCTTCGCGATGACGGCCGGGTTCACGGCGTCCGGGATCGTGGCCAATAGCTACCGCCTGGCGGTGAAAGGCAAACCGGACACGAATGGCGGACGTGCCGTCTATTTCGCCATCATGGTGATTGCCGGTCCGAACGTGCTGTTCGAAAACGCGGCGAAAGCGACGCGGGAAAAATCGGTTCCCCGCATCGCCATGTGGCTCGCCGCCGCCGTCTGCGGTTATTGGAGCTTCGCCATCGGCCTCTTCGTTCTCGACTTTGCCCTGGCGCTACTCCGCTAGAGCACCGCTAACTTACTGGGTCCTGCGTATCGTTTTAGGAACGCGGCAAAGCCTGTCGGCCCGAATGCCACCGGTTTGGATATGAATTCCCCCATCGTGCGCAGTGATATCGAGAATCAAGTGCTTCACTCGTCTTTGACAGGCATTGGGCCGCTCTGTATTGCTGCGACCCGTAAATTGCCGCGGGGGGCAGTTATCATGACAAAGTTATCGACCGATAGCAGTGTAGATATGACTTTGTGGAGTCTTTCAGAATTCTCCGCAGGCAGCGTGTCCAGTTCCAGCGAGACTTCTTTTACAGTAAGTACGCCCGATAGTTCTACTTATGCCTTTCAGGGCGTTGGCCTCAACTACGGCGGAGATGGATTTCCGGACGCGGGAAAAATTACGGACGTCCAGATAAGCTTGCCTGACGGAAGCAGCGCCGAAGTTTCCGCTTTTGCGATGACGGTTTCACAATTCGACGGGTTTGTTGCGGCCGGTAGCACGAATGCGTTCGAAGCGGCTCTTTTTGCAGGCAGCGATACGCTGAACGGCGGCAATGGTTCCGACACGATCAACGGATTCGCCGGTAACGACATCATCAGCAGTGGCAATGGAGTTGACGCTGCATTTGGTGGTGCCGGAAACGATACAATAGGAAGCAACATTTCTCTCACTCCTGGCAACGGCAATAAGGTATTTCATGGGGGGGGCGGAGACGATGAGATATCGACCGGTTTCGGCAATGACGTCGTGTACGGCGACGGCGGCAACGACGAAATCGATGTATTTTCTGGGAGCGATAAAACATATGGCGGCGGGGGCGATGACGTCCTCTTTGCCGACAATCGTCAAAAGTTGAACGCATCGGATTATGTCGATGGTGGAAGCGGTAACGACACCCTTGTGTTATATTCGAATTACGGTCGCGGAGGCCTCACCCTTGATGGCGCGAACATCAGAAGTATCGAGAATATCGATATTGTGGGAGACAGCAATTACAGGCTGATCGTGGGCGATGGCTTTGTCGGTGCCGGTAAAACATTAACTGTGAGCGCTGATCTTCCCGCTCAAGACACTTTCTTCTTTGACGGAAGCGCCGAAAGGAACGGCAGGTTTGTGCTTGAACTTGGCAACGGCGCTTCCCATGTCATTGGCGGTGCTGGCGCGGACAAGTTTATTGGTGGCGGCGGAACGGATACTTTCGACATTTCTAAAGGTGGGGTCGATATTGTCGATGCGCATTATTGCTTTGCAAGTACAATAATAGCGGGCTCTGCATTTACCGTCGAAGACCAAATCACAGGCAGTTTGTATGGAACATCGGATGTGCTTGAACTCGATGGGAACTATGCTGGCCACCACGCGCTTTCCCTCCGGTCGAAAACATTGATCGATGTGGATCGGATCAATCTCGCCTCTGGGCACAGCTACGTGCTGACCACGAGCAATGGCACGGTCGGGCCGGAGCAAACGTTTACTGTCGATGCCTCGCGTTTGGGCGCAGGTGACACATTGAAATTTGACGGTCACGAGGAGAGAGACGGCAACTTCCATGTGTTTGGAGGTGCTGGCAACGATGTTATTTTCGGTGGAAACTCGGCCGACGTGCTAGATGGCCGGCGCGGCTCGGACGTGTTGGATGGCCGGAACGGCTCGGATACTTTTGTGTACGCGCACCCTTCGGAGTCGAGCAGTACCCTGTTCGATACCATCATTGGACTCAATGGGGCGAGCGACAAATTTGACTTGAATATTAAGGTCAAAGGCATCAATCCGGAAATTAAACAGGGTCAGCTGACGCTGACAAAATTCGATTCCAATCTTGCCAAGGCTGTATCCTCGAACAGCCTACACGCACATCACGCGGTTCTGTTTGCCCCTTCGCATGGCAATTTTGCCGGCGATCTGTTCTTGATCGTCGATGCTAACGGCCATGCTGGCTACCAAGCCGGTGCAGATTACGTGTTCGAACTCCAGTCGCCCTCACATGCCGGGGCTCTAAGTGTCGGGAATTTCATTTAAAGCACCGTCAACATGCTCGCCACCAGCGGATGGCGAACGATGTCCGCTTCGCCCAACCGCACCACAGCAACCTCCTCGATACGCTCAAGGCGGTCGGCAATGTCGGCCAAGCCCGACATGCCCGAAAGCAGATCGGTCTGGTCCGGATCGCCCGTCAGCACCATGGTTGAGCGCCAGCCTAGCCGCGTCAGCAGCATCTTCAACTGCCCATAGGTGCAGTTCTGCGCTTCGTCGATCACGATGAAACATTCATTGAGCGTGCGGCCGCGCATATAGGCCACCGGCGCGATTTCGATGGCGCCGTCGGCGATCATCGCTTTCAGCCGCTTGGTGCCCAGCCGCTCGGTGAGCGCATCGTAAAGCGGGCGCAGGTAAGGCGCCAGCTTCTCTTGCAGATCGCCGGGAAGGAACCCAAGGCTTTCGCCCGCTTCCACCGCGGGGCGCGAAAGAACAATGCGCGCAACGCGCCCGGCTTCCAGCGCTTCCACGGCTTTGGCGATGGCGAGGTAGGTTTTTCCGGTGCCGGCAGGTCCCAATGCCAGCGCCACCGAGCGTTCTTCCACCGCATCGATCAGGCGCTGCTGCATCGGGCTCATGGCCCGTATGTTTTTAACGTACTTTCGATCTCGAGCTTCGGAGTCTAGCGGGCTCCAGCCCCCGCCGGATGGAAAGAGTGCGCGGACATTGCCGCCTTCATGATGATCACGAGTTGTTTTGTAACGCGCTGAACGCTTGGCCATGGATGCTCCCTGGTCAAAAAACGCTGAACCGATTTGAGGATGTCGATTTTGTGAATGTTGGCGTGCGCGGAAGAGTGCCGGGCCTGACTGGCCTGAAGTGCTGCTACAAGCAAAGTGCAAATCTGCACCCTTGGCGCCCCCAATAGGCTGCTCGAATCAAGCCGCCTGTCCACAGCGTATCGCGTTTCGAGCGGAAGCCATCGGGCTTTTAGGATTTGTTTGCCCTATTTTTCATCGCTCCCAGCCGCAAGCAAATGGATAGGCCGCTCCTTCAAATGACTGTGGGGGTTGTGTTACATTATCCCTCCGTCGCCGGTGGAGCAGTCGATGTTCGAACAATCCGAGAATGCGTTCGCACAAGTCCGGGAAAACCGCGGCCGTAACATCGACATTCTTGCGCCGCACAATGGGCCATTCGACGGGGACATTTTCGCCGCCCCTTCGCTCTCGGGAACGGCATCGCTGGCGCAGGTAACCGGTACAGCCTCCAATCCTGCCTATCTGGACAACACGCTTCCGATGGTCATCGGCGCGTCGTTAAACAGCCAGACAAGCCTGTCCACGATCGTCACGGATGCCTTCGGCCCCGGCGACGGCGGCTACAAGGATTTCTGGATCGGGTATTACGGCGCGGCCGCACTGCACACTTATGATTTCTCGTACTGGGATCTGAATAATCCCCACGTTGCCTCATGGCTTGTGAAAGGAAGTGATATTGGCGCCAGCACGGCGAATAGTTTTAACAGTGTTGATGTCACGTCTTCCGCCCTTTCCACGGCGCATCTCAAGGCCGGCAACGACATCGGCGATCTCGCATTCGTGACGGTTCCGGTCGCGTTCGACAGCCACGGTAATCCCACCGAATACGATCAGTTCTCAGTTATTGTCGTTGCGCCGTCCATGATTGCGCCCAATGCCGGAGACGGAGCGCCGACACCGCAGGACATTATCGCCTCGGCCAACCGCTTCTCGAATGCTTATTCCGGCATCGCGAACGACAACGATTGCCACAAGATCGCATGCGCCGTTGCCGGCGCGGCGGGCGCCGCGTTCGATGATTTTACGACCGGCAGCCTCGCGCCTGCGCAAAATGAGTCTGGCGGTTTCTGGCGTGTCGTTTATCGCGGCTCCGATCCGCATCCGGTCAGCGACTGGCAGACGCTTGTCAAACCCGGCGATATCGTACGGATGGGCTGGCAGGGCGGCGGCCAGCACACCACGACGGTACTGGCGGTCAATGCCAACGGCACCATCAAGGTCTTCGACAACGATGCCTTCAAGAATGGCGTGGAGATTATCGGCACGCACAACGCCAACTACGACACGCAAACGATCGCCAGCACCATCACCATCTTCCGGCTTTCTCCCGACCATCTCTACTTGATCGATGGTACGGGCTTGGGGGAGCAACTCGCCGGCACAAAGTTCAGTGACCAGATCGAGGGCGCCGGCGGCAACGACAAGCTGTCCGGTTGGACGGGCAACGATCGTCTGGACGGCGGGGCCGGAAACGACGCGCTAATTGGCGGCAGCGGCAAGGATTTGCTGAGTGGCGCCGCTGGCGCCGACAAGCTGACCGGCGGCGCGGGAGCGGACAAGCTGAGCGGCGGGTCGGGTGACGACACCTTTGTCTATACCGGCGTAAGTCAATCGACCGGCAGCGCGCATGACACCATCACCGGCTTCAATGCGCAGCAGGACAAGTTCGCGCTTAACGTGTCGGTGCACGCGATCAACGCGGCGGTGACGCACGGAACCTTGGGCACTGGAAATTTCGACGCCAATCTCACCGCGGCCATCGGTTCGCATCTGAAGGCGCATGACGCCATTCTGTTTACGGCCAGTGCCGGTAACGAGAAAGGTCACACGTTCCTTGTCGTGGACGCCAACGGTCACGCCGGGTATCAGGCCGGTGCGGATTACGTTTTTGACGTCACCGGCGCCGCGGCACTGTCACACCTCAATATTCATGACTTCACCTGACTTGCCGCCCCACCCGATTCCGTGACCGGACGACCCCATCCCTAGACCGTGACGGTGCTTATTCACGCTCGCCATCGTTGCAAAAGCGGTGGGTGGCAAATCATGACATTTCGGGGCGCTACAGGACAGCCATGTATTTATGTCGATTTTTCCGCGGTTGACGCCTTCCCGTAGAAAAGATTTGTGATACTCGGCGCTTCCAGCAATGGAGCGCCACATGAACAACCAATCGGATTTCGCACACGACAGTCTCGCACGAGAGGCCGGCGTGTTCTCTGGAATGTTCCAGCCGGGCCTGAGTATCGCCCTGCGATCCCCGGCGATAGCACCTGCTGCCGCCTCCGCGTCGTCGCCTGCCTTTGTCTACAATATCATGCCGCTCCCGGTGGCGGCTGTGGCGGGGCACAATGTCAGCCTCAGTTCCATTCTCACAAGCGAGTTCGGATCGGATTGGGGCGGCTACCAGGACTTCTGGATCACCTATACCGGCGCGACCACGATGAAGCAGGAAGACTTCTCGTACTGGAACCTGAAGAGCCCGCAGGCGACGAAATGGCTTGTGAACGGAAAAGACATTGGGCCGGATTTCGGCAATCAGACCCATGTGTCGAAGGCGCAGGTATCCAGCGTGGAGCTTCACGCGGGCAATAATATTTCCAACTTTGCTTATGTGATGGTGCCCGTCGCCTTCAATTCGAGCGGCCAGGCGACACAGTACGAACAGTTCTCGATCTCGGTTGTCGACCCGTCGCTCATGGCGAAAACCGCCGGCGCGGGCGCACCCACCGCGAAAGAGATTGTCTCATCCGCCGAAAATTTTGCGAAAGCCTACACGGGCATTCTGAACGACAACGATTGCGACAAGATTGCTTGCGCCGTGTCGGGGGCGGCGGGCGCGGCGCTGAATGACGACACGACCGACAGCCTGAAGCCTGCGCAAAACCAGGAGGGCGGTTTCTGGCGCATCGCTTATCGCGGATCCGACAAGGGCCACATCAACGACTGGCAAACCCTCGTCAAGGCCGGCGACATCGTGCGCATGGGATGGAAGGGCGGCGGGCACCACACCACCACGGTTTTGGCCGTCAACAAAGACGGCTCCATGAAGGTTTTTGACAATGATGGAACCAATTCCAAAGGTCAGGACATCATCGGCATACACAATGTGAATTACGACACCCAGACGATTGCCACAACGATCACGATCTACCGGCTTTCGCCGGACCATTTGTATTTGATCAATGGTACCAGCCAGGGCGAATCGCTTGTGGGCACGAACTTCAACGATGAAATGAATGGAAACAGCGGGGGTGACAAGCTGAGCGGCGGCGTAGGGAACGATCACCTGAACGGCGGCGCGGGCAACGATATTCTCATCGGCGGCGCAGGCAAGGACTTGCTCAGTGGCGGCGCCGGAACCGATACGCTGAACGGCGGACTTGGAAACGACGTCTTTGTTTATGCGCATGCAAGCGAATCCACTGGCAAGACGCACGATCTCGTTCAGGGATTCAACGCACTGCAAGACAAGTTCGATCTCAACGTAGCTGTTCACGCTATAAACGCCGGTTTGACACATGGCGCGGTTTCGGCGGCAAGCTTCGACGGCGATCTCGCGAAAGCCATCGGTTCGCATCTGAAGGCCCATGATGCCATTCTGCTGACCGCCAATTCCGGCAACGAAAGCGGCCACACCTTTCTGGTGGTGGATGCCAATGGCCATGCAGGATACCAGGCCGGCGGTGACTATGTTTTTGACATCACCGGCGCCACAGCCCTGTCTCATCTGAGCGTTCACGACTTTACCTGACCGGCCTTCAGGGATGACCGTGAGAAGCCCCGTTGCGGTGAACCGCGGCGGGGCTTTCTTATAATGGCGCTCAGCGCCCAAATTCGTTGGTCGCCCCGCGCCAAGTATTCCGCAACGATCCTCTCTATAGCTCCCGCCGGATTCGCGGCCGATTGGCACTTTTGCCGGTTCGCGCCTGCGTTCGATGGAGCGGCAGATGAGCGTGATTACTGGCACATCCGGCAACGACAGCGGCGGCATTTATAATGACAGCGCGTCGTCAGGCGCCGATCTCTTTTTCATGGGGCAGGGCGGTAACGACACGGTCGTGAGCGGCAGTGGCGACGATGTCTTCCTGTATGACGCCGCACTCACCTCCGCAGACTCGATCAATGGCGGCGCCGGCTACGACACGCTTTCGCTCAACGGCGATTATAGCGGCGCGAAGGCCGTGATCTTCAGCGCGGCCACGATCCAGAACATCGAAGAAATCGATCTCGCGGGTGGCCATTCCTATCAGCTCACGACAAACGCCGCGAGTGTCGCCAATAGTTTCGAGCTTAAAGTCGATGGTTCGCTGTTGGGCGCCAATGACTCGTTGATCTTCAACGCCTCGGCCAGTCAAAATTCATATTTCGATATCATCGGTGGCGCGGGAAACGATACCCTCACAACCGGCGCACAAACTGACTACTTCGATCTTTCCGCCGGTGGCAACGATCACGTCAATGGCGGCGCGGGCAAAAACACTTATGATTTCGGTGCCCAGTTCACTGCAGCGGACAGCATCGCCGGTTCCGGAACAAATATCGTAGCGCTCAATGGCGACTATTCCGGCGGGGTCTCGTTTTTATCGCCGAATATCAGCAACCTTTCGGAAGTCGACCTCTCGCCGGGCCATTCCTACAGTCTGACCTTCGGATCGGGCGTGATCGCATCGGTTTTCACCACTGTAAAGATCGATGCCTCTTACCTAGGGTCATCAGACGTTGTGACGGTTAATGCAACGGCACAGGATGTTTCGAGTTTCGACTACAAATTTGGTGGGAATTTCAAAGCTGCCGATCACTTGAGCGGAACTGGCTTGGACACGCTGGAATTAAACGGCAATTATGCGAGTGGCTTGACTCTCGCGTCCGCCACGATCCGCGGCATTGAATTTCTCAATCTGGATGGCGGTCACGACTACAACATCGCCACCAACGACAAAAATGTTGCCGCCGGCAAGACACTGCATGTGCAGCAGAATTCTTTTTTTGCGTCCGACCACCTCACGTTCAACGGTTCCGCGGAGACGGACGGCTCATTCTATTTCACGAGTTCGCCCGGATTTCTGAATTTGACGGGTGGCGCGCTGGGAGATTATTTCGCGCTTGGCGCTTCAACGCCGGGAAATGTTGTCGCCAATGGCGGTGCCGGAAACGACACATTTGATTTCAACGGACCCAGCTCAGCCTTTTCAGCCAACGACAAGCTGAATGGCGGCGCGGGCACGGATACGCTTGCGATCAACGCCACGAACGGCGCCGACTACACGCTCTCCGCAACCACCCTGAAAAGCATCGAAAACATCGTTCTCGACAATCAGGAATGTGGGCTGAGCCTGGACAATGGAAACGTCGCCGCGGGTCATACCCTTACCATCGATGCATCGGCGCTAACGGCCGCAAACGGTTTCTATTTTTATGGCGACCAGGTAACGAGCGGCAATCTCATCGTCACGGGCGGCGCGGGCAATGACGAAATGAAAGGCGGTGCCGGTGCGGATCAATTCAATATCGGCAAAGGCGGCGCGGACACGATCAACGGCGGCGCAGGCAATGACACTTTCACTTCGGGTGCTGGCCTTGACGGCACCGATCGCCTGAACGGCGGCGCGGGCAACGATACGCTGGTGATAGACCAGCCCTATCCCAATGGCTTCACGATTGCGGGCAGCGTCCTCAGAAGCATCGAAAACATCCGGTTTTCCGGGCAGCACAACTTCGTTCTGGAGCTCTCGGATGGCGATATTGCCGCGGGAAAGACAATGACGGTGTCCGGCGCGGGGGTGAACGCGCTCCACCAGATAGATTTTTACGCCGGCTTCGAAACCAACGGCCACGTCGCGGTCACCGGCGGGGCGGGCGCAGACTCTCTCTCCGGCGGTGCGTTAAACGATACGATAAATGGTGGCGCGGGAAACGATGTTCTATTTGGCTATGGCGGCGCGGATCATCTCAACGGCGGCGCCGGGCACGACATATTCTATTATGGAGATGCTGCCTATTCCACCAGCACGCATTACGACACGATTACCGGCATGAATTTCGACAAGATGGATACGATCGCGCTCAACATCCATCCCAAAGGCGTCGACAAGGCGATTTCCACCGGCACCTTGCGGGCCGCGCATTTCGATAGCGATCTCACCGCCGCGCTTGGCAATCATTTGACCAACCATCATGCCATGCTGTTCACCGCCAGCGCCGGCACCGATAAGGGCGAAGTCTTTCTCGTCATCGATATGAACGGCCATGCCGGTTATCAGGCCGGGCAGGATCTGGTCATCCATCTCGATCATGCCGCCCATCTTGCGGATATGGACGCGAGCGATTTCATCTATTCATCCTGAGAGCCGGTTGCGTTGCCCGATCCCGCGCTGTCAAAATGCGCATGGATCGGCAGCGTAAGGGCATCTCCATGACGGCATATGCACTGGGCGAATACAGCCCGCAATTTCCGCCCGGTGATGCCTATTGGGTTGCGCCCAACGCCACGCTGATAGGCCGCGTGCAGTTGATGAAAAACGCCAGCGTCTGGTTCGGCGTGGTGGCGCGTGGCGACAACGATCCCATTGTGATCGGCGAAGACAGCAATGTGCAGGACAACAGCGTCATGCACACAGATCCCGGTATTGGCATCAATCTCGGCAAGGGTGTCACCGTCGGCCATATGGTGATCCTTCATTCCTGTAGCGTGGGCGACAATTCGCTGATCGGCATGGGCTCGGTGCTGCTCACCGGCGCGCGCATCGGCGCCAACTGCCTGATCGGCGCCAACACGCTGATCGCCGAAGGCAAAGTCATCCCGGACAATTCGGTGGTGGTCGGCGCGCCGGGAAAGATCATCCGTCAGGTGGGCGAGCGCGAAATGGCAATTTTGAAAGCCTCGGCGCAGGTCTATGTGCAGAACTGGCAGCGCTTCAAGCGCGATCTGAAACCGGCCGGCTGATTATTCCGCCGCCTTGCGGCCGGTAGACAAATCCGGCGCGGCATTCCACACGCGGCGGATGCGCGCTTCCGCTTCCGGTCCGAAATTGTACCAGGTGCCCTTGTTGCGCGTGATGTCCACGATATAGAGCACGTCGATCTTGCCCAGCTTCTGCACCAGCACGTTGCGGATGGCGGTCAGCGAAAGCGTCGTCGCCACGATCCAGACCTGCGGCATGATTTCGTAGGCCGGGCCCAGGTTGAAGATTTCTTCTTCCAGTCCCGAAACCGATCGCGATTTCATGTCGGAAAAAATCACGAAGCGCGCACGTTCGCTTCCGGCATTCTCGCCATCGACGCGTCCAAACTTCGGCGACGGCGCTTCGCTGCGGATCGGCTGCGCGTAAGCCAAGCGTTCGGGTTTCGGAAACAGGTCTTCCAGTTCGGAATAGCCGCCGGCCGGCAAAAAGTCGTCCGTCCCCGCGCGCGCCACCATCGAGTGCGCGGCAAGCCGTCCTTCGCCGACGAACACGCGCATCTGAGCGGACGTATAAGGTCCGTAGATGCGCCCGCCGGCGCTCATCGTCCAACTGTCTGCCATCGATCCAAATCAAGATTCTGGACCGCTAGGCTATGATTAAATGATTACTTAACCCTTGCCGCTCTTAGCCAATCCGCCCAAGGTTTCCGCGAAAAAGCATCCCGGAGTTCCCGCTTATGGACGATCTAAAGTTTTGCCGGGTGGACCGCGAAGGCCCGCTCACTATCGTCACGCTGAACCGGCCGGAGGTGATGAATGCTGTGCATGCGCCGATGCACGCCGAATTGGCGCAGGTCTTCGATGCCTTCGCCGCCGATCCGCAACAGTGGGTGGCCATCGTCACCGGCGCGGGCGAAAAGGCGTTCAGCGCCGGTCACGATCTCAAACATCAGGCGGCGGGCAATACGGTGTCCATTCCGCCCAGCGGTTTTGCGGGGCTGACCAGCCGCTTCGATCTCGACAAGCCGCTGATCGCCGCCGTGAACGGATTGGCGATGGGCGGCGGCTTTGAAATCGCGCTGGCCTGCGACATCGTCGTGGCGGCGGACAGCGCCATCTTCGCGTTGCCCGAACCGCGCGTGGGGCTGGCCGCGCTGGCCGGTGGCCTGCACCGGTTGCCGCGCGAGATCGGCGCCAAGCAGGCGCTCGGCATGATCCTCACCGGCCGCCGTGTCACGGCAAAGGAAGGCCAAGCGCTTGGCTTCGTGAATGAGGTCGTGCCGCAAGCCAAAGTGCTGGATGCGGCGCGGCGCTGGGCAAAGCAGATTCTGGAATGTTCGCCCATGTCGATCCGCGCCTCGAAACAGGCGGTCTATCGCGGGCTGGCCGAACCGTCCGTCGCCGCCGCGCTGAAAGCGCAACGCGACTACCCGGCGATTGCGGCCATGTTCAAAAGCGAAGACCTGGTCGAAGGCCCGCGCGCCTTCGCCGAAAAACGCGCACCCCAATGGAAGGGCCAATAGAAAATGGCGGCGAAGAGCGAACCGCAGAAAAGCAAATCCCCCTCGCAGCAGATCGACGCGAGGATCAAGGAACTGGGCGACTGGCGGGGCAAGATGCTCGCGCATGTGCGAAGCCTGATCCGGCAGGCCGATCCCAAAGTCGTCGAAACGTGGAAATGGCGCGGCGTTCCGGTGTGGGAGCACGACGGCATTATCTGCACGGGCGAGAGCTACAAGAGCGTCGTGAAATTGACCTTCGCGAATGGCGCCTCGCTGGAAGACCCGTCCGGTCTTTTCAATTCCAGCCTCGAAGGCAACATGCGCCGTGCCATCGACATCCACGAAGGCGACAAGGTGAATGAAAGGGCGTTGAAGGCGCTCATCCGTGCCGCCATCGCCCGCAACCAGGCCAAAGTGAAAAAGACGGCACCGGTGGCCGCGCCGGCCAAGGCGCGCAAAAGCACCAGCCGCCCCCGAACACGGCCAGATTAGCGCTTTCCAGGGAACCGCTAACACGGCGTCAATCTGTGGCTTCCGCGCCGCAACATGGCACTGGCATATCTGCCCGCCGCTCCAAGGGGTTGGCGGACGCTGTTCATTGCGTATGGTAACGGCCGCAAATCGGTTCCGAGGCATTCATGGCTTCCCACTCGCTCGCGCTTGTCTGTGTCGCTCTGGCTTTCACCCTGTCGGCCTGCGACCAGAAAAGCAGCCAGAGCAAAACCTTCAGCATCGCGGCCCATGCCGCCAGCGTGCCGAACGAGCCGGTGCCGCAGGCTCAGCTTCCGCGCGTCGCCATGCCGACTCACTACCGGCTGACGCTGACCATCGATCCCACCAAGGATCGTTTCAGCGGCCATGCCGAGATCGATGTGAAGTTCATCCAGGCGCGCCGCACGCTGTTCATCGACGGCAACGAGCTGAATGTTTCCAAGGCGTCCGTGCGGCTGGCGGGCGGCAAAATAGTCGATGCCACCTATTCGCAGGTCGATAAATCCGGCGTGGCGCGGCTGGTGTTTGCCAGCGAAATCCCGGCAGGCGAGGCCACGCTGCTGTTCGATTACGATGCGCCGTTCAACCAGTCGCTGTCCGGGCTCTATAAGGTCGTAGACAACAACATTCCTTACGCCTTCACCCAGTTCGAAAACACCGACGCGCGCCGCGCTTTCCCCTCGTTCGATGAGCCGGGCTTCAAGACGCCGTTCGACGTCACCATCATCGCCCCGGTGGACGACAAGGTGATCGCGAACACGCGCGTGGTTTCCGATACCGGTGCGGGCGAGGGCATGATGCGCTGGCAATTCGAGCCCACCAAGCCGCTGCCGACCTATCTGATCGCGCTGGCGGTCGGCCCGCTCGACATCGTGGACGGCGGCGACATTCCCGCTAACCAGTACCGCGATCATCCCGTTCATCTGCGCGGCATTACCGCCAAAGGCAAAGGCCATCTGCTGAAATACGCACTGGCGCAGGAGCCGCAGGTCGTGACCGCGCTGGAAAACTATTTCGGCGTCGCTTATCCCTTCCAGAAGCTCGATATTCTGGCGGTGCCGGACTTCGCGGCCGGTGCGATGGAAAACGCCGGCGCCATTACCTACCGCGAACAGCTTCTGCTCATGGATGACAACGCCCCGCTGGAACAGAAGCGCTCCAGCCTCGCCGTGCAGGCGCATGAAACCGCGCACCAATGGTTTGGCGACCTCGTAACGCCGGCTTGGTGGGACGACATCTGGCTGAACGAATCCTTCGCCACCTGGATGGAAATGAAAGTCGCGCAGGTCGTGCGGCCAGACCAGGATTACAGCCGCGAGACTCTGAACAGCAGCCTCAGCGTGATGCGGCTGGACGAGTTGGCCTCGGCCCGCCAGATCCACCAGCCGGTCCACAATCAGGACGACATCGACAATGCCTTCGACGACATCACCTATTCCAAGGGCGCTGGCGTGTTGGCGATGTTCGAAAGCTATGTCGGGCCGGATCAATGGCAGAAGGGCATCCACGCCTACCTGACGAAATTCGCCAGCGGCAACGCCACCGCGCAGGATTTCATCGGCACCGTCGCGCAAACCACCAGCCATCCGGAGATCGTTGCCGCCTTCAACAATTTCATAAACCAGCCGCACATTCCGCTGATGACGCTGAAGGCGGCCTGCGATGCGGGCAAGCTGGAATTCGCGCAGAGCGTTTACACCCCGGTTGGGCAAACGCTGCCCAAACACACATGGAACGTGCCGCTTTGCGTCGAAGGTGACGGCGGCCGCATCTGCCAGATGACGCCGCCCTCCACATCGGAAATGACGGTTGGCGGCACATGCCCCGCGCATCTTTTCCCCAATGCGCAAGGCGCTGGCTACTATCGCTTCGGCGAGGACGATGCGGGGTGGCAGGCCTTGATCGCGGATGCGGCGAACGCCAATCCCGGCGATCAGATCACGCTGTTCCACAATGTGGATGCCGCCATGCGCGGCGGCCACGCCCCGGCCGCGGATTATTTCGCGGTCATTTCCGCGCTGGCGCCGTCCGCGAAATGGGACATGCTGATGAGCGATCACCGCGGCTCGTTCAACCTGATCGACTCGCTGCACGATCTGCGCGTCACCGGCATGTTGCCCGATGGCGATCTCGCCGCTGAGCAGGCCTTTGTGCGCAAGGCGTTCGGCCCGCGCCTGGCGCCGCTGGGTCTTGCCGCAAAGGCTGGTGAACCCGCCGCCGATACGCTGATGCGCCAGTATCTGGTGCAGTTGCTGGTGGAGGAGGGGCGCGATCCGCAACTGATCGCGCAGCTTGCGAAAGCGGCGCACGCTTATCTGGCGTCAAACGGCAAGGACATGGGCGGCATCGCGCCGGAATTGCTGCAGGAAGCAATGCGCGCGGGTGTGATGAGCGAAGGCGCGCCGTTTGCGCAATCGCTGCTCGATGCCATCGGAAAATCCGGCGACGAATACTTCATCCAGAGCGCCATCTATGCGGTGGCGGGATCGGATGATGAAGCAGCGCTGAACAAGCTCTTCGACATGGCACTCACGCCCACCATCCGCATCGGCGACGTGCGGTATGTGTTCCGCTATGCCGAAGCCGAAAAGCCGGGGCGGACGATCCTGTGGTCGTGGTTCAAGACCAACTATGACGGCCTTCTGAAGCGCGTCTCGCACTACGGCATGAGTTCGGCGCCTGACATCCAGGGCTTCGGCTGCGATCAGGCCGCGAAAGATGAACTGCATGCCTTCTTCGCGCCGAAGCTGGCGCAACTGGAAGGCACCCCACGCACGCTCGCGGAAAACGAAAACCGCATCGACCGCTGCATGAAGCTGAAATCGGCGGAGGGAGCGCAGATCGAAGCGGCGCTGAAGGCGGCGCAATAGTCAGACGGGCTTTCGCGCCACGATCTGCAGCACGCCCGGCGTAAGCGCCAGCGTGTTCGTGTCGGCTTCGCGCTCCTCAAGAATCGCATCCACGGCGCGGGATTCGTCTATGGATATCACGCCGGATTCGGCCAGCATCTTGCTGTATGCGCGCGTGGCTGTGGCGGGCCATTGCCACATCTCGTCGTCTGGCCGCACCGCGAACACAGCGGGGCGGGCGAACTCCACAACAAGCCCGCATTCGCCAAGCATTTCCGGCAGCGTCAAGCCGATGTCGGGGTCGCCGTCCCCCATGCGATAGTGCGATACGGCTTGGCGAAGGTAGGTTTCGAACGCTTCGGACTGCGGCGCCAGCCGCAATCCGCCGCAATCGTAATATTCGTGCAGGATGACTACGCCGCCCGGTTTCAAGGCGCGCGCGATGCCACCCAGAACCTTGCGCGCATCGGTCACGAACCCCAGAACCCAGCGGCACCACACGGCGTCGGCGATGTCCGCCGGCCACGCATAGTCTGCAAGATCGGTTTGCAGCGCGGCGACGTTTTGAATGTCCCGCGCGCCCGCCATCATGATGAGTGCCATGACGAATTCCGGCGCACGCTCCAGCGCGATCACATGGCCGACTGGTCCGACAATTCCGGCGAGGTCGAATGTTGCGTGTCCCGGCCCTGCGCCCGCGTCGATCACGGTCATGCCGGGGCGCAAGCCCGCGCGCTGCCACAAATCCAGAACGCTTGCGCGCCAAACGCGATGGCGCAATCCCAGACGCTCAATCTCGGACTCATCCGTGCGGATGGGGTGGCTGTTCACAGCGTTCATGGAGCGACTCTAGGGAGGCGGCAATAGTGCGCAGTTACGCCAATTATGCGTAATCACATTGCAGGATTCGCAGATCACGCCCCCGTGATCATTGTCGCAAAATGTCGTAGCAGGTTCGGGCCGCGCGTTCTTGAGACGGTTTTCTCAGGTCCCGAATACTACCGCATGCATGATGCGGCCGGGCATAAAGGCGAGGGAGCCCGCGATCAGCAGGCCGCCGATATAAACGCCCAGCATAGCGCGCTTGTGCATGGCGATATTGTGCGTCCACGCCCCGCGCAATGCGCCCACCACGCCGAACAACGTTAGCGGCACAAGCAAGTGGATGGGACTGAACCCCGCGAAGGGGCCGTTGGGCATGATCGCGTGAATGAACAGCGCCGCGATCGACGTGATCGTCATCAGCCCCAAATAAACAAACCCCAGCGCGCGATGAAACGGCGCACCCTTGCGGCTGAAGAAAATCTGCCACGTCCCGATGAAGAACGCCGGCACCACCGTGGCCACATGAATCTGAACCGCCAGCGGCGCATGCAGCAACGGTTCGAGCGTCATGCGATCAAGCGTCGATCAGATCGAGGCGTTTTTCGATTCGCTCCAGCCGTTGCTCGACTTTGTCCAATCTGTGTTCCAGGCGGACGAAGTCTGACCGCAGAGTGGCGTTTTCGGAACGAAGCTGAGACACTTGTTCTTCGATGGAGCCCAGCCGCATGACGACGTCGTCCATGCGGCTTTCCATGCGCTCCATCCGCTCATCAATGCGGCGCAGGTAACGCAAAACGATGCTGTCGGGCTCGTCGCTCATGGAACCATTATAGCCGTGCAACCGGTTACGGCCAAGTAACCGCGCCCGGCCTAATAAACCCGCTTCTTCGGCTCGATATATTCCACGTCGTTGGAGAGCGTGTAGGTGTGCACTGGGCGGTAATCCAGTTTGGCCCAGCCGGTCTTGGGATCGAGCCACGATAGCGTGTGTTTCATCCAGTTCTTGTCGTCGCGTTCGGGGAAATCCTCGCGCGCATGGGCACCGCGGCTTTCCTCGCGCGTCACCGCACCTTCCACCGTCACGATGGCCTGCTGGATGAGGTTCTCGAATTCCAGCGTCTCCACCAGATCGGTGTTCCAGATCATGGAGCGGTCGGCCACGCCGATGTCGCCGATCCGCTTGTAGATTTCGTCGATGCGGCTGCGGCCTTTCTTCAGCGTCTCGCCGGTGCGGAACACCGCCGCGTCTTCCTGCATCGCCATCTGCATGGCCAGGCGCAGTTCGGCGGTTGGCGTGCCACCCTTCGCGTAACGGTAATGGTCCAGCCGCGCGATGGCACTTTCGCCCGCATCCTTGGGCAATTCCGCATGGCTTTCGTTCAGCGCAACCGTCTCGGCGCATTTCATCCCCGCCGCGCGGCCGAACACCACCAGGTCGATCAGCGAATTGGAGCCCAGCCGGTTGGCGCCATGCACCGAAACGCATGCCGCTTCGCCCACCGCCATAAGGCCATGGATCACCGAATCCGGATTGCCGTCTTTCAACGTCACCGCTTCGCCGTGATAGTTCGTTGGGATGCCGCCCATATTGTAATGCACCGTCGGCAGCACCGGGATCGGATCCTTGGTCACGTCCACGCCGGAGAAGATGCGCGCGCTTTCGGCGATGCCGGGAAGCCGTTCGTGAATGATCTTGGGGTCCAGATGCGAAAGATGCAGATGGATATGATCCTTGTTCGGCCCCACGCCGCGGCCTTCGCGGATTTCAATGGTCATGGCGCGCGAAACCACGTCGCGTGAGGCAAGATCTTTCGCGCTCGGCGCATAGCGCTCCATGAAGCGTTCGCCCTCGGAATTGGTCAGATAACCGCCTTCGCCGCGCACGCCTTCGGTGATCAGCACGCCCGCGCCATAAACGCCGGTGGGGTGGAATTGCACGAACTCCATGTCCTGCAGCGGCAGGCCCGCGCGCAACACCATCGCGTTGCCGTCGCCGGTCTGCGTGTGCGCCCCGGTGCAGGAGAAATAGGCGCGGCCATATCCGCCCGTCGCCATGATCACTTTGTGCGCGCGGAAGCGGTGCAGCGTCCCATCGTCCAGGCACCAGGCCATCACGCCGCGCACCGCGCCGTCTTCCATGATGAGGTCGAGCGCGAAATACTCGATGAAGAAGTTCACTTCATGCTTCACGCATTGGCCGTACAGCGTGTGCAGCATGGCGTGTCCGGTGCGGTCGGCGGCGGCGCAGGTGCGTTGCGCGATGCCTTTGCCGTAGTTCGATGTCATGCCGCCGAAGGCACGCTGATAGATTTTGCCTTCGTCGGTGCGTGAAAAGGGCAGGCCGAAATGCTCCAGCTCATAAACCGCTTCCGGCGCGGCGCGGCACATATATTCGATGGCGTCCTGATCGCCCAGCCAGTCCGAACCTTTCACGGTGTCGTACATGTGCCAGCGCCAGTCATCCTCGCCCATATTGCCCAGCGCCGCCGCGATGCCGCCTTGCGCCGCAACGGTGTGGCTGCGGGTGGGAAATACTTTGGTGATACAGGCCGTCTTCAATCCCTTCGCCGCGCATTCCAGCGTGGCGCGCAACCCCGCGCCACCCGCGCCGACAACAACGACATCGAACGTATGATCCGTGATCTGGTAGGAATTCATCGAGATTTTATCCGGTCGTCAGATTGCGATTTTCAAAAGGGCCAGCAGGCAGGATGCGCCCACAACAATGGTGAAAGCGCGGTTCAGCAGCAGCAGGATCAGCTTGGCGCCGGGCGCGTGCGCGTAATCCTCGATCACTTCCTGCAGGCCGATCATCATGTGCCACAGCGCGAACATGATGAAGAGGAACATCAGGATCGCATTCACCGGATGCTGAAAGAACCCGGCCACCTCTGCTTCGGTGCCGCCCACAAGGCCCAGCACCGCCACCAGAAACCAGATCGCCAGCGGCACAAGCGCAAGTGCCGTGATGCGCTGGCGCCAGAAGCTGCGCGTGCCGGTGTGCGAAGCGCCCAGCCCCTGAACGCGCGAGAGCGGAGTCTGCATGGTCACAGCCAGTATCCTCCCTTGCCGAAGAAGCCCAGCGCGAACACGCCCACCGCAACCAGAATGGAAAGCACGATCACGGTCACGCCGGTGAAGTTGGCGGTGGACACTTTGAAGCCGTAACCCAGATCCCAAGCCAGATGGCGGATGCCGTTCAGCAGATGAAACGCCAGCGACCACACAAAACCGAACAGGATGATCTGGCCGATGATGCTGTGCGCTACTTCTTGGAACGGCCCGTAAGCATCCGGCCCGCTGGCCAGCGCGATCAGCCACCAGGCGAGGAACGCGGTTCCCACCGAAAGCGCAATTCCCGTCAAGCGATGGGTGATGGAGGTCATCATGGTGACCGGCCAGCTATAGATTTGCAGGTGAGGCGAAAGCGGGCGGGATGGCGCGTTCGGAGAGGCTTGTTCAGCCATGAAAATCCTCAGGAAAAGGCTGGTTCGAACCAGCCCGGAGTGTAGGGTCGGGGGCGCGCCAGTCAACCAACGAAACCAAGGGTTTTTCGTCGCGCCCGTTGCGGCGCGCCAAGGATGCGGCAAGAACCATCGTGGAATTCGCAGAGTCGATTCGTACTTCTTGCGGTCGAACGTCTTGGGAACCATCTGTCATGCGTAACGGATTTCTCACTGCCACAATCACGCTCGCGGCGCTCGGCCTCGCGTGCGCCGCACATGCCGCGACGTTCGACCGTGCGGCCTGGCAATCAGACTATGCTTATCTGAAAACGGCGCTGGAAAAGACTGACGCCAATCTCGCATGGCTTGGCTCGCCGCAAAGCGGCGTCGATCTGCCCGATCTCGATCGCCGCACACAGGCCGCACTCTCCACCGCGCAAAGCGATGCCGATGCCAAGCAGGCGATCCTCGCGTTCGTGGCGGGCGTCCATGATGGCCACTTCTCGGAACTTCCCTATCTGGAAGCCGCGCCGGCAAAGCCGGTATCCGTTCCCGATCCGGTACTCGACCAGAACGATCCTGTTGGAGGTTGTGCGGCGCTGGGTTTCGCGCTTGTTCAGCGCACGTCATTCTCAACGCCGTTCGAAGCGCTGCCCGGCTTCCATCTTGAAGCCGATGGCGTGCAGCAGGATTATCGCGCCGGCACCATCGTCATGCCGGATAACACCAAGCTCGGCATCGTGCGCATTTCCTGGTTCCGCCAGCAGGGTTTCCCGTCCGCCTGCCAGAAGGCGTGGGCGCAGTTGCGCAAGGACGGCACAACGGTGAGCGACAGTAATCTGGGCGAGAAAACCGCTTACGTCCTGTTCGCCGAGATTGCCGATCAGTTGAAGCGGTTCAAGGCCGAAGGCGTGCAGGCGGTGATCGTGGATGTGGGATCGAACACCGGCGGCAACGACGCCGGCGATTTCATGGCGCGCTTCTTCACGGACAAACCGGTTTACTCGGCGCGCCTGATGATGGCGACGGCGCCGGGTTCGGCGGGGTATTTCGACGACGAAATCGACGCCTTGAAGAAAGCGCTCACGCTCAAGCCCACGCCGCTGGCGCGCAAATATCTTGAAACATCGCTGGCGCAATTCGAGCGCGGCAAAGCGAGCCTGGACAAACCGCGATGCGACTTGTCGTGGGTGTGGCGTGAGCAGCGGTCGTGGAACCTGGGCGGCTGCACCGGGCTTACGCAAGCGGGTTCAGCAGGTGGGCCGCTGCGCTATTTGCCGGCGCACGCCATTGAGAATCTCGACATCGTGCAGGCGCTGCATTGGCCGGCAATGGTGCGCGACTATTGGGGTGCGTGGACGGGGCCGGTCTATGTCCTCACCAATCACAAGACCTATTCGTCGGCGGAAATGTTCTCCGCTGTGACCCACGACAACGGCATTGCCCGCACGGTCGGCGAGACGACAGGCGGTGACGGCTGCGGGTTCATGACCGATGCCGAACCCGTGGTGCTGCCCCATTCGCGGCTGCGATTTCGCATCCCCAACTGCGTGCGCCTGCGCGCCGACGGCACCGACGAAGTGGCGGGCATCGCGCCCGATTTGCCGGTGCTGCCGGAAGAGGGCGAGGACGACAACGTCCATGCCTGGCGCGTTCTGCAAGCGGTGACGTCCGACCTGCACCGCTAGGCCGGCGCGTTGCTTAATTTGAATCGCTCTCTCTTCGTCATCGCCCGCTTTATGCGGGCGACCCAATTTCTTTGGTGAAAGGAAAAATGGGTTGCCCGGACAAGCCGGGCAATGACGAAAGAAGATAGAAAAACTCCCGTTTTGGCTGCCGAAATACGCCCTTTCGCCTTGCGGGCATCGGGGGAATCCGGCACTTAATCTCCCACATGCCAGCGCCCGTCCGCATCGCGCCATCGATTCTGTCCGCCGATTTTTCGCGGCTTGGGCAGGAGGTGGAAGCTATCGACGCGGCCGGCGCCGATCTCATCCATGTCGATGTCATGGATGGCCATTTCGTGCCCAACATCACCATCGGTCCGCAGGTGGTGAAGGCGCTTCGCCCCCACACCAAGCTGCCGTTCGATGTGCATCTGATGATCTCGCCGGTCGATCTTTTTATTCCGGCGTTCGCCGAGGCGGGAGCGGACGGCATCACGGTTCATCCCGAAGCCGGTCCGCACATTCACCGCACGCTGCAGCTCATCCGTTCGCTGGGCAAGAAGCCCGGCGTGGTGCTCAATCCGGGAACGCCCATCGACGCCATCGACAATGTGCTCGATCTTGTCGATCTGGTTCTCATCATGTCGGTCAATCCCGGCTTCGGCGGGCAGAGTTTCATCGAAAGCCAATTGAAGAAGATCGAAGCGGCGCGCGCGCGCATCGACAAAACCGGCCGGGCCATCGCGCTGGAAGTGGACGGCGGCATCACACCGGAAACCGCCAAGCGCGCCATCGCAGCCGGCGCCGATACGCTGGTGGCCGGAACATCGGTGTTCAAGGGCGGCCCGTCGCATTACGCCGCCAACATTCGCGCCTTGCGCGGATAGCGGCGTGGCGGAGATTCCGGCAAAGCGCCGCAGCGCGCCTCTCGCTTTGTATCCGGAGATTGCGCGCGCCGCATGGTTGCGCCTCATCGCGCCGTTGCGCGCGCTGTGGCGGCGCACATGGTTCTATCACCGCCTGCTGGGCGGGCCGCTGGCCGACCGTATTCCCTTCAATCCGTTCGATGCGCAGCCGCGCCGGCTGGAAGATGCCGACGCCCTGTTACGCGGGCGTTTTCGCTTCGCGGGCGAAACCGTGGATGTGAAAAACAATTCGGTCTTCGATGCTGTCGCGCCGTCGCAGGCGTGGGCGCAGGCACTTCATTCCTTCGAATGGTTGCCGCCGCTGGCGGTGGCGGGTGGGGATGCGGCGCGCACGCTGGCCACCAACCTCATCACCCAATGGATCAAGCGCAACGCGCGCTATAGCGAACCGGCATGGCTGGCGCATGTGATGGCGGCACGGCTGGTCAATCTCTTCGCGCACGGGCGGCTGGCGATCACCAATTCCGATCTTTTGTGGCGCTCCAAGCTGTTCGTCTCGTTGCGCGAGCAATCGCGCATGCTGGCGCGCGTTGCCGAAAGCGCGCCCGATGGAATCCCGCGGCTGGAGGCCGCTGCTGGCCTGGCGCTTTCCGGCGCCTGCCTCGACGACAGTCCCAAACGGCTCGATGCCGGCATCCAGCGCCTTGTCGCGGAAATCTCGCACCAGATATTGCCCGACGGCGGCCATATCAGCCGTTCACCGCTAGCGCTGCTGGATGCCTATCGTCACGTCGTGATGGTGGTGGATGCGTTGATGGCGAAAGATCACGCCGTGCCGCAAGTCCTTATCAGCGCGCACGACCGCATGGCGCCGATGATCCGCTTCTTCCGTCACGGCGACGGCGCGCTGGCGTTGTTCAACGGCGGTTGCGAATCCGATGCGCGCATGATCGAGGGCCTGCTGGCGCGCGATCAGGTGCGCGGCCAGCCCTTCGCCCATGCGCGCCATTCCGCTTATCACCGCATGTCGGCAGGAAAGGCGCTGGTGATCCTGGATGCCGGCGCGCCGCCGCAAGGCATGTTCTCGTGCGACGCGCATGCCGGTTGCCTGGCGTTCGAGCTGAGCGCCGGGCCGCAGCGCCTTGTCGTGAATTGCGGCGCCGGTCCGCAGCCCAAGTGGGGCGATGCGTTGCGCGCCACCGCCGCCCATTCCACCGTCACCATCGCCGACACGTCGCAAGCCGGTGTGCTGGGCGAGGGTTTTGCACGCGATCTGATCGGCGCGCGGCTGCTCGGCGGCCCGACGCAAGTGGATTCGCGCCGCGTCGAAACCGCGAACGGCTGGAGCGTGGAAGCCCATCACGACGCCTATGTTCCCGCCTTCGGCATTCTGCACGAACGCCGCCTCACGCTTTCGCCGCAGGGGCTGGTGCTGACAGGCGCCGACCGGCTTGTGCCGCGGACAACAGGCCGCAAAGCCGCCGTGCCGTTCGCGGTGCGCTTTCACATTCATCCGGATGTGCGCATGTCGCCGTCGGAGAACGGCGGCATCATATTGAAACTGCCGACCGGCGAGGGCTGGCGTTTCCGCGCCGGCGGCGGTGAAATCGCCATCGAGGAAAGCGTTTATCTCGGCGGCGACACCGTGCGCCGCGCCGAGCAGCTTGTGGTCACCGGCGCCATCAAAGATGCCGCTGTGGAAATCGGCTGGGTGTTTGAACAGATCGGCGCTGCGTCCGTTTCAGTGTGACGGTGTATGGAATTGCTTCGGGAGTATCGGTTGATCGCATGACGAACGATGCGTCTTTTACGGGCAGGATACCGGCATATATTTCCAATGCCGCATCGAAACTCCTCCTGCAACTGCGCCAGCCGGCGTTGCTGGAGCAGTTTGCGATCATAATTGTTGCGGGTCTTACCGCGCTGTGGTGCGCGCCACGCATCAACACCGCTTTCAAGCGTCTCGCCTTGCGGGCGCAATCGCGCGCCTGGGCGCTGGCCGCGGCGCGCGTGACCGGGTCGCTGGCGCTGCCTGTGGTTTGGCTGGCCATCCTGTGGGCAGCGCTTTTGATCGGCACAGCCACCGGCTTTTCGCTGGATATCCTTCGGGCGGCGATCAGCCTTCTTATCGCCTGGATCGTCATTCGCATCGTTTCGCAATTGGTGGGCAACGAAACCTGGTCGCGGCTCGTCGCGGTGATCGCATGGTCCATCGCAGCACTCAGCATCCTCAATTTGCTGGCGCCGATTCAGGATCAGCTTCAGCATTCGGCCGTCAGCTTCGGCAAGTTTCAGATTTCGGCGCTGACGATGGTGCGCGCGCTGTTCGTGCTGGCGGTTCTGCTTTGGCTGACGACGGTTCTTTCCAACTTTGCCGAGCGGCGGATTTCCACCGCCAAGTCACTCACGCCGTCTTTGCGCATCCTGTTTATCCAGCTTCTCAAACTGACCCTTCCCGCTTTGGCGGTGGTCGCCGCACTTGCCGTGGTCGGCGTGGACCTCACCGCGCTGGCGGTATTTTCCGGCGCCATCGGCATCGGGCTGGGCTTGGGCTTGCAGCAATCGGTGTCCAACCTCGTCGCCGGCCTCACGCTGCTGTTGGGCAAATCGATCAAGCCCGGCGATGTGGTGGCCTACAACAACACTTACGGCTGGGTCACCAGCATGGGCGCGCGCTTTGTGGCGCTGCGCACGCGCGACGGCATCGAGTATCTCATCCCGAACAATTATTTCGTCACCAACGGCGTCACCAACTGGACGCATTCCGACAACACGATTCGCCTGCATGTGCCCTTCGGCGTGGCTTATGGATCGGACTTGCACAAAACCATCGAACTGGCGCTGCAAGCCGCCCACTCGGTCAAGCGCGTTCTGGACAAGCCGGAGCCGGTTTGTCTGGTGCTGGGGATGGGCGACAGCGCTATCGACATGGACCTGCGCGTCTGGATTTCCGATCCGCACAACGGCGTGGCCAACGCGAAAAGCCAGATTTATCTGGCGCTTAACGATGTGCTGGCCGCTGCCGGCATCGTCATTCCGTTCCCACAGCGCGACGTCCATATCATCGCGCCGCCCGCCCAACCGCAGCCACCACCCGCCGCGTAAGCGCCGCGCGTCCGCCTTGATTGCGTCCAGATCGAAGATCAGCGTTCGCGCTCATTTCCTTGAAGGGGATATTCGTGACCGATACTGCCGTGCCGCCCGCAAAGGGCAATGCGCGTTATTCTTCGCCGGGTTTCAAGTTTCTCGCGGTCGTTCTTCTCACGCTTTGCATGGTCATTCCGCTGTTTTTCATCGGGCTGGCGCTCGATGGGCGCGAGGAAATGGCCAGCGATGCGGCAAGCGATATCGCATCGGGATGGGGCGCCAACCAGACGGTTTCCGGCCCCGTGCTGTTCATCCCGTACGAATACAAAACCGAATCGCTGGTCGATGGCAAAGCCGTCGTCACCACCAATCGCGACGAAGCAGTGATCCTGCCAAGCGCGCTCAACATTGACACCGATGCGAATGTCGAAACGCGCTGGCGCGGCATTTTTGAAGTGCCGGTTTATCGCTCCAGCATTGGGCTGAAAGCATCCTTCACCCGCGCCGCGTTCGATGGCGTGTTCCCGCAAGGCGCCACGATCTTCTGGAACGCCGCTTACGCTTCGGTCGTCGTCACCGATCCGCGCGGGCTGGCCGCCAATGTCACCCTGCAGGTGAACGATCACAGCGCCACGTTCGAACCCGGCATCGGCAGCCAGAACAAACTGGCCAACGGCATCCACGCGCCGCTGGGCCTGAGCGGCCCGCCGCAAGCGTTGAACCTGCACGCCACAATCGGCCTGCGCGGTTCCAAGGAACTGAGCTTCGCGCCGATGGGCGAGCAGACGGTGGCGCGCCTTCATTCTACCTGGCCCGATCCCAGCTTCTTCGGCAACTTCCTGCCCAACGAACACGCCATCAACGACAAAGGCTTTTCCGCAAGCTGGAGCGTGCCGTATCTGGCGCGCGGCACCAGCCAGAGCTTCGCTTCCGCGCCCGACGCCATATCCACGCTTACCGCGTCCGCTTTCGGCGTGCGCTTCTATCAGCCGGTAGGCTTCTATCAGTTGGTCGAACGCTCGTTGAAATACGCCATCCTGTTTGTCGGCCTGGCGCTGCTGGTGTTCTTCGTCACCGAACTGGTGTCGGTGAAGCGTCTTCATGTCATGCAATATGCGCTGATCGGCGCGGCGCAGGTTCTATTCTATCTTCTGCTGCTGTCGTTCGCCGAGCATATCGGTTTCGGCCTGTCGTATCTGGCCGCCGCTGCCGGCACCATCGCAATGACTTGCGCCTATGCCTGGAGCGCGTTTGCAAGCGCCGCGCGCGCTGCCGTGCTGGCGGTGCTTCTGGGCACGCTCTATGCGCTGCTCTATGTCATCCTGCAGCAGGAGGATTACGCGCTGCTCATTGGCGCGCTGCTGCTGTTCTTCGCGCTGGGCGCCACCATGTACGCCACCCGCAAGATCGACTGGTATCGCGTCGCCCCCATAGGTCCGCAGCCAAGCTGACGCACCCGCGTTGCGCCACGGCTATCTGCTTGGTAACAAGGAGATAGCCGTGGAATCTTGGGGTAATGGAATGGTCCAGTTCACGCTGCCGAAGAACAGCAAGATCAAAAAGGGCAAGTCGTGGCCCGGCCCCCGGCTGGCGAACGGCAAGCGCCCCAAGCGCTCCAAGGATTTCAAAGTCTATCGCTACGATCCGGTGACGGAAGAAAACCCGCGCATCGATACCTACACGATTGATCTGGAAACCTGCGGTCCGATGGTTCTGGACGCACTCATCAAGATCAAGAACGAGATCGACCCCACGCTCACCTTCCGCCGCTCGTGCCGCGAAGGCGTCTGCGGTTCCTGCGCCATGAACATCGGTGGCCGCAACACGCTGGCCTGCACCAAGGCGATTGCCGACATTTCCGGTTCCGTCAGCGTCTATCCGCTGCCCGCCGCCGCCGTGGTGAAAGACCTGGTGCCGGACCTGACGAATTTCTACGCGCAGTATTCCTCCATCCAGCCGTTCCTGCAGACAAAAACACCCGCGCCGGAAAAGGAATGGACGCAATCGCCGCAAGACCGCGCCAAGCTGGACGGCCTTTACGAATGCATCCTCTGCGCCTGCTGCTCCACCTCATGCCCAAGTTATTGGTGGAATCAGGACAGCTATCTCGGCCCCGCCGCGTTGCTGCAATCCTATCGCTGGCTATCGGATAGCCGCGACGAAACCAAAGGCGAGCGGCTGGACAATCTGGAAGACCCGTTCCGTCTCTATCGCTGCCACACCATCATGAACTGCGCCGACACGTGCCCGAAGGGCTTAAACCCCGCCAAGGCCATCGCCGAAATCAAACAGATGATGGTCAAGCGCAGCGTTTAAGCGCCGTACGCTGCCGGATCGAGCGCAAACGCCAACCCCTGCATCTCTTCACCGCGTTCGCGCGCCTGAACGTTCGCGCGCGCGATTTCGCGAAACGTCTTCAGCGCAGCGCGATCATCCATCGCGCTTGTGTCTGTCGCCAGATGTTCCGCGAACAGCCACGTGCGCAGATCGCGCGCCACCGCCGCGTCCCAGAACGACGCGTTCATTTCGGTGTCGCAGTAGAAGGACTGGGTAGCGATATTGGTCGAGCCAATCGTGCCCCAGGCGTCATCCACCAGCATGATCTTGGCGTGGACATAAACATTGCGCAGTTTGCCGTCCGCGCCTTTCGCGGCAATTCCCGCCAGCAGGAAATTGTCGAACGCGCCCAGCGCCGCCAGCGCATCGAAGAACGGCTTTGCCTCGGCCTTCGTTCGCGCCTCGCGCACGCGCATTTCGGGATCGGCTGGCACCAGATAGATAACGTCCACGCCGCGCGCCAGCGCCGCCGCCAGTTTCGCCACGATGACGGGCGCGGCGATATACTGGTCCTCGATATAAATCGAGCTTTTCGCCGCATCGATGGCCGCGCCATATTGCGCGAACACGCTGCTTTCGCCTTTGGCGATCTCGAACGGCGCGGCATCGGGCGCAGCCGTGCCATCCGTGAACATACCGGCATGCACCGTCCTTTGAATTTGCACACGCGTGTTGCCGGCGGCGGGCGAGGGCGCTTTGGGAAATTCCAGTTGCATCTGGCTCTTCAGATCCGGCCACACGCCATCCTCGCGCGCGCGTTCGCTGGCCTCGTTCCAGCGCTGCACGAAATTGTGGTGCACGTCACTGGCGCAAGGCCCGCGCAGTTCGCAATAGACATCGTGGATTTGCGCGACCGCACGTCCCGCATGACCCACGGGGCTGACCGACGCCGCATCCAGATTGATCCCGCCAACAAATGAAACCTCGTCCGGCGCGCCCGCATCTATCAGCCACGTTTTCTGATGCTGGCAATAATATTTGTGCGCGCGATCCCAGCGGATGAGGAAGCGCGATCCGCGATCGCCCAGCCATTCGCGCTCGGCTTCGGTGCCGTTGAACAGCAGCTCTTCCTTGTTGTTGGTGCGCCAGATGATGGCGCGCACATCCAGCCCGCGCGCCTGCGCTTGGTCCAGCACATCGAACAGGCTGCGCCCGTCCGGCATGTGAAACGCGGGATCGAGATAGGCAATCGTTAGCCAAACGCTTTTCTTCGCCGCCGCCACCGCCGCGCAAATACGCGCGAATGCCACGTCGCCATCCACCAGCGGCGTGAGCAGATTGCCGTCGCGCACCGGGTAACTGCCGTTGCGCGCCGGCGGAATATGGGAATCGGTCATGGCGCAAGATAAAGCTGTAATGCGTCGGCAGCATAACCGTTATTGCTTGGTGTGCACATTGCGCATTGTCCGGACGCGCTGCTAGCCGCCCTTCAGGTTGTTTTCCGAGATAGGAATGATCATGCGGATGTATTTCGACGTGGTCATCCACACCGGATGATCCTTCGATTCGCACGAGGCCGCCGAATAGCGGATGGCGAAGTTTTTGACGATGTTGTCTTTGACAAACCCAGCGTTAAATCTGAATTTGAACTGGCTATTTTGATGAGCCGCAAACGATCGGTTTGATCGCAGCCGTGGGGATAATGTGCTCCTCGCCCCCGACCTTCCCAAAGCGCACATCTCCCATTTCAGTGTCTGGAGTGCTGCACCAAAATCCAAGGCCAGTGGAGATAGCATCGCCAACCTTGATGTCGGCTTTGGTGTCGAATGGCGGTGGATCGCAGGAATCGGGCGGACCATCTGGCATACAATGTCTGTAAGCGATGCGCGAAACATCGACATGAACAATGCTGGCCATATCGACAAACACACCTCTATGGTCAGGCACTTCTTTCCAGATGTGACCTGCCTCTATCGGTTGCGCGCAAGACACTAACAGTACAGCGGCGGCGCCAATAATTGCTGCTGCCGCTTTCATTTGCCCTTGGGCGCGGCCTTTGCCAGCTTCCTCCGCTTCGCCTCAAAGCGCGCCTTGTCCTCGTCGGCACCGAGACGGCAGGCGACGGCCTTAAAGTCCTGCGGAAGACTCGCCTGAGTTTTGTGCTTCGATTTCTGCGGCTGCGATTTCTGCTTCATCGGGGCTAACTTTCTTAAACCCTAGTTCGATCTGAGCCTTTTCCGGCAGGATTGGAAGATTGGCAATGCGCAAGACTTTTATTCCAACCTTATCGGCGCGGGTTTTGATGTCTCCATCGTCAGTTGCCCGATGAACGATGATTGCAGGAGGGGCCGCCAGATTCCGCTATTTCGCGGCTTTCCCCAAGTGTGCGCGAGTTATCCACAGCGAATAGAATAGAAATCGTATTTAGTGCTTTATATCCTCATATGTTCGCTATATGTTCTCGACTGGATGCTTGAGAAGGACGCCCGACGCCATGACTTAGATTCACCGCGAGACCATACAGGGCTGGGTGCAAACTCGCGTGCAACCCTTGCGACCCGACGGAGTATCCCCGCGCTGGCAAGCCGTGCGCCAGGGATAGCCCGCCAGAACCCGCAAAGCCCAGGGCGGTGGAAGCCGGACGACCAGTCGATTCGGCGCTTGAACGCACCCTTCCGGTGGCGGTTGGGCTTGCAGACCAAGGCGGGCATCGCGAACGGCCGTTCGCGATTCACCCGCCTTATTTATGGGTGCTCATTTGGTGGAGGTCAGGCCGAAACGCCTGCCGCTTTGGCGCTCATCCCCGCGCGCATGCGCAGCATCCGCCACATCAGGCGGCTGGCGATATCGGTCAGGCGGCCTTGCGGATCGGCGCCCACCGCCTTGGCCACCATCTGCACCAGCTTCTTGATGTGGTGGCGGCGATACAGCGTCATGATCTTGGCGTTGTACGCTTTGGCGAACACTTCGCGCTTGTAGGGAACGCTGGCTTCCTGCGCCGCCGGAACGTTGGCGCAATAGTAAGCGTAGGCCAGCTCGTCGTCGTCCGATTCCGTCACGCGGCCCACCGCCACCATCAGCTTGCGCCAGAAAGGAAGGTCCGGTTCGTCTTGAATCTGAAGGGTTTCGTAGAAGAGTTTGTAATGCCGGAATTCATCGGCGGCGATGCGGCCGGAAATTTCCTTCAGCACCGGCTCCTGCGTCGATTCCCGGATGGCGCTGTAGTAAGAAGACGTGCCACTTTCCACCACGCAGCGCGCGATCATCTCGCCGCGCCGGCTGCCGCGAATGGACTCCATGTCTGCGCCGGAAAAATGTTCGGGACGATAGCCTTTGCGAAAGCGCGCGAAGGCATCTTCAAGGTTGAATGTGGGGTCCGCCATTTCCGCCCAGCGGCCCAGCGCGCGGCCATGCTGCGATTCTTCTCCGCCCCATTCGCGGATGTTGGCCAGCGTCTGCGGCGTCGAATTCTTGAAGACGCTGCAAAGGTAGGTGACGTAATCCGGCGCGTTATATTCCACCAGCGCCGCCGCCTTGATAGCCGCCAGCATCTGGGGATCGACCTTCGAGGCGTCGAACTTCGCCCACTGGACATCGTCCAGCGTCCAACCCTGTTTAAAAACGGTGGCTTCCGCGGCCATCGCGCACCCTTGGTAGAATCGCCCTTTGGGGGGCCTCTCGTTAAACGCCTTATAGCAAACCCGGTTGCCGATGGGGAACGCCCCATTCCGCTTGCGGCGGAAGGTGACAGGAAATTAAGCCTCCGGACCCCGTCTTTAGAATACCGCGCGCAGCATTTTGAGGTCGTCGAGCGTCTCGGCCACCTTGCGGCGCTCGTCGTCGGTCTTGGCCGCGATCAGGTCTTCCTGGGTGTCATGGATGCGCTGGTCGAGTGTGGCCAGATCGAAGTCCGACATCGGGATGGCTTCTTCCGCCAGCACCGTGAGCTGGTCGGCGTTCACTTCGGCGAAACCGCCGCGAATGAAATACTTGCCGTCTTTGCCCCCTTGGTCGCCGCCCAGCACTTCGATGAAGCCCGCGCGAAGCGATGAGATCAGCGGCATGTGGCCCGCCATCGCGCCGAAATAGCCATCGGCGCCCGGCACAGTTACGCGCTCGGCATTCTCCGAAATGAGAAGCCGCTCGGGCGAGACCAGATCGAAATGAATCTTGTCGACCATTACGCCGCTTCCGCCGCCATCTTTTGCGCCTTCTTCACGGCGTCTTCGATGGTGCCCACCATGTAGAACGCGGCTTCCGGCAGGTGATCGTATTCGCCGTTCACCACCGCCTTGAAGCTGCGCACGGTATCCTTCAGGTCGACGAAGATGCCGGGGAAGCCGGTGAACACTTCGGCGACGTGGAACGGCTGCGACAGGAAGCGCTCGATCTTGCGGGCGCGCTGCACGGTCAGCTTGTCGTCTTCCGAAAGCTCATCCATGCCCAGAATGGCGATGATGTCCTGCAGCGACTTGTACTTCTGCAAAATCTGCTGTACGGCGCGCGCCACATCATAATGTTCCTGACCCACAACGCGCGGGTCGAGAAGGCGCGAGGTGGAGTCCAGCGGGTCAACCGCCGGGTAGATGCCCTTTTCCGAAATCGCGCGGTTCAGGTTGGTCGTCGCGTCCAAGTGCGCGAACGATGTCGCCGGCGCCGGATCGGTCAGGTCGTCGGCCGGCACGTAGATCGCCTGCACCGAAGTGATCGAACCCTTGGTGGTGGTGGTGATGCGTTCCTGCAGCGTGCCCATGTCGGTGGCCAGCGTCGGCTGATAACCCACCGCGGACGGAATGCGGCCGAGCAGGGCGGACACTTCCGAACCGGCCTGCGTAAAGCGGAAGATGTTGTCCACGAAGAACAGCACGTCTTGACCCTGATCGCGGAAATACTCGGCCACGGTCAGGCCCGAAAGGCCAACGCGCGCGCGCGCACCCGGCGGCTCGTTCATCTGGCCGTAAACCAGCGCGCACTTGCTGCCTTCGGTGGAGCCCTTCTTGGGATCCTTGTTCACGCCGGACTCGATCATTTCGTGATAGAGGTCGTTGCCTTCGCGCGTGCGTTCGCCCACGCCAGCGAACACCGAAAATCCGCCGTGCTTCTTGGCGACGTTGTTGATCAGTTCCTGGATAAGCACGGTCTTGCCCACGCCCGCACCGCCGAACAAACCGATCTTGCCGCCGCGCGCATACGGCGCCAGCAGGTCGATCACCTTGATGCCGGTGGCCAGCACCTGCGCTTCGGTGGATTGCTCGGTGAAGGGCGGCGCTTCCTGATGGATGGCGCGGCGCGATGTGAAGTTGATGGCGCCGGCTTCATCCACCGGTTCGCCGATCACATTCATAATGCGGCCCAGCGTGCCGTCGCCGACGGGCACCGAGATCGGCGCGCCGGTATCGCCAACCTTCTGGCCGCGCACCAAACCTTCGGTGGAGTCCATCGCGATGGCGCGCACGGTGCTTTCGCCCAGATGCTGCGCCACTTCCAGCACCAGCCGGTTGCCGTGGTTGTCGGTTTCCAGCGCGTTCAGAATTTCGGGCAGTGCTCCGTCGAACTGAACGTCCACAACCGCGCCCATCACCTGGGTCACACGGCCGAGCTTGTTGCTGTCTGTCATCGCATTCATCGCAGTTTCTCCGATCAGAGCGCTTCGGCGCCCGAAATAATTTCAATCAGTTCCTTGGTGATCATCGCCTGGCGCGAGCGGTTGTATTGCATCGTCAGCTTGTCGATCACTTCGCCGGCGTTGCGCGTGGCGCCGTCCATCGCGGTCATCTTGGCGCCCATCTCGCCTGCCACGTTTTCCAGCAACGCGCGGAACACCTGCACGCCAATGTTGCGCGGCAGAAGATCGTGCAGGATTTCGGTTTCGTCCGGCTCATAGACATAAACATTACCGTGCGGGCCAACCGCCGGTGCGGTGGCTTCGATCGGTGCGGGGATAAGCTGCTGCACTGTCGGCACCTGGCTCATTACCGAGCGGAAGCGCGAATAGATAATCGCCGCCACATCGAACTCGCCGGCTTCGAACAGGTCCAGCACGCGGCGCGCGATCTTGTTGGCGTCTGCGAACCCGATACGCTTGATGCCTGCGAAATCCACTGCGTCGATGATCAGGTTGCTGTAGTTGCGGCGAAGCTGGTCGCGTCCCTTGCGGCCCACGCATAGAATCTTCACCTGCTTGCCGTCGCGCAGAAGCTGTTCGATATGTCCGCGCGCCTTGCGCACGATGTTGCTGTTGAAGGCACCGCACAACCCGCGATCCGCTGTCGCCACGATCACCAGATGCACGGCGTCTTTGCCGGTGCCCGTGAGAAGGCGCGGCGCACCCGGATTGCCTTCCATGCCGCCCGCCAAGCTGGCGATGACGTTTTCCATCTTCTCCGCGTAAGGCCGCGCGGCTTCGGCGGCTTCCTGCGCGCGGCGAAGCTTCGAGGCAGCCACCATCTGCTGCGCCTTGGTGATCTTGCGGATCGCTTTGACGCTTGCGATGCGGTTGCGGAAAGATTTTAAGCTGGGCATCGCGGTCCTATGCGGTTCCTGTGTTGGCGGGCAGCCGCGAACGCAGAACCATGTGCGGATAAACCTGTTCGAGTGAAATGCTGCGCTTGGTGATCATTTCTTCCACCGCGCGGGTGGCGCCGGGGCAGGTGGGCTCGGTGGCGTCGTCGTAAACAAGATAGCCGCCGGGCGCCATCACATCCCACACGCTCTCTTGCGCGTAGATAACAGCGGAATAGAGCACCACATCGATATGCGCGAGGCCGAAGCTTCCCGCCTTCGCGTAAACATCCGGTGACGTATCCTGAATCAAGCCTTTGACGAACTCGACGTTATCGAGCCCCATCTGCTCGGCGGTGAAGCGGATCACGTTGAGATTGGTGTCGGCGAAATCGTCCGGCGGCGGCAGGTCCAATCCCGCATTGCCTTCCGGCATGCCTTCGAACGTATCCAGCGCATAGACCTTCGCGGACGGATAAAGCTCTTTCAGCAGCGTCGCCATGAACAGCGCGCTGCCGCCGCGGAATGTGCCGTATTCGATAATGTTCTGCGACGCCAAATCCTTCATGAAGAACTTGATCAGCAGGAACAGGTTCATCAGGCGCGCTTCGGTGCACATGGTGCGCACTGCGTATGTGCGCGCATTGGCCAGCGCCTTGCGGAACAGCGGGTCGTTCCAGATTTGCTCGGCCAGATCGCCGTGCGCCAGACCTGTGCCGCGCTGATAGCCGTCGTACGGGCAGCAGCCACGATCCATCACGCGCGCCATATCCAGCGGCGCGAGCGCCGTGATCGGCCGCGTAGGCGGAACAAACCGGCGTTTGACGTGATAGACGACTCTGTCTGCGAGCCCCATGATCTCTCCTTACGCGAAGCTCGCGGAGAAATCGTCGAGCGACGCTTTCAGCTTGGTTTCGAGATCGGGCGTGAGAGCCTTTTCCTTGGCGATGCCGTCCAGCACATCCTTGTGCTTGCTGCGCATCAACCGCAGGAATTCAGATTCAAAGCGGCCGATCTGGTTCACGGCCAGCTTATCGAGGTAGCCCTTAACACCGGCATAAATCGCCACCACCTGTTCCTGCACGGGCATGGGCGAGAACTGCGGCTGTTTTAGAAGCTCTGTCAGTCGCGCGCCGCGATTGAGCAGGCGTTGCGTTCCGGCATCAAGATCAGAGCCGAACTGGGCGAAGGCCGCCATTTCGCGGTACTGCGCCAGCTCCAGCTTGATCGAGCCGGAAACCTGCTTCATCGCCTTGATCTGCGCCGCCGAGCCCACGCGGCTCACCGAGATGCCCACGTTCACCGCCGGGCGGATGCCCTGATAGAACAGGTCCGCTTCCAGAAAGATCTGGCCATCGGTAATGGAGATCACGTTGGTCGGGATATAAGCCGACACGTCGGCGGCCTGAGTTTCGATCACCGGCAACGCGGTCAGCGAACCACTGCCGTTGGCTTCGTTCAGCTTGGCTGCGCGTTCCAGCAAACGGGAATGCAGATAGAACACATCGCCCGGATAGGCTTCGCGGCCCGGCGGGCGGCGCAGCAGCAGCGACATCTGGCGATAGGCAACCGCCTGCTTGGAAAGATCGTCATAGATGATCAGCGCATGCATGCCGTTGTCGCGGAAATATTCGCCGATGGCGCAACCGGAGAATGGCGCGAGGAATTGCAGCGGCGCGGGGTCCGACGCGGTCGCGGCGACCACGCAGGTATATTCCATCGCGCCGGCGTCTTCGAGCGTCTTGACGATCTGCGCCACGGTGGAGCGCTTCTGCCCGATGGCGACATAGATGCAGTAAAGCTTCTGCTTCTCGTCGCCGCTGGCGTTGATCGTCTTCTGGTTCAGGATTGTATCGACGGCGATGGCGGTCTTGCCGGTCTGGCGGTCGCCAATGATCAACTCGCGCTGGCCGCGGCCAACCGGGATCAGGCTGTCGATGGCCTTGAGGCCCGTCTGCATCGGCTCGCTCACGCTCTTGCGCGGAATAATGCCCGGCGCCTTCACGTCTACGCGGCTGCGCTTGGCCACATCGGTCAGCGCGCCTTTACCGTCAATCGGATTGCCCAACGGATCGACCACGCGGCCGAGCAGGCCTTTGCCCACCGGCACTTCCACGATGGCGCCCGTGCGCTTGACGGTGTCGCCTTCCTTGATCGTGGAGTCCGATCCGAAGATCACGACGCCGACATTGTCGGATTCCAGGTTCAGCGCCATGCCTTTGATGCCGCCGGGGAATTCCACCATCTCGCCGGCCTGCACATTGTCGAGGCCATAAACGCGCGCGATGCCATCGCCGACCGAAAGCACCTGGCCGACTTCGCTCACTTCGGCTTCGGCGCCGAAGTTCTGAATCTCGCGCTTCAGGATCGCGGAAATTTCCGCGGGCTGGATTTTCATTTCACTGTCCTCTCATGGCCGCACGAATGCCGTTCAGCTTCGTGCGCAACGATGTATCGATCATGCGCGAACCGACCTTCACGACGAGACCGCCGAGAAGCGAAGGATCCACACGGGTATCAAGGCGCGGCTCGCGGCCGAGCTTGTCTTTCAGAACGCGTTTCAGGTCGGCGATTTCGCTTTCTTGCAACGCGCGCGCGGAGGTAACTTGCGCATCCATCTCGCCACGCTGCTTCTGAACCATCTCGTTGTACGCGCGGATGATGTCGGTCAGCGCGAACAGGCGGCGTTTGGAGGCCAGCATCAGAATGAACTTGCGCGTCAGTGCCGTGGCTTCCATGCGGTGCAGCACGGCGTTCAAACCCTTGGCCTGTTCCTCGCGGCTGAATACCGGCGCGCGAACAAGGCGCGCGAGATCGGGCGTTTCGTCGATCAGTTGCTTGAGGCTGGCGAAGTCGCCGGCGACCGCGTCCACCGCTTTTTCTTCCTGCGCGAGGTCGAAAATGGCGGTCGCATAGCGCCCGGCCAGCCCTGCGGAAGATGCCTGTTTTGAAGCCACCTTTACCCCACTCAAACGCGTCCGGAGCATATGCCCGCAGCCGCCCAATAACCCGTTGATAAGGCTATGAAATTTACTTGCGTGGACGAATCTTAACGCCCGCGCGCGAGGCATTTAACATGGGGTCCGGCGCGGTGCAACATTATTGCGCGGGGCTGGGTGTCGCGCCGCAATCCGCCTGTTTGGTTGGCCAAAATTAACCAAGGCCCCGTTATGTACCGTAACGGACGATACTTTGTCAGGGGGCTTCATTGCGCTTCGCCATTTTGGCCATTTCGGCCGCTCTATTTTTTGCCGGAAAGGCTTACGCACAGGATGCGACGCCACCCGCGCCGCCAGCGACGGTGGGTGAGCCGGGCTCTTTCTTTGATGAAGGCAAGCTCCTCGCCACCGGCGGCGTGAGCAACGTGGAAGGTGCAGCGGGCGGCGGCCTCGCCACGTGGGCGCTGATCACGGGCTATGGCACGCGCGACAGTGTCGGCATCGATGCGCACGTCACCTATGTCGGCCTGCCGGATTATTCGCTCTGGACGCCCGGAGTTGCCGTCGGTTTGTGGGACCGCGTCGAACTTTCCTATGCGCGTCAGGTATTCAACACGGAAGACGTTGGCGCTGCGCTGGGCCTCGGCAAGAATTACAAATTCGATCAGGACATCTGGGGCGCCAAGGTCAAAGTGATCGGCGATGCCGTTTACGATCAGGATTCTTGGCTGCCGCAAATCGCCGTCGGCCTGCAATACAAACACAATGATCGCGGCGCGATCATCCACGCCATTGGCGGTGTCTCGGACGACGGCACCGATTATTATATTTCCGCGACCAAGTTGTTTCTCGAACAAAGCCTGTTGCTGAACGCGACGTTGCGCGAAACCAAAGCCAACCAGTTCGGCATCCTGGGTTTCGGCGGCGACAAGAAGTCCGGCTATTCCACCGAGTTCGAAGGTTCAGCCGCCTATCTGATCAGCCGCAAATTCGCGGTGGGCGCTGAATATCGCAGCAAGCCGGACAATCTCGGCATCGCGCGCGAGGACGGCGCATGGGATATTTTCGCGGCATATTTCCTCTGCAAGAATCTCTCGCTCACGGCGGCTTATGTCGATCTCGGCAACATCGTGATCAAGGATCACCAGCAGGGTGTGTATCTTTCCCTGCAGGCCGGGCTTTGATTCGCCGTAAGGAAGGTCAGTCATGAACCGTTTTTCAAAATTCGTAATGTGTACCGCGATGCTGTTCGCGGTATCGCAGGCTTTCGCCGCGGATGACTCGCTTTATCAGGACATGGGCGGCACGGACGGGCTGGCGAAAATCGCCAGCGACACCACCGACAATTTCCTCGCCGACAATCGCATCAAAGCGACCTTCGACAACACCAACATGGATCGCTTCCGCAAATTACTCGCCGAACAATTCTGCGTCGTGGCGGGTGGACCCTGCACCTATACGGGCCGCTCCATGAAAGACGCGCACAAAGCTCTGGGACTGGACAACGCGGATTTTAACGCCGTCGTCGAAGATCTCCAGAAGGCCATGGACGCGAACAATATTCCCTTCGCGACGCAGAATCGTTTCCTTGCCCGGCTGGCGCCCATGCAGCACGATGTCGTGACAAAATGAACGCCGAGCGCGCGGGCATCATCGCGGCCGGTGTCGTCGCGCTGTTTTGTTTTGCGGCGTCCGCGTTTGGCGACGACGCGCATACCATTGTCCAGCAGGGTCGGGGCTTTCATCCCGGCGACGTCACCATTCGTGCGGGCGAAACACTGGATTTCCCGAACCGGGATGAATTCATTCACCAGATTTACGTCGACACACCCGGTTTCAGCTACGATTCCGAGGAGCAGCAACCCGGCCAGACCTTTCACATCCGCTTTCCCAACGCCGGCACCTACCAGGTGAAGTGTCACATTCACCCCAAAATGCTGCTGATTGTTCACGTTCAGTAAAGCGCCGCTTAAGTCTCCATAAACCCAAAATCCCGCAAAATCGGCTTTAGGCCGGGATATTTCCATGCGGGCGATTGCGCTCAGACATTCCATTGGCACCAAGCTGTTCGGTGCTTTCTTCGCGATGAGCGTCATCATCGCGGGGCTGGGTGCCTATGGCTATTACGTGCTCACGGCGTCGGGAAAAATCGTAGCAGACACTTACGATTACCCGATGATGGCGATCAATTTCGCCCGCGCCGCCAGCGTCGATTTTCTGGAGATGCAGAACAACGCGTTGCGCGCCAACGCCACGGTTGCGGGCCAGCGTGCCGAATATGCAAAGAAAACAGAAGAGTTGGCAGGAACGCTGTTCGACGACCTGGACATCGCACAGGAACGCGCGACAGCGGCTGACGAGCACAAAGTTATCGGAGAAATTCGAACGCTGGTTCGGGAGTGGCAAAGCGTGCGTCATGCCGCGCTTGCCCGAAACGCGCGGCCAAATTTGTCTGCCCTGAATACCAGGATTCTCGACCGGTTCGACTTGTTGATTGAGCTGAATGCCGATCACGGTTTCGTCAGCCGCCGCGAGGCCGTCACGCACGTTCAGAATTTCGAATATGCCGTTATTGGTATGACGGTTGTGGCGCTGCTGCTGGCCGGCGGCATCACTATCTTTCTCGCGCGGCGCATCGTTCGTCCGCTCTCTGCCGCTGCCACGGTCGCGGATCGCATCGCGGCGGGTGAATTGCAGACACCGATCCCGCCGGGGATGCCGGATGAAACCGGCGCGTTGCTCAATTCCATGACGGTGATGCAAAGCAATATCGCCGAGCGCATGGCGCGTGAGCAGGCGCGCGCGGAATCCGCCGAAGGCCGGCTGTTCGATGCCGTGGAGAGTTCCGACGAAGGCGTTATCCTGGCCACGCCGGACGGCCACATTGCTTTGGCCAACAGCGAAGTCGCGAAGTTCTTTCCACCCATTGCGCACAAGATCGTGGCCGGCTTGCCGCTTTCCGGCGCACTCGCGCTGATGGAAAAGCAGTTCAACTGGCTGCCCACGGAAGATCATGCGCTGGCGGACCTGATCGGCGCCGCGCGCACGAACGCGTCAGTGAGCAGCGAGCGCCAGCTTCTTGACGGGCGCTGGCTACGCTTCAATGCCAGCCGCACCAGTGAAGGCGGCATCATCCTCTTCCTCAGTGACTTCACCGAGATCAAATCGCGCGAAGAAAGCTATCGCGTCGCCAAGCAGCAGGCCGAAGCGGCCAGCGCCGCCAAGTCGCGCTTCGTTGCCAACATGAGCCACGAGCTGCGCACGCCGCTCAACGCCATCATCGGGTTCTCGGAAATCATATCGGGCCAGCTTTTTGGTGCATTGGGCAACGCGCGCTATGCGGATTACGCGCAGGATATTCTGCGCAGCGGACGTCATCTGCTCGACATCATCAACAGCGTTCTGGATCTCGCCAAGAGCGAGGCCGGCAAAATGGCGCTATCCGCGGAGCCGGTGGATCTGCGCTATGTGCTGCTCGATTGCGTGAAGATGCTGCGCGAGCAATGCGCGGCTGCGGGGCTTACGCTTGTGGAGCCCAGGCTCAACGAGGAAATCATTGTCGCCGGCGAGAAGGCCAAGCTGCGCCAGATATTCCTTAACCTGCTATCCAATTCCATCAAGTTCACCGAGCGCGGCGGAGAGATCGTGCTTGATCTGCGCGCCACCCCCGACAGCGTTACCGTGGAAGTGCGCGATACCGGCATCGGCATGGCGGTGGATGATATTTCGGTGGCGCTCACGCCGTTCAGTCAGGTCGATAACCGGTTGGAGCGCCGTTACGAAGGAGCGGGCCTGGGATTGCCGCTTGCCAAATCGCTCGCAGACTTGCACGGCGCCGCCATGACAATCGAAAGCACACCGGGCAAAGGCACCGCCGTGTTTGTGCGCTTTGCGCGCCTGAAGGAAATAGCCGGCCATCTCGCCGCCGCCGGTTAGTCCACCGTTTTGAAGAACCGCGATAGGCGGAATCCGCCGAACCAGTTGCTCACCGATTGCAGCGCCACCGGAAAATCCCACGAACCAACGACAAATTCCGCGCGTCCCACCACATTTTCCACCGGCAGATAACCCACGCCGCCGTCAGCCATGGAAACGCGGCTGTCCAGCGAATTGTCCCGGTCGTCGCCCATCATGAACAGGTGATGCGCGGGCACAACGAAGACGCCGGTATTGTCGAGGGTGCTTCCCCACGGCAGTTTGTAGATCGGATGTTTCACGCCACCCGGCAGCGTCTCAACGAATTTGCGCGCGACAACGCGCTGACCTGTCTCAAGCTCTACCGCGCCAACACCGTCCGCGCTGACCGGCAGTTCCTCGCCGTTGATGTAAAGCCGCGCCTCGCGCATCTGGATTCGGTCGCCCGGCAATCCGATCACGCGCTTGATCCAGACCTGGCTGGGATCGCGCGGCAGATGAAACACAACGACATCGCCGCGCGCCGGTGTTTTGCCGAACAGGCGCTGCTGTGTGTCCGGTCCCCAGTTGAACGGCATCGAATAGCGGCTGTAGCCATACGCATACTTGCTGGCAATGAATGCGTCGCCGATTTCCAGCGTCGGCTCCATCGAGCCGCTGGGAACATAGTAGGGCGCGGCGATGGCGGTTTTGGAGACCAGCACCACGGCGATGACCGCCAGCGGTTCTTTGCTCCAGTCCCAAATACCGCGCAGCGGATGGCCCGGCAGAAATTGCGTGCGGATGCGAGCCCATGTGCCTTTAAGCCGCCCTTTTCCTGTCATTTCCGGTTTTCCATGCCTCGCCCACGCGAATATAGGGAGGTATAATCAAATTGCGCGGCCCTGGAATTACAAATTCCTGTAATCGGATAGTCCGCCGGCGTGTTACGAACGTACACTTATTCTTGGCAAAGGGATGAACAAAATGAAGTGGATGATAGCGGGTGCGCTCGGCGGGGCGTTGCTGATGGGCGCTCCGGCGCATGCGGCCCTGGCGGTCGGCGCGCACGCACCGGATTTTACGTTGCAGGCTTCCCTGGGCGGCAAGGATTTCACCTTCGCGCTGGCGGAGGCTTTGAAAAAGGGGCCGGTGGTTCTCTATTTCTATCCCGCCGCTTTCACCAAGGGCTGCACCATTGAGGCGCATGATTTCGCCGACGCGACGGACGAGTTCAACCGGCTGGGCGCAACAGTGATTGGCGTCAGCCACGACGACATCGCAACCTTGGACAAATTCTCCGTCAGCGAATGTCGCAGCAAGTTCGCCGTTGCCGCCGATGCGGATCAAGCCGTGATGAAGTCTTACGACGCGAAACTTTCGGGAATTTTGCCGTATTCGAACCGGACGTCTTACGTCATCGCGCCCGATGGCACGATCCTCATGGCCTACAGCGATCTGAACCCCGACAAGCACGTCGAACTGACAATGGACGCGGTGAAGAAGTGGAAGGCCGCCCATCCTTAACGGCCGCGCTTGACGGCGGCGTTCGATCCTGCCAAACGCCGCCGCCATGATCGAGCTTACGCAGGAATTCGGCTTTGACGCCGCTCATTATCTGGGCGATGGCGTGCCAGAAAATTCGCGTCTGCACGGCCACTCTTTTTATGTCGATGTGACTTTGCGGGGCGAGCCCGATCCCAAGACGGGTTTCCTGCGCGATCTGGGTGAAGTGAAATCGGCGCTGGAAGAACTTCGCAGCGAACTCGATCACCGGTTGCTTAACGAGGTCGATGGCCTTGGCAACCCCACGCTGGAAAATCTCGCACGCTTTATCTTTGTGCGGGCCAAGCGCGCGTTGCCGGAAGTTGTGCGCGTAAAGCTACGCCGTCCGTCTTATGGCCAGAGTTGCGTCTATGAAGAGCCGTCGTCGCCCGCGTACGGTGGCGACCGGCGCAGGATGGAAGGCCGCTGATGGCGAAGAAGAACCTTCAGCTTGGCCGTGCGGTTCGCCTGCCGCAATCGCCGGATGAAGCGGTGCTCGATGCCGTACCCAATCCGCAAGCGGACGCCGATTATCTGGTGCGCTTCACCGCGCCCGAATTCACGTCGTTGTGCCCCGTGACCCGCCAGCCGGATTTCGCGCACTTCGTGATTGATTATGTTCCGGGCAAATCCATCCTTGAATCCAAGTCGCTGAAGCTTTTTCTGATGAGCTTCCGCAATCATGCGGCCTTTCACGAAGATTGCACGCTCGCCATCGGCAAGCGCATCATGGCCGCGATCAAGCCGAAATTCTTCCGCATCGCGGGCTTCTGGTATCCGCGGGGCGGCATCCCCATCGACGTGTTCTGGCAAACGGGAAAATTGCCGAAGAATGTCGCGCTGCCCGATCCCGGCGTCTCGCCTTATCGTGGGCGTGGCTAAGTTACTTCGCTTTCGTCCATAGCGGTTTTGCCAGCCCGTAGATGCTGATCGCGCCCCAGAAGATTTCTACGATGGCGGCAGGCAGATTCCACACCCACCACAGCGACGTGAAAATCAGAACCGCGCCCGCAAGGTTGGTCACATAATATTGCCAGCCGTTGGCAGCGATGCGGCCTTGCGCTACCGCGAAATAGGCAACGATCACGATGGCCGAACCCACCAGTCCAATCAGATCGGAGATCGTCATTATTTCTTCGCCAGTTTCGCGCACTCGGCGTGGCGATAGCAGCCGGTGATGTGATCGTTGACCATGCCCACCGCCTGCGCGAAAGCATAAACGATCACCGGCCCCACAAAATTGAAACCGCGCCGCTTTAGTTCCTTGGACAAGCCTTCGCTCATTTTCGTTTTGGCGGGCACATTGCCCCTGGCCTTGAACTTGTTCTGCTGCGGCTTGCCGCCCACATGCTTCCAGATGAGTTCACGAAAACCGCCGGGCTCTTTCTCTTCAATCTCCAGCCAAAGCTGCGCACCCTTGATCGCGGCGTTGATTTTCGAACCTGACCGGATGATGCCTTCGTCTTTCAGCAGCCGCGCCACATCGCGCTTGCCGTAGCGCGCGATCTTTTCCGGATCGAACTTGTGGAAGGCGCGGCGAAAATTCTCCCGCTTGCGCAGGATGGTGATCCAGCTCAACCCCGCCTGAAAGCCGTCGAGGACAAGTTTTTCATAAAGCGCGCGCGGATCGTATTCCGGCACGCCCCATTCGGTGTCGTGATAGGCGACGTAAAGCTTGTCCTCGCCCGGCCAGGCGCAGCGTTTTATCTCTGCCTTCACCGGCGCTTCTTTTTCTTCGCCGCCTTGCGCTTGGGCGCGGTTTTCTTCTTGGCTTTCGTCTTGGATTTGGCCGACTTGCGGGCTGCTTTGGCACTCTTGCCGATGGGTGCGGAATAAAGCGTGGCTTCGATCTTGTTGCCGTCCAGATCGTAGATGAAGGCGCCGTAATAGGCCGGGCCGTAATCCGGCCGCGGTCCCGGCTCGCCATTGTTGCTGCCGCCCTGCGCCAGCGCCGCCGCATGGAATTTGCCGACTTGCGCCTTGCTGGAGGCCTTGAAGCCAATATGCGCGCCATTGCCGGAACTCGGAATCTTCTGGTCGGCGGGCGTCTGGATCCAGAATTCGGGATGATCGGTGCCGTAGGCAATGGCGTGCGGCAGGAATTCCATGACGCGCTTGTAGCCCAGCGTGCGCAGCACAGCGTCGTAAAACTTCGCGGCGCGGGCGACATCGCGCACACCGACGGACACATGATGGATCATGGCAGTTCTCCAGTTGAAACGGGATGCTAACTCTTACCGCTTCCGCGCCGCCGTCAAGCGGTAAGCCATGCAGGGCGGCTCACTGTCACAACTGTCCCGTTCGCGGTCAGCGGCGCGTCCGCCGCTTCGTCCAGCCGGTCGAGACGCAAAAGCGCAAAGCCCCGCGCGCCGTAAGTGGATGCGATCTCACCGATATTCACCGCGCCTGCCAGCACCGCGCCGGCCGCCAGAGCGCCGCCGTCCGCCGCCACAACGGGCAGAAGACGTTTGCGCGCCGTGCCGCGATGTTTCATCCGCGCCGTCAGTTCCTGGCCGACGTAGCAGCCTTTGTCGAAGGCCACGGCGTGCAATTCCTCCAGCCCCGCATCCAGCGCGAACATTTTGTCCTGCCCGAAGTCCATGCCTTCCGGCACGCCGAGGTTCAGGCGATGGGCGAGGTAGTCATCTGTTCCGGCCGCCCATTCGCGCGGACCAATAATGCGCCAGCCCAGGGCTGCGAACCTGGGATCGATGAAGCCGCCGGTCGGCACACTCACGTCGCATCCTGCGACCACCAGAAAATCATCGCCCCGTTCGATCGTCACCTTGGCCCGAAGCCGGTAGAGCGTGAGCCGCTTGATCAGCGCTTCGCGCAGTGCGGCCACGCAATCGAGATAGACCCGGCCGAAGGCGTCCGCGATCAGGAAAAAATCGAACAGGATTTTGCCCTGCGGCGTCAGCAGCGCGGCATAGAGCGGATTGGTGGGCGCCAACCGTTCGATATCGTTGGTGATGAGCCCCTGCAGGAAGGCGCGCGTGTCGTCGCCGGAAAGAACGATCACCGCGCGGTCCGTAAGCGTAGCGCGCATTACTTTTGCTTCCAGTTTGCGATCACGCCATTCAGCGTATCGGCCAGCCGGTGCGAGATGGCTTCAAAACTGTAGTTCTTGCTCACGTCCGCGCGCGCCGCCGTACCCAGCCGCTCGCGCAACGCCTGATCGCCGATCAACCGCTCCAATGCAGCGGCGAATGCGGCGGCATCGTGCGGCGGCGTCATCAGGGCGGTATCGCCGTCGCGCAGAAAATCCTTGGGCCCATCGATGGCGCTGGCCGCGATGGGAAGCGCGTAAGACATGGCTTCCAGAACCACCAGCGGGAAATCCTCCTGAAACGAGGGAAACGCGAACACATCGCTCTCCAGCAGCAAGCCTTTCAGATTGTCCGACCAGCCGGGCAGGGCTATGCGCTCTTTCAGGTTTGCATTGGCGACTTGCGTTTCCAGCGCGCCACGCAACGGTCCCTCGCCCTGAATGGTAACGCGCAGATCGTGACCCTTCGCGGTCAGCATCCGCACCGCCTCGATCAGGATATCGAAGCCCTTCTTTTCGTGCAGCCGCCCGATGGCGGCAATGCGCACCGGCTTGTGGCTGACATAAGACGTCTTGTGCTCCGCCGGGATCGGCACGCCGTTGGGGATCGCCACCACCTTTTCCGGCCCCACACCACGTTGGATCAGAAACTGGCGGCGATGTTCGGCCACCGTGATGAAAAGCTCGCACGGCAGATGCTTGTGAAATCCGGGCTTGTGCGTCATGGCCACGATGGGGCGCGTGCGGCCCACGGCATCCGCGAATACCTTATGCGCCCGCAGCCCATGGCAAAGGATCAGCGCCGGATCGTGCTTCTCCACAATGGCGCGCGCCCGCGCCGTGGTGATCGGATCCCATTCGGTGAGGAACTTCAGCTCCTCGCAAGGCAGGCCCGCCTCATGCGCCCGGATCGTGGCCTCGCCGCCGGGGCGCGAAACCCCCACAACCGCCATGCCCGCCATCGGCAGCATCCGGAGCTGGTCTACAAAGACCTTTTCCGTGCCGCCATACTGCATGGCCAGCATACAATTCAGGATCATTCTGATATTCCGGGCATGGGCTGGCGAAGGGTATAGGAAGCGCACGAATGACCGGCAAGTTCGATCTCCTGATCCGCGGCGGAATGGTCGCAACACCCAACGGCATTGTTGAAGGCGATGTCGGCGTCATCGGCGGGCGGATCGCTGCCGTCGGCGCGCTCGGCAATGCGAGTGCCGCCGAGGTTTACGATGCCAAGGGTCTGCATGTGCTTCCCGGCGTCATCGACAGCCAGGTGCATTTCCGCGAGCCCGGCAACGCGCACAAGGAAGACCTCGAATCCGGCAGCCGTGCCGCCGTGCTGGGTGGCGTCACCGGCGTGTTCGAAATGCCCAACACCCATCCGCCCACCACCACGCGCGAAGCGATTGAAGACAAGCTGGCGCGCGCTAAGAACCGGATGCATTGCGACTACGCGTTCTATGCCGGCGCGACACCGCAGAATGTCGGCGCGCTGGCGGAGCTTGAACGAATTCCCGGCGTCTGCGGCGTGAAGGCGTTTCTCGGTTCATCCACCGGCACGCTGCTCCTCAGCCACCCCGACGATATTCTCGCTGCGCTGAAATCCGGCACCCGCCGCGTCGCGGTTCATTCCGAGGACGAAGACCGCTTGGAAGCACGCAAGAGCTTTCGTGTGGCTGGCGATCCGCGTTCGCATCCGGTGTGGCGTGATGTGGAAACCGCCACGCATTCCACCGAACGCGTGCTGCGGCTTGCCAAGCAGGCCGGCCGCCGCCTGCATGTGTTGCATGTGACGACGGCGGAGGAACTGCCGCTTATCGCCGCCTCGCGCGATTTCGCGACGATGGAAACCACGCCACAGCACCTCACGCTCTCGGCTCCTGAATGTTACGAGCGGCTCGGTGCCTACGCGCAAATGAATCCGCCGATCCGCGAGGCGCGCCACCGCGAGGCGTTGTGGGATGCCGTGCGGCAGGGGCTGGTGGACGTCATCGGTTCCGACCACGCGCCGCACACGCGCGAGGAGAAAGAGAAGACCTATCCCGATACGCCATCGGGCATGCCGGGCGTGCAGACGCTGGTGACCATTCTGCTCGATCATGTGAATGCGGGCCGCCTGTCGCTGGAGCGTTTTGTCGACCTCACCAGCGCGGGCGCTGCGCGCATCTTCGGCATCGCCAGCAAGGGCCGCATCGTGCTGGGCTACGACGCCGACTTCACCATCGTCGATCTCAAGGCGAAAAAGAAAATCGAGAATAGCTGGATCGCTTCGACCTGCGGCTGGACGCCGTTCGATGGCATGGAAACAACCGGCTGGGCGCTCGCCACCATCATCCGCGGCCAGATCGTGATGCGCGACCGCGCGCTCACGCAAAGCGGCAAGGGCGCGCCGCTGCGCTTCGTGGAAACGCTCGTACCTAGTGCAGCGTAAGTTCGCTGCCGATTATCTTCAGTTCCGATGGCGCAATCAGCCCGCGTGCCGCCACGCGCACCGAATGAAGCTGGCCGTCCAGATTGCTTTCCCAGAACTTCAGGAACTTGTGAAGCGCCGGAAACTTCGGGCAGACATCGAAGTCCTGCCACACGAACGCCTGAAGAAAATCCGGATGATCCGGCATGTGATAAAGAATTTCCGCGGTCGTCAGGCTGTAACCGCGCAACGCCAGTTCGAGCTTTGTCATCTCACCCTCACGCAACACACCTCAACGCCAGTTTACGGGGCAACGCTGAACAAAAGTTTGAAGGCCGTTTTCCGCGCTGTCGAGACTTGACAGCACGCGCAAAGCAGCTTGACGCCAGCGCGAATTTCGGTTGCGGTTCAATCTGTTAGTTGGCAGCACTCTGGGATGGTAAGTGCCATGAGCAAAGATCGTTTTCGTGCCGTGCTGATCGCCAAGGATGGCGGCAAACAATCCGTCGAGGACACCGAACTTACCCTCGACGATCTTATGGAAGGCGACGTCACGGTCGCGGTGTCTCACTCCACCGTGAATTACAAAGACGGGCTCGTCCTCAGCGGCCGCGCGCCAGTGGTGCGCCGCTTTCCCATGATCCCCGGCATCGATTTGGCCGGCACCGTCGAAACCTCCGCCAGCCCCAAGTTCAAACCCGGCGACAAGGTTCTGATCAACGGCTTTGGCCTCAGCGAAAATCATTATGGTGGCTATGCCGGCATGGCCCGCGTGAAAGCGGATTGGCTGGTGCCGCTGCCGCCTGCCTTCACACCGTCGCAAGCCATGGCCATCGGCACTGCCGGTTACACCGCCATGCTCTGCGTGCTGGCGCTGGAACATTTGGATGTGACGCCTGCCAAAGGTCCGGTCCTCGTCACCGGCGCTTCCGGCGGCGTGGGTTCCGTGGCCGTGGCGCTGCTGGCCAAGCTGGGTTACCGGGTTATTGCGTCTACCGGCCGCCCGCAGGAAGAAGCCTATCTGCGCGAGCTTGGCGCGTCTGAAATCATCCCGCGCGGCGAACTTAGCGGCGACCCCAAGCCCATGGCAAAAGAGCGCTGGGCCGGCGTCATCGACAGCGTGGGCTCGAAAACACTTGCCAACGCACTATCATCTACGCAATACGGCGGCGCCGTTGCGGCATGCGGGCTCGCGGGAGGGATGGATTTGCCAACCAGCGTTGCGCCCTTCATCTTGCGCGGCGTCTCGCTTGCCGGGATCGAATCCGTCTACATGCCGATGCCCAGGCGCCTGAAGGCTTGGGAACGTTTGTCTCACGATCTGGACCTTAAGAAACTGGACGCCATGACCCACACCATCGGCCTTTCCAACGTGCGCGAAGCCGCCGAACAAATCCTGGCGGGGCAGGTGCGCGGCCGGCTCGTCGTCGATATCGCGCGATGAGCGGAGCGGGCGCGTACTAGCGGCATGGATTATCTTTTTCTCATTCTCTCCGGCGTCGTTATCGGATTGATCGTTGCCGCGCCCATCGGCCCGTGCAATCTCATTTGCATCCGTCGCACGCTGCACTATGGCCCTGTCAACGGATTCGTCTCCGGCATGGGTGCGGCCATCGGTGATGGCCTGTTCGCCATCATCACCGCCTTCGGGCTCACGGCCATTGCGCAGATCATCGAAGGCTATTCGCTGATCCTGCAGATCGTGGGCGGTTCGCTGCTGATCGTGTTCGGGATCAACACTTATCTTTCCGATCCGATCGCGCGCCATGTCGATGACGGCAAACCGGTTCGCGAAGGCGAGGCGGCTTCGCTGGTGCGCGCCATCGCAACAACCTTCGCGCTGACCATGACGAACCCGGCCACCATGTTCGGCTTTGCCGCCTTGTTCGCCGGGTTAAGCGGCCTCTCCGCCGATCATCCCAGCTTCGTCAACGCCGCGTTCGTGGTAATCGGTGTCGTCGGCGGCTCGGCGCTGTGGTGGTTCACGCTCACCACCGTTGTCGGCCTGCTGCATGCCAAGATCGATTCCAAAGCGGTCAAGCTCATCAACCACGCATCCGGCATCCTGATCGCGATCTTCGGCTTTATCGTGCTGGGCCATCTGCTCTATCTGCAGTTCGTCTAACGCAGCGCCGCCATCTTCGCGATCACGGCTTCCGCCTCCGCAACCATCTCGCGCACGATCTCGCCGGCGGTTTTCACCGCACGGATCGCGCCCGCACCTTGCCCCATCGCAAACGCGGAACGTTCGCGGCTCAAGCCTTCGATCTGGCCGCCGATACCACCCATGGCGCCGGACTGATGTGCGTGAATGGCTTGCGCGGGGAATGGTTTGATATCCTGCGGCCGCCGCTCCCAATCGTCCGTCCATTCGTTCTTGCGAACGCGCATCGGTTTGCCCGAATAGGAGCGCGTGACGATCGTGTCTTCATCGCCCGCGTCCACGATCACATCGCGATACATCTGCCCCGCATGGGATTCCCTGGCCGCGATAAAGCGCGTGCCGATCCACACGCCTTGCGCGCCCAATGCCAACGCCGCCGCAAGGCCACGCCCGTCCACAATCGAACCCGCCGCGATCACCGGAATTTTTACCGCATCGACAACCTGCGGGATCAGCGCCAGCCCCGCGATCTTGCCGGTATGGCCGCCGGCCTCCGTGCCTTGCGCGACGACCGCATCCAGCCCGCCCGCTTGCGCGGCCGTTGCATGGCGCACCGTGCCCGACACGTTCATCACCTTCAGTCCGGCGGCATGAAACTGATCCACCAGATGGCGCGGCGGGATGCCCAGCCCGGAGATAAATGCTTTGGCGCCGCCTTCGATAATGATGTCCACCGTGCGTTCCAGCGATTCTGGAACCGCCGCCAGCAGATCGACGCCAAACGGCTTGTCGGTCAGATCGCGCGTCTTTTTGATTTCGTCGCGGATTTCGTCCACCGAACGGCCCGCCATGCCCAGCGTGCCGAACCCGCCGGCGTTGGAAACCGCCGCGCAGAGTTCGGCATAAGAAACACCGCCCATGCCCGCCAGCAGGATGGGATATTCGATGCCCAGAAGATCGCAGATTGGCGTTCGCAGCGTCATGACGAGTCCTGAATATCGATCGCCGCAGCATTTCATGCGCTATGTCCGCGCCGCAAGCGCGCGCCAGGAACGCAGCGTTTTCGTTCCACGTGAACCGCGATGGCTTAGAAATAAGGCGGGTGAATCGCGAACGGCCGCTCGCGATGCCCGCCCTGGTCTGCAAGCCCGACCGCCACCGGAAGGCGCACTCAAGCGCTGTCCGCTGGTCGTCCGGCTTCCACCGCCTTGGGCTTTGCGGGGTCCGGCGCGCTCTCCCAGGCGACGGCTTGCCAGCGCGGGGATACTCCGTCGGATCGCAGGGGTTGCACGCGAGTGTGCACCCAGCCCTGTATGGCCTCGCGTTACATTCGCTTGGGCGTCAGCCCCAAAATCCAGTCCATGTCCGCACTCCGTTGATCTCATGTTTGAGAACATATAGAGAACATATTGTTGGACGTAAGGCCTTTTATAGGATTTAATGTTTTGTCCATGTCTGGGTTCAGGAATTAGCCCGGGAATGCTTACGCCGGACATGATCTATGCGTTGCCACAGGACAGTAATAGACGTGCGATCACCGTGGTCGGGGCGACACTTCGAGCGCCATCGAACTGTCGCCGCCACTGGCAGGTTTTTCTCGCTCTGCCAGCAGCTGCGGATTATGACTCGTCCGTTGCAGCAGTGGAGGATTGCGTGAGCCGGCAAATCATTCGGGTGGAACCGCTCTCCATGTATCTGGAGCGTTGGAAGGCGCCCACATCCGCCGTCACGCGCCACGGCGACACGATCTATGTTTCCGGCTTTCCGCCGTTCGATCCAGCCACCGGCGAGGTTGTGGACGCTCCCATCGAACGGCAGACCGAGCTGGTTCTGGAACAGATGAAGCTTTGCCTGGAAACGGCGGGTTCGTCTCTGGAAAAAGTTTTGAAGTGCAACGTCTATTGCACGTCGGTGGAAAAGTTCGCGGCGGTGAATGCGATCTATGCGCGCTACTTTCCCAAAGATCCGCCGGCGCGGATTTTCGTTTGCGTTCCGGCGTGGCCGGGAAATTTCGACATCGAGATAGATTGCATCGCCGCGTTATAGGAGCTGGCCATGTTTTCGGTGATTTTTGAAGTTCATCCCAAGCCCGAAAGGTGGGACGACTATCTTGGCAACGCCAAGATGCTGCGGCCAGAGCTGGAGCAGGTGGACGGCTTTGTCGATAATATCCGCTATGGCAGCCTGACGCGCGCGGGCTGGATATTGTCGCTTTCGGGATGGCGCGACGAGAAGGCCGTGGTGCGCTGGCGCACGCGCGCCCATCACCACGAGGTCCAGGAGAAAGGCCGCAACGAAATTCTTTCCGACTATCATCTTCGCGTTGGCCAGGTGACGAACGACACGCGCGTGCCCGCCGGTTACGCGCTGCAGGAACAGCGGCTGGATGAAACCCAGGTTGGCGAAGGCACCACCGTCACGCTGATCGATGCCAAACGGCCCGCCGATTGGGTGAAGCAGGCCGGCGCGGATGCGGTGGCAAAATGGCTGGGCTTGGCGCCGGATGCGCGCGGGCTGACCGGATGGGATGTGTTCGATGCGGTGCTGACACCGGGCGACATCATCCTGCTGCTGTCGTGGCGCGACGAAGCGGCGGCCAAGGCGTTTGAAACCGCCGTTGCATTGCCAGACGGCGCGCGACTGCGCCGCGTGCGGGTGGTGCGCGATTACGGCATGTTCGACCGCCGCGAAGCGCCGCAATATTATCCGGACGCCAAACCCGCAGGCGCTTAAAGACCCGGCAGCAGCACGACAGCGGTTTTCTTTTCGGCGGCGGCCATTTGCGCCAGCGCATTGTCAGCGGCCGCACCCCAGAACTCGCCGCTTTGAACGATGACATCGACGTCCATGCCAACAGCGCCCTTGCGAACATAGAGGCTGGTTGCGGTGCTATAGGCTTCGTCGCCCAGCCCGGCGATTTTCTTTTCGGTGGGATTGGCGGTGTGGATCATGCGCCAATCGCCCACCATGATGGTGATTTCGCCGTTGGTGCTGGAATACTGGCATTGCGACATGTGCGGGTTCGGCTGCGCCTTGCGCGAGAGCCGCGCGGACGGGCCGAGCAGTTTCTTCGCGGCGGCATCATTCAGAACAGCGCAGGCGTTGGGCCCGCTGACCCATTGCGGCGCGGCGGCGTGTGCGCAAGGTGCGGCGAGCGAAAAAACAGCGATGGCCGCGGGCAGCAATGCGTAGCGAAGCGCAATCATGAAATCCCCCGAAATCAGAATGCGCGATTCTTAGCACGGCGTCTGGGGCGCTGACCAATTTCACGGAAGGCGGTGACCGGCCGCACCGGGGCACATGCTCCCGTCGCTGCAATCCATCGCGGTAACAGATGTCATGTCACCGTATTCGCTGTAAAAGAGCAGTGATGCAGAGAGCGAAGGAAGCGAGATGCGGTGGCTTCGATATGGCGCGGTCTGGTTTCTTATAGCGTTGCCTTTCTCGCCATCTATCTATGCGCTTGTGATCGGGGGACCTGCATGTTTCGCATATAGCGCATCCGAAAACCCTATCGAGTGTGTGGCGCTTATTGCTGCGTTCGCACCAATCGCCGCGATTTTTGGCCCCATACCCGATGATCAGGCGCAGCCAATCTCAGTACTGCCGCAGATTTTGGTGACGGCATTTGTTGTAGCACTCGTGCTGACCGCCGTGAGTCGGTGCATTGAGCACGCGGAGGGAGGCAAAAATGAAATTTAGCTCCGGGGTGGCTGCATTGTGTGTGATTTGGCTATCGCTTTTTCAACCGGCGCTGAGCGCAGAAAGCCCTCATTTGCCAGATTGGATAATCAAGAGCCAGCTTCAGTGGCAGCCGCCGCCTGGAGGGGTGGTTAAAGACGGCAGAGCCGCTATCAGCATCGCACATGCGATTTGGGCCTCTCAGTTTCCTACGCACTTTGCGCGGATCGGCACCGATGCGGATTGGCAAACCAATATGATGGCGACACTGCGCGATGGCGTATGGGAAGTCACCGGCAAGCCAACCGAGGGCGGAAGCGTTGGCGGAGGACTCTTCATATACATAAGTCAGCAAGACGGTCGAATTCTGGGAGTTTATCTTACGCAGTAGATTTTAGAAATTATCCAATTCCGACATGGCTTCCCGCCATTGCAATCCGCGCGGTTCATCAGAACTTCGTATAGCCGCCGTCGATGATGAACGTCTCGCCCGTGTGATAGGCAGACGCGTCGCTGGCGAGATAGACGGCGATGCCGCCGAAATCTTCCGGCTTGCCCCAGCGGCGCGCGGGGATGCGCGGGATCACTTTCTCGGTGAAGATTTTGTTCTCCTGCGCGCCCTTGGTCATGTCGGTTGCGATCCAGCCCGGCGCGATGGAATTCACGCGGATGCCATAGCGCGCCAACTCCACCGCCAGCGCGCGCGCCATCGACATCACCGCACCCTTGCTGGCGCCATAAGCGGAATTGCGCGCCGCGCCTTCGATGCCGGCGGTGCTGGCGACGACCACCAATGATCCGCTCGCGTCACCGTCGCCTGCGCGGGCGATCATGTGCTTGGCTGCTTCGCGGAAGGTCCAGAACACGCCGTCTTCGTTCACGGCGTGAACCTTGTGAAACAGTTCGGTTGTCAGTTCCACCAGCGTCGCGCCGCCGCCGATGCCGGCATTGGCGATCACGCAATCCACGCGGCCCATCTGCGCGATGGCGGCCTTCATGCCTTCGACAACTTCGCTTTCGCTGGCGACGTTCACTTTGCGCGTGGCGACGCGCTTTCCATGACCCTTCAATGCCTTTTCAGCGGCGGCATTCTTCAATTCGTTGGTGCCCCAGATGACGACGTCCGCGCCGGATACGGCCAGTGCTTGCGCCATGCCAAGGCCAATGCCGCCGTTGCCGCCGGTGATGAGCGCGACTTTTCCGGTCAGGTCGAAGGGCTGATACATCTCGTCAGTTCCACTTGCGGGTCTGGGCCAGACTAGCGGCGGTTCCACCACGCGCAAACGCGAGCCCTTGCGAAGGGGCGCGGGGAGGCGGCGCCCGATCCGGCCGGTCGTGACGGCTGGCAAGCGGCGATATGGGGGCTCTTTCACGGCGAATGGTTTTCGGGAAACTTCTGACAATCTTTTTAGATTCAATGGATTATTGCCCGTTGCGCGCGTAAAGCCTTAGCGGAATGCGGGCCCGATGACCGGTTGGCCATTGGTCAATGGCTATCATCGCTCGAAGAATGCCGCGTGGCCCTTAAATCGCCATGAGGGGTGCCTATGCGGTCGCGAAATACCGGGGCAAAGTGGCCGCCGGTGCGTTATCTTTTGCGCTGCGGGACAGGCCGAATGGCCGCCGCGGGGCGAATCACAAGGGGAGAGACGACTATGTATCGATGGGCAGCCGCTGCTGGAGCGCTTGCAATTATGTTCGCCGGGTCCGCTTACGCGGCGGACGCCAATTTGAGTGATGCGGCAAACCAGGCGTTTCTGGCGGCCAATGCGAAAAAGGCCGGGACAATCACCCGTCCCAGCGGGCTGCAATACCGCATCGTCCAAAGCGGCTACGGCAAGCAGCCGAAGGCGACCGACACCGTGATGGTTTACTACAAGGGCATGCTCATTAACGGGAAGGTTTTCGACGCGACCGAGCCGGGCCTGCCGGCCACGTTCCCGGTCAATCATCTCATCCCCGGCTGGACGGAAGCGCTGCAGCTGATGCGCGAAGGTGATCATTGGGAACTCACGATTCCCGCCAGTCTTGCATACGGCGCGCGCGGCGCGGGCGGCGCTGTTCCGCCGAACCAGACGCTGGTGTTCGATATGACGCTGGTTTCGGTGAAGCCGCCGCCGCCTGTGGGGGTAACCGATGACGACAAGACGGCCGGCAGCGGCACTTACTAGGATCTGAACCATTGGGTGCTTGGCGAAGGCTTCGCAATTGGGCCGGCGCGATATCGGGCGGGAAACTCCGCATCGGTATCGCGCTGTGTCTTGTTGTCGGCGCCAGCGTTCTGTTCTGGGCGAGCCGCGATTACGCCGTGATCGCGCCCGACTGGGACGGGCAGGTGCGAGGGCTGGCCTATAGCCCCAGCCACCTGTTTTCCAAACGGCAGGAAGAGAACGTCACGCCTGAGCATATCGACCGCGATATGCGCCAGCTTTCGCAGATCACCGGCCACATCCGCACCTACACCGTGGCCGACGGCATGGATCATGTGCCCGATATCGCGCGGCGTTACGGCATAACCGTTTCGCTCGGCATCTGGATCGGTCCCGATCTGGAGGCCAACGAGAAGGAGCTGGCCAAAGGCATTCAGGTGGCGCTGGCGAACCGCCGCTCCATCGACCGCGTGTTCGTGGGCAACGAGGCCACGTGGCGCGGCGATGTCACCGTCGATCAGCTTAACGACTATATCAAACGCGTGCGTGCCGCACTGCCCAACCGCATCAAGGTGGGCACCGCCGAAACATGGTCGACATGGCTGCTGGAGCCGGAGCTGGGCCAGTATGTCGATTTCGTTGGCGTGCATCTGCTTCCCTATTGGGAGGGAGAGTCTTCGCATGACGCCATCGGTTTCCTGCAGCGCGCTTATGTGCATGTGCAGGAGGAGTTTCCCGACAAGCCCATCGTGATAGGCGAAACCGGCTGGCCATCGGAGGGCCGCACCCGCAAGGACGCCGTCGCGTCTGTCGCGGATCAGGCCTATTTCGACCGCACCTTCGTGCAACTCGCGCTCAACAAAGGCTACGACTATTATATCATCGAAGCCTACGACCAGCCCTGGAAGGGCGGCGATGAAGGCGCGGTCGGCGCTTACTGGGGCCTGATCGACGCGCACGGCGCTCCCAAATTCGCGTTCACCGGCATGCTGCGCTCGTTCCCCGAATGGCGGACATACGCGATGTTCGCCGCCATCATCACGCTGGTTCTGGGACTGCTGGTTCTGTTGCGGATGCCGCGCGTGCGCCAGCCGGGTTATCTGGTGATGGGCGGACTGGTTGCCGCCGTGGCGACAGGGTTGCTGGTTCTGTTCGACGCGACCACGCTGGAATATATCGAGCCCAGCGATATCGCGATGTCCATCGCCATGCTGCCGCTGGTGCTGCTGGCCGCGATCGTGATCCTCACGGAAGGCATCGAGCTTGCGTCGAGCTTGTGGCGCGTGGATCGCCGCGCGGTGCAGGCCGCGATCCCCACAGGATCGCCGCGCGTTTCGGTGCATGTGCCGTGTTACAACGAACCGCCGGAGATGGTGATCGAGACACTGGATGCGCTAACGCGGCTCGACTATGAAAACTTTGAAGTTCTGCTGATCGACAACAATACGAAAGATCCTGCCGTCTGGCAGCCGGTGCAAGCGCATTGCGCCACGCTTGGCAGCCGTTTCCGCTTTTTCCATTTCGACGAGATCAAGGGATACAAGGCCGGCGCGCTGAACAAGGCGCTGGAACTGACGGACCCGGCCGCGGAATATATCGCGGTGATCGACAGCGACTATCAGGTGACTCCAAGCTGGCTGCGCCGTGCGTTGCCTTATTTCGCCGCGCCGAAAGTGGTGCTGGTGCAAGGTCCGCAGGATTACCGCGACGCTCACGAAAGTTTCTTCAAGTCGATGTGCTACGAGGAATATCGCGGCTTCTTCCACATCGGCATGGTGGAGCGCAACGAACACGACGCCATCATCCAGCACGGCACCATGACCATTGTGCGCAAGGACGCGCTGCAGGAAGTGGATGGCTGGAGCGAGTGGTGCATCACCGAAGATACCGAACTCGGCCTCAAGCTGTTCGAAGCCGGTTATAGCGCCGCCTATATTCCGCAAAGCATGGGGCAGGGGCTGATCCCCGATACGCTGGCCGCCTTCATGACGCAGCGTTACCGGTGGGTCTATGGCGCCATGCAGATCATGAAGCATCACATGGGCTCGATCTTTCTGGATCGTACCGAACTCAGCTGGGGCCAGCGTTATCAATTCCTCAGCGGCTGGCTGCCGTGGGTGTCGGACGGGCTCGGTTTTATTGTGACGCTGTTCGCACTTTTCTGGACGCTGTTGATGACGATCGCGCCGCACTATTTCGATGTGCCGATGGCCGCGCTCTCCGCCACGGCCATTGCGCTGTTCGTTGCCAAGACATCGAAGACGTTGCTGCTCTATCCGCAGAAGGTTGGCTCCGGTATTGGCGGCGCGTTCAAGGCCTCGGTGGCCGGCCTGTCGTTGACGCATACGGTCGGCAAAGCCGTGATCGCCGGCATCCTCACTTCGGGAAAACCGTTCCTGCGCACGCCGAAATGCGAGAACCCGGCCGATCTGTGGCAGGCGTTGCGGCTGGTCTGGCAGGAGTCGACTTTGTTCGGCCTGTGCATGCTGGCGCTGGTGGCGATGATCTTCAATCGCGGCTTTGACGATCCGGCGGCCTCGCTCTGGATGGTCATGCTCACGGTTCAGTCGTTGCCTTACGCATCTACGATTGCCACCGCCGTGTTCAGCGCCATGGCCAACGCGAAACTGAAGCCCGCGCCGGCAAAGCTCATCCCCGCCCGCGAAACCAAGCCGGTGCTGTCCAAGGCCGCTTAATCCGGCAACACTTTTCCCGGATTGAGAATGTTGTTCGGATCGAGCGCGCGCTTGATGGTGCGCATGGCGGCCAACTCGTCTTTGCTTTTGTAGCGCGCAATTTCGTTATGCTTCATCGCGCCAAGGCCATGTTCGGCGCTGATGGAGCCGCCCATGTCGTTCACAATGTCATGCACGCCGCGCGACACCGCTTCCCATTTCGCAAGGAAGGCTTTGCCGTCGCCGCCCTTGGGCACGCTGATGTTGAAATGGATATTGCCGTCACCCGCATGACCGAACGCCACTACGCGCGCACCGGGCACGATCTGCTGCACGCCGCTCGATGCGGCCTGGAGGAAATCGGGAATCCGCGCCACCGGCACCGAAACATCGTGCTTGATCGACGCGCCTTCCAGCTTCTGCGCTTCCGACATGTTTTCGCGCAGCCGCCACAGCGATTTGCGCTGCGCTTCGCTGGCGGCGATCACGGCATCGGTGGCGCGGCCAGCCTCAATGCTTTTGCCAAGCTGCCGCTCGATGGATGCGCGCAGATCGAGCCCTTCCGGCACACTGGCTTCAACCAGCGCATACCAGGGCGACGGCGCCGCGAAAGGATCGGACGATCCGGGAATATGCGCGGTGACAAGCTCCATGCCGATGCGCGGAATAATCTCGAATGCCGAGAGCAAGCCGCCGGTCGCGTGCTGCAAATCCGTCAACAGCGCAATCGCGGCGGCGGGCGAGGGCAGCGCGACCATCGCGGTGACGTATGCGGCCGGTTTGGGAAACAGTTTCAGCGCGGCGGCGGTGACGATGCCAAGCGTGCCTTCCGCGCCGATGAAAAGCTGCTTCAGGTCGTAACCCGTATTGTCCTTGCGCAGGGTGCGCAGCATGTCCAGCAACGTGCCATCCGCCAGAACCACTTCGATGCCCAGCGTCAGTTCGCGCATATTGCCGTAGCGCAGAACGTCTACCCCGCCCGCGTTGGTGGAAAGATTGCCGCCGATGGTGCAGGAACCTTCCGACGCCAAACTCAGCGGGAACAAACAGCCCGCTTCGTCCGCCGCGGCATGCGCGTTCGCCAGAATAACGCCAGCTTCCGCGATCATATGCAGCCCTTGCGCATCCACGCCGCGCACCTTGTTCATGCGTTCAAGGCTCAGCAGCACTTCGCCGTGAAATGGAATCTGCCCACCGACCAGCCCCGTGTTGCCGCCCTGCGGCACAACCGGCGTTTTGGTTTCGTTGCAGATCGCCAGCGCACGGCCCACATCGCTTGCATTCGCCGGTTTCAACAACAGTTGCGATTGGCCGTGATAGCGCCCCCGCCATTCTTCCAGATGCGGCGCGATTTCCGCTGGCTCTTCGGTAAAGCCCTTCGGCCCCATCGCTTCTTTCAATCGCGCGATAATTTTCGCATCGACGCTCATGGCGCACCGCGCGGGGCGGCGGCGCGGCGCAGCCGGTCGTTGATCGCTTCACCGATGCCGGTATCCGGAATAGGTGCTACCGCGATTTGCGGCGCGCCGGTTTTGTCCAGCGCGCGCAACATGGCGAACAGGTTTGCCGCCGCTTCATCCAGATCGCCACGGGCGCTGAGATTGAGCGAAACACCGCCTGCGTGAACCGCACCGAAACCAAGAAACGCTTCGCCGCTTTCCGGCGTGCGCGCGTTCAGGCGCAACCGCGCGCGCGGCGCATAATGGCTTTCCAACTGCCCCGGTGCCTGCACGCGCGCCGGTGCTTGCGCGAGCGGACCCACAATCGCTTCAATCGCATCGCGCGCAATCGCACCCGGTCGCAGCAAGGTGGCATGCGCGCCTTCAAATCCCACGATGGTGGATTCCAGCCCCAGCGGTGTCGCGCCGCCATCCAGAACCAGATCGACGCTATCGCCCAGTTCATCCGCCACATCGCGCGCGGTCGTGGCGCTCAACCGGCCGGAGGGATTGGCGCTGGGTGCCGCAACCGGCATGCCCGCCGCTGCCAGCAACGCGCGCGCCGCCGGATGCGACGGCGAGCGGATCGCAATCGTGTCCAGCCCGGCGCTAACCAGCGCGGATGCTTTCGCGCCGGCCTTTCGCGGCAGAACCAGCGTCAGCGGCCCCGGCCAGAAAGCCTCCGCCAATTTCCGCGCGCCGTCGCCGAAAACGGCAAGCTCCTGTGCCGCGCGCAAATCACTGACGTGCACGATCAACGGATTGAAAGATGGCCGCCCCTTCGCCGCGAATATCGCCGCCACCGCGCGATCGCTGCGCGCATCCGCGCCCAGCCCGTAAACCGTCTCGGTTGGAAAGGCGACAAGCCCGCCATCGCGCAACACGCGTGCGGCTTGCGCAATCGCGGCATCGTCCACGGGCCGGACGCGGCTGGTTTGGGCGGTCGTCATGCGGCGATCTATAGCGTGCCGTTGCCCGCCGCGCGAACCACTAGGGCGACCGCACCGCCACAAGGTCGATGTTCACTTTAACCTCATGCGCCACGGGTGTTGGCGGCGCCCACATGCCGGTGCCGATGCCGAAATCGGTGCGGACCACGGTAGCTGTACCCACCATATGCGCGCGGCCGCCTTCGATGGTCAGCGTGAAAGGCAGCATGATGGGTTTGGTCACGCCATGCAGCGACAGTGTGCCTGCCGCCACGTAATTATCGCCATCCTTATGGGTGATTGTTTGCGTTTCGAACACCGCCGTCGGGAATTTCGATACCTGAAATCCCAGCGCGCCTTTCAACCCATCGTCGAACTCCGCTTCCTGCGATTTCTCGCTGCCGAGGTTGATGGAAACGCTGGCCTTGGAATGGGCGAGGTCCGCCGGATCGAACGCGATATCGGCCTTCCAGGCTGTGAATGTGCCGCTGAACGGCTCGTTGCTCCAGTTTACGGTGAAGCCGAGATGGCTTTTCGCGCTGTCCACTGTCCATTGTGCGGCGCTTGCCGGTGCGGTGCTCAAACAGCATGCCGCCGCCAACGCGAATAGAACCGCCTTCATGCTTCGCCTTTCAGCCTGGTGCCGGGAATCATCCGCTTGAGCACTTCGTCCCGCCAGAAAATCTGATGCGCGATTGCGGCGCAGACGTGAATCACGATCAACGCGATAGTCGTGTAAGCGAGAATCTCATGCGTAGACCCGAAGAAATGACTCCACGGTTTCTTGTCCGCCCGCGCCATATCGGCGAAAATCCAGATCTTCGGCCAATCGAACAGCCCGAAATAGCGGATCGGAAGGCCCAGCGCGGAGGCCGACGTCATCGCCCATCCGCTCAGTGGCAGCGCGATGATGAGGAAATAGAGAAGGAAGTGCGAAATGTGCGCCAGCCCCTTCAGCACCACGTTCATGCTGGCGGGCAGCGGCGGTGCCGGATTGGCCAGCCGCCAGCCCAGCCGCGCAAGGCTGAGCACCAGGATGGTGAGCCCCAGAGATTTGTGAAACTGCACCCACGCAAAACCGCTGGGATCGCTGCGCGGAATGGTGCCCATGTAAAGGCCCAGCCAAAGCTGGAAGATCAGCGCCGCTGCGATAACCCAGTGCAGGCCCGCCGCCACCGCATCGTACCGGCGTTTCACAAATCCAATAGTCGCCATAAGGTTTCTCCTATGCTCCGGCGCCGACTATAACCAAATCCGACCCCGGAACGAGTCCTTCATGACCTACCGCCCGCCCGTTGACGAGATGCGTTTTGCACTACGCGCCATCGCGGATTTCGATGCGTTGCAACAGCTCGCCGCATTTGCCGATGCCAACAATGAAATTGTGGATTCGGTACTGGACGAAGCGGCACGGTTCGCGCGCGATGTTCTGGCGCCGGTCAATCGCGCGGGCGATGAGCATCCTGCGGAACTGAAAGGCCATGACGTCAAAACGTCGCCGGGTTTCCGCGAAGCCTATGCACAGTTCCGCGATGCGGGCTGGAACGGCATTGCCGGATCGCCGGATTATGAAGGGCAGGGCTTGCCGCACGCGCTGGGCGTGGCGGTGCAGGAAATGTGGCAGGGGGCGAATCTTTCCTTCGGCCTATGCCCGATCCTGACGCAAGGCGTGATCGACGCGCTGACGCTGCACGGCACCGATGAACAGAAGAAAACCTACCTGCCGAAACTCATCAGCGGCGAATGGACCGGCACGATGAACCTCACGGAGCCGCAAGCCGGTTCCGATGTCGGCGCTTTGAAAAGCCGCGCCGTGAAAGCCGATGACGGCAGCTATCGCATCACCGGCACGAAAATCTTCATCACCTGGGGCGAGCACGATTGCGCGGCCAACATCATACACCTGATACTTGCGCGCTTGCCCGATGCACCGCCCGGCACGCGCGGCATTTCGCTGTTCCTCGTTCCGAAGTTTCTGCCCAACGCCGATGGTTCGCCCGGCGCGCGCAACGATCTGGCTTGCACGGGGCTGGAGCACAAGCTCGGCATACACGGCAGCCCCACTTGCGTGATGACCTATGGCGAGAACGGCGGCGCAACCGGTTTTCTCGTCGGCGCGGAAAACAAAGGTATGGCGGCGATGTTCACCATGATGAACGCCGCGCGCCTGAACGTGGGCATTCAGGGCGTGGGCGTGGCGGAAGCCGCGTTTCAGAAAGCGCTGGAATACGCGCGCGAACGCAAACAGGGCAAGCCGCTTGGCCTGCAACACGAAGCGGTGGACATGGTGCCCATCCTGCAGCATCCCGATGTGCGCCGCATGTTGCTCACCATGAAGGCGCTCACCGAAGCCAGCCGCGCCATCTGCTATGCCAACGCCGTTGCCGTCGATCTCGCCCGCCATCATCCCGATGCCGATGCGCGCGCCAAAGCCAAAACGCGCGAGGAATTGCTGACGCCGATCTCCAAAGGCTGGTCCACCGACAACGGCGTCACCGTCGCTTCGCTTGGCGTGCAAGTGCATGGCGGTATGGGCTTCATCGAGGAAACCGGTGCGGCGCAATTCTATCGCGATGCGCGCATCCTGCCGATCTACGAAGGCACCAACGGCATACAGGCGATCGATCTCGTCACCCGCAAGCTGACACTGGAAGGCGGCGAAACTGTGCGCCGCTTCATCGCCGAAATCGTAGCCAACGCCGATGCCTTGCAAGGCGATCTCGCGGACATGGGCGGCGCGCTGAAACAAGCCGCCGCGACATTGGATGAAGCCACGCGCTGGTTGCAGGACGCACTGAAAAGTAATCGCGCCTCGCGCGCGCTGGCCGGCGCCACGCCGTATCTCGATCTGTTCGGCCGCGTGGCGGGCGCACACTTTCTGGCAAAGGGCGCGCTGGCGGCGTCGCGCGAAAACGATTCCTTCCATGCCGAACGCATCGCGGTCGCGCGGTTCTTTGCGGCCAACATTCTTCCCGCCGCGGATGGCCTGAAGGCCGCTGTTATGCAGGGCGGTGAGGAAATCCTTGATCGTTTCCCGGCCTCTTTCAGCCAAGCTTGACGCAGTGCAGCATCGCTACCCATAGTCGGGACGACCGATATTGAAAGGCGTTCCCGTTTGAGTGACACCAAAACGGCGCGCAAACCCGGCAGCACGCTCGATTATCCCTTCGAAGCGCGGCCCGAGCTTGGCGGGCTGATCGAAATCCGCCCCGGCATCCACTGGATCCGCATGCGGCTGCCGATGCAGCTCAACCACATCAATCTGTGGCTGCTGGAAGACGATGGTGGCTGGACGATTGTCGATACCGGCATCCGCGACGAGGTGACGAGAGACGCGTGGGAGCAGTTGCTCGCGGGGCCGATGAAAGGCCGCGCCGTCAAGCGCGTCATCGTCACCCATCTGCATCCCGATCATGTCGGCATGGCCGGCTGGCTCACGCGCAAGTTTGAAGTGCCGCTATGGATGTCGCGCACCGATTATCTGATGTGCCGCAATCTTGTGGCGGACACCGGGCAGGAAGCGCCGGAAGAAGGCGTGCGCTTCTATCGCGCCGCCGGCTTCAACGATGAAGCGCTGGAGAGTTACAAAACCCGCTTCGGCGGTTTCGGCAAAGGCGTGTCGCGCCTGCCGCAATCTTATCGCCGCATTCAGGATGGCGAGGAAATCGTCATCGGCAACCGCATCTGGAAAGTGGTGGTCGGCCGCGGCCATGCGCCGGAACATGCCTGCCTGTTGTGCGAGGCGGAAAACATCTTCATCTCCGGCGATCAGATATTGCCGCGCATCTCTTCCAACATCAGCCTGTTTCCCACCGAGCCGGACGCGAACCCGTTGCAGGACTGGTTGGATTCCTGCGCCAAGCTGAAAAGGCTTTTGCCGAAAGACATTCTGGTTCTGCCCTCGCACAACGAACCGTTTCGCGGCGCGCCAACGCGGTTGCAGGAGCTGATCGACGATCACGAGCAGAACATGGACAAGCTAGGTGAACTTTGCCGCGAGCCCAAACGCGCCACCGATTGTTTTCCCGCGCTGTTCCGCAGCCGCATCACCAGCGGCGTCTATGGCATGGCGACGGGCGAAAGCCTCGCGCACCTAAGCTGCCTGATAGCGCGAGGACGCTTGGCGAAAGGTACGGATGCGCACGGCGTGGATTGGTATGAGACGGTTTGATTCCCCCACCAATTGTCATGGCCCGCCTAGTGCGGGCCACCCAGGTGACGCGGATAAGATTTCAAAAGAATAGTTCGGGTTCTTTGCTTTCAACGGTCGATCAGGTTTCAACTGGGTGGCCCGCACTAGGCGGGCCATGACAATTATTGGGTGTGATCGTGTCCCTTCAAAACAAAACCCTCTTCATCACCGGTGCATCGCGCGGTATCGGCCTTGCCATCGCGCTGCGGGCAGCGAAAGACGGCGCTAATATCGCCATCGCCGCAAAGACGGCCGAGCCCAATCCCAAGCTGCCGGGCACGATTTACACAGCGGCGGAAGAAATCGAAAAAGCCGGCGGCAAGGCGCTGCCCATCGTTTGCGATATCCGCTTCGAAGAAGAAGTCGCCAAGGCGGTGGAAGCGACCGCTACAAAGTTCGGCGGCATCGACATTTGCATCAACAACGCCAGCGCTATCCAGCTTACCGGCACCGAACAGACCGACATGAAGCGCTACGACCTGATGAACCAGGTCAACGCGCGCGGCACTTATCTCACGTCGAAATACTGCATCGCGCATTTGCGCCGCGCGGCGAACCCGCATGTGCTGATGCTGTCGCCGCCGCTGGACATGAACCCCAAATGGTTTGCCGGCCATACCGCCTACAGCATGGCGAAATACGGCATGAGCATGTGCGTGCTGGGCATGGCGGTGGAGTTTGCGGACGAAGGCATCGCCTTCAACGCGCTATGGCCGCGCACCGGTATCGCCACCGCCGCCATCCGCAACGCGCTGGCGGGCGACGAAGGCATGAAGCACTGCCGCACGGTGGACATTCTTTCGGATGCGGCGTGGCTCATCTTCAATAAGAAGGCCAAGGAGTTCACCGGCAATTTCCTGATTGACGATACGTTCCTCGCCGCCAACGGCATCACCGACTTTGACAAATACCGCGTCGATCCCACCAAAGACCTGATGCCCGATTTCTTCGTGCCGGATTCCATCCCGCCGCCCGCAGGCGTCAGTCTGAAGGCGCTGCGCTAGAAGCCACCACCGACGGCGGCAATTTTTCCGCGCCTGCTGCACCTTCGGCGCGTTCGGCCACGGCCTGCCGCGTCACCGGCAGCAGAATCCCCGCCGCATGCAGCGCGTCGTTCACCACGCCTTTCAGATCGTAAGGCGCGCGATATTGATCCGCATTGTTTACCCAGAAGCGTGCAAGCAATACCGCGGTATATTCCTCCAGCGATTTCACGCCGGAAACCGGCTCCGGTGTTTTCAGCACGCGGGGATCCGATTTCAGCGCCTCCACCACAACCGCCTGCGCTTTCGCGATATCGTTTATCCGGTCAACCGGCACTTCAAAATTGATGCGCACAGTCTGCTCGCGCGAATAATTTGTGATCGTGCCGCTGAAAATGCTGGAGTTGGGAATCGAAAGCTGAATGTTGTCGCGCGTCGCCACCAGCGTGCGAAACAACCCGATCTCGCGCACGTTCACCTTGCCGGTCGCGGCACCCGCGACTTCGATCACTTCGCCGCGCTCAAACGGCCGCAGCACCAGCAGCATCACGCCGGACGCGACATTGGAGAGCGTGCCTTGCAAAGCAAGGCCCACAGCCAATCCCGCCGCGCCCACAACCGCGATCAGACTCGTCGTCTCCACGCCGAAGCGTTGCAGAACCGCGATGATGGTGAATCCCAGGATGGCATAGCGCACCACGGAGGCCAGCAGCGGGCGCAGCGTATAATCGAAGTGTGGGATATGCCGCAGCGTGTAGCGAACGAATCGTGAGGCCCAGGTCGCAATAATCCACCCGGCGATGAGGATAAGAACGGCTTCAATAAAATTCAGCCCATTGTTGACGAGCAGAAGTTGGACCGGCGTCAGGACGGTTTTGGTGGGCATACGGCTCCCTGCGAATGGCGCGTCTCTGCGGCCCTGCGCGGGTGCAGCACAATTAAACGCGCCTGCAGGCTCGCGGGTTGCGTTATACCGTAGGGAGGCTTGCCTTCAGCCGAAGATATGTGCGGCGCGGTCCAGCGCAGTCAGAGCAGTGCAGCGCACGTCCGCCATCGCCACCTGCATGAAGGTCAATGTGCTGGCATGGGCCTGGCTAATCTCACCCGCCATCTCGCGCGTATAACGGCCGCTGTTGAAGCCGACGGTCATCAGCGCAAGAACGAGCAGGCCGGCCTTGAGCAGGTAATAACGGCGGTCCATGTTCGCCTCCATCGGTGACCGGATATAGCATGCCCCGGAACGGCGGTTCCATCACCGAACCGTGACAATAGCGAGATGCAGCCCGGGCCGGAGACAGATGCAGCGCGTTGGCTGGAAATTCTGTTTATTTCTCATGGCCGGCCTGCAAGGCGCGCAGGCCGGTGTGCCCTGTATCGTCCCCACAAAAACCGTCCGTGCGACCGTTGTGCGAGTCGAAGACAGCGGCATGCTGGTATTGGCTGGCGGGCGCATCGCGCGGCTGGAAGGCATCCGCTTTCCGCAAGGTGCCGTGGATCTCGCGCCTCCAAACTACGCCGCAAAGGCGCTTGATTCGCTTCGCGCCATGACGCGCGGACAGGAAGTAACGCTCGCGATCCGCTGGCCGGAGGACGACCGCTACGGCCGCTTGCGCGCGCAAGGCTTTGTGCCGGGCCGTGGCGATCTCTGGCTGCAAACCGCGTTGCTGAAACAGGGTCTGGCGCGCGTAAGCCCGATGCCGGCGCGCACGGAATGCATGCGCGAACTTTATGCCGCCGAAAATCAGGCGCGCGATGCGCATCGTGGCATCTGGTCCGACGCCGCTTATGCCGTTCGCATGCCGGACGATGTGGAAGCCGTCATCGGCACCTTCCAGATCGTTGAAGGCAAAGTGTTGAACGCCAATGTGAAGGGTGGGCGCACCTATCTGAACTTCGGCACCGACTGGAAAACGGATTTCACCGTCACCATCGATCCAGAAGACAAAAAGGCTTTCAGGGACGCAGGCGTCGATCCAACCGATTACGCGGGCCGTCGCGTTCGTGTGCGCGGCTTCGTGCAACGCCTGAATGGCCCCGAAATTGAAATCGCCAGCCCAGCGCAGATCGAGACGCTGCCGCAAAGATGAAAAGGCCCGGAGGTTCCTCCGGGCCTTCCCAATTCGATAAAGCCGGTATCAGGCCGCTTTCTTCAGCAGCATACCTTCCACGCGCTTCACAGCGGTGGGTTCGTCTGTGCGTTCCACGGCGGCCACTTCGCGCGCCATGCGGGCGAGAGCGGCTTCATAAAGCTGGCGCTCGGAATAAGACTGTTCCGGCTGGCCCGAGGCGCGATGCAGGTCGCGCACGACTTCCGCGATTGACACCAGGTCGCCCGAGTTGATCTTCGCTTCGTATTCCTGTGCGCGGCGCGACCACATGGTGCGCTTCACCCGCGCGCGGCCCTTCAGCGTGTTCATGGCGCTGGCCACGATGTCGGGCGACGACAGCTTGCGCATGCCCACGGCCTTGGCCTTAAGCGTCGGAACGCGCAGGGTCATCTTGTCCTTCTCGAAGGTGATGACGAACAGTTCCAGCTTGGTGCCGGCCACTTCCTGCTCTTCGACCTTCATGATCCGGCCCACGCCATGCGTGGGATAGACGACATGGTCGTTCATCCGGAAGTCGTGCTTCTTGCTGTTCGAATTCGCGGGAACCTTCTCAGGCGCCTTCTCGGGAGTCTTCTTCTTCACGGGCGTCGTCATCTCAATCCACCTCACCTAAATCAGGGTTCAGAACTGCCTGTTGCGCCGCGGCAATCGCGGCACGGTACGCTGCATTACAAAGTTCACCGGAATACGCGCGGGGGCACGCCAAAGCGGCACTTGGCGCTTCGTTCGGTTAAATGGTAAGCGTCGCGGCAGTCCTTTCACCAATTCCAGAACGTCGCAAATATAGCACAGGTTTTGCCAAAATGGAAGAGCAATGTTGCCCAACCATTTGATGTAGCGGAATTTATTGGATTCCCGATGCAGACGTTTACTTTGATGCAAGCCCAGCGATCCTCGGGTTCCGTGCGCAACATTCATGCGCCTAAAACCCTACGCGGGGAACTTACGACCCTTCGCCCGGTTTGGGGCTGAAGAACTTCTCCAGCTTGTCCGGCACCGTGTCCCATTCCTTGGCATCGGCGGGAGGAATGCCCTTCTGGCTGATGTTGGGCCACTGGCGGGCGTAATCCCCGTTCAGCAAGACCCACTTCTCCATGCCCGGCAGGGTATCGGCCTTGATGGCGTCAATCGGGCATTCCGGCTCGCACACCCCGCAATCGATGCACTCATCGGGATGGATGACGAGCATATTCTCGCCCTCGTAGAAGCAGTTCACGGGGCAGACTTCCACGCAGTCCATGTATTTGCATTTGATGCAGGCTTCGGTGACGACGTAGGTCATGGCGATCCCATTGCGGCGCTCGTCCCTTACGGCGGCGGCGCGGCGCTTTCAAGCACACTGTCTTTGAGGATTTCATACAGCGCCTGGGCCTGGCTGGCCTGTCCACGCCGCTCGGCAAAGGCGCAAACCCGTACCGCCGTCACGTCGTGGCCGCGCGGCAGCGTCAGCACGTCGCCGGTGCGGATGGCGGCACTCGCCTTGTCGATCCGCCGTCCGTTCACCCACACACGGCCCTTGGCCACCGCTTCGCTGGCCAGCGTGCGCGTTTTGTAGAAGCGGGCGTGCCACAGCCATTTGTCGATGCGCACGCGGTCTTCGCTCATTTGGCCGCCATCATCGCGCGCAGGTTGGCGAAGGGTGAATTCGGGTTGGCCGGTTCCTCGCGCGGCTTCGGCTTCGGTTTGTGGCGGCCACGCGGCGGCTTCTTCGGCGCGCCGCCTTTGCGCCAGACGGTGACGGGCACATCGCCCGCAACCTCAACCCGCCGCCAGCCCAGTTTGGCGATCACCGCTTCGGTGGCGGGCCTGTCGCTGCCCAGAAGCGAAACCAGTTTCGTCAGCGCCGCATCCGCTGTCTCGCCTTTGGTCGCCGCCGCACCCAGTTCGTCTTCCAGCCTCTCCAGCATGTCGAGCCGCACCGCGCGGCGCGCGATCACGCGAAAGCCTGCGGCTTCCAGAAAACCTTGCGGCATTTCACGGTCGGCTTCGAACGAGGTGATGCCGGGTTGTGGTGGTGGCGGAATCTTCTCCAGCCTGTTCTGCACACCCCATAGCAGCGCCAGCAGCGCCGCCGCATCGGGCCGCAGCAGTTGCGGCAGATAGATCGAACGCCGCGCGAACTTCACGCCCAGCGGGCGAAGCGCGCGAATTGCAGCGCGTTCATCCGGCGGCAGCGTAGCGTGGTGGCGATCCAGCGATCCAAAATGTTCGCAAAGCTGATAGGCCAGCCCACGCGCTTCGGCGGGCAAGGCATTCGGCGTTCCGGCTTTCGCATCCGCCGCAGTTTGCAAGGCGAACAAAGGCGCCAGCCGCGCGGTGATGCGCTGCGCGAACCAGTCGTCCAGCCGCTTCTGTACGCGTTCGCGCGTGTCGCCGCGTAACTGATCGTCGGCCAATAGCTGCACGGCAGGTTGCAGCGGTGTGGCGCCAGCCGCCAGCTTCGCCGCAATCGCGCCATCCCACCACAGATTGCCGTGTTCGCTGAGCGTGATGTCCTTGTCCGCCGCGTCGATCAGCCGTTGCGCGCGGGTGGCGAACTCGCGCTCCAGCCCTTTCAGCGCTGCCGCCCGCAGCGTCTTGCCATGAATGCCTTCGGCGCGCGCATCCGGCGTGAAGCGGAAGCCTTCCAGCTTGCCGATGGCTTCGCCGCCGATGCCGACACTTCCCGCTTCATCGATCTGCAAATCCAGAAAATCGTCGTCGCGCAGCTTCTGCATCAGCACGCTTGTGCGCCGGTCGATGAAGCGCTGCGTCAGCCGCTCATGCAGCGCATCGGACAAACGGTCTTCCACGGCGCGCGTGAATTCCTGCCAACGCGGCGCGTCCTCCACCCAACCGGGCCGGTGCGTGGCGTAAGCCCAGGTGCGGATCTGCGCCAGCCGCCCTGAAAGCGTCGCCACATCGCCTTCCACAATATCCAGCCGCGCGATCTGCGCTTGCAGCCAGTCGCCGGGCAGGGTGCCGGCATCGCTCATCAGGTGCAGATAGATCGCGCGCAACAGCTTCACATGCTCGTCCGGCGTCAGCTTGCGGAAATCAGGAAGCTGACACGCCTCCCACAGCCGCTTCACGTCCGGCGTTGAACGCGCCAGTGCGCGAATCTCATCGTCGCCCGAAAGCACGCGCAGCGAAATGAAATCCATCGCGGGGCGCGCCTTCATCAGCCCGCGCATCGGCGCCGGTTCATCAAGGCTGGCCAGCAATCCGTCCAGCGAATGAAAATCCAGCGCCGAATTGCGATATTGCAGCACCCGCACCGGATCGTAGCGGTGTGCTTCCACGCGGGCCACGATCTCTTCGTCCAGCGGTTCGGCTTCACCCGTCACACCGAAGGTGCCGTCATTCATGTGGCGCCCGGCGCGGCCTGCGATCTGGCCCAATTCTTCGGGCCGCAAAGGCCGCATGCCCACGCCATCGAACTTGTCGAGGCTGGCAAACGCGACGTGATCCACGTCCATGTTGAGGCCCATGCCGATGGCATCCGTCGCCACCAGAAAATCCACGTCGCCGGATTGATAAAGTTCCACCTGCGCGTTGCGTGTGCGCGGAGACAGCGCACCCAGCACCACCGCCGCACCGCCGCGCTGGCGGCGGATGAGATCGGCGATGCCGTAAACATCCTCGGCCGAGAACGCGACCACCGCCGAACGCCGGGGCAGTCGCGTCAGTTTCTTGTGGCCGGTGTAAGCCAGATCGGAAAAGCGCGGCCGGGTGATGAACCAGGCGCGCGGAACAAAGCGCTGGATGGCGCCGCGCATCGTTTCCGCACCCATGAACAATGTTTCGTCGTCACCGCGCGCATTCAGCAGCCGGTCGGTGAAGACATGCCCGCGCTCGGGATCGGCGCAAAGCTGAATCTCGTCCACCGCCATGAACGACACACCCAGATCCAGCGGCATGGATTCCACCGTGCAGACGAAATAGCGCGCCTCCGGCGGCACAATCTTTTCTTCGCCGGTAATCAGCGCCGCGTATTTCGCGCCCTTGATGCGCACGACCTTGTCGTAAACCTCGCGCGCCAAAAGGCGCAGCGGCAGCCCGATCATGCCGGACTTGTGCGCCAGCATCCGCTCAATGGCGAAATGCGTCTTGCCGGTATTGGTGGGGCCGAGGATCGCGCTGACCCGGCCAACGGAGGCGGGTTCGCGCACGAAGGCCATTGCGCGCTTGGCGTTCATTGCACCACGAACATCGGGTTTCCGGATCAGACCTGCAAGCCGTTGAAAGCGCGGCGCAGTGGCCTGTGTATAAGCGGCAAAACGATACGAACGGGCGATGAACGAATCACGTCCGAATCACTAACCGACTCAGTATCTGCCTTTGTTCTCACACTATAGAACGTAAGTCAATTGTGTGATGGCACAATATCTGGGGATGACTGGAATCTATCGTGATTTGTTTGGGGAATTAAGACAGGGGTATATGAATAAAAGCTGGCGCGGGGCCTGTCGCGCCCTCGAAGAACGGGCGAACGGATCGGGTGTCGCGGTGGGCTTTCCGGCTGCTTTCGCGGTTGCGATAATCGGTGCGATTGGCGAGGGCCCATGACGGACAAGACCAAAGACCCGAAGGAATGGTCCACGCTGGCGGCGCAGGAGCTGAAAGGCCGCGCGCTGGGCGATCTCACCTGGGCGGCACTCGAAGGCTTCGATGTGAAGCCGCTCTATACCGCGGCCGATCTGGAAGGTTTTGAGGAAGCCAACTCGCTGCCCGGCGCAGCACCGTTCCTGCGCGGCGTGCGCGCCACCATGTATGCGGGCCGCCCCTGGACCATCCGCCAATATGCCGGCTTCTCCACGGCGGAAGAATCCAACGCCTTCTACCGCAAGAATCTCGCGGGCGGGCAGATGGGCCTGTCTGTCGCGTTCGATCTGGCCACCCATCGCGGCTACGACAGCGACCATCCGCGCGTTACCGGCGATGTCGGCAAGGCGGGCGTGGCGATCGACTCCGTCGAGGACATGAAAATCCTGTTCGACGAAATCCCGCTCGACAAGATGAGCGTGTCGATGACGATGAACGGCGCCGTCATCCCGATCATGGCCAATTACATCGTGGCCGGGGAAGAGCGGGGTGTTGGCCCGGAAAAACTTTCCGGCACCATCCAGAACGACATCCTCAAAGAATTCATGGTGCGCAACACCTACATCTATCCGCCCGAACCTTCCATGCGCATCGTCGCCGACATTATCGAATACACCGCGAAGAAGATGCCGAAGTTCAATTCCATTTCCATCAGCGGCTATCACATGCACGAAGCCGGCGCGACGGCGGTGCAGGAGCTTGCATACACATTGGCCGACGGCATCGATTATGTGCGCGCCGCCAAAGCCAAGGGGCTGGATGTGGATGGGTTTGCGCCGCGTCTGTCATTCTTCTTCGGCATTGGCATGAACTTCTTCATGGAAGTCGCCAAGCTGCGCGCCGCGCGGCTGTTATGGGCGAAGATCATGCAGGGGCTTGGCGCCACAAAAGCCGAAAGCCAGATGCTGCGCACCCATTGCCAGACATCCGGTGTCTCGCTCACCGAACAGGATCCCTATAACAACATCGTGCGCACGGCTTACGAAGCGTTGGCGGCGGTGCTGGGCGGCACGCAATCGCTGCACACCAATTCGTTCGATGAAGCCATTGCGCTGCCCACAGAATTCTCCGCCCGCATCGCGCGCAATACCCAACTGATCCTGCAACACGAAACGCAAGTCACCCATGTGGTCGATCCGCTAGGCGGTTCCTACTACGTCGAGGCGCTCACCCATTCGCTCGCCAGCCACGCGCAGGCGATCATTGATGAAGTAGAAGCCATGGGCGGCATGACCAAGGCGGTCGAAGCCGGAATCCCAAAACTGCGTATCGAAGAAGCCGCCGCGCGGCGTCAGGCGCGCGTGGACAAAGGTGAAGACGTTATCGTGGGCGTCAACAAATTCGTTCCCACGCAGGATGCGCCGCTGGATGTGCGCGATATCGACAATGCGGCGGTGCGCGACTCCCAGATCGCGCGCCTGAAATCGATCAAAGCCAAACGCGATCCCAAGAAGCTGGCGGCGGCGCTGGACGCACTCACCGAAGGTGCGCGCGGCGATGCCAATCTTCTCGAACTCGCGGTGGAGGCGGCGCGGGCCCGCGCTACTGTTGGCGAAATCTCTGATGCGATGGAAAAAGTCTTCGGCCGCCACCGCGCGGAAATCCGCTCCATCTCCGGCGTCTACGGCGGCGAATATGAAGGCGACGAGCGTTTCGCAGCACTTCGCAACGATGTCGAAGCCTTCGCGAAGGACGAGGGCAGCCGCCCGCGTATTCTCGTCGCCAAGATGGGGCAGGACGGCCACGATCGCGGCGCCAAGGTCATCGCGACCGCCTTTGGCGATCTCGGTTTCGATGTCGATATCGGCGCGCTTTTCCAATCGCCGGAAGAAGTGGCGAAGGAGGCTATCGAGTCCGGCGTGCATATCATCGGCATTTCAAGCCAGGCGGCCGGCCACAAGACGCTGATCCCGCAACTGATAGACGCGCTGAAGAAACAGAAAGCGCAAAACATTCTGGTCGTGGTGGGCGGCGTGATCCCGGTGCAGGATTATCCCTTCCTGCAGAAGGCGGGCGTCGCCGCCATCTTCGGCCCCGGCACCAACATTCCCGAAGCGGCGCGCAAAGTTCTTGCGCTTGTCCGCGCGCGCAAAAAATTGAATCACGCGGCGGAATGACGTCAGCTTTTGAACTGCGCCGCGCCGCCATCGACTTTCAGATTGTCGAGCGTCGCCGTCACCGTTCCGAGGCTGAGCGTGGACCACAGCTTGATCGCAACGACATAGCGCCCGTTCGGCGCGCCTTTCGCCGGAACGTCCACGAACCACGCGAACATCTGCGGCAAGGCTTCGCCTTCCTTCAAAATCTTCTGCTTGTAGCCCGCGATCTCGTTGTAATGGATCTGGCAAAGATGCGCCGTGCCGTTGAACAAACCGTTGTCCATCTTCGCGGGCACATCCTTCAGGTAGGTGAACAGAACATCGTAGCGCCGCCGTCCATCGAACACGCGCACGCCGCTGCCGCAGGGATTGGCATCCGTCGCTGTCACGCCGGCCAGAATGGTGCTGATCGCGCTCATGGGATCGACGGAGCCTTTCTTCTGCTCATCGGTCACCGGATACTTGGTCGTGTTGTACGCCGGGTTGGCGTAGGTCGATGGCATGGCGCCGTCGAACGTGACCTTCACCTGCTGCACTTTCTTGCTGCTGCGCCGCGTGTAGGAATCGTAAACCGCGGGGTGAACGTCGCGCCCGGAAATGTGCCCGCTGACCGTCGCGTCGATGATCGAATTCCAGAACACGCTGACAACGCCGCTGGTCTCGAAGTGCGAACCGGCGGAATAGCCGCCGCCCGCGAACTTGCCCTGATAGCTGGTATGGCCGAATGGAACCGCCCAGAACGCAATGGTGTAATTCGCGTCCAGCGTGCTGGGCTCGGCCGCGAAGGCGGGCAAGGTGAGCGCAAGCGCAAAGGCGGCTGGCGCGAGGCGGCGAAAACGCATTCCAGAACTCCAGAACCTGTCGTGACCCCGCGCGGCGGCAACCTCGTCAGCCACTATGGTTCAATTATGGCGTGGGGGCGCCGATGACGCCGCTGCATCGTGATCCGTGCATTCCGGAGCCTCTCATGACAATCTGCGGCCAAGGGGAATCGTCATGAATGTCAGAACAATCATTACGGCTTTGGCGCTTGCCGGCTGTTTGGCCGCCTGTGCGGACGACACGGTCTTCGGCCCCGGCGTGCCGCTCACCTACAACGCCAACCGTTGGCTGGTGTCCGACAGGCCCGATCTGAACCAGCTCCAGATTGTTGCCGACACCACCGTCGTCGGAGGCCTGGGCAGCACAAGCGCGGACCGATTCGATGCCGGAGCCCTGCCGCGGCCGGTGTTTGCCGCGGCGGTTCAGGGCTGGTTCCTGACCCACGGCCGCCACTGCGTAATCGCCGATGGAAGCGCCGTTGCCGACAGAACCTATGTTTTCCGCTATTCCTGCTGGCTGCCCAACGCCAACCTTGGCTGAGAATGGCTTGACCGGCGCGGGCCCGCCCCTTATGAACGCCGCTCTTTCCGCCGATTTTGAGAGTCACGATCATGTCACGCCGCTGCGAACTCACGGGTAAAGGCCTTCTGGTTGGCAACAATGTCAGCCACGCCAACAACAAGACCAAGCGCGTGTTCCGCCCGAACCTGCAGACCATCACGCTGGCCAGCGATGCCCTCAAGCAGAGCGTCCGCCTGAAGATCAGCATGAACGCGCTGCGCTCGATCGACCGCAATGGCGGGCTGGACCCGTTCATCCTGAAGGCCAAGGACAGCGTGCTTTCCACGAAAGCCCTGCGCCTGAAGCGCCAGATCGCCAAGAAGCTCGCCGGTTAACTTTCGTTCGCGAATTATCGGCTACGCCCCCTGCACAAGTAACTTTGTGTTGTGCCAGTATGCGCCAAGGGCGTGGGGACTGGCGTTATGGTTGGTGGCGTATTTGAAGCGGGGCTTCCCGCTGGCCGGCGTCGTATCGGCGCAATCGGTTCCGACCTAGATTTTGACGAAGATGGCCTTTACGGCTCGCGCGACGGGAACCGCACCAATGCGGTGCAGCAGCCGAGCGCCCGCTTACGCGCGTTCAGGGCGGTTGCACGGCTGATCCTGCCAGTGGCCATTCTGCTGACGACCTACACCGCAGCCTATCTCTACAACGACACAAAGCTGGCGAGCTTCGGTATCCCGATAGACGGCTTGACGCTCGGCGCACTGCTGTTGCCGACCGCCTTCTTCGCCACGCATATCACGAACCGCCGCTACGGGCCGGGTTACGCTTTCTGGCAGATCGTCGCGAGCTGGGTGATAGGTTTGGCTCTGCTGCCTGTCGCGCAAGGTTATTTCGGTACGCGCGCGGTCGCGAATCCCTTCCCGGATACGCGCACCCTGCTAGCATTCGGTGCGGCATTGTTCGTAGGCCAAGTGGTGGGCATCGTTGCGTTCGATGGTACGCGCGGCCGGCACTGGTGGTCTGCCCCGTTTTTCGGCTCGCTCTGGGCCGGCATCGTCTTTTGCGTGATCTTTTATCTGGCGGCTTTCGCCGGAACCGGATCGCCCTGGACAAGCGACTTTCTCATCCATCTGGGGCTGATGTCCGCGATGGCCGTGACTCTGCTGATCCCGTACTGGCTGTTGCGGTCGGTGGTGCGGCCGCTGCCGGGATTTGGCGGCTATTAGGCAGCGCGGCGGATTCGCCTGCGCGACGCCATGCGATGCTGACCCGGATGGGCCTGCTGCGCCTTCTCTTCAGCAAACAGCGAGATGAGCTGGTCCGTCATCGCGCCGCCCAACTGTTCGGCATCCACAATCGTGACGGCGCGGCGATAGTAGCGCGTGACGTCATGGCCGATGCCGATGGCCGCGATTTCGACGGACGACTTGTTCTCGATATCGTCAATCACATGGCGCAGATGGCGTTCGAGATAGTTTCCGGCGTTCACCGAAAGGGTTGAATCGTCGACCGGCGCGCCGTCGGAGATCACCATCAGGATGCGGCGTTGCTCCGGCCGGCCCGCGAGCCGGCTGTGCGCCCACATCAAGGCTTCGCCGTCGATATTTTCTTTGAGCAAACCCTCGCGCATCATCAGGCCGAGATTGCGCCGCGCGCGGCGCCAAGGCTCATCGGCTGCTTTGTAAACAATGTGGCGCAGGTCGTTCAGGCGGCCGGGATGGGCGGGCTTGCCGTCTGCGATCCACTTCTCGCGCGATTGCCCGCCTTTCCAGGCGCGGGTGGTGAAGCCCAGAATTTCCGTCTTCACGCCGCAACGTTCCAGCGTGCGCGCGAGGATGTCGGCACACATCGCCGCCACCATGATCGGGCGGCCGCGCATCGAGCCGGAATTGTCCAGCAGTAGCGTCACGATCGTGTCGCGGAATTCGGTATCGCGTTCCATCTTGAACGAGAGGGGGTGCATGGGGTCGATGATGATGCGGGGCAGGCGGGCGCTGTCGAGCAAGCCTTCTTCCAGATCGAAATCCCAGCTTCGGTTCTGTTGCGCCATGAGAAGGCGCTGAAGCTTGTTGGCAAGGCGCGCCACCACGCCCTGCATGGCGATCAGTTGCTGATCGAGGAAGTTGCGCAAGCGTCCCAGTTCATCGGGATCGCAGAGATCGGTTGCCGACACGATTTCATCAAACTGCGTGGTAAAGACGCGATAGCCCCAGGCATCCTGATCGGAAAAAGGCTGATCTGGCCGCCACGGCTTGGAACTGTCATCGGGATTTTCCGCATCCGAAAGCTGATCGGATTGTTCCATGCGGGTTTCCGCATCGGCTTCGGCGCCTTCTTCGCCTTCTGCTTGCGAAGCTTCGCCTTCGCTCATTTCCGATTCCTGGGTGTCGCTGGATTCGCCGCCTTCTTCAGACTGCGGCTCCGGTTCGCCCGTCTGATCGTCACCCTCTGCATCGGCCTCGTCCGCAAGATCCTCGCCGAGGTCCAGATCTTTCAAAATCGTGCGCGTGACTCTGGCGAAAGCCTTTTGATCCCGCAGGGCATCTCCGAGCTTTTCGAGATCGGCCCCGGCCTTCTCTTCGATCCAGGGGCGCCACAGATCGACCGCCTTGCGCGCACATTCCGGCGGCGCGGCGCCGGTCAATTTCTCGCGAACAATCAGGCCTAGCGCATCTGCAAGTGGCGCATCGGAACGATCTTGCACCTTTGCCAAGCCGCGCGAATTGCAGCGCGCATTCAGTTGCGCTGCCAGATTGTCGGCAACGCCTTTCATCGCCAGCGCGCCGATGGCTTCCACGCGCGCTTCTTCTGCTGCTTCAAACAAAGCCGCCGCGTCGGCGGATTGCGGGCGAAATTGCGAATGCACCGTTGGTTCGTGATAGGCGAGGCGAAGCGCCTGCGCATCGCCGGCACCGCGCACAATAGCGATTTCTTCCGGCGGCAAATTGCGCGAGGGCAATGGAAGACGCGATTTCAGGCCGCGCAACACAGGAGCTTCGGCGCTGAAATTGACTTCCAGTTCCGGTTCGCCGGCCAGTGCTCTTACGGCGGTTCCGACAGCGCGCTTGAAAGGCTCAACCGGATTTTCCGGCTTCATGCGACAAGAACTTTCGCCGAGCTTTCCGGCAATTCGGCGCCGAAGGCACGCTGATAGAATTCGGCCACGCTGGCGCGTTCCAGTTCATCGCACTTGTTCAGGAAGGTGAGGCGGAATGCGAAGCCGATATCGCCACCGAATATCTCGGCATTCTCGGCCCAGGTCATCACCGTGCGCGGGCTCATCACGGTGGAAAGATCGCCATTGATGAAAGCGTTGCGCGTCATATCGGCGACACGCACCATCGCGGACACCGTCTTCTTGCCTTCGGCGGTTTTGTAAGATGGCACCTTGGCCAGAACGATATCCACTTCGTTATCGTGCGGCAGGTAGTTCAGCGTGGTGACGATGTTCCAGCGGTCCATCTGGCCCTGATTGATTTGCTGCGTGCCGTGATAAAGCCCGGTGGTGTCGCCCAGCCCAATCGTGTTGGTGGTCGAGAACAGACGAAAGCCGGCGTTCGGGCGAATGACGCGGTTCTGATCAAGCAATGTGAGCTTGCCCTGAACTTCCAGCACGCGCTGGATGACGAACATCACGTCCGGGCGGCCGGCATCATATTCATCGAACACCAGCGCGACAGGGCGTTGCAATGCCCACGGCAGCAGGCCTTCGCGAAACTCCGTGATCTGCTTTCCTTCGCGCACGACAATCGCGTCCTTGCCAATCAAATCGATGCGGCTGATGTGGCTATCGAGATTGATGCGGATGCAGGGCCAGTTCAGGCGCGCGGCGACCTGTTCGATGTGCGTGGATTTACCGGTGCCGTGATAGCCCTGGATCATCACCCGGCGGTTGAAGGCGAAGCCCGCCAGAATGGCCAGCGTGGTTTCGCGGTCGAAGCGATAAGCATCGTCGAAGTCCGGCACATACTCGTTTTTTTGCGAGAAGGCCTGCACCTTCATGCTGCTCTCGAAGCCGAAGGTCTTTTTCACATCGACAGTGGTGTCTGGCCGGGCCGCGGCATCGAGGCCTTCGGGCTCAATCGTCGTCATTTTGTTCATCCGGAAAAATCTTGGGCGGGAGTCCGCCGCGTAGCGCCAAGGGCGCTAGGCGACTTTAGCGGGCGACGCCGGACGCCCGAAGGACGCCATAGGCTTGAATTACCCGTTTCAGTCGCTCCTCGGCGCCCCGGTCGCCGCCATTGGCGTCGGGATGGAACCGCTTCACAAGCTCCTTATACCTCGCCTTTATCTGGTCCAATGTGGCGCTAGCGTCAAGATTGAGCATCTCCAGCGCGACCAATTGCGGGCGTGTCAGCGTACGCTCGGGCCGCCGTACCGCGGGCTTCTCAGCCTCGTCGTCCACCACCCTGTAGCGGTCCTGCATCTGGTACTGGCCCGTACGGGCGCGGGCGCCACGTTTGCCCATTGGCCAGGTCGGGCGATGGCCGGTGAGGGCATCCACGCGAAACTGCGCGATCTCCGTTTCGCTCATGCCGGAGAAATAGTCCCAGGACTCGTTATGGGCGCGCGCATGCTCCAGGCAGAACCAGAAATGTTCGTTGGTATTCTCCCGGCTCTTGGGAACCTGATGGGTGCCTTCCTTGGAACAATCGGGGCGCGCGCATTCATGTGCAGCCGTGCGCACGACCTTCGCGCCCGGTTTCTTGATGCGCATGTCGTGACCGAAACGTGGTTTATACTCTTGCGTCGTCATTTCTGAATTATGGGGTGCAACGGTGAAAAAACAAGAAAACGTATTGCTTGACATTAATCGTTGGGTAGGCGGATGGCCGTGAGCGGCGCAACGATGGCCGGGACGATTCACGAAAAGCTGGCGCGCGCTTTTGCGCCGGTGGAACTTGCGGTTCACGACGAAAGCGCGCTGCACGCGGGCCATGCGGGCGCTCGGCCGGGTGGCGAAACGCACTTTCGCGTCAAGATCGTGGCGGCCGCGTTTGAAGGTCTGTCGCGGGTGGAACGGCAGCGCCGGGTTTACGCGGCACTTAGCCGCGAAATGGAGGGTCAGGTGCATGCGTTGAGCCTGACGACATTAACGCCGGGAGAAGCTAACCTAACCGGCTTGAACGAGGGGGAGTTATGATGTCGTACCGGAAGGCTGGCTTTGGTATTCTCGCGGCTATCGCTTGCGTGGCGTTTGCGCCCAACGCAATTGCCGCCAATCTGTCTCCCGAAGTGTCGGCGCAAATCACGTCATGCTTCAGTCCGGCTGATGCGGCGGCGCTGCCGGCCGCGATTGATGCCTGCACAAAACTTCTCGCCCATCCCGAATTCGATGCCGTGCATCGCAGCCGCATCTATCTCTCCCGCGCCGCCGCTTATGCGGGCACTGGCGCAGGTGAAAAGGCGGTCGCGGATTTTAACAAGTCGATCCAGTTGAACCCCGGCGAACCTCACGCGTATTACAATCGCGGCGCCTACTGGATGGACCACAGCAATCTGGTGGCCGCAAAAGCGGATTTCAAAAAGGCTGCGCAAATCGATGGCACGCTCACCGTCGCGTATCTGAAAATTGGTGCAATCGACGAGCAAACCGGCGACTTCGCCGGCGCGCTGGAAGCATTCAGCCAAGCCATCAAGAACGATCCGACGGATGCGAAGGCATTTCTTGGCCGTAGCGCGGCGAATGCGAAATTGGGTCACGGCGATGCCGCGATCGCGGACATCCGGTCCGCCGTCCGGCTCGATCCGTCTCTCGCCGGTAGCGTGCGCATCAACGGCAAGCCGGTTCATTAGGGCGCCGTCTGGCTCGTCTGTGCCGGCGGTATGACGCGGATTGCTTTCAACTGATTGCGCTGGCGGCGCAGCACTTCGAATTTGTAGCCGTAGAACGCAAAGCGCTGGCGCTGCTCGGGAATGGTGCGCGCTTCGTGAATGATGAGGCCGGCAAGCGTGGTCGCTTCCTCGTCCGGCAGGTTCCATTCCAGTTCGCGATTGAGATCGCGGATCGGCATGGAGCCTTCGACGATGAAGGAGCCATCGGGCTGGCGGCGGATGCCACCGCGCACCTGGCTGTCCTGGCCTTCGGGAATGTTGCCGAAGATCTCGCCGATGATGTCCTCGAATGTGATGAGCCCCTGCAGCGCGCCATACTCATCCACCACGAGCGCAAAACGCGTGCGGCGTTCGCGGAAAGAGTCGATCTGTTCTTCCAGTGTCGTGGTGTCGGGAACGAACCACGGCGCCGAGGCCAACGACAATATATCGACGCCTTCGAGCGAGCCGCGCTTGCCGATATATTCCGCGACCAGATCGCGCACGGCGAGAACGCCGATGATGTTTTCCGGCGTGTCGCGATAGAGCGGAACGCGGGTGTGCTGCGAAGCGACGGCCGCTTCGAAAATTTCCGCTGACGGCAAGCCGGCATCGACCGCGACCATGTTCTTGCGGTGGATCATGACATCGGCGACGGTAAGTTCGCGCAAGTCGAGCACTGCGCCCAGCATGTCGCGATGTTCGCGCTCGACGCTGCCTTCCTTGTGATGCAGATCGACGGTGCCGCGAATCTCTTCGTGCGGTTCCACCACCGGTTCGGTTTCCTGCTGGCGCACGCCGAAGAGCGAGAGCAATCCCCAGACAAGGCTCTGCACCGCGCCCACCACCGGGGCGAGCACCGCGACCACGATCCGGGCCAGCGGCGCCACGGTCAGAGCGAAGCGATCGGTGCGGGCGATGGCCAGCGTCTTGGGCAGTACCTCCGCGAAAATCAGAACGACGGCCGTCATCGCGAAGGTGGTGATGGCAACGGCGGTGGTGCCATATTTCGCGGCGAGGAAATCTGTGGCCAACGACGACGCCAGGATGTTCACGAAGGTATTGCCCAGCAGCAGCGCGCCGATCAGCCGCTCGCGGTCGGACGTCAGCCGGTTGACGGCAGCGGCGGGGCGATTGCCCTCCCGTTCCAGCTGATACATCCGCGCGCGCGATACGGCGGTGAGGGCTGTCTCCGAGCCGGCAAAGAAGCCGGAGATCACCAGCAGCACGACGATGATGCCGACAACGATAAGGGTCAGTTCCATTCCGGTGATCCCGAGCGGTTGAGAGATTCGAACGATGGCGCGCATTGCCCGCACAAACAATTTCCGGGGCTTAAGCGTTTCTTCTCGTCAAAAAGATTAGGAAGGCGGCAACGGTGTCGATTGTTCAAGCGGTCCTCACGTGTTCGTCGGAGAGCATTATAAGGCCGCTGCGAAGGAGTTGAATAAGCTGGAACTTTTTTGCGCAAGCCTTTGAATCAAGAAAGAACTTCCAAAACTTTTTTATCTTGAACCTCGGTTGAGACGAATGCTCGCCCGATTCCGCGAGCCAGAACAAAGGCAAGCTTTCCCTGGGTAGCTTTCTTGTCGTGCGCCATGTGCGCCAGAAGTGATTCGGGCATTGGGCGCGGACCTTTGAGATCGGCAATCGAAGCGGGAAGGCCGGCCGCTTTCAGATGTGCTTTCAGGCGCGCGGCATCGGCAAGCGGGCAAAGGCCGAGCGCTACAGAAAGATCGAACGCCAGCGTCATACCGACGGCAACAGCTTCGCCGTGAAGAAGATCGGACGTGTAGCCGCGTTCGGTTTCCAGCGCGTGCGCGAAGGTGTGACCGAGATTGAGCAAGGCGCGTTCGCCGCTCTCGCGTTCGTCACGCGCCACGATGGCGGATTTCATCCGGCACGAGTGCGCCACGATATGGGTGAGCGCGGCTTCGTCGCCGCCAAGCGCCTTGGCGCCGTTGGTTTCCAGCCAGCCGAAGAAATCGGCATCGCCGAGCGCGCCGTATTTCACAACTTCGGCGTAACCGGCGCGGCGCTCGCGTTTGGGCAGCGTGGACAATACACCGGTATCGGCGATGACGATGCGCGGCTGGTGGAACATGCCGATCAGGTTCTTGCCTTGCGGCGTATCGATGGCGGTCTTGCCGCCGACGGAAGAATCCACCTGCGCCAGAAGCGTGGTGGGAATCTGCGCGAAGGCGACACCGCGCTTGAGCAGCCCCGCCGCGAGGCCGGTGAGATCGCCGATCACGCCGCCGCCGAGCGCCACGATCAAACCGTCACGGCTGACGCCGCTATCGAGCAGTGCGGAGGATAGGCGCTCCAGCCCAGCGAAACTCTTTTCGCTTTCGCCCGGCTCGATAACGATGGGATGCGCTTCGATGCCTGCGTTCTTCAGCGATTGTACGAGCGTTTGAAGATGCAGCGCCGCAACCGTGCTGTCCGTGACCACCGGCACGGGGCCGCGCGCGAAAGGTTTCAGCAACTCGCCCGCGCGAGCAAGCAGATTCGCGCCGATATGAATGTCGTAGCTGCGATCGCCTAGGCTTACGGCTATGCGTTCGCTCATGCGCTGACCATTTCGCGCGATTTTAATTCAGCCAATATCTGATCCACGGCCAGCGTGTGCGGGCCATCGGCGCTGTCCACCGCAATGTCGGCTTGTGCGTAAAGCGGCGTACGGTCGGCCAGCATCTTTTCCAGCGTGGCGCGCTGATCGACATTGCGCAGCAACGGGCGGGTTTCGCGGCGGGCGACGCGATCCAGCAACAGTTCCAGCGGCGCCTTGATCCAGACAGTGAGGGTGTGTGCCTTCAGCGCGGCGTGGGTTTCGGGTTCGATGAAAGCGCCGCCGCCGGTGGCCAGAACATGCGGCGGATCGGCCAGCAGGCGATTGATGACGCGGCGCTCGCCATCGCGGAACGCGGCCTCGCCGAAACGCTCGAAGATTTCGTTGATGCTGCAACCGGCGGCGGTTTCGATTTCCGTATCGGCATCGCAGAAGGGCACATCAAGGCGCGCGGCGAGGCGGCGGCCCACAGAGCTTTTGCCCGCGCCCATCATGCCCACCAATGCCACCGTGCGGTTCAGCCTCATAAGGAACCGGCTTATACAGGAATTTCACGCAGCGGCTTGCGCCGCCGCCATCTTTTCCGCACAAAGCCCGGACAAGGATCGCTTATAAAGGTGATGCAATGGGTTGGACGGCGCGTATCGCAATCGCTGTGGCTGTGCTCCTGATTCTGGGTGGAATCGGGCTGGCGGTTTATGGCGGCATGCTGCAACCGCCGCATCAGGCCTATCAGGTGGTCCTCTCCAATGATCGTTTCCCGAGCTAGCGCGGGGCTTGCTCTTCTTGCGTTGATCGCATGGGCCGCGCCGGCCATGGCGCAGACCGATGACGAGCCGCCGGTGGCGGATGCGCCCGCATCCGCGCCGCCGCGCCAGTTGCCGCAGAACACTGGCGATTACATTGCGCCCCAGCCGGTGGTGATGGGGCGGCCGATGGAAGCGGGCGTTCAGGTTTCATCGCTGGGCGAGGTGGACGGCCCGGCGGTTGGCTTGCTGGACGACACCAACGGCGGGCTGGGCCGCGAGATGTGGACCGGTTCGGATCGCGGCGCGATTGAAGACATGCTGGCGCGTATTCCCGCCGCCACGCCAAGCAGCGGCGTGCGCGCGCTGGCGCGGCGGCTGCTGCTGACCACGGCGGACGCACCATCGGGCAACATTCACCGTTCGATCCTGACCATCCGGCTGGAGACATTGCTCAACGCCGGGATGGTGGGGGAGGCCGGTGCGCTGGCGGCGCAGGCGCAGATCAAGAACGATCCCGATTTCGCGCGGCTGCAAGCCGACGCGCTGTTGTATGCGGGCCGCGCGGACGATGCTTGCGGCGCGCTGACGCAAACGCGGCTGACGAGTGCTGAGCCCTACTGGATTGAGTTGCGTGCCTATTGCTACGCGCAGAGCGGCGATGGCGCGGCGCTGGACCTGACGCGCAGCGTGATGGATTCGCAAGGGCTGGACGACAAGGCGTTCGAAACGCTGCTGAGCGATGTGATCGCGGAAAAGGCGAACGATCCCGGCGAGATCAAGGATCCCACCGCTTTGGATGTGTTCCTGATGCAGAAGGCGGGCGTGCCGGTGAATGAGGCGGTTGCTTCCCAACTTGGCGTGGCGGCGCGGCTGGCAGAGCTGCATGACGCCAAGAACTCCATCGCAGATCGCGTGGCGGCGGCGAGCAAGCTGGTCCGCACCGGCGCGGTTTCCAGTTCCGATTTGATGCTGCTGGCCGATGCGCAAAAGTTTTCCACCGACGATCTGGCGAACGCGGCGGTGAAATCGCAAGGCATGTATTTCGTGGCGGGTGAAGCGCTGCTGGCCCAGGCGATCAAGCACGAGAAAGATAATGGCAAGCGGGCGCAGCTTGTGGCGGCGGCGTTCGTGCTGGGTGAGAAGAAACAGGTGCTGGCGCTGGCGGCGCAGATGCAGGGCGATGCCGCCGCCACGCTGATACCGGATGCCACGATGCATGATGCCGCGCCGCTGATGGCGCGCGCGCTAATGCTGGCTGGCAAGCCGCAGGCCGCCGCGGCATGGATCGCATTGCTCGATCCCGGCAAGGACCGCATGGCAGCAAGCGTGCTGACGGCAACGCTGGATATGATCGCGACCGATCCGGCGCGCGATGCACAGGCGCAAGCGGCGTTGCACTGGCTTTCGCGGCAGACCGGCGATCCCCGCGCGGCACTTGTGCTGGGCGTGACGGATGCGCTGGGTGCGCCGATGCCGCCGGAAGCGCACGATGCGGCGGCCAATGCTGGCAATTTGGCGGGGAGGCGTCCCGCGCCGGTGCAGATGCAGCGGTTGAATGCGGCGCTTGGCGATCCGCAGCGCAGGGGCGAGGCGGTGCTGATTGTGCTGAATGTTATCGGGCCGAGCGGACCGGGCGATCTGGCGCCGGATGTGACGGCGGCGTTGTTGCGCGCGCTTGTGAAGCTGGGCCTGAGCGATGCGGCGCGCACCATCGGCATCGAAGCGCTGCTGACGCAGGCGCAATGACGCGCAAAGTCCAGAACGCATCCGCCATCGAGACATTCCTCGACATGATGAGCGCCGAGCGCGGCGCCAGCGCCAACACGCTGGCCGCCTATCGCCGCGACCTTCTGGATTTCGATACCTTCGCGGGACGGCGGCAGAAAACGCTGCGCAGCATCGCGCGTGACGATGTGCGGAAATACCTGCAAGGGCTTTCGGCGGGCGGCATCGCCGCATCGTCGCAAGCGCGCAAGCTTTCGGTGCTGCGGCAGTTCTTCGGGTTTCTGTATTCGGAAGGGATGCGCAAGGACGACCCCACCAACGCCATCGACGCGCCGAAGAAGGAACAGGCGCTTCCGAAGATATTGTCGCAAGATGATGTCGGCGCGCTGATCGAGGCAGCCCGCGTGAAGGCGGCGGAATCCGACGAAGGCAAGCGGCTGCTGGCGATTGTGGAAATCCTTTACGCATCGGGCTTGCGCATTTCCGAACTGGCGACCTTGCCACTCGCGGCCGCGAAAAGCCGCAGCGGCGTTCTGCTGGTGAAAGGCAAAGGCGGCAAGGAACGCATGGCGCCGCTGAACGATTCCGCGCGCGAGGCGATCAAAAACTATCTCGACGTGCGTGAAGGCTTCATGCCCAAAGGCGCCGCGCGGGCGAAGGCGGAACGGTTTCTGTTTCCTTCGCGCGGGGCGCAGGCGCATCTGACACGGCGGCGTTGCCATCAGATGCTGAAGGCGCTGGCGCTGGATGCCGGGATCGATCCGGCGAAGTTATCACCGCACGTTCTGCGCCATGCCTTCGCCACCCATCTGATCGAAGGCGGGGCGGATTTGCGCAGCGTGCAGACGCTGCTGGGCCATGCCGATATCGCCACCACGCAGATTTATACGCATGTGGCGCGTGACAGACTGAAGGCGGTTGTGGCCGGCGCGCACCCGTTGTCCAAAACCAGAAACAAGCGCGGTTGACGGGCGAGGCGGCCCGCGCGACGGTTGCATAAAGATATTCGGGGAAAGACGTGAGCTTCAGACCTATCGAGCGGAAAGCGCCGCTGCGGCTTTACCGTTCCAAGCTGTTCGTGCCCGGTTCGCGGCCGGCGTTGTTCGAAAAGGCGGCAGCGAGCGAAGCCGATGTCGTGTGCCTCGATCTGGAAGACGCCGTGGCGCCGCCCGACAAGGAGAAGGCCCGCGACGCCATCGTTCAGGCGCTGAACGATATCGACTGGAAGGCCAAGACCGTCACGGTGCGGATCAACGGGCTGGACACGCACTGGTGTTACCGCGACGTGCTCGCGCTGGTGGAGAAGGGCGGCGAGCGGCTGGATTCCATCATGATCCCCAAGGCCGGTAACGGCAGCGACGTTTACGCCATCGACATGCTGATGACGCAGGCGAGCCAGACGGTGGGGCGCAAGAAGCGCATCGGGCTGGAAGTGATCATCGAAACGGTGGCGGGGCTGACCGACATTGACGCGATTGCGAGCGCATCGCCACGCATGGAGACGCTGCATTTCGGCTCAGCGGATTATGCGGCGTCATCGGGCATGCGCACCACCAATATCGGCGGCGGCAATGCGGATTATGTAATGCTGACCGACAAACATCCCGGCGGCGCGCGCGAAACGCATTGGAACGATCTTTGGCACTATCCCATGTTCCGCATCGTGCAGGCGGCGCGGGCGCATGGGCTTGTGCCGATTGATGGGCCGTTCGGGGATTACTCGGACGCGGAGGGTTTTCGCGTTCAGGCCGCGCGCACGGCGGTGCTGGGCTGCGAAGGCAAATGGGCCATCCATCCCAGCCAGGTCGCGCTTGCCAACGAGATCTACACGCCGCCCGCCAAGGAAGTTGAGCGTGCGCAAGCGATCCTTGCCGCCATGAAGGACGCGGAGGCGAAAGGCATGGGGGCTGTGGCGCTGAACGGCGTGCTGATCGATGCGGCGTCGATCCGGCAGGCGCAAGGGATCGTCAGCCAGATGCAGATGATCCGTGAGCGGACGAATGGCTGAGCGCCTTTGAGAGCCGGTCCAGCTTGTCGGGATTGCGCATGGCATAGATGGCCGTGATGCGCTGATCTTCCACTTCCACTGTCATGCAGGAAATGATTTCGCCGCCGGCCGTGAACACAAGGCCGGGCTGGCCGCTGATTTGCGCGAACGAAAGCGACCAGGCGCCAAGCTTGCTGAGCTTGCGCGACAGCCCCGCCACCAGTCGCGACACATGATCGGCGCCGTAAACCGGATTGATAGCGGCCGGCACCTTGCCGCCGCCATCGGAGTAGAACACGACATTGTCAGCAAGCAGCGGTAGCACGCGCGATGGATCGTGCGACGCCGAAGCTTCGGCAAAGCGCGCGACCAGTTGTTGATGGCTTTCGCGGTTCACGCTGTAACGCGGATGTTCCGTCCTGACGTGATCGCGCGCCCGCGACACCAGCTTGCGGCAGGCGGGTTCCGCCTTGCCAAGCGTGCGGGCGATTTCGGCATAATCGCAATCGAAAGCATCGTGCAGGATGAAGGCGGCGCGTTCTTCGGGCGAAAGGCGTTCCAGCATATGCAGCAGCGCCATGGAAAGATCGGATGCCAGTTCGGCATGCGCGGCCGGCGTGTCGGCTGCGAGGCCGCGCATATCGTCCGGCGATAGCGGTTCGGGCAACCACGGACCGACATAGGTTTCGCGCCGCGCACGGCGCGCACGCAGGGCATCCAGCGACAGGCGCACGGTGACGGTGGAGAGCCACGCGCGGGGATTGCGAATTTCGCTTTTCTCCGCTTTGCGCCAGCGCAGCCACGCTTCCTGCACGACGTCTTCCGCCGTCCCCATCTCGCCCAGCATGCGATAAGCAATGTTGCGCAGCCGGGTGCGATTGTCTTCAAAGATAGCGGTATCGGTCATGCGGCTTTCAGCGTTTTGTTCACGAGAACAGTTCATGCAGAAACGATTCAGGCTTCACAAAGCTCCTTCACGTTTGCCGTTAATCAAGGCCGCAACCAACCCAAGTGCTGAGACGGCGACCACGGCGACAACATCGGAAATCCGCACATCGGCCGCTTGCGGAAATCCGTTCGCGATCCATCCATAGATATGAAACAGGCCGTGCAGCGCCGGCCACATGCTGCCGGCAATCGCAAACACGGCGTTGCGCAGACCGGGAAGGAATCCGGCAGCCATGCCCGCGCCGCTGGCGATGAAGGCAAAGCCGATATCGCAAATGAAATGGTGGTTGAAGGCACCGCTCGCGGTGACGCCCGGCACTGCCGCATACCAGCCCATGGGATCGGCCAGCATCCAGACACCGTTTACGATATGGAACAGTCCCAACAAGAGCAGCAACACGCGGATCGTCATGGATCACCTTTCGCAGGTCCGACGCCTCAAAGACGGATGGGAACCAAGATTTGTGACGCCGGACCCCATTTTATTGACATAGTGGGGGGCAATTGCCACTTTCCCGCACCCTTCGAAACTTATCTCCGGAACCATGCATACCTATCTCGAATTTGAACGTCCTATCGCCGACCTTGAGGGCAAGGTCGTGGAACTGCGCCAGATGTCGGCGCAGGACCCGAACATGGATATTTCGGACGAGGTCACGCAGCTTCAGGACAAGGCCTCGCGCCTGATCGTGGAAACCTACGGCAAGCTGACGCCGTGGCAGAAGACGCTGGTGGCGCGGCATCCGGGGCGTCCGCACTTTTCCAATTATGTCGATCACCTGATCGACGAGTTCACGCCGCTGGCCGGCGACCGGCTGTTTGGCGAGGATCACGCCATCGTTGCCGGGCTTGGCCGCTTTCGTGGACGCGCGGTGGCGGTGATCGGCCACGAAAAGGGCAACGACACCAAGAGCCGCCTGAAACACAATTTTGGCATGGCGATGCCGGAAGGTTATCGCAAGGCGCAGCGCTTCATGCACATGGCCGACCGTTTCGGTTTGCCGCTGATTTCGTTCGTGGACACATCCGGCGCTTATCCTGGCGTGAGTGCCGAAGAGCGCGGACAGGCCGAAGCCATCGCGCGCGGCACGCAGGTGTGTTTGGAAATCGGTGTGCCGTTCGTTTCCGTTGTGATCGGCGAAGGCGGATCGGGCGGTGCGCTGGCCATCGCCGTCGCCAACAAAGTTTATATGCTGGAACATTCCGTCTATGCGGTGATCTCGCCGGAAGGCTGCGCTTCGATCCTGTGGCGCAGCGGCGACAAGGCGCAGGACGCCGCCGCCGCGATGAAGACGACGGCGCAGGATTTGTTCGACCTGAAAATCATTGACGGAATCATCGCCGAACCCGTCGGCGGCGCGCATCGCGCACCGGATGAAGCGATTCAAGCGGTGGGTGAAACGATTGCCGGCGCGCTGGCCGGCATGAACGGCATGTCGCCCGAAGACCTGCGCAAGCAACGGCGCGAGAAATATCTCGCCATCGGCCGCAATCTCGTCTGATCCGCTTCACATCCCGCGACCGATGGACGAGATTGTGGACGAGGGGCGCATGAGCGAAACCATACAGCCTGTTGAGAACCTGCCGCCGGCTGCGCGCGGGCCGGTGCGGCTGTTCGATCTTTTTGTCCCGCTGTTGACGACATTGGCATGGTTTGCCGTTCTGTTTGGCGCGGCGTTTGCGGCGGGGCTCATTGGTAAAATCACGGGCTTCGATGCCAAGTCGTTCTTTACGGGCTTGCCGAAGAACTTCGTGGGCGCGCAGATATTCATGGCCACGATCTACTTCGCCATGCTGGTGGGCATCTGGCAGGTGGCCCGGCGGCACGGCCCTTCGACGCTGGCGGGATATTTCGCGCGTGTGCCCTGGCGGACGATTTTGCTGGCGATCTTGAGCGGAATGCTGCTGGCCGGCATCGTCATCGCCGTGGTGTCGTGGCTTGAGCAAAGCGGCGTGGTTGCGTTTCACACGACGGCGAAGGAAGAACTTCTGCTCGAAGCGCACGGGCCGTGGCAGCTTCTGTTGTCGTTCTCGGTCATCGCGATCATCGCGCCCTTTGTGGAAGAACTTTATTTTCGCGGCCTGCTGCTGGCGTGGCTGCGGCGGCGGTTGGCGCTTCCGCTGGCCGGGCTGTTAAACGCCGCCCTGTTCGCGCTCGTCCACGGCCGTTTCATCGATCATCCAGGGCTGGAAGGCGCGGTTCTCACATTGGTTGTGGGATCGGTGGGCCTTCTCAATGTCGTCTGGTTCGCGCGTACCCGTTCACTATGGCCGCCGGTCGCGACGCATGCTTTCTACAACGGCACACTTCTGCTGGTTACGTTTTTCTCCGGAACCTGATCACCACCAGCCGCGCCATTTGAACCAGATCGTCGGCAGGATCGCGGACAATGCGATCAGCAGTAGGCCGAAGGGATAACCGTAGTGCCAGTGATATTCCGGTGTGAACTGGAAGTTCATGCCGTACATGCTGGCGATGAGCGTGGGCGGTATGCCGACAACTGACACGATGGTGAGAACCTTGAAGATGTCGTTCTGCTCGGTGTTGATGAAACCCAGCACGGCATCGAGCAGGAACTGCACCTTGTTCGACAGGTGAACCTCAAAGTCTGCGAGCGATTGCAAGTCTCCGCCCGCGGTCTTGAGACGAACGAGCGTGTCCGGCTCGATCCATTTGGCGCCCTTGTCGATCGAAAAAGAGGTAATGCGTTGCAGGCCTAGAATACTGTCGCGGATCTGCGACATCTGTTCGCCGGCCGCTCCCAGCGCGACCAGTGTTTCGCGCAGCCGTTTGTTGGCGCGCGCCACGTTGTGCGCGCGTTTGGAGGCATAGCGGCGGAAGGAATCGCGTGAAATCTGGTTTAGCGCTTCTGAGGTGCGCTCCAGCACGTCGGCGCTGAAATCGACCATCGCATCGACCATCGCGGAAAACACCTGGCTGCTGGTGCAGTTGCCGGACTTCGCGATGGCCTCGCGCACTTCGACGTAGGAGTGCATGTCGGCATAGCGGATGGTGACCAGATAATCGTTCGTCAGAACCATGCCGAGTGGCGTGGGCAGATCGTCTTCGCCGTGGGCGACAATCGGCATGCTGAGGCGCAGTTGGTTATCACTGGATTGCAGGCGGCTGGAGGATTCGATTTCCTCGAGGTCGTCGCGCGAGGGCAGGCGAATGTTCAGCGCGGAACCGACCTTTTTGATTTCTTCTTCCGTCGGATTGAACAGGTCAATCCAGACGGCGTTCGCCAGCGTGTCGCCAACGTCGGGATAGGTTTGCAGCATGCGGGCCTCGAATCAGGACTCTAAACGTATGCGCTGGCGGCAAAGCTAACCAGCGCGTGGTTTTGTTGCGGGGGATGGCGAGGCACTCTACCGTCCGCGTGGGATCGGGGGATTAAATAATGAACAAACATTGGATTGTGCTGGCTGCTTTGGCCCTTGCGGCGGTTCTACCGGCTGCCGCGTCGGCCGGCGATGTGGTGATCCATGCGGGACATCTGATTGACGGCGTTTCCAAAACGCCGCGCGGCAATGTTTCGATCCTTATTCATAATGACCGAATTGCCGGCGTGCAGGACGGCTTCGTGTCGCCCAAGGGCGCGGCCGTCATCGACCTTTCCAAGGCCACCGTGCTGCCCGGCCTGATCGATTGCCACGTCCATGTCACCGTTCAGTTCGATGGCGGCAATCCCGTTGCCGAGGCCGTGACGCTGACGGATTACGACAGCGCCGTTCGCTCCACCGCCTTTGCCCGCGCCACGCTACTGGCGGGCTTTACCAGCGTGCGCGACGTGGGCGCGCAGGCGAGCGTGGTGATCGCGCTGAAGAATGCCATCGCCAAGGGCTTCGTGCCGGGCCCGCGCATGTGGGTGGCTGGGCCGCCGCTCGGTCCCACGGGCGGCCACAGCGACGCGGCCAACGGCTTCGATCCGGAACTGTCGCATCCCGGCTGGAAGGACAACATCGTCAACAGCCCGGAGGACGCGCGGCGCATTGTGCGCACGCTGAAACAGCAGGGCGTCGATCTCATCAAGATCATGCCGAGCGGCGGCGTGCTTTCCATCGGCGACGATCCGAACCGGCAGTTGATGATGGACGACGAGATTGCCGCCGTGATCCAGACCGCACATTCGCTGGGCCTGAAAGTGGCGGCGCACGCGCACGGCAAGGCGGCAATCGACGCTGCGGTGCGGCTTGGCGTGGATTCCATCGAGCATGGCAGCTTCGCGGACGCGCAGAGCTACGCGCTGATGAAGCAGCATGGCACTTATCTGGTACCGACCCTGCTGGTGGCGCAGACGGTTTACGATATCGCCAGGACGCATCCCGAACAGCTCAACCCGTCATCAGCGAAAAAGGCGCTCGCGGTGGCGCCGATCATCCAGCAGAACTTCCACAACGCCTATCTGGCCGGCGTGAAGATCGCCTTCGGCACCGATCAGGGGCTGGCGCCGCACGGCACCAACGCAAAAGAATTCGCGCTGATGGTGAAGTACGGCATGAAGCCGATGGATGCGATTATCGCCGCGACCGGTTCGGCCGCCGACCTGATCGGCGATACCGCCGATATCGGCAGCGTCCAGCAGGGCCGTTACGCCGACATCGTGGCCGTGAACGGCGATCCGCTGGCCGACATCACGCAACTGCAGCATGTGCAGTTCGTGATGAAGGGGGGCGTGATCTACAAGCAGAACGGCCAGATCGTAGGGCGTTAAACCAGCGCGCCGTGGCAGTGTTTGAACTTGCGGCCCGATCCGCAGGGGCACGGTGCGTTGCGCTGAACCTTGCCCCAAGTGCGCGGATCGTTGGGATCCACGGCCACCTCCGGCTCGAACCGGCGCATGCGCACGCCAGCCTCGCCGGCGAACGGCGTCATTTCGTTCTCGCCCGTCAACGGATCGATGTGGCTGACCTGCATCATCCGCTCATCGGGATCGACCAGCATCGGCGCACCGCCGCCCGGCTGCTCCAGATTGATCTGCAGATGCATCAACTGGCGCACCACGTTGAAGCGCATGCCGGAGAGCAGGGCTTCGAAAAGCTCGAAGGCTTCGCTCTTGTATTCGTTCAGCGGGTCGCGCTGGCCGTAACCGCGCAGGCCTACATACTGACGAAGATGATCGAGGTTGACGATGTGCTCGCGCCAATCGTGATCCAGCGTCTGCAGCAGGATCGCCTTTTCGACATAACGCATGACATCGGGTCCGGCGTTGGCGGTGCGTTCCGCCGCGCGCGAATCCACCGCCTTGATGATGCGCTCGCGCACTTCCTCGTCGGCGATGCCTTCTTCCTTTGTCCAATCGACGATCGGAAGATCGACGCCGAAGGTCTTCAGCACTTCCTCGTGCAAGCCCTTCGCGTCCCATTGTTCCGCATAGGCTTTTTCGGGGATGTGACGCGCCACGAGTTCGCCGACGCCTTGCTCACGGAAATCGGCGATTTCGCCGGAGACGTCCTCCGTCGACATGATCTCCTTGCGCTGCTCGAACACCACCTTGCGCTGGTCGTTGAGCACGTTGTCGTACTTCAGGATGTTCTTGCGGATTTCGAAGTTACGGGCTTCGACTTTCTGCTGCGCCTTTTCCAGCGCCTTGTTCACCCACGGATGGGCGATGGCTTCGCCCTGTTCGAGGCCAAGTTTGGTAAGCACGGAATCCATGCGCTCGGACCCAAAGATGCGCATGAGGTCGTCCTGCAGCGACAGGAAAAACTTGGACGCGCCGGGATCGCCCTGGCGGCCGGCACGGCCGCGAAGCTGGTTGTCGATGCGGCGGCTTTCGTGGCGTTCGGTGCCGACGATATAGAGGCCGCCCGCGGCAAGCGCGCGTTCCTTGTCGGCAGCGACTTCGGCCTTGATCTGGGCGATGCGGCTTTCGCGTTCGTTTTCATCGAGCACGCCGCCCAGCTCATTCTGGATGCGCATGTCGGTGTTGCCGCCGAGCTGGATATCGGTGCCGCGGCCGGCCATGTTGGTGGCGATGGTGACGGTGCCGGAAACGCCGGCCTGCGCCACGATGCTGGCTTCCTGCTCGTGATAGCGCGCATTCAGCACGTTGTGCTTGACCTTGCGCTTCTTGAGCAGTTCGGAAAGTTGTTCGGACTTATCGATTGAAGTGGTGCCAACAAGAATCGGCTGACCGCGCTTTGTGCATTCCTCGATCAACTTGATGATCGCTTCGTATTTCTCGTCGAAGGTGCGATAGACCTCGTCGTCCGCATCCACGCGCTTGATCGGAAGGTTGGTGGGGACTTCGGCGACATCGAGATTGTAGATGTCCATGAATTCGGCGGCTTCGGTCAGCGCGGTGCCGGTCATGCCGGCCAGCTTGTCGTAAAGCCGGAAATAATTCTGAAACGTGATGGAGGCCATGGTCACGTTTTCAGGCTGGATGGCGCAATCTTCCTTGGCTTCCAGCGCCTGATGCAGGCCATCGGAGAAGCGGCGGCCATCCATCATGCGGCCGGTGAATTCGTCGATAATGATGACCTTGCGGTCCTTCACGATATAGTCGCGATCCTTCAGGAAGATCGTGTGGGCCTTCAGCGCCTGGTTGACGTGGTGGACGATATTGATGTTGACGAGGTCGTAGAGATCGCCTTCGGTCAGCAAGCCTGCTTCGCGCAGAACTTCGACCATGTGCTCGTTGCCGACTTCCGTGAGCGTGACGGTCTTCTGTTTTTCGTCAAGCTCAAAATCTTCCGGAACCAGCTGCTTCATCAACACATCGACGGAGCGATAAACTTCGGTCTGATCTTCCGTTGGGCCGGAGATGATGAGCGGCGTACGCGCTTCATCCACCAGAATGGAGTCGACTTCGTCCACGATCGCGAACGCATGGCCGCGCTGGGCCATGGTGTCGATCGAATATTTCATGTTGTCGCGCAGGTAATCGAACCCAAACTCGTTGTTGGTTCCGTATGTCACGTCGGCGGCGTAAGCGCGCTTGCGCTCTTCGTCCGTCAGGCCATGCACGATGCAGCCGACGCTGAGGCCGAGGAAACGGTAGACCTGGCCCATCCAGTTGGCGTCGCGGCTGGCGAGATAATCGTTGACGGTGACGACATGCACGCCCTTGCCCGCGAGCGCGTTGAGATAAACGGGCAGGGTGGCGACGAGGGTTTTGCCTTCGCCGGTTTTCATTTCCGCGATGCGGCCGTCATGCAGCACCATGCCGCCGACAAGCTGGACATCGAAATGGCGCTGGCCGAGCGTGCGCTTGGCGGCTTCGCGGACCACGGCAAAGGCTTCCGGCAGCAGGTCGTCCAGGTCTTCGCCGCCGGCCAGCCGCTCGCGGAATTTCACGGTCATGCCGCGCAATTCTTCGTCCGTCATGGGGGCGAAGGTAGCTTCCAGGGCATTGATCTCCGCCACCCGGTTGAACATCGGGCGGAGCTTGCGCTCGTTGGAGGAGCCAAAGAATCGTTGCGCGATTGCGCCAAAACCCAACATGAAATTCCTCTAGGACAGGCAAAAGCGACGGACTGACGGGTTTTTCCGCGCGCTGGCCGCGTCGGAGAGATAAGAAGCGTCCACCCCCTTGTCAAATAAGGGGATTGGGCTACACCCCGCGCCCGGATTCTGAGGCTGGACGGCCATGGCGAAGCGGCAAGCGAAGGTGGCTGAGGCGGCGTCCGCGCCGGCACTCCAATCCGTCGCGCCGCTGGCGCCCAAGAGCTTTGCCAATCTTCCCCCGCTGGCCGGCGTGCGTTTGGCGGCCGGCGCGGCCGGTGTCCGTTATACGGGCCGTACCGACGTTCTTTTCGCCATGTTCGCGCCCGGAACCCAAGTCGCGGGTGTCTTTACCAAATCCAAGACGGCCTCCGCGCCAGTGGATTGGTGCAAGGCAAACCTCAAGCGCGGCGAGGCCCGCGCGCTGGTGGTGAACAGCGGCAACGCCAACGCCTTCACCGGCAAGGCGGGAATGGAGGCGGCGCGGGCGACGGCGCAATCCGCCGCCGCGATTGTTGGCGCGCGTGCCCACGACGTTTTCCTGGCATCCACCGGCGTGATCGGCGAGCCGCTCCCCGCCGAACGCATTACAAAAATTCTCCCAGCGCTGTCGCAGGATGCTTCGGCCAGCGGATGGCGAGCGGTGGCTGAATCCATCATGACCACCGATACCTTTCCCAAGCTGGCGACGGCGAGTGCCGCGATTGATGGCAAGCGCGTGACTATCAACGGCATCGCCAAGGGCTCCGGCATGATCGCGCCGGACATGGCAACGATGCTGGCATTCGTGTTCACCGACGCCAATCTTCCCGCCGGCGTTCTTCAGGAGTTGCTGAACGCGGGTGTAAAATCGTCGTTCAATGCCATCACAGTGGATAGCGATACCTCGACGAGCGATACGCTGTTGCTGTTCGCTACCGGCAAAGGCGCCAAACATCCGGCCATCGCGAAGGCGAGCGACAAACAGCTCACCGACTTCCGCAAGAAGCTGGACAGTGTGCTGCTCGATCTGGCGCTGCAGATCGTGCGCGACGGTGAAGGCGCGCAGAAACTGATCCGGATCGATGTCAGCGGCGCCAAGTCCGATGAGGCGGCGCGGCGCATCGCGCTTTCCATCGCCAATTCGCCGTTGGTGAAAACCGCGATTGCCGGCAGCGATGCCAACTGGGGCCGTGTGGTGATGGCCGTGGGCAAGGCCGGCGAAGAGGCCGACCGCGACAAGCTGAAAATCTCCTTCGGCGGTCACGTGGTGGCCGAGAAAGGCGCGCGCGCGGCGGGCTACAAAGAGGCCGCGGCGACCAAAGCCGTGTCCGGCCGGGAGGTCGAGATTTCCGTCGATATCGGGCTGGGAAAAGGCGCCTTCCGCGTCTGGACCTGCGATCTGACGCACGGGTATATCGATATCAACGGCTCTTACCGCAGTTGAGGCGTAGCGGTAATATTCCGATTACCATATTCGCGCGCATTGTTACCTGATCTTTAGCCCAACCTTAAGCAGAGTGGCGCATCGTGGAAGAAACGGCACGCAAGCTTGTTATCGTGGCGGCGTGTGCGTTGATCGATCCGGAAGGCCGCGTGCTTATCGCGCAACGGCCGCCGGGGAAAGCGATGGCGGGGCTATGGGAATTTCCTGGTGGAAAAATCGAGGCTGGCGAGACGCCGGAGCAGGCGCTGATCCGCGAGTTGCGGGAAGAGCTTTCAATCACGATCAGGGAGGCATGTCTGGCGCCTTTCGCCTTTGCCTCGCACAGCTATCCGGACTTCCATCTTCTTATGCCGTTGTACGTCTGCCGCCGCTGGGAGGGCACGGTGCAACCGCTGGAAGCGCAGGCGCTCAAATGGGTGTGGCCGAAGGATATGGCTTCATGGCCGATGCCCCCGGCGGACCTTCCGCTTATTCCGATGTTGCGGGATCTGCTCTGACATTCTGGCGCGATGCGCGCGGCGTGACGGCGATCGAATATTCGCTGATTGCCGGGGTTATGGCGCTGGCGATCGTGGGTGTGATCACGCAGATCGGAACCACAGTGAACAGCATGTTCACGTCGATCATGGCCGGCTTCTAATCGCCGCTTGAGGACTCCTTTTTTAGCGCATCCGCGAGACTTGCAAGGGCGCTTCCCGGCGCCAGCGGTTTCTGCTGGCTCTCGTGCGGCGCCCAGCCCGTAAGATAGACGATATCGAAGGTGGCGCGCAGGCGTCCGTCGGGATCGGCGTGGTTGACGGCGTAGTGGGCTAGCGAAGCGCTAAGAACCGGGCGCGACAGCCCGCGCTTGTCGCGTTGCGAGAGCGCATTTGTTTCACCCAAAGTCCGAAGGTCGGCGAACAAGCGATTGATATCCTTGTAGCGGACGGTGGTGCGCTCCATGTCGGCCACTGGCAGCGCCAGCCCCGCGCGCTGGAGCAGGCCGCCCAGATCGCGCACGTCGGCGAACGGTGCGACACGGGGGCTGAGGCCGCCCGCGATTTCCGATTCGCCGGCGGCCAGGGCTCCGCGCAGTTCGCTCAGCGTATCGCCGGCAAACAGCGCGGCGAGGAACAAGCCATCGGGTTTCAGCACGCGGCGAATCTGTATCAACGCGCCGGGCAGATCGTTGACGGCATGCAGCGACAGAACGCTGGTGACGAGATCGAAACTCTGCGCCGCGAACGGCAATGCTTCTTCATCGGCAATCGCGCCGGACATGGCGGAAAGATCGCTGCGCGCCAAGGATGCCCTCGTCCAATGCTTTGCCAACGGCTGCAACAGCGAGAAGGCGGCATGACGCGAACCCAGATCGAGCGCGCGGGCGAAAGTTCGATTCACCGCGGCCAGCCGTTCGGCCAGGCCGCTGGCCGCTTCGGTGGCCAGAAAGGCGTCGCCGTGCCGCCGCGCCCCACGCTCCCGGTGGCGGGCGTAGGCGCGGCGGTCGAAAATCCGGGGAGGGGCAGTAGCCATGGACAAAGTCTTGCGACGAATTCGCCCCTAACCTAGCGCAATGAATACGCTGGCGCAGAACTGGCCAAGACGCGGCGCGCGGGCGGCGCTGAACCTGCTGTTCCCGCCGCTCTGCTTCAAATGCCGCGCACAGGTTTCCGATACCGCCAGCCTTTGCGCCACATGCTGGACCACATTCGCTTTTCTGGATGGGCGCGTTTGCGATTGCTGCGGCGTGCCGTTTGAGGTCGATCCCGGCAGCGAAAGCCTGTGCGGCCCCTGCCACGCCAAGCCTCCGGCTTTCACGCGGGCGCGTTCAGTGATGCGTTATGACGACGCCAGCAAGCATCCGATCCTGGCGCTCAAGCGCGGGGACCGGTTGGATATCGCGCCCGCCTTCACTCGCTGGCTTCAGCGGACGGGCCGCTCGATGATCGCCGAAAGCGATGTGATCGTGCCGGTGCCGCTGTACCGCTGGCGGTTATGGGCACGGCGTTTCAACCAGGCGGCGGTGCTGGGCAAGGCTCTGGGGCATGCCACGGGCACGCCTTTCGAGCCTTTGGCGCTGATCCGGACCCGGCCGACGCCGAGCCAGGGCGACATGCCATCCGCCAAGGCGCGGCGGCGCAATGTGCGTGGCGCATTCCGGGTGGAAGCGTCGCGCGCCGCTGCCATCAAGGGGCGGGCCGTGCTGCTGATCGACGACGTTCTGACCACAGGGGCCACGGCGGACGCCTGCGCGCGTGCCCTGAAACGCGCCGGTGCGGCGAAGGTGCTGGTGCTGACCCTCGCGCGCGTGGCGCGGCCCGGTACTATATAAGTGTGGCGCTGAATCGAGCCCGAAAGTTCCATGCCCAAGATCAGAATGTATGTCACGCCCATCTGCCCCTACTGCGTGCGGGCGAAATCGCTACTCAAAAAGAAGGGCGCGGCGTACGAGGAGATCGACGTCTTCATGGATGCCGATGCGCGCGCGCGGATGGAAAAGGAAAGTGGCGGCGCCATGACCGTGCCGCAGATTTTCATTGGCGACCGCCATGTCGGCGGCAGCGACGATCTTTACGCGCTGGAGCAAGCCGGCGAACTCGACGCGCTGCTGGCGGATTGAGCATGGTCGCGTTTCGTGCCGCCTGCGTGCAGCTTCGCTCGTCTGACGATGTGGAAGAGAATATCCGAACCGCGTCGGAACTGATCCGCGAAGCGAAGGGGCAGGGCGCGCAGTTCGTCGGCACGCCGGAAAACACCACGCTGATGGCGCCGGACGGCGGCGCAAAACTGGAAAAAAGTTTTGCCGAAGACCACGATCCCGCGTTGCCGAAGTTTCGCGCGCTGACGGAAGAACTCGGCATATGGCTGCTGGTGGGATCGCTGGCGATCAAGGTGAGCGAACGCAAAACGGCGAACCGCTCGTTCCTGATCAATCCCCGGGGCGGCATCGCGGCAAGCTACGACAAGATTCATCTGTTCGATGTGGATTTGCCCAGCGGCGAACAATATCGCGAGTCCAACACCGTGGCGGGTGGCGACCGGGCAGTGTTGGCCGAAACGTCTTGGGGCAAGGTGGGCCTGACGATCTGTTATGACCTGCGCTTTCCCAACCTGTATCGTACGCTCAGTAAGGCCGGCGCCTTTATGCTGACGGTGCCCAGTGCCTTCACCGAAACCACCGGCAAGGCGCACTGGCACACGTTGCTGCGCGCCCGTGCTATCGAGAACGGTGCGTTCGTCTTCGCACCGGCGCAAGGCGGCACCCATGCGAACGGCCGCAAGACTTACGGCCACTCGCTAATCGTATCGCCCTGGGGCGAGATCATTGCCGAAGCCGGTACGGAACCTGGCGTGATCGTGGCCGATATCGATCCGGCGCTGTCGCAAGATGCACGCGCGCGCATCCCAAATTTGCAGCATGACCGCGACTTCGAAGGGCCATAGTTGCGAAATCGCGCTTTAACAGCCATCTTTCTCGCTTCAGGGGCAGAGAGAGTGTCGTTGTGATCGTCTATAATCTTCGCTGCAAAAACGCCCACGAGTTCGAGGGCTGGTTTGCCAGCAGCACCGCGTTCGACACGCAGGCGGCGGGCGGCAAGGTTGCCTGCCCGATGTGCGACAGCAAAGTCGTGGAGAAGGCACCCATGGCGCCAGCGTTGCCCAGCGCGGTCGGCGAACGAAAATCCGCCGCCGCCGAAGCGCGCAAGATGCGCCAGTTCGTGACGGGCTTACGCAAATACGTCGAAGACAATGCGGAATATGTGGGAAAAAAGTTTCCCGAAGAGGCGCGCAAGATTCACTACGGCGAAACCGAAGAGCGCCACATCTATGGCGAGGCGACAGTCGCGGAAGCCAAAGAACTGGTGGAAGAGGGCGTCGATGTGGCGCCTCTTCCACCCGATCTCAGCGAAGCGAATTAATCCCGGATCAGCGCGTGACGCAGGACGTCAGCGTCGGAATTGCAGACGCGGCTCGAGAACACGTCATCGACCGGAACGGTGCGATTATAGTAGATCGCGTTCCATTCCGGGCGCTGGCGCACGGTGGAGTCGTTGACCGTCAGGCCGATATAGGCGCCCTTGGCCGTGGCCCAGCCCACGATGTCGCTGTTGTAGCTGGTGGCACCCGAATTGCCGCCGACCATGAGGATGGCGATGCCGGCTTCCGTGCCGATGCGGAATTCATTCTGCTCGATGGCCGCAAGCGCGCGATCCGACATGATCAGCAGCACGACCTGCGCGCTATTGATGCCAGCCTGGAAACCGAACGACGGTGAACCCATCGAATAGAATGCCGGATAGCTCCAGACATTCCCGTTGCGCCGCAGCAGCACGCCGTCACCGCCCTGACCGCCGATGATGAAACCGACCTTCACAAGCGACGGCACGATCAGAACCGCTTTCGCGTGCTTGAGAAGGTAGTTGGAATCGCTTGTGGCTTCGAAATCGTAGAGTGTGCGCGTGGCGTCGCGGACAAGCTTGGCGGTGTTGCCGGACGACGTGTACAGCGAACACAGCATCTGCCGGTGAACGACAGGACGGCGATGATGCACAGGTTTGGGTTTGGCCATGACAGGCATGGCGACGAGCGCGGCGATTGCCGCGACGGCAGTGATAAGGCGCATGAGAACCCCCGAGAAATGAATCCAGAATATGGCGCCAGTTTAACCCGGCGGGGAAACCGCGGTCGAGGCGTCCGGCGACGAAATTACTGGGCGCTGAGCGACAATCATGTAGTTCACATCGGTGTCGGCGGACGGATGCCAGGTCCATGAAAACGGATCGAAAGCAACGCCTTGCGTCTCAGCCACGTCGAGTCCGGCGGCTTCCAGCAGCCCGCTGAGCTTCGCGGGTTCGACAAACCTGTTCCAGTCGTGGGTCCCCGGCGGCAGCCAGCGCAGCACATATTCCGCGCCGATCTTGGCCAACGCCAGCGACTTGAGCGTCTTGTTCAGCGTGGCGACGATCATCAGTCCGCCGGGCGCAACCAGTTTGGCGCAGGCGTCGAGATAGGCGGCCAGATCGGCAACATGCTCCACCACTTCCATGTTGAGCACGACGTCGAAGGCGCGGTGCTCGTCCACCAGCGTTTCGGCGTCCGTGCAGCGATAATCAATATCGAGATCGGCCTGGCACGCATGCGCCTGTGCGGTCCTCACGTTTTTCTCCGAGGCGTCGGCGCCCAGAACGGCGAAGCCCAGCCGCGCCATCGGTTCGCACAAAAGGCCGCCGCCGCAGCCGATGTCGAGCAGCGAAAGTCCTTCAAACGGTTTCAGCGATTTGGGGCTGCGCGCGAAATGCTGTGCGGCGGTGGCGCGAATGAACTTAAGCCGCACCGGATTGAATTTGTGCAGAGGCGCGAATTTGCCGGCCGGATCCCACCACTCGGCCGCCATGGCGGAGAACTTGGCGATCTCGGAAAGATCGACGGACGTTGAGCGGGGCTTGGCGGTCATGGTTCAGCCTAGCATTTCTGTTCCGGTTGAGGCGACACGTGCATTGAGCCACGCCCGTCCGCCGTCTATGTAGGTTGCGACGCCGCATTTGCGCCCGCATCGCCGCGTAATGTCGTTTTCGAGGGCTGGGACTAGCCGCGTATGGCCAAGATCGTCATGAAGTTCGGAGGCACGTCGGTCGCCGACCTGGACCGCATCCGGCATGTGGCGACGCTGGTGAAGCGGGAGGCCGACCGTGGACACCAGATTGCGGTGGTGGTGTCCGCCATGGCCGGCGAGACCAACAAGCTGGTGGGCTGGACGCGCGAACTTTCGCCGCTGCATGACGCACGCGAGTATGACGTGGTGGTGGCATCCGGCGAGCAGGTTTCGTCCGGCCTTATGGCCATTGCGCTGCAAGCCATCGGCGTCAGCGCGCGATCGTGGATGGGATGGCAGATTCCAGTGCGCACGTCGGCGATGCACAGTTCGGCGCGCATCGAAGGCATCGACAGCAAACTTCTGAACGAACGCATGGCCGAGGGGCAGGTTGCGGTGGTGGCCGGGTTTCAAGGCATCGCGCCGGACAATCGCATCACAACCATCGGGCGCGGCGGCGGCGATACCAGCGCCGTGGCGGTGGCGGCGGCCGTGAAGGCTGACCGTTGCGACATCTATACCGATGTGGACGGTGTCTACACCACTGATCCGCGCATCGTGCCCAAGGCGCGGCGGCTGGAAAAAATCACCTACGAAGAAATGCTTGAGCTTGCGTCGCAGGGAGCCAAGGTTCTGCAGACGCGCTCTGTGCAAATCGCCATGCTTCATCGCGTGCCGGTTCGGGTTCTTTCGACGTTCGATCCCGAAGGACCGGGCACGCTTCTGTGCGACGAGGACGACATCGTGGAAAAGAAACCCGTATCCGGCATCGCCTATTCGCGCGACGAAGCGAAGATTGTGCTTCACCGCATTCCCGACAAGCCGGGAGCGGCGGCGGCGATCTTCGGGCCACTGGCCGATGCCGGGATCAACGTGGACATGATCGTCCAGAACGTTTCGGAAGACGGGAAGAAAACGTCGCTGACGTTTACCGTCAGCCGCAGCGATCTTTCGCGCACGCTGGAAATGATCCAGGCCGCGCAGGAAGCCATCGGCTATCGCGATATCACTTCCGATGCCACCGTCGCCAAAGTGTCCATCATCGGCATCGGCATGCGCACGCACGCGGGCATCGCGCAAGTGATGTTCCAGACGCTGGCCGAGAAGGGCATCAACATTCAGGTGATCTCGACGTCCGAGATCAAGGTGAGCGTGCTGATCGCCGAGGAATATGTGGAGCTTGCGGTGCGCGCGCTTCACTCGGCCTATGAACTGGATGCGGGGTAATATGACAAGCCGCGCGAACGGGAGCCTGCCGTGCCGCTAGCCGCCGGTGGTCCGCGCACATTGCTTCGCCGCTTGCGCGAGATCATGGCGGAATCCGGCAGCGCGCAGGCGCGGCTGGACAAGGTTGTCACGCTGATCGCCGCCAACATGGTGGCGGAAGTCTGCTCCATTTATCTGCGGCGCGCGGGCAATGTGCTGGAGCTGTTCGCGACCGAGGGCCTGAACCGCACCGCCGTTCACAACACGCGCATGAAACAGGGCGAAGGCCTTGTCGGCTGGGTGGCGGAAACGGCCGAGCCCGTGAACCTGAGCGACGCGCCGAATAACCCGCATTTCTCCTATCGCCCCGAAACCGGCGAAGACCCCTATCACTCGTTTCTCGGCGTGCCGATCGTGCGCGGCGGACAGGTGTTCGGCGTGCTGACGGTGCAGAACCGCGCCGAACGCCTCTATGACGAAGAAGAAGTCGAAGCGCTGCAAACCATCGCGATGGTGCTGGCGGAAGTGGTGGCGCAAGGCGGGCTGTTCGACATCGCCGAACTGGACGAGCCGGTTCTGCGCGCCGACAAGCCGCGCGTGTTTCACGGAGAAGGTCTGAGCGACGGCGTGGCGGTGGGGCGCGTGGTGCTGCATGAGCCGCGCGTGAAGGTCGAGCGCATGATCGCCGACGATCCGCAGGCCGAACTGAAACGGCTGGACGCGGCGCTCGCGAGCCTGGGCGCGTCCGTCGACAAGATGCTGGAATCCAGCGAACTCGATCTCACCGGCGAAAGCCGCGAAGTAATCGAGGCTTACCGGCTCTATGTGTATGACCAAGGCTGGCGGCAACATTTAAGCGATGCCATCCGCAGCGGCCTGACGGCGGAAGCCTCTGTCGAGCGCGTGCAGGACGAAATGCGGTTGCGCGCCTCGCGCTTCGGCGATCCGATCCTGCGCGAAAAGATGCACGACTTCGACGATCTGGCGCGGCGGCTGCTGCGCCATTTGGGAATCGCGGACCCGATTGCAGAATTGCCACCGGACGCCGTGCTACTGGCGCGTTCGATGGGGCCGGCCGAACTGCTCGATTATGCCGGCGACAAGCTGCGCGGGCTGGTGCTGGAAGACGCCGCGACGACCTCGCACGTTGCCATCGTGGCGCGCGCGATGGGCGTGCCGCTGGTGGGCTCAGCGCAAGGCATTACCGATGCGGGCCGTGCGGGCGATGACATCGCCATCGACGGCGAAACCGGCGAAGCGCATCTGCGTCCACCGGCGGAAATCCTTTCGGTGTTCGAGGCGCGGCGCGCCTTGCGCGTGCAACGCGTGGCGCGGATGGCGCAGGTGCGCGACTTGCCCGCCGTAACGAAGGATGGCGTGCAAATCCGCATGATGATGAATGCCGGCCTGCTGATCGACATGCCGCACATGGCCGAATCCGGCGCCGACGGCGTCGGCCTGTTTCGCACCGAGCTGCAATTCATGATCGGCGAAACCATGCCGACGCTGAAGGACCAGATCGCGTTCTACACGCAGGTGATCGAAGCCGCCGGCGACAAGCCCGTCGTCTTTCGCACGCTCGACCTGGGCGGCGACAAGGTGCTGCCATACGCGCGCTGGGAACGCGAAGCCAATCCGGCGCTGGGCTGGCGGGCGTTGCGCATCGCATTGGACCGCCCGGCGCTGTTGCGCTTTCAGGTTCGCGCGCTGATGCGGGCCTCGGCCGGCCGCACGCTGCGGTTGTTGTTGCCGATGGTGAGCCATGTTGCGGAATTTAACGTGGCGCGATCCCTGATCGACAAGGAGATGGAACGCGCGCGGCTTATGGGGGCGCCAAAGCCTTCGCAAATCCTGGTCGGCGCCATGCTGGAAGTCCCGGCGTTGATGTTCATGCTGCGGCAAATCCTGCGCAGTGCTGACTTCGTGTCGATCGGGTCCAACGATCTTCTTCAGTTCGCCTTCGCGGTGGACCGCACCAATCCGCGTGTCGCACGACGCTACGATGCGCTGAACCCGGCTTCGCTAACCATGATCCGCCAGATTGTGCAGAGCGCCGAAGTGGCGGGTGGCGAGGTTTCTCTCTGCGGCGAAATGGCTGGGCGGCCGCTGGAGGCCATGGCGCTGGTCGGCCTGGGCCTGCGGACCTTATCCATGCAACCGGCCAATATCGGCCCGACCAAGATGATGATTCGCAGCCTGAACGTAGGCGAGATCAGCGAGTTTGTCGGGCGTTTGTGCGAAGGCGAGGAGCAATCGCTGCGCACGCGGCTGGCGGCCTATGCGGCAGAACGCGGCATAGCGGTCAACTAATCGTGAAGTGCCGAGTTAAGCCTTTGCCGCAACGGTTAGACGAAGTTCCCGAACGCCTTTCTCCCTTGCATAGCGATTTTAAACATTTCAAATTGAACCCTGTTTCAAAATCGTAACGAAGGGATCATACAAGTGCGTCAAGTAGCTCTCGCCGCCATAGCTTGTGCGGCCATTTTATCGTCGATGGGGATGGCCAGCGCCGATCCTTCTGCAACCGATGCTTCCGCTCCCGCCGCGGCAACGCCTGCCACCACGGCGGTGCAGCCAACGGCCCCCGCAACAACCACCGCAACGGCAACGCCGGCGCCGGCCGCCACATCGACTCCGGAGTCAGCTTCCGTTCAGGCCGATCTGGACAAGGTCGTCTGCCGGCAGAACCAGGTTGCCACCGGTTCGCGTCTCGGCGCGACACGCGTCTGCCACACGCAACGCCAGTGGGCCGAAATTCAGCATAACAGTCAGGATCAGCTGTCGCGCAACCAGATCGGCCGCGGCATCAATGCGAGTTCGCCGTAAGAGAACCCGGGCCGCTTTATTCGCGTGAATGAAGCGGCCCGCTTCCGTGGCGCAACCGTGAGTTTGGAGTTTGAGACGACCTTGGGGAGCGCGAAATGGGCAAGTCCGCGATTATAGTTTCTGTGTGTGCTTTCATGCTGGCAAGCGCCTCTGCATTTGCGGCAGATCCGGGCGCGTCGGCTTCACCCCCGCCGTCGTCGACCGAAGCAACCACAACGGCTGCCACCGCTTCGAGCAATCTTGACCGTGTGGTTTGCCGGGAAGGACCCGCGCCTACCGGATCACGGCTGGGCGGAGGCCGCGTATGCCACACGCAACGGCAGTGGAATGATATTCAACAGCAGAGCCAGGATCAGTTGTCCCGTCAGCAGATCAATCGTGGCTGCCAGGGAACGGTCGGCTGTTGATCGAACTGCTGCGTGAACCGGGTATTTTGACAAAACGTTTTTTGCGCGCCGGCCTTAAGTGGCGATTAGCCTGAAGGGAGTTTGAACCAGCATCGGGGAACAAAAATGAGCAAATCTATCGTTGCGATTTCAGTATGCGCTTTCATGTTGGCGGGGGCGGCCGCGCTTGCGGCGGATCAGAATACGCCGGCTTCTCCATCCTCCACCGGAGCAGTTTCACCCGTCGCCACCGCTTCGAGCGATCTTGACCGGGTGGTTTGCCGGGAAGGACAGGCGCCTACGGGATCGCTGATCAAAGGAGATCGCATCTGCCGGACACAGAGGATGTGGAACGAAATTCGTCAGGATGCCCAGGACCAGCTCGTAAAGAGGCAGACCAACGTCGGTTGCGGCAGCGCCAGCGCCGGTTGCTGACCGTTATTGCCGGATGAGCTTGAAGGACGGCGCGCTTTTGTAAAACCTTTTGGAATTGGACCATCGGGGCCGTATCCGCGATTGTCTAACAGCCGGGCTTTCCTATAGAATCGTGCCGTGGGCGCACCACCACGCTTCCTGCGGGAAGCGCGCCAGAGCAGGATTCTGAGAGTTTAATGACAAAAGTCACACGGTTGACCCTTGACCAGGGCGGCGGGCTGGAAAACCGGCGCATCCATTTGCGCGAAATCTCGGGCGACGCGGACACGCCGCTGGAAACAGTGGGACAGGATCTGCGCGCCGCGCGCCTGCGCCGGGGCGACGATCTTGCGACGGTTTCCCGCTCGCTGAAAATCCGCAAGGACCATCTTGAAGCGCTGGAAGAAGACAATCTGGAAGCCCTGCCGGGCCGGACCTACGCCATCGGCTTCGTTCGGTCCTATGCGGACTATCTGGGCCTGGATGGCGTGCAATGCGTGGAACGGTTCAAGGTGGAAATCGCCGGCCGCGGCGGCGAGCCGACCGTGCCGAATTACACCGCGAGTTACGACGAGCGCAGATTGCCCCATGGCTGGATGATCATCGGGCTCGTTCTGCTCGTGGCTATCGTCTACGGCGTCTACAAATTGGCGATGTCGGCGGACACCTTGCTGGCGCCGGTACAACCGGTGCCAACGCGCATGATGCCAAAGCCACAAGTGACCGCGGCGCGAACGCCGGCCCCCGCAACAACGACGCCGCAAACCACTCCCAACCCTGTGGGACAAGCACCAGCACAGCCGGGTACGCCCGCTGAAGGCGCGGCAGCCGTTACGGCCCCCAATCAGCAGTTGGCAAGCCTTCCCAAGGGCGAGATTTATGGCGGCCAGAACAGCGGTTCGCGCATGCTGCTGCGTATGCACGAAGCTGCCCGTATCACCGTTCGCGGCGATGACGGCACGCTTTATATCTCGCGCAACCTCCAGCCGGGCGACAGTTACATGGTGCCAAACCACACAGGCCTGACATTGACGACAACCAATGGCGGCGCGGTGGAACTGCAGCTTGACGGTCAATCGTTGGGCTACGCCGGCAGCGCGGGGCAGAACACGGAAGATATGTCTCTCGATCCGCAGGCCGTAGTGGATCGAACGCAAGGCGGACACGGGTAATGAGCCTTCGGCCCTATCGCGATATCGCGCGGCGCAAGTCGCGCAAGATTCGCGTCGGCAAAGTCGAAGTGGGCGGCGACGCGCCGATCACCGTCCAAAGCATGACCAACACGCTCACCTCGGATGCGCGCGCCACGATCGCGCAAATCCGCGCGCTGGAGGATGCGGGCGCCGACATCGTGCGCGTATCGTGCCCGGACGAGGAGTCCACCGCCGCGCTGAAAACCATCGTGAAAGCATCTCGCGTTCCGATCGTGGCCGATATTCACTTTCATTATAAGCGCGCTATCGAAGCCGCCGAAGCGGGCGCTGCCTGCCTGCGCATCAATCCCGGCAATATCGGCAACGCGCAACGCGTGAAAGAGGTGGTGCAGGCCGCCAAGGATCACGGCGTTTCTATGCGCATCGGCGTGAACGCCGGTTCGCTGGAAAAGGAATTGCTCGAGCGCTACGGCGAACCTTGCCCGGAAGCCATGGTGGAAAGCGCGCTCAATCACGCGCGCATTCTGGAAGACAACGACTTTTTCGAATTCAAGATCAGCGTGAAAGCGTCCGATGTGTTTCTGGCCGTCGCGGCCTATCACGGGCTGGCCGAGTCTTGCGATTATCCGCTGCATCTGGGCATCACCGAAGCCGGCGGCCTGATCGGCGGCACGGTGAAATCCTCCATCGGCATGGGCTCGCTGTTGTGGGCGGGCATTGGCGATACCATCCGCGTGTCGCTTTCCGCCGATCCGGTTGAGGAAATTCGCGTCGGCTACGACATCCTGAAATCGCTGGGCCTGCGCCATCGCGGCGTCAACATCGTGTCGTGCCCCTCCTGCGCGCGGCAGGGCTATAACGTGATCGAGACGGTGCAGATTCTGGAACAGCGGCTGAAGCACATCACCACGCCGATGACGCTTTCGATTATCGGCTGCGTGGTGAACGGCCCCGGCGAAGCGCGCGAAACCGATATGGGATTCACCGGCGGCGGCGCAGGTGCTGGCATGATCTACCTGAACGGAAAGCCCGCCTACAAACTGGAAAACGGCAAGCTGGTGGACCATGTGGTCGAGCTTTGCGAGAAGAAGGCCGCCGAAATCGAAGCCCGCGGCGCCCAAACACCGGCCCTTGAGCCCGCGCAGTAGCGGGCTACAACCTCCATTGCCATGATTCCCGCGAGCAAACTCACGCGCCTGATCGACCGCTTTCATGCGGTGGAGGCGGAACTTGCCTCGGGCGCGGGCGGCCCGGCTTACGTCAAGCTGTCGAAAGAACATGCGGAGCTTGCGCCGGTGGTGGGCGCGGCGACCGAATATCGCGAGGCTGAAAAGCAGTTGGCTGGCGCCGAAACACTGATCGCCGATCCAGCGACCGATTCCGACATGCGCGGGCTGGCGGAAGAAGAACGCGCCGAATTGAAATCCCGGCTCGCCACGCTTGAGCATGGCCTGAAGATTCAATTGCTGCCGAAGGATGCGGCGGACTCTTCATCCGCCATCGTGGAAATCCGCGCGGGTACCGGCGGCGACGAAGCGGCGCTGTTCGCAGCCGACCTGCTGGAAATGTACACGCGCTACGCCCAGCTTCAGGGCTGGCGCACCGAATTGATGAGCATCAGCCAAAGCGATCTGGGTGGCATCAAGGACGCCGTGCTGGACGTGGCTGGGCAGGGTGTTTTCGCCAAGCTGAAGTTCGAAAGCGGCGTGCATCGCGTTCAACGCGTGCCGGTGACGGAAGGCAGCGGACGTATTCATACCTCCGCCGCCACCGTGGCGGTTTTGCCCGAAGCCGAGGATGTGGATATCGTCATCGACGACAAGGATCTGCGCATCGACGTTTATCGCGCGCAGGGCGCGGGCGGACAGCACGTCAACAAAACCGAAAGTGCCGTGCGCATCACCCATCTTCCCACCGGCATCGCGGTGGCGCAGCAGACGGAGAAATCGCAGCACAAGAACAAAGCCCATGCGATGAAGCTGCTGAAAGCAAAGCTGTACGACATGGAGCGCGAACGCGTGGACAGCGCGCGCGCCGCGGAGCGCAAGAGCATGGTGGGCTCCGGCGACCGCAGCGAGCGCATCCGCACCTACAATTTCCCGCAAGGACGCGTCACCGATCACCGGATCAACCTGACGCTCTACAATCTCGCGCGCATCATTTCGGGCGACGAGCTGGGAGAGGTGATCGATGCGCTGGTCACGGAAGACCAGGCCGGCAAGCTGGCGGCATTGGAAGCTGACGAGACGTGACCGGCTTGCGCGATGCCCTGGCACAGGGCGCCCGGCGGTTGTCGGCCGCAGGAATTGAATCGGCACGGATCGAAGCGCGCGTGCTGCTGGCGGCCGCGACCGGCATGAGCGCCGACGAAGTGGCGACAAGTTCGCGCAAGCTGGCGCCGGCACAACTGGCACAGTTTGAATCGTTCATAGCGCGCCGGCAAACGCGCGAGCCTTCCGCCTACATCACCGGCATGCGGGAATTCTGGAGCCTGCCGTTCGCGGTGGGACCGGGTGTCCTGATCCCGCGCCCGGAAACCGAAACGCTGGTCGAGGAAGCACTCAGAACCTTTCCCGATGGCTCCGCGCTGTTGCGCATGCTGGATCTTGGAACCGGCAGCGGCTGCATCCTGATTTCGGCATTGACGGAATTTCCCAATGCCGTAGGCGTCGGCCTTGACCGTTCGGAAATTGCCCTGGGTTTTGCGGCACGCAATGCCGAACGTCTTGGTGTGAGCTCGCGCACGGAACTGCGGCTGTCCGATTGGAGCGGCGAAATCGATGGGCGGTTCGACGCGATCTTCTCCAATCCGCCTTACATCGCGGCCGGGGACATCCCGCGACTGGATGCCGATGTGGTGGCCTACGAACCCCACGGCGCGCTGGACGGCGGCGCGGATGGGCTGGAAGCTTATCGGACGCTCGGCCCCCGAATCAGGTCCGCGCTTAACCCTGACGGTTGGGCTTTTGTCGAACTGGGCGCGGGGCAGGCAGCGGCCGTGAAAACCATCTTTGAAAGTTCCGGTCTTGAAGTGGGACGAATTGCGCCCGATCTGTTGGGCATAGAGCGCTGCATTGCGGCCACGCGCCGCGCGTGAGTTCCTGGTTCCATCAAAAAAAGGTTGGAAATCGGGACGTGAAAGGCTATTTTCAGATCGATTGAGGGATCCGGGCGGTGCTCCGAGGCAGGGGGCCAAGGCACCAGACGGCGGCGCGCGATGGCGGGCCGTTGGCGCATATAAGGCGCCGATCTCCGAGCAAGGCGAACGAAAAGCTTTGAAACTCTGCAATCGGGCAGACGCGCCAACAACGCGATACGCATGGGAAAGGCCGCGCGAATTTTGATCGCGCGGAACTTAGGAAAACAACAATCGCTTATGGGGATTCAGTGAAACGCTCACGTGGACGCGGCCGCAGGCCGCAGCACAACAATGGCGGCGGTGGTGGTGGCGGCGGCGGTGGCCACAACCCGAACCGGACGTTCGATTCGAACGGACCGGAGATCAAGATTCGCGGCTCCGCGGCCCATGTGTACGAAAAGTACCTGCAGATGGCGCGCGATGCGAACTCCGCAGGCGACCGCGTGATGGCGGAAAACTATCTGCAGCATGCCGAGCATTATTATCGGATGCTTGCCGCGGCCCAGGCCCAGCAGCAACAATACCAGCAGCAGAACCCGAACGCGCAGCAGCAGGGCCAACCCAACCAAAACCAGCAGAACGGCAACGGCCAGCAACGCCATCCGGGGCAGGGCGAGCAGCCCTATGTCGCCAATGGCAACGTGGGCGGCCCATCCTTCAACGCAAATGAAGGAGAAGATGCCGACGAGGCCGAGGATCAGGCGGCGCAATAGGCCTTGTTCCCGGCGGGGAGCGTTCACACATATACCCTTGGAACGGCGCTCACCTGAGGCCGTATCCTACACGCATGGACTCGGATCGGCTGCCCCAAGGGCCGGACGAGGGCTTGAGAGGGTTTTATGGATATCGAGAAATTCACCGAACGCGCGCGCGGTTTCATTCAGGCTGCACAAAGCCTTGCGCTGCGCGAAAACAATCAGCAGCTCACCCCGCAACATCTTCTGAAAGTTCTCCTCGATGACGAGGAAGGCCTGGCCGCGCGCCTGATCCGCGCCGCTGGCGGCAAGCCGGAAGAAGCTTTGCGCGCGACCGAGTTGGCGCTGGCCAAGCTGCCGAAAGTGGAAGGCGGATCGGGGCAGGTTTACCTCGGCACCGAGATGGCGCGGCTGCTCGACACCGCGCAGGAAGCTGCCAAAAAGGCAGGCGACTCCTTTGTCACCGCCGAATATCTACTGTTGGCGCTGGCGATGGCCGCAAAAACCGATGCCGGTCAGATTCTGAAGGATGCCGGCGTCACGCCACAGAACCTGAACAAGGCCATTGCCGATCTGCGGCAAGGCCGTAGCGCTGATTCTGCGACGGCCGAAAACCAGTATGACGCGCTGAAGAAATATGCCCGCGACCTGACGGAAGTGGCGCGCAACGGCAAACTCGATCCGGTGATCGGCCGCGACGAGGAAATCCGGCGCACCATTCAGGTTCTGTCACGCCGCACCAAGAACAATCCGGTCCTGATCGGCGAGCCCGGCGTGGGCAAGACGGCCATCGCCGAAGGCCTGGCGCTGCGCATCGTCAACGGCGACGTGCCGGAATCCCTGCGCGACAAGCAACTTATGGCGCTCGACATGGGCGCGCTCATCGCGGGCGCGAAATTCCGTGGCGAGTTCGAGGAACGACTGAAGGCCGTGCTGAACGAAATCACCGCCGCGGCGGGAAAGATCATTCTGTTCATCGACGAGCTTCATGTGCTGGTCGGCGCGGGCAAGGCGGAAGGCGCGATGGATGCGTCCAACCTGCTGAAGCCGGCGCTGGCGCGTGGCGAGCTGCATTGCGTGGGCGCCACCACGCTGGACGAATACCGCAAGTATATCGAGAAGGACGCCGCTCTGGCGCGGCGCTTTCAACCGGTGTTCGTGGCCGAGCCCACGGTGGAAGACACAATCTCCATTCTGCGCGGCCTGAAAGAGAAATACGAAGTGCATCACGGCGTGCGCATCACCGATGGCGCAATCGTGGCCGCCGCCACGCTGTCCAACCGCTATATTACCGACCGTTTTCTGCCGGACAAAGCCATCGACCTGATGGATGAAGCCGGTGCGCGGCTGCGCATGCAGGTGGATTCCAAGCCTGAGGCATTGGACGAACTGGATCGCCGCATCATCCAGTTGAAGATCGAGCGCGAGGCGCTGCGAAAAGAAACCGACAAGGCGTCGCAGGATCGCTTGCTGGCGCTGGAAAGCGAACTTGCGGGGCTGGAAGAAAAAGCCTCGGTCATGACCGCGCGCTGGCAGGAAGAAAAGAAATCGCTTTCGAACGTGCAAGGCCTGAAGGAAAAACTGGATCAGGCGCGGCAGGAGTTGGAGATCGCGCAACGCAAAGGCGATCTCGGCCGAGCCGGCGAACTGGCTTACGGCGTCATCCCCGATCTCGAGCGCAAGCTGAACACCGTGGACGAAACGAAGAACGCCGCGCTGGTGAATGAATCCGTGACAGCGGAAAGCATCGCGCAGGTGGTGTCGCGCTGGACCGGCATTCCCGTGGACAGAATGCTGGAAGGCGAGCGCGAGAAGCTGCTGCAAATGGAAGGCGCGCTGGAGAAGCGTGTCATCGGGCAGGACGAAGCGGTGCGCGCGGTTTCCAATGCCGTGCGGCGCGCACGCGCAGGCTTGCAGGATCCCAACCGGCCTATCGGCTCGTTCCTGTTCCTTGGCCCCACGGGCGTCGGCAAGACGGAACTGACCAAGGCGCTGGCCGAATATCTGTTCGACGACGACACCGCGCTGGTACGCATCGACATGAGCGAGTTCATGGAGAAACATTCCGTGGCGCGGCTCATCGGCGCGCCGCCGGGATATGTGGGTTACGAAGAAGGCGGCGTGCTGACCGAAGCAGTACGGCGCCGGCCCTATCAGGTGATCCTGTTCGATGAAGTCGAGAAGGCGCATGCCGACGTGTTCAACGTGCTGCTGCAAGTGCTGGACGACGGGCGGCTGACCGACGGCCAAGGCCGCACGGTGGATTTCCGCAATACGGTGATCATTCTCACGTCAAACCTCGGCACGGAATATCTTTCCGTCGAAGGCGGCGAAACCAAGCAGGCCAAGGCGCAAGTGATGAACGCGGTGCGCGCGCATTTCCGCCCGGAGTTCCTGAATCGGCTGGACGAGATCATCCTGTTCCACCGCCTCACACGCGCCAACATGGACAAGATCGTCGACGTGCAGATCGCGCGGCTGCAGAAGCTGGTCGCGGACCGCAAGATCGATATCGCACTCGATTCCAAAGCGCGCGATTGGCTGGCGCAGGCCGGTTACGACCCGATCTACGGCGCACGGCCGCTGAAGCGCGTTATCCAGCGCCGCCTGCAGGATCCGCTGGCGCAGTTACTGCTGGAAGGAAAGATCGGTGACGGCGCGAAGGTGACGGTAAGCGCCGGCAAGAGCGGGCTCATCATCAACGGCCAGGAGTTCGCCGCATCGGGCGACGACGACTTCATGCCCGAGCAAAGCCCGAGCACGGCGGTTCATTAGATTTCATCGTCATGGCCGCCCTCGAGGCGGCCATCCATCACGCGAGCGTCTGCGAGCGAATGAGTCTTCCGCGGCGTGCAGACGCGCGCCGGATGGGTGCCCGGGTCAAGCCCGGCCATGACGATTGGGAAATCTACGGCCGGGCGGTGCGAAGGTCGCCAGCGGCAGCGTCAGCCATCTTGGTTTCCAGCGGCATGGAGGCGAGTTCCGCATCCATGTGCAGGCGCTGCACCAGGAAGTCGCGCAGGTCGCGGCCGGCAAGGCGGCGGCCGGTTGCGATCTTCACCTTCAGCGGATTGACCTGAATATTGTTGATCCGGATTTCGTAATGCAGATGCGGGCCGGTGGTAAGGCCGGTGTTGCCGCTATAGGCGACAACCTGGCCCTGCCGCACATGGCTTCCGGCGTGAATGCCCGGCGCAAAGCGCGAGAGGTGGCCGTAGCCTGTCGAATATCCGTTCTCATGATTGATCAGCAGGAAGTTGCCATAGCCGCTGGCGGCACCGGCAAGTTTCACGATGCCCGAACCGGCGGCCATTACCGGCGTTCCCACCGGCACGCCGAAGTCGATGCCCTTGTGCATGCGCGTGTAACCCAGCACCGGATGAAGGCGCATGCCGAAGCCAGATGTGATGCGCGCGCCGTCCACCGGCGTTTTCATCAGCATGCTCTTAGCGCTTTGGCCCTGCGCGTCGAAATAGTCAGCCAGGTCATTAGGATCGGGCTGATAGCGATAGAGCGTCACCGTGCGTCCGCCCAGATGCATCGTGGCGTAAGCAATGTTGCCGTCCTTCGCCGGCACGCCTTCCGGCGTGTAGTAGTAGCTGTACATCACCTCGAAGCTGTCGCCGGGATGCATGTCGCGCTGGAAGTCCACCTCGTACGAGAACATGTGGATCATCTCGACCACGACGTCAGCCGGAATACCGGCCTGCATAGCGGCGAGATAGAGGCTGGAGTCGATGGTGGCGCCCGCGCGGTGATACTGCATTTTCAGAACCTTCTGCACGTCCTGTGCAGCAAAGGTGCCGTCGGCGTTGCGGGTGATGTCGACGTCGTGCTCGATGGTGGGCGAGAAAGCGATCGAAAGCAGCTTGCCGGCTGGCGTCGGTGCGATCTGGATGACCTTGGCCACCGGCGCGCTTCCGTCTTCGTCGCCGCCGATATTCTCTTCGGTGGTTTGCGGAACCGATGAAGCTGAATCCGCCGTCGGCGAGAAAGTTGCGGTGAAAGCCTGACCGGCGCGCAGCGAACGCAGATCGTAAACCCTGGAGAGCGCGATCACGGCCGCATTGGCATCGTCATTGGAAACACCGGCGTCGGTCAGCGCGCCTTTCAGCGTGTCGCCGCTGTCCATTGTGATGGTGCGGGTGTCGACGCCGGAATTGTCGTCGCCCATTTCCTGTGCGGCCAAGGCATTATCAACCTGCGTGCCGGTGCCTGTATCGATGCGGCTGCGGCCCGCAATCGGACCTGTGGGGCCAAGGCCTGCGAAGGCGCTGTTGCCGTTGCGGCCGGCCAGGCGCTGGAACAGTTCGTATGGCATCATGGAATGGTCGCGCACCGAATCGTACGACCGCGCTGTCATGGGCGGCATGGTGGTCGCGGCGAGAATTGCGATAGATCCGGCGATCAGCGCCGTCAGCGACGTGGATACCATGGCCCAGCGGCCATCGGTGGTGGACAAAGCATCGGAGACGATAGCCACGGCGCCGCGAGTCTGGCGGCGCCATTGTGACAAGAAGGTATCGAAGGCGGGTGCGCTGGTACGCTCCACGTCGGCTCCTACTCTCGGGAAACTGGCAAAAAGCTCGCCGTCCCAGCCCGTTACACGCTGCGAAGCGGCAGCGCGCCATATAGCCTGACCCATTCTAGCTCCGTCAACCGTTAGCGCTGCCTTAACGATGGCTTGCGTCCTTCGGGGACACAGCTATGGGGCAGCGGCCTGCGAGTGAGAAACCGCAAGGTTTGAGCCACCCGAAACGGGACAAAAAAGCGCGCCACGGAAAGGAAATTTCCGTGACGCACCAATGAGATCGCAGGTTGTCTTAAAGAAGGACTTTACAGCCTGACGAGCAGGGCCTCGGCGATGCGGCCGTGCAACCAGCCAATGCCGCGGACGAGATGCAGCACGATGAAGAAGACAATCAGGCCGCCGATCGCGAACGTGAGCAGGCCTGGCGCCGTGTGGAGGAAGTGATTCAGCCAGTTCAGGTCGCCGTTATCGCTTTGAAAAACGTTGTCGACGTTGTTCGTCACCAGCGCATAGAGCGAGGCGCCGGAGATGGCCACAGGAACCACAATGCCCACGACAGCGATGGTGAAGTAGGCAACGCCGAGCGGCAGCATCAGCGCCAGATAAAGCATCGAGGACCAGGTGCGGACATCCAGCAGGGCATCCTTGATCTTGGTGCCGATGGTTTCATCCGCCGCGGTCTGGGCGGGCAGGCGCCGGGGCATGCGCACGCCCAGCAATCCTTCCACCAATCGCCCTTCGATCAGCGCCAGTACCCGCACCGAACCGATGAAAAGCAGGGCGAACGGAATACCGATGATCAGGATGAACAGGCCGACTGACAGCGAAAGCCCGGTCACAACCCAGGTGAAGTAAAAGGTGCCGGTGACCAGCGAAAGCAGCATGTAAAGCAACGACCCGTAGGTATGCGGATCGGAAATGACATTGAAGAACCCGAAGCGGCGCTGGGGGGGCTCTTCCGATTTCGGGAAGGGGCTGGTGATTGAGGCTTCCATCGAACGGTACTCCTCTGCGATCTCCTCGGGTGTTCCGTAGGTCTCGATGACGGAAGCGAGGACGGCCGTCTCGGTAAGATTAGGGTTCTGTATGATCTCGTTGTCCAGATGCTCTTCGGCATCGGACAATGCGTCCGCGATCAGGCCCGCCGGCGCGCCTTTTAGCGCGCGCCGCAGCGCGGCCAGATAATCCTTGACCGTATCAGGCTGACGGTCGGAATTCATGGGTGGCTCCCTGGGCCTTCAGAGCGTCGTCAACGAATTCCCGCATGTCGCGCCAAGCGAATTGCCATTCGGCCAGCGCGCGGCGGCCATCTTCGGTGATGTCGTAATAGCGGCGGGGCGGGCCGAAGGCCGAGGCTTCCACCCGGCTATTCAGCAGACCGGTCGCGTTCAGCGAGCGAAGAACGGGGTAAATCGCGCCCTGCTTGAAGATCAGCCCCCCTTCGCCTTCGGCTTTCACGGCTTTGGCGATTTCGTAGCCATACATCTCCCGGCCCGCGCGAGCGAGCACGGCCAGGAGGACGAGCGAGGACAGCCCGGCCATTAGTTCCTTACGGAATTTGCGCGTGTATGCAGTTTCTTCAACCACGCGAGTTTCCGCCTCCCTAGCTATTGCGAACTTCAATCTAGCATCAAGTTCGCACTATTCAAGAGTGCCGTCTAGGAAATCGGCAGCCACAAGATATAGATGCGTCCAACTCAAAACTCGCAAGTGTCGGCGCTAAGACTTTGTTCCTGTTTCTTTTAATCTGGAAGCAGGCCCGAAACGGCGGTCTGTTCGACGCAAAAAAAATTTCCAAATCCATTTTCTGGGGAAGGCACCGATAGGAGGTGCCGGTATCGGCACAGAGTGAAGTTCTTTTGCAATCTCTTTCATGCGGTTAGCGGGAAACTATGTCGCGAGGGACTCGCTTCAAAGAAAACGGTTGGCGAATTAAAGGATGTCCAAGATCACAAGGCGGCACCATCGCCCCATTGCTCTGCGCGAAATTGTCCCTAACCTGTGCGGGCCGATTTGATGGAGATGCACCATGACGTGCAACCGTGTAACCACATCTTTCAGAAACACCTGCAGCCTTTCCATTCTTGCTGTTGCGCTGTGCGCGGCGGGTAGCGCCGAAGCTGGCGCGTTGCCGGGTCACGGACACTATGTTGCGGGACAAGGCTCGATAGCGAAGTCCGGTCAGGTTCTGACGATCGACCAGAGTTCGCGCACGGGCATAATCAACTGGAAGACGTTTTCGGTCGGTAAAGGCAACAGCGTTGTCTTCGACAACGCACATGGCGCGACGCTGAACCGGGTAACGGGTGGGAACATGTCGCGCATCGCCGGCGCGCTGCACGGCACAGGCTCTGTTTATCTCATCAACAACAGCGGTGTGGCGGTTCTGCCAACGGGGCGGATCGTGACGCAAGGCAGCTTCGCGGCCTCCGGCAATAGCGCGGACGGCGACGGTTTTGGCACGCGCAAACGCCTGCTCTTCACCGGTGGTGCGAACGGCAATGTCGTCAACGCGGGCCGCATTACGTCGGCGACTGGCCAAGTTGCGCTCTACGGCCGCAATGTAACCGACACTGGTTCGATCACAGCGCGCAACGCATCGCTGATCGCGGCCAGGGGCTTGAACGTTTCGGGCAGCGTTGCTGCCACTGGCGGGCACGGCCGTATCGAAACTTCCGGCGGGCGGGTCCAATTGGGCGGAGCACACATTACTGGCGCATCATGGCTAATCGATCCCAAAAACCTGACCGTAAAGGCCGGCTCGGCTACGACAATTCAAAACAGCCTGAACGCCGGCACAAACGTGAAGCTTAAAACGACAGCGACAAGTGCATCCGGTCCGGGAACTGTTACTTCGGGCGAAGGGGACATTATCGTTTCCGCGCCGATCACATGGTCTGGCACAGCGACACTGACGCTCGATGCCTATGCCGGCATCAACATCAACAGCCTGATCCATCTCAAGGGGAAGGGCGGCTTGAATCTGCAGGCCAATGACGGCTCCATGAAAGGGGCACTAACGTTTGGAAGTTCGGGCGCAGTGAACTTTGCCAGCGTAGCCGGTCACCTCACCATCAATGGCGACACGTACAAACTTGTCGACTCGATTCATGACCTGGCGCAAGGCATTGCGTTACACCCCACCGGCGATTTTGCGCTGGCGTCCGATATCGACGCAGGCGGTACAGTTTATGCCGCCGTACCCATAAGCAAAGCGTTCAATGGGGACTTCGACGGCCTCGGAAACACCATTTCGAACTTTTCGCTCAACGATTCTTCCCATGTTGATATTGGTTTGTTCCGTACCGTGGGCGCCAACGGCCATATAGAGAACGTGAACCTCGCGAACGCGAATATTACCGGTATGCTCGATGAAAGCTATGTTGGCGGGCTCGCGGCCACGAGCAGCGGAACGATTGCAAACGTAAGCGTCAGCGGTAAGATTTTGGGCGGATACAATTCCAAAGTCGGTGGCGTTGTTGGGGACAATGCGTCTACGGGCTCGATTAACAATGTCCATTCGACGGGCCGGGTAACGGCAGGCGACGATTACGCGGATATCGGTGGCGTGGCGGGCGAAAACGATGGCACTGTTTCGAACTCGTCCTCCAGCGCGGACATGAATGGCGGTTACTATCCGCTGATTGGCGGACTGGTGGGATACAACACCGGAACAATCACGGGCTCCAGCGCCAGTGGCGACGTGAACGGCGATTACGAAAGTACTTCCGGCGGCCTTGTCGGCGAAAACTACGGGGGGACCATTACCTCGTCACACGCGTCGGGGAACGTGAACGGTGGTTACAGCGATGACGATGGAGGCAACGGTGGCCTTGTCGGCTATACCTATGACGGGAAAATCGTAAGTTCACACGCGAGCGGGAATGTGACCGGCGATTATGAAGATCGTTCCGGCGGACTCGTCGGCTATGACGAAGGCACTCCGATCACGGCATCGCATGCGTCAGGCGACGTTAACGGCGGAGCGTACGGATATGGCATAGGCGGACTGGTCGGCTACGTTGAAAACGACGGAACGACGAAAGCAACTATCCAGAACTCGTATGCGACTGGCGACGTTACAAGCGGCGAAGAATCCTACCTTGGCGGTCTTGTTGGCGAAGCCTACAGCACGATCATCGCGTCCCATGCCACGGGCAACGTATCGGGAGGATATGATAGCTATGTGGGCGGTCTTACCGGATATGCCGAGAATATCGTGAAAGGGTCCTATGCCACCGGCAATGTGTCGGCAGGCTATGACAGCTACGTTGGCGGACTAGTCGGTTATCAGGACAGCGGCGCAATTATGCAGACCCGCGCGACCGGAGACGTTTATGGCGGTTATGAGGATGAAACGGGCGGTTTGGTGGGTTTTTCAGGCGGGACGATAACAGGCTCGCACGCCACTGGCGCCGTGTCCGGCGGCTACGGTGGTGTCGGCGGCCTTGTTGGTGAGAGCGGAGGCACGATCGATACATCCTACGCCACCGGCGACGTCGACGGATTTTACGAAACAGAAGCTGGTGGTCTCGTCGGGTACAACTACGGCTCTATCACCCAGTCGTTCGCAACCGGAAATACAACGTCGGACTATGAATCTTATGCGGGCGGTCTCGTCGGCGAAAACACCGGTGGAATATCCAACGTCTACGCCACCGGCGACGTCAGCGGTTACGACGCTGACGTGGGCGGGCTCGTGGGGTACAACTCTGGCACTGCCCATCGCGCCTACTCGAGCGGCGCGGTCACGGGCGGGACGAGTACGCTCGGTGGCTCCATTGGGTATGACGGCAACACTACGGCTGGCCATCTGAGCTTCCTTTACTGGGATACGACGACGAGCGGCATAACCGATCCCACGCAAGGTGTGGGCAACGTTCCCAGCGCGGACGGCGTCGCGGCCAAGACAAACGGCGCGCTGAAAACAAGTCTGCCTGCCGGCTTCCTTGCTTCGGTCTGGACCAGAACTGGCGGCGTCAATGGCGGCCTTCCCTACCTCAAATCCGTTCCGCCGCAGTAGGGGTAACACCGCAAGGAGCTTCATTTGGCAGCGCCTGCGGCGGCCCGTTCCAGCGATGAACGGGCCGCGCAGGCGTGTTTGTGCCGTCAAGCTGTTTTTGCGTTCCCCCTGGCGGTATCCTTCCTCCGGCAACAGGGTTGGAGTTTGGCGTGAGCGACGAGCAGTCTTCCGATGGCGGGCTGGCGAAAGATCTCTCGCTGGACAGGTTGGGCAAGCCCAAGGCCTCGGAAAGCACCGCCGACGAATTCATCGATGAGCAGATCAAGCTTGCGCGTACCGATCAGGACGCGGCACGGCTTCGTATCCGCAACCTCGAAATCCAGAACGAGCATCTGCACACCCAGCATTTCCGCGAGCGCATTCACATGGCGTTCGATTTCGGATTGTCGTTCGCCATCCTGGTTGCTGTCGCGTTTATCGGCTGGCTTTTGTGGGATGCGTGGTCTTCGCAGGCCGTGGTCATCGGCGCGATTGATGTGCCGCCAGGGTTCACGCAACAGGGGCTGACGGGCAAGGTGGTGGCATCGAGCCTGCTCGACCGCCTGCAATCGCTGCAACAGGCAACACGCTCGGCACAGGCCCGCACCAAAGTCAAAGACGCCTGGAGCAATGAAATCGAAGTCGAGATTCCCGAAGCCAATATCTCGCTGGCCGAACTGCAGCGATACCTGCACAAGTGGCTGGGCCACGACCTTCAGATCGGCGGCAACGTCACGCAAACAGGAACGTCGGTGCAACTCACCGTGCGTGGCGGCACGTTTCCGGCACAGGGTTTTTCCGGCAAGCCATCCGATCTTCCGATCCTGCTGACGAAGGCTGCCGAATATATCTACGGCGAAGCGGAGCCTTATGCCTTCGCCACATATCTGCTGAACAACGGCCGCGACAAGGAAGCGATCGATATTTTGCAGACCGCATTCAACACCGCGAAGAAAAGCCAGAGGCCGCTCCTGCTCAACGCGTGGGGCAACGCGTTGATGAACCTGAACAAATATAAGGATGCGCTGGAGAAATACCGCGACGCCGTGCGCGCGCAGCCCGACTATTGGGTCGGCTACGATAACATGATGTATGCGGAAGCGCTGCGCGGCCACGAAGAAGCCGAGATGCGGATCGGCAAGCGCATGGAACAGGCGGCCAAGCGCGGCCAGTGGTTCGCGGCCGATGTGCCGGATATCGACTGGCAGAACCTGGACGACCTGCGCATGGACCTGCTCGCCGAGCACAAGGACTATGCCAGCGACATGCACAAGAATGCCGGCCACGGCACCGGCATCAGCGAGGATGCGCCGCTGGATGCGCAAGTGCTGACGTTATTGCATGACCGGCGCGCCGCGGAACTGGAATTGCAGACGTCGCCTGGAAGCGCCGACGATCCTTTCGTTATCGCGCAAAGCGCCTATGTTAGCGGGCTTATCGCGCTCGACCGGCGCGACTATCCAACCGCTTACCAGCAACTCAAAATCGTCAATGACATGGCGCGCAAATCAACAGATCTTGCGGCGCAACTGGGCGAACCGGTGTCTTGCGTGTTCGCGCTGGCATCTGTTCTGGCGGGCAAGCCGGAAAATGTGAATGCCGAAATCGCGCGCGGCGGGCGCTCGATTCAGTGTTATCGCAACAAGGCCGTGATCAGCGATCGGCAGGGGAATTGGCCCAAAGCGGAAACGGAATTTGCCGCTGCCGTAGCGCTGGCGCCGTCCACGCCGCATGCTTACGAGAGCTGGGGCGAAGCGCTGTTGCGGCACAACCGGCCCGCCGATGCCATTGCGAAATTCAAAGCGGCGAACGCACGCGGTCCTCATTGGTCCGATCCGCTCAAGTACTGGGGCAATGCGCTCTACATGCTTGGGCGTTATCAGGAGTCGGCGGACAAATTCGAGGAAGCCGCGAATTATGCGCCGCATTGGGGCGCACTCTATATCGATTGGGGCCGTGCGCTGGATAAGCTGGGACAGCACGAAGACGCTTTGCAGAAATATCGTGCCGCATCCGACGACGACCTGACCGGCGAAGAGCGCGGTTCGATCCGAAAGTTTCTGAACTAGCGCTTCAAGAACCGGGCTTCGATTGCAGGTGAATGTATTTCTCGATGCCGATCTGGTCGATCAGGCGCATCTGGGTCTGCAGCCAGTCGATATGCTCTTCCTCGCTTTCGAGGATTTTCACGAACAGTTCGCGCGAGCCATAATCATTGATGCGTTCGCAATGCGCGATAGCGTGGCGCAGATCGGGAAGCGACGCCAATTCCAGCTTCAGATCGCAGCCCAGAACTTCATGCACGTTCTCGCCGATCATCAGCTTGCCAAGGTCTTGCAGGTTCGGCAGGCCGCCCAAAAACAGCACGCGCTTGATGAGATAATCGGCATGCTTCATCTCATCGATGGATTCTTCGTATTCTTTTTTGGAAAGCTCGGTCAGCCCCCAATCCGCCAGCATGCGCGAATGCAGGAAATACTGATTGATGGCGGTGAGTTCGTTCTTCAGAACGATATTGAGGAAGCGGATAACGTCCGCGTCGCCGGGGACTGAAGCGATAGGCGAGGGGCCTACGCCGCTTCTTCCAGATCCTTTGCGGGCGCTTTGGCTTCGACCCACATTTGCGCGATTGTTTCGAGGCATCGTCCGCAATTCTTTCGTGCGCCGCATTTGGCGTAAACATCATCGGGGCAAGCCGCTCCGGCTTCAATGCCGGCGCGAATCCGCGATTCATTCAGCCTATTGCAGACGCAGACGATCATCCAAGGCGGGTCCGTTGGGCGACGGCCCCCTATTTGCTGCAATTGCGACTGATTGTCAATCTCGTAGAAAGGGCAATCAGGCGGCGGGGTTAACAACGCCGCTTTCGCTCGCCGCGACGAACTTTTGAACCTTGCTGTAATCCGTCTTGCCCGTGCCCAGCACCGGAATGTCGTCGGCGTGGAGTATCTGGCGGGGGATGGCGAGTTCCGGGACGCCATGGTTGCGGACCCAGCCGATCAGATCCTGCCGCGCGGCATCCGGATTGGTCGTGACCAGAACAATCTGCTCGCCCTTGCGGCCATCGGGGATGGCGACGGCGGCGTGGTTATAATCCGGCCACAGGGCAGAGGCGCAATTCTCCACCACGGTCAGTGAAACGGTTTCGCCGCCGATTTTCGCAAAGCGTTTCAGCCGACCCTTGATGGCGATGAAACCATCTTCATCGACCGACACGACATCGCCGGTATCATGCCAGCCGCCATCGGGCGGAACGATCACGCCGGGATTTTCCGGCCGGATATAGCCCAGCATGATGTTCGGGCCTTTGAGGAAAAGCCGCCCTGCATTGGCGATGCCTTCAACCGGTTCGGTTCTCAATTCCATATTCGCCACAAGACGGCCCACGGTTCCGGGCCGATTGGCGCCGGGCTGATTGGCGGCGACAACGGGCGAGGCTTCTGTGACGCCGTAACCTTCCAGCAATTCGATGGCGTATTTCTTTCGCAGCAACTGGCGCGTTTCATCGCGCAGCCGCTCCGCGCCGCACACCGCAAGGCGCAGGGAATTCAGATCGCCCTGTTCGCCGGCCCGCGCATATTGCGAAATAAACGTGTCGGTGGAGAGGAGAATCGTGGCGCCGGTTTCCTTGATGCGGCGCACGATCTCGCGCGGCTGAAGCGGCGTGGGGTGGCACACCGTTTTGATGCCCAGATAGAGCGGCATCAGTGCGCCGACGGTGAGTCCGAAACAATGAAAGGTGGGCAACGGATTGAACAGCACATCGCTGGGATAGAGCGCGATATGCCCGCGCACCTGCTCCACATTGGCGAGCAGGTTTTCGTGAGACAGCGCCACGCCCTTCGGCTCGCCTTCGGTACCGGAGGTGAAAAGAATAACCGCCGGCGACTGGTGCACGGGGTGCGACGTGACCAGCCACGGAACATATTGGCCAACGGCGGCGGTGAGCTTGTCCATGAGGGAAAGTTTTTCGCGCACGTCTTCCAGATAAACGAACTGCGCGCTGTCGCCGATTTCGGCCACCAGCGCTTCAAACTTGCCAAGTTCGATAAACTTGTGCGCGGTGACGATGCGTTTGATCTGCGCGGTCTTGAGCGCGGTTTTGATTCCCGCAGCGCCGCCGCTGAAATTCAGCATGGCCGGGGTGCGGCCGAACGCCGACACGGCGAAGAAGGCAATCACCGATCCCGCACCCGTGGGCAGCATGATGCCAACCGCTTCGCCGGGATGGGTGCCTTTTTTCAAAGCGTGACCCAGCGCCAGCGCGGCGCGCACGATCTCGTCGTAGGTCAGCACGCGCTCGTCGCCGTCCACGATGGCGGGGCGCGATCCGCCGAATTTCGAACGCGCGTCCACCAGCGCCTGGAACACCGGCTTCTGGGTAAGCACCATGTCGAACGGAACGATGTCTTCGCCGGATGCGGCAGCAACGGTTGCGACGGTCAAACAATGTCTCCCCGGGGGCGGCCCATCTTGGGGCTCTGATTGGGGCCAAAATTAGCGGTTCGGCGGGCAGGGCACAAATGGCGGAGTTTTGGCCCATATCGCAATGGTGGCGTTCCAGCCGCGCGATGCGTATATGAAGGACATCATGGCCATCGTGTTCGACCAGACCGCCAACGACCGCCGCGCCCTTCGCCATCCCGAAAAGGCGAACCGGCCCGACGCGCCCATTCAGCGCAAGCCGGAATGGATTCGGGTGAAGGCGCCGGTGAGCCGTGAGTATGCCGAAACCAAATCCATCGTGCGCGAGCACAACCTGAAAACGGTGTGCGAGGAAGCGGCGTGTCCGAATATCGGCGAATGCTGGACGCACCGCCACGCCACCATGATGATCATGGGCGACACCTGCACCCGCGCCTGCGCCTTCTGCAATGTGAAGACCGGATTGCCGGGGCCGCTGGATGCGCAGGAGCCGGAAAATGTCGGCCGCGCGGTGGCCAAGCTAGGCCTGAAGCATGTGGTGATTACATCGGTGGATCGCGACGATCTGGCGGACGGCGGCGCGGAACATTTTGCACAAGTCATTCGCGCCATCCGCCAGTTCAGCCCCGGTACGACGGTAGAAATTCTCACGCCGGATTTCCTGCGCAAGAACGGCGCGGTGGAAACCGTGGTGGCCGCAACGCCCGATGTGTTCAATCACAACCTGGAAACCGTGCCGCGGCTTTATCTCACCGTTCGCCCCGGCGCGCGCTATTTCGCCTCGCTGCAACTGTTGTCGCGCGTGAAAGAGCTTGATCCCACCAGCTTCACCAAATCCGGCCTGATGGTGGGGCTTGGCGAAAGCCGCGAAGAGATCATGCAGGTGATGGACGATCTGCGCGCCGCGAACGTGGACTTTCTCACCATCGGCCAATACCTGCAACCGACAAAGAAACATGCACCGCTGGTGCGCTTCTGGACGCCGGATGAATTCAAGGCGCTGGAAAGCATTGCCCGCGCGAAAGGCTTCTTGATGGTGTCGGCGTCGCCGCTGACGCGCTCGTCCTATCACGCCGACAGTGATTTTGTTCGAATGAAAAACAACCGTATTGCGCAACGCTGATATTCCTCGCGGCGGTTGGTTGGTAAAGTGGTGTCGTTTTTCAACTCATTGGGGGCAAACATGCGAGCAATTTCTCTTTGCATTGCACTATCTCTGGCAAGCCCCAGCGTTGCATTCGCAGACACCATATCTTTGGCGCGCACGATCACGGTTGACGGACGGGCGACAATTTATGTCGACCCCGATCACGCAAGCATGACCTTGGGCGTGGTCACAGACGGCGCCACCGTCAGCGAGGCTCTCCGCAAGAACAACGTCAAAATGAATGGCGTTTTGACGGCTGTGCGCGGGCTGGGCGTAAAGCAGGGCGAACTACAGACATCCGCATTCTCGATCGGACAAACTCACCCAACAGACAAAGACGGCCGCGTTCTCTACGATCAGATATCGGGCTATGAGGTCACCAACAGCCTTACGGTCACGGTATCTGACCTTGCCAAAGTCGGCGCAATTATCGATGCGGCGGCGGATGCAGGTGCCAACACTTCGAATAACGTCACTTTTGAGATCAGCAACCGGGATGTTCTTCTGGATAAAGTCCGAGGGGACGCCATGCGGAATGCCAAACGCAAGGCCGAAATTATGGCAAACGCCGTTGGCGCAAACGTTGGCGCACTTATCACGGTAGGAAACGCAAATGTGCGGTCGGCAGAGTTTGAAAACGCACCCGCACCACCGCCGCCGCCGCCACCTCCGCCGTCCATAGGTGCATCTATCCTGCCGGGGCAATTGGAAGTTACCGCCAGCGTCACAGCAGTTTTTGCACTGAAGTAGAGTTGTGCCGGCGCATTCCGAATCCCGTATCGTTCCGTACACGGCCGATCTGATGTATTCCATCGCGGCCGATGTGGAGCGTTATCCCGAGTTCGTGCCGTGGTGCGCGGCCTTGCGCGTGCTGAGCCGTGGGCGCGAGGGCGACAAAAAGATTCTCGTGGCGGAAACGGTGGTTGGTTTCAAAGCCCTGCGCGAGCGCTACACCAGCCGGGTGGTGCTTGATCCCGGCGCGCGCACCATCGACGTCACGCTGGTGGAAGGCGTGTTTCGCAGGCTGGAAAACCATTGGCGCTTCACGCCGATGGGCGCGCAATCAAAACTCGATTTCGCCATCATGTTCGAATTCAAGAGCAAAATGCTCAGCGCCATCGCAGGCAGCGCGTTTTCGCTGGTCATCAGCCGGATGACCCATGCGTTCGAGGAACGCGCGAAGAAGTTGTCAGAACAAACGGCGTAGCAGCTCCAGCGCCGCTTCCACCGTTTTTATCCGCACTTCGCTACGGCCGATGTCGCCGAAGCGGTGCGCCTCATGCAGGATGGAGCGGTTCTCGCGCATGGCCGCGATATGCACCAGGCCAACCGGCTTCATCTTTGTGCCGCCGCCCGGCCCCGCGATGCCGGTGACGGCCACCGCCATGTGCGCGTTGGAATTTTCCACCGCACCTTCCGCCATGGCGCGCGCCACCGCTTCCGATACCGCGCCCATGTCCGCCAGCATGTCGCCGGGAACGCCCAGCAGATCGGACTTGGCGCGGTTGGAATAGGTGACAAAGCCGCGATCGAACACGTCGGATGAGCCAGCGATTTCGGTGAGCAGGCCTGCGATCAATCCGCCGGTGCAGCTTTCCGCCGTGGCGATGCGCAGCTTCTGCTCGCGCGCATCGGCCAGCACGACTTCCGCCAAACGCAAAAGCGGCGACGAAAACATCAGATCAAATCCCAATGGCCCAGCGCCATGATAACGATGGCGCCGATCAGCGCGGCGGCAACATCGTCTGTCATCACGCCCAATCCGCCCGGCACTTTGCGCTCAACAAACGAGATTGGCCAAGGCTTGTAGATGTCCAGCAGCCGGAACAGAACGAAGCATAAGGCGTAAGCGAGAAAGCCCAGCGGCGCGAAGGCGCAGATGATCCATTGGCCGGCCAGTTCGTCGATCACACATTCGCTGGGATCCTGATTATCCTTTCCGTGAACGTAATGCTCGCAAGCCCACGAGCCGACCGCCAACGCAAGAATGGCGGCCATCACCAGTGTGAAGCGCCCGCCGAAATACGCGATGCCCCACGCAAACGGCAGCGCGACGAGGCTGGCGACGGTGCCGGGTGCTTTGGGCGAAAAGCCGATGCCGAAAAGCGTGGCGATGGAAGCGGCCGCGCGCGTGGTGGTTGGAGAATCCATGCTGTCCTAAAAGCGAATGGTGGCGATGGCTTGCGCGGCAAGGCCTTCGCCGCGTCCGGCAAAGCCCATGCCTTCGGTGGTGGTGGCTTTCACACTGACGCGCGAAACTTCAAGGCCAAGAATTTCCGCGATGCGCGCGCGCATGGCTTCGCGATGCGGCGCGATCTTCGGGCGCTCGCAGATCAGCGTCACGTCGCAATGCACGATGGCGCCACCGGCCTCGCTGACGAGTTTTGCGGCGTGTGCCAGAAACTTATCGGAGGATGCGCCGCGCCAGCGTTCGTCGTCTGGCGAGAAGTGCTGGCCGATATCGCCCGCGCCGATGGCACCGAGAATGGCATCGGTCAAGGCGTGCAAGCCAGCATCGGCATCGGAATGGCCTTCCAGCGATTTGTCGTGCGGCAGCTTCACGCCGCAGAGCCAGATGTGGTCGCCGGCGGCAAAGCGATGCGCGTCGAAGCCGAAGCCGGTTCGCGTTTCGCCGCCGCCAAGCAAGGCTTCGGCGCGCGCGAAATCGTCCGGCGTGGTGATCTTCATGTTGTTCTCTTCGCCCTGTACGCCAACGATCTTCAGCCCCGCCAGTTCCGCCAGCGCCATGTCATCCGTCATATCGTGGCCGGCGAATTCGCGATGCGCTTTCACGATGGCGTCGAAGCGGAAGCCTTGCGGTGTCTGCGCGCGGTTTAAGCCATCGCGCGGCACGGTGGTCCATTTGCCGTCGATCAGCTTTTTCAATGTGTCAGAAACCGGCAGCAACGGCACGGCGGCGTCTGCATCCGGTAACGCGCCGATCACGCGGTCGATCAGCGCACGCGAAACCAGCGGTCGCGCCGCATCGTGAATCAAAACGAAGTCTGGCCGTTTCGCTGTCAGCGCCTGAAGGCCGTGCAGAACCGAATGTTGCCGGGAGTGGCCGCCCGCCAGCGTCGGCAGGAGATCGAGCCCCTTGGTGGCGGCCTGATAGTCTTCGTGATCGCTGGCGCCGATCACCACCTGGACCATGGAAATATCGGGATGGCGTTCGAAGGCTTCCACTGCGCGGCGCAGGATGGAGCGGCCCGCCAGCGGCCGGTATTGCTTGGGCATGGCCGTTCCGGCGCGTTCGCCGCGCCCCGCCGCCACTATCAACGCCGCTATGCCGCCCATGAAAGCCCTGAAAATTTGCCGCAACCTAAGGCGGGGCCACGCCGCCGCCAAGCATTGCCCGGCGCGGCGTGGCGACGGTAGGGTGCCTAATGTGTAAGCACAATTCCAACTGCCCAACTTATGGGCATTGAAAGAAGACCACGCGCCGAACCGCCCTCCCTTGTGGCGGCACTACCGATTCCGGCCCTGCTGGTGGGTCCCAAATCGCAAATCCTATTCGCCAACCCCGCGGCGGAGCAGTTCTTCGCACTGGGGGCGGAAGCGCTTGGCAAACATGCGCTGGATGAACTGGTACCGTTCGGCAGTCCGCTGATCTCGCTCGTCGCGCAGGCGTGTGAGCGCAAAGCTTCAGTGAGCGAACGCAATCTCGATCTCTCCATGCCGCGGCATGGCGCAAGGCTGGCCGATGCCACGGCCACGCCGGCGTCTGAACCGGACGGCGCGGTGCTCATCACGCTGCAGGAGCGCAGTGTCGCGCAACGCATCGATCGCCAGCTTCAGCATCGCGATGCGGTGCGCTCCATGCACGGCATGGCGGCGGTGCTGGCACATGAAATCAAGAACCCCTTGGCCGGCATTCGCGGGGCCGCGCAATTGCTGGAAGATTCCGTCACGCCGGAAGACCGCAATCTCACGCAGCTTATCTGCGACGAGGCAGACCGTATCCGCGCCCTGATCGACCGGATGGAATTGCTGGGATCCGGACGGCGGCTGGTGCCGGCCGCCGTGAACATTCACGAAGTGCTGAATCGGGTGCGCGCCGTCGCCGAGACGAGTTTCACGCGGCACGCGAAGTTTCGGGAGGTGTTCGATCCGTCATTGCCGCATGTGCTGGGCGACCGCGACCAGCTCATTCAAGTGTTCATGAACCTTGTGCGCAACGCCGCGGACGCGCTGCCGCAAAGCGGCGGCGAGATCGTCCTGACAACAGCGTTCCGCCCGGGTGTGCGCGTCGGCAGCGCGAACAGCCCCGAACGCCTGAGCCTGCCGCTGGAGGTAACGGTGCGCGACAACGGCGGCGGCATCGCGGCCGATCTGATGCCGCATATCTTCGATCCATTCGTGACGACCAAACCGCGCGGCAGCGGGTTGGGCCTGGCGCTGGTCGCCAAGATCATCGACGACCACGGCGGCATGATCGAATGCGACTCCGCTCCCGGCCGCACAATCTTCCGCGTGCTGCTGCCTGTGGCGCGGGGAGTGGAATAGAAATGACGAACGGGACAATTCTGATCGCCGATGATGACGCCGGTATTCGCACGGTGCTCAACCAGGCGCTGGGCCGCGCCGGTTACGACGTACGCACAAGCGCAACCGCTGCGGGACTGTGGAGCTGGGTGTCGGCGGGCGAGGGCAATCTCGTCATCACCGATGTGGTGTTGCCGGACGAAAACGGTTTTGATCTTATCCCGCGCATCAAACGCATACGGCCGGATCTCCCTATTGTGGTGATGAGCGCGCAGAACACGATCCTCACTGCCATCACGGCGGCGGAGCGCGGCGCGTTCGACTATTTGCCCAAGCCGTTCGACCTGAAAGATTTGACGGCCATCGTGCAACGGGCGCTGGAGTCGCCCAAGCGCAAAACGCCGCGCGTGCCGCGCGAAGAAGAAGGCCGCCTGCCGCTTATCGGGCGCTCGCCTGCCATGCAGGACATCTACCGCACCATCGCACGGCTCACACAGACCGATCTCACTGTGATGATCGTGGGCGAATCCGGAACCGGCAAGGAACTGGTGGCGCGCGCGCTGCACGATTATGGCAAGCGCAAGAACGGTCCGTTCGTGCCGGTGAACATGGCGGCCATCCCCAAAGACCTGATCGAGAGCGAACTGTTCGGCCATGAGCGCGGCGCTTTCACCGGCGCCACACAGCGCGGCGTTGGCCGTTTCGAGCAGGCCGAAGGCGGCACATTGTTTCTGGATGAAATCGGGGACATGCCGCTGGAAGCGCAAACGCGATTGCTGCGCGTGCTGCAGCAGGGCGAATATACCACCGTCGGCGGCCGCAACCCGATCCGCACCGATGTGCGCATCGTGGCCGCCACCAACCGCGATCTGCGTCAGTTGATCCAGCAGGGCGCGTTTCGCGAAGACCTGTTCTACCGGCTGAACGTGGTGCCGCTGCGCCTGCCGCCATTGCGCGAACGCAGCGAAGATGTGCCCGATCTCGCCCGCCACTTCCTGCGCCGCGCGGAAGAGGAGGGGCTGCCGGCCAAGCATTTCGATGCCGCCGCGATGGACTTGCTCAAGCAGTATCGCTGGCCGGGCAACGTGCGCGAATTGGAGAATCTGCTGCGGCGCGTTGTGGTGTTATATGCCGGCGATGAAATTCCGGCAGAGGCGGTGGCCACGGAACTGCGCGGTACGGCCCCGGCCTATTCCGGCGAGAACACCACAGACACGCTAAGCGCCATTGTGGAGCGCTATCTCAACCAGGAATTCGTCGCCAATGGCGGGCTTCCGCCGCCGGGTCTCTACGATCGCATCTTGCATGAGATCGAACGGCCGCTGATCTCCATGTGCCTTGCGGCCACGCGCGGCAACCAGATCCGCGCCGCCCAGGTCCTCGGTCTCAACCGCAATACTTTGCGCAAGAAGATCAGGGAGTTGGGACTGGACGTGATCAAAGGCCTTCGCTAGCCCCGCTCTTTGGGCACAAAATTCGTGCCGATGGCGCGGGCGGCAGGGTTTTGGTCGCTGCCGTCCAAGACGGGCGTTGCGATATCGCTATCGTCAGACTTGATCGAAAAAACGCCGCGGTCAGTGCGACGCCCCCTCGGTCCGCGCGCCTCGCCCTCGGGGGGCGGGCGCGCATCCTGCCGGTTTACCCTGCTGAAATTCCCTTGCG
>DATAUZ010000011.1:0-91454 GCA_036267995.1 Rhizomicrobium sp.
GCCTAAAGTAACGTTAGGTCAGGGCAGTGCGAGTATTGGGGTATTCCATGAATTTGACGGTTCTTAATAACGGGGCAAGCCTTCTGGCCCTTACGGCTCTTTTTGCCGGAGTAGGAATGCCCGCCGTGCAGGCCGGTACGCTCCCTGGGCATGGCCGCTTTGCTTCGGGTCACGGTTCGATCACGAAATCGGGTCAATTGCTGACGATCGATCAGAGTTCGAGTACGGGGATTATCGACTGGGCCACGTTTTCCATCGGGAAAAATAACAGTGTGAATTTCAACAATGCTGATGGAGCAACGCTAAATCGCGTGACGGGAGGCGCCATTTCGCGCATTTACGGGAGATTGCATGGCGCGGGGTCGATCTATCTCATCAACAACGCGGGTGTTGTCATTCTATCCACTGGGCGCATCGTGACAGGAGGGAGTTTCGCGGCGTCGAGTGACAACGATGTGGCTAGTTCTTTCGGCGTGCATAAGCGTCTTTTGTTCACTGGCGGCGCAAGCGGCAATGTTGTGAACGGCGGGCATATTGTATCTGCAAATGGCCGCGCCGATCTGGACGGACATAATGTCAACGACAGCGGCACGATCTCCGCGCAGAGTGTCTCCATCAGCGCGACCGGCAACGAAAATGTCGCGGGCGGCATCACGGCTAAGCCGCTCAATGGCCACGGCGGCAAAATCGCAACGTCCGCGGAAAACATAACTTTCGGAGGCGCGCGGATTTCCGGAACCAGTTGGCTGGTAAATTCGAAAAATTTGAGGGTGACACCAACCGCAGCAAGAGCAATCGACTTCAGCCTGAATGAAGATACCAACGTGACGTTGGAAACTGTCGCGACGGACGCAAAAGGGCAGGATCAGACCACAAACGCTGACGACATTATAATCTCTGCTCCTCTCGCGTGGGCCAGTTCCGCGCAGTTGAAGCTCAGCGCCTATCATTCCATCCAGTTTGATGCACCCATGTCTCTTTCAGGGCCAGGGGGCGTAAATCTGGCAACAAACCCAAAAGGCGGTGGGAGCATCGCGTTCATTACCAACGCCGTTTCTTTCAATGATTCTGCGGGAGGCGTCACGCTGGGGTCGCTCATGATCGATGGCGCAGGCTTTAGGCTTGTGAACAGCCTTAGTCAGTTAAGCAAATGGGCAAATGCAAACCCCGCAGGGCATTACGCTCTTGCCAAAAACATCAATGCCACAAAAGACGGAGTCTACCGGTCGTCACTGGTTGGCGCAGATTTCTCGGGCCAACTGGAGGGACTTGGCCATAAGATTTTGAATCTCACAATCAAGGAATCGACCAGTGATACAACTGGAGACCTCGGTCTTTTTTCCGAAGTTGATCCTGGCGCCGCCATTAATGATCTCACGTTGAGAAATTTCGTTGTTAACGCCACAAATGCCGCCTTTGTAGGCGGTATAGCTGCTGAAAGCGTCGGCGCTACTTTTGATCATGATGTTGTCATCGGAACCGTTCATGCGGCGCGCACAGGCAATACTGTTGGCTTATTGGTGGGATACAATGTCAGCAGTATTGCCAATTCACATGCACAAGGGGAAATAAGTGGGCCTAGCGCTTATGCTGGTGGCCTGGCTGGTGAAAACGACGACAAAATCACAAGGTCGTCAGCAGACGTAACTATTGACGCCGAAAAGACGTGGACAACCGAGACGGCTGGCGGCTTGGTCGGCTACGAGGCGGGAGATATCGATCAGTCCTTTGCAACCGGCGACGTCAATGGAGCGGCAACCGCCGGAGGCTTGGTCGGTAATTTCGGCGGCACGATCGAGAGTTCTTATGCGACAGGTAACGTGACGGGAGGACTATACGCGGGTGGTCTTTTGGGCGCAGGTAACGGAACGGTCTCCGATTCATTCGCCACAGGCAACGTCACGAGCAATGATGCGGCTTATGCTGGCGGGCTAGCTGGACGTTTGAACGGCGGTAAGGTCGTGCGCGCCTATGCAACGGGCACCGTAACAAGCACCAGCAACGGAGGTGCCATTGGCGGTTTTGTCGGGTTTGCGGATGACGGAGTGACGATATCTCAATCGTATTCGGCGGGTAATGTGACTGCGGGAAAAAACAGCTCGATAGGCGGATTCGTCGGCTCTCTCGCGGGAGACACTGGCTCCGCGCGAAAGGTGTCGCAGATTATGAATTCGTATGAGACAGGTTCTGTTCATGAAGATGGTGCATCGGGCTCCTCATCTATCGGCGGTTTTGCCGGGGAGAATAATGCGATTATCAAATCGTCGTACGCGATCGGAAACGTCTCTTATACCGGAAGCGGCAACCCTCTGGTCGGAGGATTTGTCGGGCGGAATGTACAGGGTTTTCAAGGGCTCACATATTGCTATTGGGACAAGGACACCTCTGGACAAGGTGCTGGCCCTTACGGCACGGGTGTCAGGACTGCGCAGTTGGCGGGAAGTCTGCTCCCAGGTCTTCAGTCTTCCATTTGGGGCGTGAACCCAAATATCAATGGCGGTTTCCCTTATCTGAAGATTTTGGCCTCGTCCTACTGAGGCAATTCTTGACGCTTTCACTCGTCAGTATGATAAGCGGAGCGCCCGGGCGAAATGTCCGGGCGCTTTCGTTTTGAGGAGCCTGTCATGGCCGAATTCCCCGAACTTCTGCCCACCTATGCCCGTGCCGATGTCGCGTTTGAGCGCGGCGAGGGCGCTTATGTTTTCACAGAGGACGGCACGCGCTATCTCGATTTCGCGGCGGGTATCGCGGTCAATGCGCTGGGCCACGCGCATCCCAAACTGGTGAAGGCGCTCACCGATCAGGCGAACAAGCTGTGGCACACCTCCAACATGTATCGCATGCCGGGGCAGGAGAAGCTGGCGCAGCGCCTCATCGCAAACACGTTCGCCGACACCGTGTTCTTCGCCAACTCCGGCGCCGAAGCGATCGAATGCGCGATCAAGATGGCGCGCCGCTATCATCATGTGAACGGCCATCCCGAACGCTTCCGCGTCATCACCTTCGAAGGCGCGTTCCACGGCCGCACGTTGGCCACCATCGCCGCCGGCGGGCAGGCCAAACACTTGGACGGTTTCGGCCCCAAGGTGGATGGCTTCGACCAAGTGCCGTTCGGCGACATGAAAGCGCTCGCCGCCGCCATCACGCCTGCCACCGCCGCCCTGATGATCGAGCCCATTCAGGGCGAAGGCGGCTTGCGCCCGGCCGATGCGGAATATCTGCGCGCGCTTCGCCGCATCGCCGATGAACACGGCCTGCTTCTGATCTTCGACGAAGTGCAAACCGGCGTTGGCCGCACGGGCAAGCTGTTCGCGCACGAATGGGCCGGCGTGACGCCCGACATCATGGCCATCGCCAAGGGCATCGGCGGCGGCTTTCCCATGAGCGCGTGCCTCGCCACGGCGCAGGCCGCGAAAAGCATGGTTGCCGGCACGCACGGCTCCACCTTCGGCGGCAATCCGCTGGCGATGGCGGTGGGCAACGCGGTGCTGGATGAAGTGCTGGCCGATGGCTTTCTCGAAAACGTCAACCGCATGGGAAATTATGCGCGCCAGCAACTTTCGCGCCTGATCTCGGAACACCCCACGGTGTTCGCCGAACTGCGCGGGCAGGGGCTGATGCTGGGGTTGAAACTGAACGTGCCCAACACCGAATTTCTCGCACACTTGCGCAAGCATCATCTGCTGGCGGCCGGTGGCGGTGACAACGTCATCCGTCTCGTCCCGCCGCTGATCGTGACCGAAGATCACATCCGCGAAGCCGTCAGCGCGCTCTCCGCCGCCGCCACCGAATTCGAACAGAAGAAAGCCGCGGAATGAAACCCAGCTTGTCATGGCCCGCCTTAGTGCGGGCCACCCAGTTGAAGTTTGCGTGGCGGTTGAAGAACTGTGGCGATCAATCTTCGGAAAGTTTCGCCGCGTCACCTGGGTGGCCCGCATTTGCGGGCCATGACAGCGTGGGGCTGGAGAGAGTGTCGTGACCAAACCCGTCTCCTCAATCACCACCCCCAAACACTTCCTCGACATCGGCGATTTCGATACCGCCACGCTCACGCACCTCCTCGCCGATGCGCGCGTCCGCAAAGCCGCCCGCGCCGGCCTGCCGCACGGCACCGAAGATAAAGACGCCCCCCTACACGGCCGCGTGCTCGCCATGATCTTCGACAAGCATTCCACGCGCACGCGCATCTCCTTCGATGTCGCCATGCGCCAGCTTGGCGGCAGCACCATCATGATGTCGGGCCGCGACATGCAGCTCGCCCGCGAGGAAACCATCGCCGATACCGCGCGCGTGCTCTCGCGCTATGTCGATGCGGTGATGATCCGCCTGCTCGATCACGAAATGGTGGAAGAGCTTGCGCGCAGCGCCACCATTCCGGTGATCAACGGCCTCACCAAGCTTTCGCATCCCTGCCAGGTGCTGGCCGACGTGATGACGTTCGAGGAACATCGCGGCCCCATCAAAGGCCGCACGGTCGCGTGGACGGGCGATGCCAACAACGTGCTCACCTCCTGGGTGGAAGCCGCCGCGCGTTTGGGTTTCGCCATGCGCGTGGCCACGCCGAAAGAACTGTCACCGGACGAACGCCTGCGCGAATGGGTGAAGGGCGCCAACGCCGACGTCACCTTCCTGGAAAGCGCCGACAAGGCGGTGGCCGGTGCCGATTGCGTGGTAACGGACGCCTGGGTCTCGATGGGCGACGAAGATTCCACCAAGCGCCACAACCTGCTCAAGGCCTATCAGGTGAACGCCGCCCTCATGGCGCGCGCGGCGAAGGACGCCATCTTCATGCACTGCCTCCCCGCCCACCGCGGCGAGGAAGTGACCGACGACGTGATCGACGGCCCCCAAAGCGTGGTCTTCGACGAAGCCGAAAACCGGTTACATGCGCAGAAGGCGGTGCTGAAGTGGTGTTTGGGGTGATAGGCCGCGAATGGTGGCTATACAAGTATTCTACGATCGATAAGTCCGCACGGCGTTATTATCGATTTCACTCGCAGGCACGAGTCGGTACTGCTTTTCATCGGCGACTCTAACTTCGCCATTTTTTAGTACTAATTCAAATAGCGCGATTGTGCCATCAGGCAAGAACTGCGCCGATATCGGCTTGCACTTCATTCCTGGAAATTTCTGAGCGCAGTACTGAACGTCTTGGTTCGTCTGAACTACGCCTATTTGATCTTTGCCGCCCTTCGCCTGAACGGGAATGACGTAGTGGCATCCGCCCTTGTCGATGCCGACATAAAGCTCGTCTATTTCTATTTGGCCAATTCCTTTGACGCTGGTTCGAAGATGATTCTGAAGGCTGAACGTTGTCAGGCCGAGAAAGATATCTATCAGTCGATTGTAGCGAACAATTGCAAGCAGAGCTTGCTCGTCATCGAGTTTATACAGTTGGATGACTTCGGGCGTCGCATCGGGAATTGCAATGCACGCCATGTCGCCTCGTGGGCGTATCCTATTGGCTCTAACCAATCTAAATCGGTATTTCGCTCTGCCTGCGCCCTCGATGATCCATTCAAAGCCATTGGGCTGCGTTGCGATTACTGAGTCTGGCAATGGCGTTCTATACCGCAGTGCATAAACCGTATCGCCCACGTTCTTGGGCAATATGATTTTCAATCGAGCCGCAGCATGCTCGATCTCTGGCCGCGTGAACTCGAATTCACGCATATTCTCTTCCCAATGCCGAAAGAAAATGTGATCGATAAGTGTTTGATATCTATTCGGTTGCCGTTTCGCCTTAGGCATCTGCGTATGCAATTCTTTTAAGCCGCTCGGCTTCAATTTCATGTTGCTTGCGCTTCTTTGCACCGCTTTTGCAATCGCGTCGGCCAATACGAGCCATAACGCCGAAATGCTTTGCGGCTTCGCTTACATGCATTCGCAAGAGCGCTGGGTCTCCGAGTTTTTGGGTCGCTGTTGGCCTCTTCGGCTTTTTGCCTAGAGCTTTCATAATCTCTCCAGCCACGGCGCGGGCCAATGGCGGCGGGACGGCGTTCCCGATCTGACGGGCGCCATGCCATTTGGTGACGTTAAATCGAAACCAGTCCGGAAACCCGTGGAGGCGTGCCATCTCTCGAACGGTCACGCATCGCGAATACAGATGGTGAATAGGCCGCGGACTCGTAAATGCACCTCTGGCTGCGTCCGTGCCGGCTCTCAGCGTGTTTGAAATTCCACTTGGCGACAGTTTGAAAAAGCGCGAGACCGGCTCGACGTTACCTGGAAGCGTTTCGGCAAAACGGCGCCGCGATATTGCGGAGTGTTCCGTGCGGGCACTTGAAGTTAAAACCTTCGAGGACCAGATGCGCCGATATCCGTAATGCCAAGAGTTCTTACCGCGCAAGCTTAGTTCCGAAGCATATTTGCTCATCGGTTTGTAAAGCGAAACCGGGGCACTATCGTCTATGCGCAGAACTTCGAATTGATCCGCGTCCGGTACGTCTGCCAGCGCATCGCCGCATGTTGGTCCAGCGTTCAAACCTTCTTTGTTACCGCGCATTCCGGGAAACGATGTCTGCTTCGCTGGATATTGTGGAAGCTGAAGACCTCTTCGCGTCCCCATGAGTATGAGACGTTCGCGATGTTGCGGCACACCGAAGTTGGCTGCATTTAGGACCTGTTCCGGTGTAAGCACATCGTAGCCTGCCTTGCTGAACGTCTCGATAAGCTCGCCGAGAAATCTCCGATGTTTTCCGACAGTTAGCCCTTTCACATTCTCGAAAACAAAAGTTTTGGCTTTGAGCTCCACGACGAGGCGCACAAAATCGAGCACCAGGCGATTGCGGGCATCGTCCAAAGCGCGATGGCCGATCAGCGAGAAGCCCTGACAAGGCGGTCCTCCGAAAACAACATCGACTTCGCGATTGCCAATATTTGCTGCGGCCCGAATGGCACGTCCTGTAAGCCTCTCGACCGATGCCGGAAGGACGGCACAATTAGGGAAGTTGTATTTGTGAACGGCACAATGAACGGGGTCGATTTCAACCGCAGCAACGATATCGAACCCGGCTTGCTCAAAGCCAAGGCTCATTCCGCCGGCTCCAGAAAAGAGGTCGATTCCGACTGGCCGCATTGTCTCATGTCCCGGCAATTTGTTCACGTTATATTCTAATTCTTACCTGTAAGGCAAGATGGAACGATTCCGAGCTAGCCGACAAATTTGAGCAATTTCGACCGCAGCTTCTCTGGACTTTTTGTTTCGCACTGCCAAACAACGAGCACCTTCCAGCCCAAAGACCTGAGCTTTCCCACATTTCGTCGATCGCGTTTTTTGTTCTCAGCGATCTTGGGACGCCAGTAGTCCAAACGCGACTTTGGTAAGCGCCCTTTTGCACATCCGTGTCCGTGCCAAAAGCAGCCGTGCACCAATACGACTTTGCGGCGTCCGGGAAGAACGATGTCTGGTCTGGCGGGCAGATCGTTTCTATATAGCCGAAATCTATAGCCTAGAGCGTGAAGAACTTTTCGAACGACGATTTCGGGACCCGTATTCCGAGTTCCGACCGATTTCATAATTTTGCTTCTTTGGGCCGGACTTCGCGTATCGACCATTCGATGTCCTGCTCAATTCCGCGCCGCCTAATACCTATAATGGTCCGGCTTATACGGCCCGCTCACCGGCACGCTGATATAGTCCGATTGTTTCTTCGTCAGCTCGGTAAGGTGCGCGCCCACTTTGCCCAAGTGCAGGCGGGCCACTTTTTCGTCCAGGTGCTTGGGCAGGGTATAGACCTTCTTCTGGTACTTGCCCGCCGCCGCGAACAGCTCCATCTGCGCCAGTGTCTGGTTGGTGAAGCTGGCGCTCATCACGAAGCTGGGATGGCCCATGGCGTTGCCAAGGTTCACCAGGCGGCCTTCGGACAGCAGAATGATCTTCTTGCCGTCGGGGAATTCAATCTCGTCCACCTGCGGCTTGATGTTGTTCCATTTCATGTTGCGCAGCGCGCTCACCTGAATTTCGGAATCGAAATGGCCGATGTTGCAAACGATGGCGCGGTCCTTCATGGCGCGCATATGGTCCAGCGTCAGCACGTCCACATTGCCGGTGGCGGTGACGAAAATGTCCGCGCGCGGGGCGGCTTCTTCCATCGTCACCACTTCATAGCCTTCCATCGCTGCCTGCAGCGCGCAGATGGGATCGACTTCGCTCACCATCACGCGGCAGCCGGCCTGGCGCAGCGATGCGGCCGAGCCTTTGCCCACGTCGCCGAAGCCCGCAACCATCGCCACCTTGCCGGCCATCATCACGTCGGTGCCGCGGCGGATGCCGTCCACCAGCGACTCGCGGCAGCCGTAAAGATTGTCGAACTTCGATTTCGTCACGCTGTCGTTCACGTTGATGGCGGGGAACAGCAGCTTGCCGTCCTTCTCCATCAGGTAAAGGCGATGCACGCCGGTGGTGGTTTCTTCCGAAACGCCCTGAATGTTCTTCGCCAGTTCCGCGAACCAGCCGGGCTTTTCTTTCAGCGTGCGCTTGATCAGCGCGTAGAAAACTTCCTCTTCCTCGTTCTCCGGCTTGTCCAGAAACGCGGTGTCGCCCTTTTCGGCGCGCAACCCATGATGCACCAGCATGGTGGCGTCGCCGCCGTCGTCCAGAATGAGGTTCGGCGTGCCGCCGTCATGCCATTCCAGGATCTTGCGGGTGTAGTTCCAGTAATCGGTCAGGCTTTCGCCCTTGATGGCGAACACCGGCGTGCCGCCGGCCGCAATCGCCGCCGCCGCATGGTCCTGCGTCGAATAGATGTTGCACGAAGCCCAGCGCACATCCGCGCCCAGTTCCTTCAGCGTTTCGATCAGCACCGCCGTCTGGATTGTCATGTGCAGCGAGCCCGCGATGCGCGCGCCCTTCAGCGGTTTGGATTTGCCGAACTCCGCGCGCGTGGCCATCAAGCCCGGCATCTCGGTTTCCGCGATGGCGATTTCCTTGCGGCCGAAATCGGCGAGCGCGATGTCCTTGACGACGTAATCGTGGGCGGCGGCCATGAGGGGAATCCTTGCTGTGGTTGGCGCGGGCGATATAGCAGGGCCGGGCAGGGCGCCGCAAGGAACATATAAAGAAAACTGCATGTGTTTGAGGAACACTTGACACGCCAGATGAAAATCCTATATTATCTCCGAAGTCATATCGAAGTTCTGGCATGGATTGGAAGGCGAGGCGGGGGAGAGGGTAGGCGAAACGTGAATTCAACGACCCAGGCCGCGCCTCAAAAAATAGACATTGCGGGTGGGTTCAGTCCTCGCCGAAGCGGGCTTCCACCAGCGCCACGATGGCGGTCATGGCGGCGTCGCAGTCCGGCCCGTCGGCTTCCAGCACCACGGAACTGCCCACCCCCGCGCCCAGCATCATCAGCCCCATGATGGAGCGGCCGGAAACGGTGGTGCCGTCCTTGGTCACGGTGATGTCGGATTGGAAGCGTGCCGCCGCTTCCACAAGCTTGGCGGAAGCGCGCGCATGCAGCCCGCGCTCGTTGACGATTTTCACGATTTCGCGGCGCCGGTCCCCGTCCGACATAAATTTCAGACCGCTCCGCCCACAAGATCGCCGGTGCCCAGCCGCATGTATTTGCGCCCGGCCTCGATCGCCATCTTCACCGCTTCTTCCAGCGGCAGCTTGGCGCGCACGTTCGCAAGCTTAATGAGGGAAGGCAGATTAGCGCCCGCCATCACTTCGATCTTGCCGGGATCCAGAAGCGTCAGCGCAAGATTGCAAGGTGTGCCGCCGAACATGTCGGTCACGATCACAACGCCCTGGCCCTTGTCGACGGAATGGGCGGCCGCCGCGATCTCGCGTTGACGCCGCTCGATATCGTCTTCCGGCCCAATGCAAACGCCGCGCAAGTTTGTTTGCGGGCCCACCACATGCTCCAGCGCCGAAATGAATTCCTGCGCCAGGCGTCCGTGGGTAACGATGACAATGCCGATCATGGAACCGTGGGTGTTGGAGGGGGCGGCGCGCACCATATCAATCGCCCCGCGCGATGGAAGCCCCTCAAAGGTTCTTGACCGCATCGTGAACGGGATTTGGCGTCAAAGCGAAGACTCCCCACAAAACCTTCGCCTGTGCCGAGGCTTCCAGCGCGTTAATTTTGATCAGCGGAGGGCGGGCAGCCTCGGAAAGCACCAGCGGCGCCGGCGGCGCAAATCGCGCCGGTTCCGGCATGCGCGGCACCGCGTCGGGGGCAACAAGCTCCACAACCATCGCGATTTGTGCCTCGCGCTCGTACGACAGCTTGATGATTCCCACTCCACGCACTTCGATCAGTCCGGCAAGAGAGGATGGTACGCTGGCGAAAAGCTTGTCATCGCGAACCGTAAGATCGGTGCGATCATCCGACACCAGCAAGCCGCCGCGATCGATAAGGCGCAACGCGAGATCGGATTTTCCCGCACCGCTCGGCCCCAGCAAGAGCACGCCACTGTAATAGAGACCAAACGGATGACCGGCCTGTGCAAGCAGCACACAACTCGCGTGGATATTGACGGGGTCCATTCAAACGCCTCGCATCAGCGGCAGTTCAACAATAAAGCGCGCGCCGCCGCCCTCGCGGTTTTCCGCCCAGATACGTCCGCCCATGCCTTGCGCGATCTGCCGCGCGATGGAAAGACCAAGCCCGGAATTCTTTCCAAAATCTTTTTCCGCCGGCCGCGAGGTGTAGAAACGGTCGAAGATGGTCTCAAGGCTCTCCGCCGGAATACCGTCCCCTTCATCTTCCACAATAATCTGGCCGCGATCGCCTTGCGTCTGTGCGGAAACCGTCACCGTGCCGTTGTCCGGGCTGAAGGAAATCGCATTGTCGATCAGATTGCGCACCACCTGTCCCAGCCGCTCATCGCGCGCCACGACAATGGCGTCAGCGCCAAGATTGAGATCGAGTGCGAGTTTGATGCCGCGCGGCACTTCGGTAACGGTGTAAACCTCGACAATGGTTTCCAGCAGATGCCGCAGATCCACCGGCGTGGTCTCCTCGCGGCTCAATTCCGCATCCAGCCGCGACGCGTCGGATATGTCGGTAATCAGCCGGTCGATGCGCCGCACGTCGTTGCGCACAATCGCCGCCAGCTTGTCGCGCGTCTCTTCGTTCGGCGCGCGCTGCATCATTTCAATGGCATTGCGCAGGGAGGTGAGGGGGTTTTTCAATTCGTGCGCCACATCGGCGGCGAAGCTTTCGATGGCGTCGATACGGTCATAAAGCGCGCGCGTCATGCCGGAGAAACTTTCGGCCAGAGCGCCGATCTCGTCGTGCCGGTCCTCCATGGTGGGGATGGTGTCGCGCCCGGCGCGTCCGCTGCGCACGCGGTCCGCCGCCGCCGCAAGCCTGCGCACGGGATTGGCGATTGCACTGGAAAGATAGAGCGAGGAAATCAGCATCACCACGAGGGCGACAAGAAACACTTCAATCAGCGTCGCCCGTTCCTCGCGCAGCACGTCGTCGATGTCGCCGCCTTCGGTGGAAACAAACAGCACACCGTAAATGGTGCGAAAATTCTCAACTGGCACGGCGACCGACAGGATCAGCTTGTTCTGCTCATCCACCCGCTCGGCGGTACCGATCTCGCCATGCAAGGCCTTGTTCACTTCGGAATAGACGCGCCCGTTACCGCCGCCTTCAAAGTAGGGATCGAGCCTGACGAACGGGCGCACGCCCATCACGCCGTCGTAAACGCGCGAGACAAAGCTCTTGACGCGGCTCCAGGCATCGAGCGGCGGCAGCTCGGTGGATTGCACCACATTGCGCGCCAGCAGATAGCGGGTATCCGTAATCAGCTTGCCGTCAGTCGTGTAGAGGCGCGCGCGCAGCCGCGTGGGCTCAATCAACTGGCGAAGCAGCGGCTCCGCGTCGCGCGGGTTGAGCGAGCGGCCCTGTTCGCTGCGCGTATATTCGGCCAGCGTATTGGCCACGATCTGCGCCTGTTCGGTAATCCCGGCAAGGCGTTCGTCGGTCAGGCCGACGCGGCTTGATTGCACCGCCAGCACGCCGCCGATGAGAATTAGCAGCGCCACCGCGTTAAAAAAAATAATGCGCTGGCGCAGCGCGGGGAAATTGCGCCGCTTCTTCGTGTTGCGCGCATCGCTGAATGCGCTGCCCGTCATGCCCGCCTATTCTTTATAGCGATAGCCTACGCCGTAGAGCGTTTCGATGGCATCGAAATCGTCGTCCACCACCTTGAACTTCTTGCGCAGGCGCTTGATGTGGCTATCGATAGTGCGGTCATCGACATAGACCTGATCGTCATAGGCCGCGTCCATCAGGTTATCGCGGCTTTTCACGAAGCCCGGCCGTTGTGCCAGGCATTGCAGGATCAGAAATTCGGTGACAGTGAGGCGCACGGGCTTGCCATCCCAGGTGCATTCGTGGCGCTGCGGATCCAGCGCCAGCTTGCCGCGCACCAGTGCCTCTTTTTTGCCTTCGCCGGCAGTACCACCTTTGTGGGATTCCGCGCGCCGCAAAACCGCCTTCACGCGTTCCAGCAACAACCGCTGCGAAAAGGGCTTGCGGACGTAATCGTCCGCGCCGGCATTCAGGCCCATCAGCTCGTCGATCTCTTCGTCTTTGGACGTCAGAAGAATGACGGGCAGATCGCCGTTCTGGCGCAGGCGGCGCAGCAGCTCCAAGCCGTCCATGCGCGGCATCTTGATGTCGAGAATGGCGAGATCGACCGGCGTGGCGGAAAGCCCGGTCAGCGCCGCGGCACCGTCGGAATAGCCCCGCACATGATAGCCTTCCTGCTCCAGCAGCATGGTCACGGAGGCCAGGATATTTTTGTCGTCGTCGACGAGTGCAATAGTTGCCATTTCTTCATTCCAGCCCGGAAAATCGGCCCTAATATAGAGTGGCGGGCGCGGGAAACGAAATGGAACAGGGAAATTCCGGCATGAGTGAGGCCAAGACCTACGATCCGAGGCGCTTTCGCACCGCTGTGCCGTATTACGCGAGATATCGGCTTGGCTATCCCGAATCGCTTATCAGGCTGGTCGTCGCGGCCACGGGATTGAAGCCGGGCGACGCCGTGCTCGATCTGGGCTGCGGCCCCGGATTGCTTGCCATCGCCTTCGCCAAAATCGGAATGCACGTTATAGCTGTCGATCCCGAACCGGACATGGTGGCCGCGGCAGGCGAGGCGGCGCGCGAAGCCGGCGTGACGCTCGATCTGCATCAGGGCAGCTCGTTCGACATGCCCAAAGGGATCGGGCCGTTCAAGCTGGTCACGATGGGCCGTTCGTTTCATTGGATGGATCGCGCAGCCACTTTGAGTGTCCTGAATGACATGGTCGCGCCGGGCGGGGCCGTTGCCCTGTTCGGTGACGAACGAATCCAGACGGCGGAGAACCGCTGGCGTCAGGTCTTGCGCGACATCGGCAACCATTACGGATCGGAAGAAGAGTCGCACCGCAGGGAGCGGCGATCGCCGGATTTCCGCTCGCACGAATCCTTTTTATTGCGCTCGGCCTTTTCGCAGCTTGAGCGCATCGGAATCGTTATTGAGCGGACCCGCACTGTGGATGACATCGTCGGCTTCGCGTTCTCGCTGTCGGTCTCGTCGCATGAGAAGCTCGGCGAAAGAGCGGGCGCGTTTGAAAAGGATTTGCGCGAAAGCCTTGCGGCGTTATCGCCCGATGGCCGCTTTACCGAAATCGCCGAACCGAGCGCGCTGATTGCGAAGCGGCCCTAGACGAACTCGACCTTCAGGATTTCGTACAGCTTCGCACCGCCCGGCGCCGCGACTTCCACGGAATCGCCTTTCGACTTTCCGATCAGCGCACGCGCGATGGGCGATGAGATGGAGATACGGCCATGCTTGGCATCGGACTCCAGATCGCCGACCAGTTGGTACTTCCGTTTTGCATCGGTGTCTTCATCCACCAGCGTCACGGTGGCGCCGAACTTCACGGTCGTGCCCGACATCTTTGAGATATCGATCACGTCGGCGCGGCCGATCTGGTCTTCCAGCTCGATCACCCGGCCTTCGATGAAGGCCTGGCGTTCCTTGGCCGCGTGATATTCCGCGTTCTCGGAAAGATCGCCGTGCGCGCGCGCCTCCGCGATCATCTTGATGATCTCGTGGCGATCCACCGACTTGATCTGGTTCAATTCGTCTTCGAGGGCCTTGTAGCCGCTCGCGGTCATTGGAATGCGTTCCATCGAAATTCTCTTGTTATCCAGTGGCAAAAACGCTCCGTCCGGCCTCGCGTTTCATGGCGAGCCAGATAAAACTTTCTACCTGTCCTGCTTAAGCCCTTGTCACGCCTGGACTTTTCCGTCCGCTCAACTGGCGAGTGCGGGCAAAGAGTAAGACTGGAGGGAGGCGACTTCAAGGGAGCCGTCCCGGACCGCCGCAATGGCCTGTGCCGCCGCGGCTGCCCCCGCGATGGTGGTGTAGTAGGGGATTTTCATGGTCAGCGAGGTGCGGCGGATCGAAAAGGAGTCGGCCAGCGATTGCGCACCTTCCGTGGTGTTGAAAACGAGCTGCACTTCGCCGTTCTTTATCGCATCCACGATATGCGGGCGGCCTTCCAGCACCTTGTTCACGACGTTGGCCTCGATGCCGTTCTCGCGCAGAAACTTCGCGGTGCCGCGCGTGGCGATGATGGAGAAACCCATGCCGACCAGCGCACGCGCTGGCGCCAGTGTTTCATCCTTGTCCGTGTCCTTGACAGAGATGAACACGGTGCCCGCGAAGGGAAGTTTCAAACCCGCGCCAATCTGGCTTTTGGCAAAAGCGCGGCCGAAGTTCGCGTCGAGACCCATGACTTCGCCTGTGGAGCGCATTTCGGGGCCGAGAATAACGTCCACGCCAGGGAAGCGGGCGAACGGCATCACCGCTTCCTTGACCGACATGTGTTTCGGACGCGCGGCGGAAAGCTTGAAATCCGCAAGCTTCTCACCCGCCATCACGCGCGCGGCGATGGCCGCGACCGGCTGACCGATAGCCTTGGCCACGAACGGCACCGTGCGGCTCGCGCGCGGATTTACTTCCAGCACAAAGATATCTTTGCCCTGCACGGCATATTGCACATTCATCAGTCCGCGCACTTTCAGCGCGCGCGCCAATGCCACCGTCTGACGCTCTATCTCGGCGATAGTTTCCGCCTTGAGCGAATGTGGAGGGATGGCGCAGGCGGAGTCGCCGGAATGCACGCCGGCTTCCTCGATATGCTCCATGATGCCGGCAATAAACACGTCGCCCGAGAAATCGCAGATTGCATCGACGTCGATCTCGATGGCGTGGTGGAGGAAGGCGTCAATCAGAACCGGATTGTCGCCGGAAATGCGGAACAACTCACCTGACGAAAGCGCCTGTTTCAACTGCGTCTCGTCCGAGATCACGACCATGCCCCGCCCGCCCAGTACATAGGACGGCCGCAAGATTACCGGGTATCCAATGCGCTCCGCTGCTTCGGTGGCCTCTTGCGCCGTCATTGCGGTAGCATTGTTCGGCTGTTTCAAGCCGAGTTCGTGAAGCAGAATCTGGAAACGCTTGCGGTCCTCGGCGAGGTCGATGGCATCGGCCGATGTGCCCAGCAGCGGCACGCCTTCTTCCACCAGCATGTTGGCAAGCTTCAGCGGCGTCTGGCCGCCGAATTGTACGATCACGCCGACCAAGGTGCCTTTCGTCTTCTCCACCCGCACGATTTCCAGAACATCTTCGGCGGTGAGCGGCTCAAAATAGAGGCGGTCCGACGTGTCGTAATCGGTGGAGACTGTCTCTGGATTGCAGTTGACCATGATCGTTTCGTAGCCCTGCTCCGAAAGCGAGAAGGCGGCATGGCAGCAGCAATAATCGAACTCGATGCCCTGTCCGATGCGATTGGGGCCGCCGCCAAGAATGATAATCTTCTTTTTGTCGCTGGGATTGGCTTCGCATTCCACCGTGCCGCCAACCGGCGTTTCATAGGTCGAATACATGTAAGGCGTTTGCGCCAGAAATTCGGCGGCACAGGTGTCGATGCGCTTGAACACGGGATGCACGCCGTGCTTGCGGCGCAATTCGCGAACGGCCTTCTCTGTCTGACCCGTCAGCTTGGCCAGCCGCGCGTCGGAAAACCCCGCGGACTTCAGATAGCGCAGGCCCTGCGCGTCGTCCGGCAGTCCGTTCTTGCGGATATCGCCTTCCACCACCAAGATTGCTTCGATCTCGTTCAGGAACCACGGATCGTATTTCGTGATCTCGTGAACTTCTTCCGCTGTGAATCCGTCACGCAGCGCCTGCGCTGCGATACGCAAGCGATCCGGCGTTTGTTTCGCCAAAGCCGCGCGTACCGCGTTCTTGTCGTCCGGCAAATCCATCTCATCGAAGCCCGTGAGGCCGGTTTCGAGGGACCGCAGGGCCTTTTGCGCGGACTCCGCAAACGTGCGCCCGATGGCCATCGCTTCGCCGACTGACTTCATCGACGTGCTGAGCACCGCTTCGGCGCCGGGGAACTTCTCGAAGGCGAAGCGCGGGATTTTTGTCACCACATAGTCGATGGTCGGCTCGAAAGCGGCGGGCGTGACTTTGGTAATGTCGTTGCTGAGTTCGTCCAGCGTGTAGCCGACAGACAGCTTTGCCGCGATCTTCGCAATCGGAAAGCCTGTCGCTTTCGATGCCAGCGCCGAAGAGCGCGACACGCGCGGGTTCATTTCGATGATGACCATGCGGCCATCGGCAGGGTTCACCGCGAACTGCACGTTCGATCCGCCGGTCTCGACGCCGATTTCGCGCAGCACGGCAATCGAAGCCGAACGCATGCGCTGGTATTCCTTGTCTGTCAGCGTCAGGGCAGGGGCGACCGTGATGGAGTCGCCGGTATGCACGCCCATTGCGTCCACGTTCTCGATAGAACAGATGATGATGGCGTTGTCGGTGCGGTCGCGCACGACTTCCATCTCATATTCCTTCCAGCCAAGTACGGACTCTTCGATCAGCACTTCGTTGGTGGGCGAAGCGTCCAGCCCTTGTTCCACGATTTCGAAATATTCTTCGCGGTTGTAAGCAATGCCGCCGCCGGTGCCGCCCAGCGTAAAGCTCGGCCGGATCACGGCCGGTAGGCCCACTTCGTCCAGCGCCTGCAAAGCATGGGCAAAGGCTTCGGGCGAAAGCTCCATGATCGGGTTGTTCTGTCCGTCATAAAGAAAGTTGCCTGCGGAATCTTTTTTGTGACGCAGATATCCCTTCAGCGTCTGGCCGCGCGGCACATCGAGCCCGATCTTCATCATCGCCTGGCGGAACAACTCGCGGTCTTCCGCCTTGTCGATGGCTTCGGCGGAAGCGCCGATCAGCTCGATATTGTATTTCTCCAGCACGCCGCGCTTGCGCAGCGAAAGCGCAGTGTTGAGCGCGGTCTGCCCGCCCATTGTCGGTAGCAGCGCAAATCCCATTCCGGCCGGAACATTCGGCCGTTCGCGCGCGATAATCATTTCCAGGAATTCGGGTGTGATGGGTTCGATGTAAGTGGCGTCGGCCAAGGTCGGATCGGTCATGATGGTGGCGGGGTTCGAATTCACCAGCACCACCCGGTAGCCTTCGGCCCGCAATGCCTTGCAGGCCTGCGCGCCGGAATAATCGAACTCGCACGCCTGCCCGATAACAATGGGACCGGCGCCGATAATCAGTACGGTATGAATGTCGTTACGTTTCGGCATTATCTTCCACTTACAAAAAAGCCCTCGACCTTGCGGCGAGGGCCCCCAACCCATGTTCGTTCAGCTTCGCCATTTCAGCGTTCGTTCTTTCACCGGATTGACGAAAGGCACTCCGGTAGCCACCGACTCGGCCCAAGCCTTCTTCAGGCGATGATACCACATGGCAGGAACGTCCGAGTCCTGAATTAGCAACAGGGGCGGGTTGAAAATAAGGCCTTGGCGCTGCAATTCAACCATCCGGCGGTCGTCCCCCAGGAAGACCGGACCCAGCAGCATGAAAAATGGCTTTATAAATCCGAGCCATAGGGGCCAAAAAAATACCTGTGTAACCTGCGTCGTTTCGCCGTCGATAGGCGTGCAGGTTGTGAGTCCCACCACATCGATGACCTTGCCGAGAATCGTGCCGCGTATGTTCTCAAAGCGTGTGGCCGGCAACTCGAAGGTGATCTCGGTGCTGACTTCGCTGCCGCCGAGAATGGAATAAGCCGCCTTGGTAGGCTTGTGGCGCGTCATCACGAAGCCGTTGGGCAGCGGCGCGTAGTGCTTTTCCTTCACGCGCGGCGTTTTCTTCCACCACCACCGGCCATGCACGTATGGTGCGTGTGCGGGATCCATTAGCCCGATTACGGCATGGTCGATGTTGCAGGCGAAGGTCTGGCTTTCCACCCAGCGCGGCGTGGCGTTCGGCACGCCCACGCGCGGCGGTTCGGATTTCGGCGGCACACTCTCCTGTCCCGCAGAGGCCATGTAAATCCAGATCAGGCCGTCCTGTTCGCGCACGGGATAATTGCGCACGCGGATTTTTGAAGGATCTATCGTATCCTGCCCATCGACCGTGGAAGGAATGAGCGCACACACGCCATCGGCGCGAAAACGCCACCCATGATAGGGGCACTCAACGGTGTTTTCCGGCATCACCTTGCCGGCGGAAAGCGGAACGCCGCGATGCGGGCAGATATCGCGCAGCGCGAACGCCGTGCCGTCGCGCATGCGGCCCAGCAGAACCGGTTCGCCCAGAAGCATCTCGCGCCGCAATCCGCCACGCTTCAACGTGCCGGCGAGCCCGGCCATGTACCAGAGATCGCGCAAAAACGTGGGCGCGCCCTCGGCGCCCGGCGGCGTTGCGGGTTCGGCGCTCATTTCTTGGGCGCGCCGGGCGGCTTGAGCAGGCTTTCGAGCGGGGTCATGAATTGCTGGCCTTTGAACTGAGGCAGCTTATACGCCCAGCGGCTGCTGCGCGCATCTATGGCGCGGGCTTCCTTTTCGGCCTCCGGCTTGCCCGGTGCGGCTTCCGCCGAAATCGTGGCCCAATAATCGGCCCCGTTCTTGATAACATCCAGCGCCACATTCAGGCCGTCGAACGTGCGCGTCACGATGTGCGTGGCGTTGGAGAAATCCAAGCCGCTTGCCGGTTTCACGTCGTCAAATGTGAAACCCACGATTGCGGCGGCGATGCCGTCGGGCGAACCGGGATAGGCGAGTTCGCGCCCCGCCGGCATGTTCACGATGGCAAAGTCGCTTTGGTTCTGCTGTTCACGGCGCACGCTATAGGCCGCGCCGGTTTGGGGCTGAACATCCACTTCTTGAATGCGCGCGCGTTCGATGTCGAGCACATTGCGGTCCAGCCAATCGGCTTCGCTGGCCTTGGGCTGGAACACGCTGCGCACCAGCCAGCTTTGTTGCTCGCCTGGCTTGCGCACGAAAAGCCCAATGGCGCCGTTGGGATCTCCGATATCGACGGTCTTGCCCGTCACGATGTCGGCCAGCTTTTCGCCCTTATCATTATAAAGCGTGAACTGAACGCCGCCTCCACCGGTTTGCGGTGGATCGAGACCGACAAAATGCAGCCAGTCGGCGCGGGCTGTCTTCGGTTCAATGGTTGTTAGCGCCGCAAGACCGACGATTGTGCCGCGCAATTGCTCGAACGAAGCGGGATAGTTGCCGTGGCCCGGAAGCACGAAGCCTTTTTGCGGATCCAGTTTCACGTCGAAGGCGCCATCGCGCGAAACGACGTGGATACGCGTCACGTCCTGTGCATGCGCCGCGAGCCCCGGCAGGAAAGGCTCCGATGCATAATGCGGCGCCACTTCACCAGCCTGCTCGCTGAGCGCAAACCACGCAAAGGTGAAAGAAAGAAGCGCAATCGCGAGCAGCGTCAGCAGGTTGCGGCGGCGCGGATCGTGAAAGAAAGCGGTTGCTGTGGTCATGGCCGCCTCAATGCGCAATCGCGCGCGCGCGGCGGCGGCGGCGCAGAAGCGCCAGAACCAGCGCGAACACCGCGACCAGAATTGGCACCAGCGCGATATTGATGAAGGCCAGGATCGAACCCAATGCGTCGATATCCTTGCGCAGGTTGTGCTGTACGTCGCGAAGCTGCGCGCGGGTCTGAAGCAGATCGCGTTTGAATTGCTCGATCTCCGCCTGCTGGTCTTTTGTCAGGCTGGCTGTAGTGGGCGCCTGTCCGTTGGCGCTGCCGCCGGCTTGTAACGCGCGTAGATGCTCCTGCGTGTCGCTCATTTTCTGTTGCAGCGCATCGGCTTCCGCCTTGAAGCTGGCTTCCGCTTCCGCCTGCAATTCCTGCACGACGATGAACGGACGGTCGCTGCTGGCGCGTGTGCGCAATGAGATAAGATCGCTGGATCCCATCAGGTTCTCGACAGCGTTCTGCACAAACGGCCCGTTGTCAGCGAACGGCGAGGCGATCTGTTTGCCGTAAAGATTGTCGGTATGGACCCAGAAACGGTCGTCCAGCATATCCGTGTCGGCCATCACGACGACATTGATGTTGCCATTGGATGTCTTCAGCGGCGGCGGCATGTTCGCGGTCGGCGTGCCGGGCGGCGGGCCGTTGGGGAACGCGGTCTTTGCGGGCCCGGTGACGCGCGCGGCCAGCGTATAGCGCACGCCGGTCGGATGCACTTGGCTCATGAGATCGGTTGGCCGCGGATTGATCCGCACCTGCATGGCGTCCAGCAGCGACGCCTGCTTCGAGGACCATACCAGCGGCGTGAAGGTCGTGGGGGCACCCTTCAGCGGCATGAGCGCGCCGGCGCTGGCGAGGTTCAATGTTTGCAGGCTCGCGGTGATCTGGTCCGCCGGATCGAAGTAATCCTTCGTCACATGCAGCCAGATGGGATAGCTGGCAATCGGATTGCGCGGATCGCTGGACACCTGAACGCGCTGCGCCAGTGTCTTGTCGGCGACAACCTGGTTCGCCGTGAAGCTGAAGCCCCATGTCTGGAACAACAGCGGCAGGCTGGAAAGAATAGGGCCGGAACCTTGACCGCCCAATCCGCCGCTGGCCTGCGAGATTTCGGACATGGGATCGACGAAGATCAGCGCCCGCCCGCCGCGCAGCACGAACTGATCGATGGCGTAATTCTGCGCCGCACTGAGTTGCCCCGGATGGGCGATCATCAATACGTCGATATTTTCGGGAATTCGGTCGAAATTCGGATCGAGAATGTCGGTCGTGTAGGTCTGGCTGAGCTGCTGATAGATCACCAGCGGTTGCTGCTGTTGGCCTTGCAGCATTGCGGCCATGCCACCGGCGCCGCCATCCAGCGGCAAGGTGGTGACGATGCCAAGCACCGGCTTTTTCGGATTTGAAAGGCGGTAGATCAGCGACGACAGGTCGTATTCCAGATAGCGCTCACGATCCGGATTGAAATAGGGAACCACCTCCTTGCCGTCGATCGAATTGGTGCCGACAAGGCCGAAATAGACAACGTCGCCGGAGTCCGTCGGCGCGCCGGAAAGACCTGCGGATGAAGCCTCGTCTTCCGCCGGGCTGAACGGTTCGGGATCGACTTCCTGCAGGATGATCTTGCCGTGGCTGAGCGCGGCATATTCCTTCAACATGTCGCTTACGCGCGTGGCGTAGGCGGAAACCTGCGCATAATCCGCCGCGGTCTTTTTGGAATAATAAAAGCGCAGCGTGATCGGTTCCTGCACTTTGGCAATGATGTTCCTCGTGCCGGGCGCCAATGTGTAAAGGCTGTTGGCTGTCAGATCGATGCGCGAGTTGGTGAACCACGCATCCACGCCAATGTTCAGCGCTGTGAAAATGACGGCCGCAAGCACGATGGCGCCGATAGCGTAGAGGCGGCGGGAAAGCGGCGTCATCGCGTCAGCCCGCTCTCTTCAGGTCGATGACGATGACATTGGCGGTCAGAAATAGCGCGATCAGTGAGGCGAAATAAACAATGTCGCGCAGGTCGATCACGCCCTGCGTAACGGAGACGAAGTGCGTGACCATGCTGAAGGATGAGACTGCCATCACAATCGGCAGCGGCGCCCAGGCACGAAAGAAATCCAGGACGAGCGGTGCGCCGGAGATCGTGAACAGAAAGCAGACAACCACGCTTACAACGAACGCGATCACCTGGTTGCTCGTCGTCGCGGAGATACAGGCGCCGATGGCGAGGTAGCCGCCAGCCATCAGGAAGCTGCCGATATAACTCGCCACGATCACGCCGTTGTCGGGATTGCCAAGGAAATTGACGGTGAGCCAGATAGGGAATGTCAGCGCCAGCGCAACACCCGTAAACGCCCAGGCCGCGAGGTATTTGCCCAGAACGGAAGCCCATAGAGGAACGGGCAACGTCATCAGCAATTCCATCGTGCCCGACTTGCGCTCCTCGGCCCACAACCGCATCGCAATAGCCGGCACGAGGAACAGATAAAGCCACGGATGATAGCCGAAGAAGACTGACAGGTCGGCCTGTCCGTTGTCGTAGAAACGGCCGACATAGAACGTGAACGCACCCATCGCGAACAGGAAGATCACGATGAATACGTAAGCCAGCGGCGTGGCGAAATAGGCTGCGAACTCGCGCCGGAAGATGGGCCAGACGTATTTCATGCGCGGGCCTCGCGGGCGCGCACGGCATCGTGGGTGGTGATCGCGCGAAAAACTTCGTCGAGGCGTCCGGCTTCGGCGTAAAGCTCTTTCACGTCCCACTTTTCCGCCAAGGCAAGCGCGCTGGCATCCTCGATCAGCAGCCCCCCTGCTTTTGGAAAAGCGGTGAGTTGCACGTTGCCGTCCTTGAGCGCGGTTTGCTCCACGCTCGACACGCTGTTCATGGATTTGAACTTTGCCTTCGCGCGGTCGGCCTGTTCTGGCGGCAATGTCATTGTCACCGCGTTGTGGTGGCGCGAGCGCGCGAGCAATTGCGCAGGCGTGCCGTCGGCCACGATCCGTCCCCTGTCGATGATCACCGCGCGTGTGCAGATCGCTTCCACCTCTTCCAACAGATGGGTGGAAACAATGATCGCCTTTTCTGCCGCCATGGCGCGGATCAGATTGCGGACCGAATGTTTCTGGTTGGGGTCCAGACCGTCCGTCGGCTCGTCCATGATCAGCACCGGCGGGTCATGCAGAATGGCCTGCGCCAGCCCCACGCGCCGCTTGAACCCTTTGGACAAGGTGTCGATGGTCTGATCGAGAACCGGATCGAGATCTGTCTTGGCGACGGCGCTGCTTACGCGCGTCTTTGCGTCCGCACCGGAGAAGCCGCGCACGCGCGCAATGAATTTCAGGAATTGGCGGGGGGTCATGTCGCCATAGGCCGGCGCGCCTTCCGGCAGATAGCCAATGGCACGTTGAGCGCCCAGAACGTCGGTCTCAACGTCATGACCGCAGACCCATACACGGCCCGACGTGGGGGCAAGATAGCCAGTGACCATCTTCATGGTCGTGGATTTTCCCGCGCCGTTGGGACCCAGGAATCCCAGAACCTCGCCTTTGCCGACCTTCAGGTCGATTCCCGCAACCGCGGTCACCGGACCGAAGCGCTTGGTAAGTCCTTCGATTTCGATCATGGCCGGGAGGGTCTGATGCGGCTGAAATGCCCATCGGCCTTAAAGGAAAGCGGGCAAGGTCCGCAAGGGCGCCGATCTTACGAATCGGTCAGGGAACCCACATCTCGTCTCGCGATTGACTGGATGGTGCCGCGCGCGAAGATGGACCGTCGCAACAAATCCGGCTTGTTATCGAAGCAGCATGATCAACACTCAGATTTTCCTGCGCGCGGCCGTCGCGTGCACCGTCATGCAGATCGTTATGGTGGCGGCGGGCCATTTCATTCCATGGGTGGTGCAAAACATTTTCACCTTCGGCGGCATGATGATTTCCGCCACCGCGGGCTATCTTTATTCACAGGATCTGGACAAAGGCTGGAGCGCCGGCGCGCTTGGCGGAGCCATCGCCGGGGGCCTCTGTGCTGCGATTGGCTTCAGCATTTCGGCGCTTCTGGGCGATATCCCGGTGCCATTCCTGGCTTTTATCACCGGCGTGTCGATTCTCACGGGCGCTGTTGGTGGGCCGTTCGGCCAGATGGCCGCAAATCTGCGCTACCTGCGCTAGAGCACGGAACTTCGCTATTTTCGGGATTGGAGTGCCGGCTGACCGCTCCGAAGAACACGGAAGGGGCTGGGGGGCTTGATAATCCCGCATCCTCCGTACGCCAGCCAGCCGGCAGATGCTTTGTGACCTCGGATATGGGCGTGGGCATGTTTCAAACGTGGCGGTTTCGTGACCCGTTGCACCATGGCTTGACCATTGTGGCCGGTCGCGGACATGCTCTGGTTGTCCAACGGGGGAGGATACCCATGACACGCGCGTATTTCGCCGGGGCTGCGGCTCTGGTGCTTGCTTTTACGTCTAACGCCGCGATGGCGAAGGATTTGCCGGCCGGCGGTTTGACGGTGAAGGAAATTGCGGCCTGGCTTCAGAGTTCGGGTTACAAGGCCGAAATTCAAACCAGCAAAGACGGCAGCCAGAACGTTTATAGCGCTGCCGACGGCACCGGTTTCCACGTTTACACCTACGACTGCAAGCAGGACCGCTGCGCGTCGATCCAGTTTTCGGTCGGTCTGGACACCAAGGGTGCCTGGAACGCCGAAAAAATGAACGAGTGGAACAGCGGCAATCGCTGGGTCCGCGCTTATGTCGACAAGGTCAACGATCCGTGGGTCGAGATGGATGTCGATCTCAGCCCCGGTGGCTCCTACGAAAATCTGAATGACGAGTTCGCGGTGTGGCGCGACTCGCTGGCTTCGTTCAAGAAATACATCAAGTGGTGATTGCGCTTCCGGCCGGGCGGGGCGCTTGCCTCGCCCGCCGGAGCGGCTCACACTTGGCCAATGGCCGAGGAAACAATAGCGTTCCTCCGCGAAAGGCAGCCCTCAACTTCGCGGATTGAATCGGGGAGCGGCAGCGTGAGCGCCACGCCCGCGCAGGTGCGTTTCGACCGCGCCGAACTGAACCGGATTCTCGCTCTTTATGGACGCATGGTTTCCGCCGGCGAATGGCGGGATTACGCCATCGATTTTCTGGGCGACCGCGCGGTGTTTTCGATCTATCGCCGCTCCAGCGAAGTGCCGCTCTATATTATTGAGAAGAATCCGAAGCTGCGCGCGCGGCAGGGACAATACGCCGTGATCGCCGCCGCCGGCCTTGTGCTAAAACGGGGCCATGAACTTGTGCAGGTTTTGCGGGTGCTGGAGCGAAAACTGATCAAAGCGCTCAGCGCACAGGAATAAAAAAAAGCCCCGGCGTTTCCACCGGGGCTTTCCTGTTTCAGGTGTCCGCGATCAGCGGCGATTGCCCATCAGCCGCATCAGCATCAGGAACAGGTTTACGAAGTCCAGATACAGCTTCAGCGCGCCGAAGATGGCCTTGCGGCCCTGCGCCGAACCGTCGTCGTTCACGTCGTAATTGTTCTTGATCCATTGCGTGTCGTAAGCGGTGAGGCCGGTGAAGATCAGCACGCCCAGGATGGAAACAATCCAGCTCATCATCGTGGATTGCAGCCAGATGTTCACCACCGATGCGATGATGATGCCGATCAGGCCCATGAACAGGAATGAGCCGAAGCCGGAAAGATCGCGCTTCGTCGTGTAGCCCCAAAGGCTCATCGCGCCGAACGTGCCGGCGGTGATGAAGAACGTCTGCGCCACGCTGGCGCCCGTGTAGAGCAGCAGAATCGGGGCAAGCGAAACGCCCATAATGCTGGCGTAAATCCAGAACGTGGCCTGTGCCGCGCCCAGGCTCATTTTCTGGATACGGAATGACAGGAACAGCACCAGCCCCAGCGGCGCTAAAAACGCCACCCAGCCCAGAATGCTCAAGCCATATTGGCCGGTCTGCTGATTGACCGTGAAAAACAGCCGCTGCACTTCCGGCACGGTCGCCACGACCCAGGCGCTGATTCCCGTCAGTACCAGCCCGATGACCATGTAATTGTAGACGCGCAGCATGTAGGCGCGCAGACCGGCATCCACCGCTGTCGCTGCCGATGTGCTGCCGATAACCCTGTTGTCATAGTCTGCCATAACGCAGAATCCTCCTGATGCCGCCGCGAAGCGGCTGTCTCTAATATCGGTGTTGCCGGTGTCGGGATCAAGGCGACGAAATTACGGATTCCGCAAGGTTTGCGCCGGTTTTGCGGCAAGGGCAGCCCAGGCGCCGCCAAGCCCAAACAGCAATGTCGCCGCACCGCCGCCCACCACCGTCAAAAACGCGGTGCCCCAGTCGAAACTGAAATCCACCTGCAGCACGCGCACCGCCACGATCCGTGCGGCAAACGTGCCCGCACCCAGCGCGAGGATGCCGGTCAACGCGCCGATCAGCCCATATTCCATCGCATAGATGGCGACGATTTGCGCGCGGGTGGCGCCCAGCACTTTCAGAACCGTGGAATCGTAAAGCCGCGCGCGATTGCCGGCCGCGATGGCCCCCGCCAGCACCAGAAGCCCGGCAAGGATGGTAATGAGGCTGGCCAGCCGCATGCCGTCTCCCAGTTGCTGGATCAGGTTGTTCACATCGCCGATCACATCCTTCACCCGCACGGTTGAGATATTGGGAAAGCGGTCGGTGACGGCGCGGTAAAGCGGTTCTTCCTCGGCGGGTGCAACGCGCACCGTCGCCAGAAAACTGTGCGGGGCCTTGTCGATCACGCCGGGTGAAAGAATGAGAATGAAATTCTGCTGGCCGTTGGAGAAATCCACGTTGCGGAAACTGGTGATCTTGCCGGTCATTTCGCGGCCCAGCACGTTCAGCGTCAGACTATCGCCCAGCTTCAACCCCATGGGCTTGGCCAAGTCTTCATCGAACGAAATCTGCGTCGGGCCCTGATAGTTCGCCGGCCACCACTTTCCTTCCACGATGTCGGTGCCTTTCGGCAGCGCGGCGGCATAGGTGATCCCGCGGTCGCCGGAGATCGCCCACTTCGCTTCCGAAGCCACTTTCGCTTTCGCGGACGGCACCCCATTCAGCGCCGTAATGCGTCCCCGGATCATGGGCGTGCGTTTGTAGTCCGTGGCCGTGCGCGCGCGGCTCACGATCTTGTCGAACGCCGCGGTTTGGTTTGGCTGGATATCGACAAAGAAAAAGCTCGGCGCAGTTTGCGGCAAGTCGCCCTGCACCTGATCGGAAATCGTGCCATCGATCAGCGTCACGGCCGTCAGCAACGTCAGCCCCAATCCCAGCGCCACGACAACGCCGGTCGTGGCCGCGCCGGGCCGCGTCAGGTTGGCAAGCGCCAGCCGCAAGCCGGGGCGGTGAGGCCGCGGCAGGCGCCGCAACGTCCATCGCAAACCGGCCGCGCACAATCGCAACACGATCAATCCACCCGCAACGGAGCCAAGAAACTCTACTGCGAAGACAGGCGAGGGCGAAAGCACCAGCGCCAATGCCAGCACGAGCAAAGCCGCGAACGCGGAGATCGCCAGATAAGGCCAGCGCCCGCGTGCGGACGCCGGTGAAGCAATATCGCGGAATATGCTGGCCGGCGCGATCTCTCTCGCGCGCGCCAGCGGCGGGATTGCGAATGCCGCGGCGGAGAGCAGCCCGAACAGTGCCGCGAGGATCAGCGCATCCGGATAGGCGGTGTAACGCGCCGGTATGGGAATGGAATTGCCGTAACTCGCCGCAACAGCAAACGGCAGCGCCGCGCCAACGATTAGACCCACAACCACGGCAGCGACGGCAATGATCATCACCTGCAACAGGAATACGAGAAAGATAAAGCCGCCTGTTGCGCCCAGCGATTTCAGGGTGGCGATCTCGCTGCGCTTGCGGTCCAGAAACGCACTCACCGCCTGACTTGCGCCCACGCCGCCAACCGCTAGCGCAGTCAGCCCGACAAGTGTGAGGAACATGGTCAGTTCATCGACAAACCGGCTGAGGCCCGGTGCGGCTTTGCTGCGGTCGTTGATCTCCCATCCCGCGTCGGGAAACTGCGCCACCGCATCGCTGCGAAATTTAACAATGGATGCGCTCGCCGGCATCGCCACGCGATAGGTATAGTTGATCAGGCTCCCCAGTGTGACAAGCCCGGTGCGCGAAAGCCCCTCGCGCGACACCATCACATGTGGACCCAGCGCGAAACCGCCGGAAAGCCTGTCCGGTTCGTTCGTCAGCACGCCCGCGATGCGGAAATTCTGCGTGCCGATGCGAATAATGCCACCGGCTTTCGCATGCAGGCGATAAAGCAATGTCTGCTCAACAAGCGCGCCACAGGTGCCGCTCGCACATGCCAATGCTGATGCAAGCGATTGCTTCGGCGCAATGCTCACGCTGCCATACAGCGGATAGGCGCTATCGACGGCCTTCAACTCGATCAACTGTCGCTCGGCCTCGACACCGTTCTTGATGGCATAGGCCATCGCGCGCATCGAAGTGATTTCGGAAACGTGCCCGCGCGCTTTCAGGAAAGCCAATTCCGGCGCTGTGGCTTCGCGATGCACCAGCCCAACCGAAATGTCGCCACCCAAAATCACGCGGCCCTGATCGGAGAGTCCGGTAAGAAACGCCTGCGACAGCGAACCCACGCCCGCAATCGCGGCCACGCCAAGCACGAGGCACGCAAAGAAAATACGAAAGCCGGACAGGCCGCTGCGCAGTTCGCGCCGCGCGAAGCGCAAGGCGAGGACGAACGCGTTCATGTAACTGGCGTCACGCGCTCATCGGCAACCACATGCCCGTCCTTCAGCCGCACCAAGCGCCCGCAACGCTTCGCCAGTTCTTCCTCATGCGTGACCAGAAACAAAACCGTGCGCGAGCGCGCATGCAGCGCGAACAGAAGATCGGCAACCTCCGCGCCGGTCGCGCCATCCAGGTTTCCAGTCGGTTCGTCAGCAAACAAAACCTTCGGCCCCGGCGCCACCGCGCGCGCCAGCGCCACGCGCTGCTGTTCACCGCCGGAAAGCTGGCTTGGATAATGGTCGATCCGCGCAGCCAATCCCACCGCTTCCAGTTCCGTTTTCGCGCGGTCGAAGGCATCGGGCGCGCCTAGCAGCTCCAGCGGCACCGCCACATTCTCCAGCGCTGTCATGGTGGGAATCAGATGAAAAGATTGAAAGACAATACCGATCTGCCCGCGGCGAAAGCGCGCCAGCGCGTCCTCGCCCATCCGCGTCAAATCCTGCCCGGATATTAACACGCGCCCCGATGTCGGCGCTTCCAGCCCCGCCGCCACCATTAACAAAGACGACTTGCCGGAGCCCGACGGCCCCAATAACGCCACGGTCTCGCCCGCATCCACGCTCAGACTGACGCCGGAGAGGATGTTGACCGGCCCGGCGGCGCTCGCCAAGGTCAGGTGCACATTCTCCAAGACGATGAGCGGGCTGTGCATGGGCGACTCTGTTATGAAGCCGCGCATGCGCGAGGCCGAAACCATCTTAGGCGATATGGCATGAAATCCGCCCGTTTCAACCTTGTGGGCTTTCTCGCGGCGCTTGTCATGCTGGCTGTTACGCCGGCCATCGCCGCGCCGATCAAAATTCTGGCGCTGGGCGATAGCGTGATGCAGGGCTTTGGCCTGCCACCGGGAACCGAAATTCCCGTGGTGCTGCAGGCCAGGCTAAAAGCCGTCGGCATCGACGCCACCATCATCAACGCCGGAGTTTCCGGCGACACTTCCGCCGGCGGTCTTTCGCGGCTGGATTGGTCACTGGCCGATCATCCCGATGCGGCGATTGTCGAACTCGGTTCCAACGATGCGCTGCGCGGCATTGCACCCGCCGAAACCGAAAAGAACCTTTCGGCGATTTTGGCAAAACTGAAGGCCGCGCATGTGCCGGTGCTGCTGGTCGGCATGATGGCGCCGCGCAATCTGGGCCCCGAATACGCCAAGGCGTTCGATCCGATTTATCCGAAGCTCGCCAAGCAATACGGCACGCTGCTCTATCCCTTTCTGCTGGATGGCGTGGCGCTGAATCCGAAACTCAATCAGGCCGATGGCATTCATCCCAATCCGGCCGGCGTAAAGATCATCGTGGATCGCCTGCTTCCTTATGTGAAAAAACTCGCGGCGGTGAAGCGTTAGATGTTCAAGCGGCTTCTCTCCGTCGGTGGCTTCACGCTTCTGTCGCGCATCACCGGGTTCATCCGCGATATGCTGATGGCCTGGACGCTGGGCAAAGGCGTGCTGTCCGACGCCTTTATTGTTGCTTTCATGTTCCCCAATTATTTCCGCGCCATCTTCGGCGAAGGCACCATCAACCCCGCGTTCCTGCCGCGCTATGCCGCGCTGCATGCGCGCGGTGAGCATGAAGCGGCTGCTCTGTTTGGTGACCGCATCTTCTCGTGGCAGATGGCGGCACAAATTCTTCTGCTGCTGGCCGCACTCGCGGCCATGCCGCTGATCGTGCATGCGCTGGCGCCGGGCTTCAACCCAACGCAAATGGCGCTGACCGTCGAACTGTCGCGCATCACCTTTCCCTATCTCATCCTCACGCTGGTCGCCGTGCAGCTTTCCGCCATGCTGAACGCCATCGAAAAGTTCTGGGCCGCCGCAGCGTGGTCGAACTTCCTCAACGTGGCGATGATCGGCACGTTGCTGGCCTCACGCTGGTTTCCCAACGCGGCTTTCGCGGCGGCATGGGGCGTCCTTATCGGCGGGCTAGCGCAGCTCTTCTTCATGCTGTGGGCCGCATCGCATCACAAGTTGTCATTGCGCATCTCCTGGCCGCGCTGGACGCCGGAAGTGAAAGAGTTTTTCAAAGCCTTCGGCGCCGTCACCTTCGGCGCCGCCAGCGTGGTGATCGCGCCTTTCATCGACACTGTGATCGCAAGTCTGTTGCCCACCGGCAGCCGAACCGCGCTCTACTATGCGGATCGCATCAACCAGCTTCCGCTCGGCGTCTTGGGTATCGCGCTCGGTACTGTGCTCCTTCCGGCCATGTCCGCGCGGCTGGCAATCAATGACCGCGCCGGTTCGGATTCGGCACAGAACCAGTCCGCCGCTTTGTCCCTGATGCTCACGCTTCCGTTCGCGGCCGTGTTCGTGCTGATCCCCGGCACCATCATGCGCGCCATCTTCGCGCATGGCGCATTCGACAACAACGCCGCAGCACTTTCCGCGATTGCGCTGGCGACCTATGGCGTCGGCTTGCCCGCCATGGCGCTCACCCGTATCATCGCTTCCACCTTCTATGCGCGCCACGACACCATGACGCCCGCGCGCGCCACCGTTACAGCCATCGCCGCCAACATCGCTCTGAAGGTTGTCTTCGTTTGGGGATTGCATCTCGGCATTGCCGGCATCGCGCTCGGCACCTCGTTCGGTGCCTGGATCAATGTTGCCGTTCTTACCTGGCAGGGCCGCCGTCATTCGCTGCTGGCGATTGACGACGGCTTTCGCCGTGCCGTGATCCCGATCATCCTCGCCGGTACCGCAGCTGGCGCCGGTGCTTACGCGGGTGCGCAAGGCATAAAGATATTCGCCGCGCCGGCCATGGCATTCCACGATGAGATCATGTTGGGGGCGGCGGCGCTGCTCGGCTGCGCCTTGTATGGCGCCGTCATCCTCACTTTCCGGCGCTCGCTGCCGCTGGGCAAGTTCGCCAGATGAGGCTGTTCGTGGCGCTGGCGCTGCCGGATGCCGTGGCGCAGACGATGTTTCTGCTGCAGTCCGGCGTGCCCGGCGCGCGCTGGCAAACCCGCGAGCAGCTTCATCTTACGCTGCGCTTCATCGGCGAGGTTGATGGCCGCGACGCCGCAAACATCGACGATGTTCTGTCCACCATCGAAGCGCCGCCTTTCACGCTGGCGTTGAAAGGTGTCGGCGAATTCGGCGGCAAGAATCCGCGTGCGCTTTGGGCCGGTGTCAGCGATCCCGAGCCGATCATCCATCTGCAAAAGAAGATCGAACGTGCCCTGCAGCGCCTCGGCCTTGCGCCGGAAGAACGCAAGTTCACGCCGCACGTCACGCTGGCGCGGCTGCGCGGCGCGCCACCTGCCAAGGTGATCGAATATCTCGCCGATCACGCGCTTTACGCCAGCGCGCCGTTCCAGGTTGCGGAATTTGCGCTCTATTCCAGCCATCTGACGCCAGGCGGCAGCGTTTACACTGTGGAACGCCGCTACGGTCTTTCGGGTTAGAATATCGCCCCAAGGGAGTTACCAATGAAAAAACTCACACCCGAATCGCTCAAGGCCGTGTTGAAAGGTTTGCCGCAATGGAAAGCGGCGCAAGGCGGCAAAGCCATTGCACGAAAGTTCAAGTTCAAGGACTTCAATGAAGCTTTCGCCTTCATGACGCGCTCCGCACTTCTGGCCGCGCAGATGGACCATCACCCCGAATGGTTCAATGTCTACAACAAACTTGAAGTGACCCTTTCCACGCACGATGCGGGCGGCGTCACGCAGAACGATATCAAGATGGCCAAAGCCATGGATGAATTCGCCGGGTGAGGCTCTGGACGTTCCCGCGCGTGGCCGCTAAGCATTGCGCACGCAACTCGGGGATATTGCGTGACCGTGTTCAATCAAGCGGCAGCCGTCGCAGCTCTTGATAATTTGTCATTCGGACCAGAGAATCTGCGCCTTGCACAGTACTGGCTTTCTCTTTGGAACGGCGATGCCCTGCCGTTGCGCGCCGCCTTTGATCCCAAAAAAGCGCAGGCACATCTTCCCGGTCTCGCAATCTTCGAAGTGAAGCCGGACGAAAGCGTGCGCTGCCGCCTGTTCGGTTCCGCGCTCGTCACTGCGATTGGCAAGGACATTACCGGCTGCGACTGGCTGGCGATGACAAAAGAAGACCAGCGTGCCACGCGCCTGTTCCGTTATTCGTCGGTGGCGCGCGGCGCCATCGCACGTTGCATCCGCCGCGGCATCGACCGCTCCGGCGAGACGATCCTGACGGAAGAGATCATGCTGCCGTTCGGCGACATCGCGGAAGACGGCACGCGGCTTGTCCTCTATCACGCCAACTGGCGGCCCGTTGTGTTCGAGCGCGGCACGGCCGAACTCAGCGAGATCGACGGCATCGCCGCCGAATTCCAGTCCGCGCCGCTGATGGCGGCCTAGCGGGCTTTGCGTAGTGCCAGCCAGCCTCCTGCGATACTCAACACCGGCAATGAGGTCAGAAACGTCAGGTGATACCAGATCGGAAATTTGTCCCAGATCGTGGAGTGAAAGTAAGCAAACGGAAGCAACAGCACGACGCCCGCCAAAATTGGCGCCCATTTGTTTCTGCCCACCGCCCCGGCAACATAGCCGCTGACGAGCGAGCTGACGGCGCTTTCCGAAAGCCGCGCAATCATCATCGCGAGCGTGAACGTCATAGCCTTCTCAACGGCGCCATAGGCAGGCCAGCCATAGCGCAAGCCAAGATTCAGCACCGTCACGACAATGGCCCAGGCGACAAGCCCCGCGACAATGCCACCGATCAATCTCAGCATGTGTTACCCCTCGAAATCGCCCGCGCAGTTTAGACCGGTGCGAACGGCGGGGATTGTAGAATTTTCCCGCCAGCCATGCGCCTACTTTTTTGCGGCGTTCTTCACCAGATCGTCCACCACCGCCGGGTCCGCCAGCGTAGATGTATCGCCCAGATTGCCAGTGTCGCCTTCCGCGATCTTGCGCAGAATTCGCCGCATGATCTTGCCGGAGCGTGTCTTGGGCAGGCCGGGGGCGAACTGGATCACGTCCGGCTTCGCAATCGGGCTGATCTCTTTTGAAACCCATTGCTTCAGGTCGTTGTTCAGTTTGTCGGTCGCTTCGACACCGCTCTTCAGCGTCACGAAGGCGTAAATGCCCTGTCCCTTGATGTCGTGCGGATAGCCCACCACGGCGGCCTCCGCCACCTGCGTATTCGCCACCAGCGCGCTTTCAACTTCTGCGGTGCCAAGCCGGTGACCGGAAACGTTGATCACATCGTCCACGCGGCCGGTGATCCAGTAATAGCCGTCCTCGTCGCGGCGGCAGCCATCGCCGGTGAAATATTTGCTGCAGTAGGTTTTGAAATAGGTATCGATGAAGCGCTGATGATCACCATAAACCGTGCGCATTTGCCCCGGCCATGAATCCAACAGCACAAGATTGCCGCTGGCCGCGCCTTCCAGAACCTTACCGTCCGCATCCACAAGCTGCGGCACGATTCCGAACAAAGGCTTGGTTGCCGAACCGGGTTTCAAATCCGTCGCGCCGGGCAGCGGGGAGATCAGAATTCCGCCGGTCTCCGTCTGCCACCAGGTATCCACAATCGGGCAGCGCTCGTCGCCCACCACGCGCCAATACCACAGCCACGCTTCCGGATTGATCGGCTCGCCCACACTGCCCAACAACCTCAGCGATTTGCGCGATGTCTTCTTCACCGGCGCTTCGCCGTCGCGCATTAGCGCGCGGATCGCGGTGGGTGCGGTGTAGAAGATGTTCACCTTGTGCTTGTCGATCACCTCCCAGAATCGCGAGGTGTCGGGATAGTTCGGCACGCCTTCGAACATCAGCGTGGTGGCACCGTTCGCCAGCGGCCCATAAACGATATAGCTGTGCCCCGTTACCCAGCCCACGTCCGCCGTGCACCAATAGATTTCGCCGTCATGATAATCGAACACAACCTGGTGCGTGAACGCCACATAGAGCAGATAGCCGCCCGTGGTGTGCAGCACGCCCTTGGGTTTGCCGGTTGAGCCGCTGGTATAAAGAATAAACAACGGGTCTTCCGCGTTCATCGGTTCAGCCGGGCAATCGGCGGAAACTTTCGCCGCTGCCTCGCGATACCAGATATCGCGGTCGGCCTTCATGTCGATCTTGCCGCCGGTGTGTTTCACCACGAGCACGCACTTCACGTTCGGGCATTTCGTCAGCGCTTCGTCCACATTCTTTTTCAGCGGCAGAGCTTTTCCGCCCCGCAAGCCTTCGTCGGACGTGATCACGAAATCGCTGGCGCAATCCTGAATGCGATTGGCGATGCTGTCAGGCGAAAACCCTGCGAAGATCACCGAATGCACTGCGCCGATGCGCGCGCAGGCCAGCATCGCGTAAACCGCTTCCGGAATCATCGGCAAGTAGATGGTGACGCGGTCGCCTTTCTTCACACCCTGCGCCTTCAGCACATTGGCGAATGTGCAAACCTCGCGATGCAGTTCGTCGTATGTGATGTGCTTGGCGTCCGCCTTGGGATCGTCCTGTTCCCAGATGATCGCTATCTGCTTGGCACGTTTCGGCAGATGCCGGTCCACGCAATTGGCGCAAACATTCAGCGATCCATCCTCGAACCATTTGATGTGCAGATTATCCGGATCCCACGAAACATTCTTCACTTTGGAGAACGGCTTGATCCAGTCCAGCCGCTTGGCCTGCTCACCCCAAAATCCGTCCGGGTCTTTCACAGACCGCGCATACATCTCTTCGTATTTCTTCTTGTCGATAAAGGCGCGCGCAGCGAAGTCTTCCGGGATGGGAATGAGCGTGTCTGACATAAGGCGTTTCCCTGATTTTATTTGAGCCAGTCTATAGCGTCGCCATCCTGCCCGATGCGCGGCGGATCGCGGCGGATGCTGGCCGGCGTTTTTGCGAATTTCACCGGCGGTTTCATTGCCCGCCATTTGCCTTCGGTGGGATGCTCGCGTTCTTCAAAGAAATTCAGCGCCTTCAGGTGCGGATCGTCCAGCACCTGTTCCAGTGTGCTGGCGCGCATGATGGGAATACGATGCTGCTCGCCCAGCTTCATCCATTCTTCGGTCGTGTGCGCCACCGCCGCCTCGCGGATCATGGCGTAATACACCGCCACTTTCGCGCGCCCGCCTTCCGCCTTCACAAAACGCTCGTTTTCATAAGCCCCAGGCAAGCCACCCAGTTCCATAAATTTCGCGCTTGCCGCGCGGCTGGGCGATTGAATGGCGATGTGCCCGTCCTTTGTCTTCACAGGCCTGCGATCTTCGTTCAGCGCCGGCGAATAACCCATATGCGAAACCGCCGGATTGAACGTCTCGCCGCCCAGATGTTCCGCCAGAATGAAGCTGGTGAAACTTTCCAGCATCGGCACTTCCACAAACTGTCCTTCGCCCGTGCGCTCGCGATGGAACAGTGCCGCCAGCACGGCATAAATCGCATGCAGGCTGGAAACCTTGTCGGCGATATAGCTCGGCATCAACCGCATATCGGCGTTGCCGTCCACGCGCGTCATCAGGTCGGAAGCGCCGCTCGCCGCCTGCACCAGATCGTCGAACGCCTGCCGCCCCGCATAAGGCCCGTCAGAGCCATAGCCCACGCAATGCACATAAACGATGCCGGGGTTGATCTTCGCAATCGTCTCGTAATCGAAACCCAATCGCGCTGCCGCATCCGCGCGCACGTTATGAATGAACACCTGCGCGCCCGGCACCAGCGCCAGAAGCCGCGCACGGCCATCCTCCGATTTCAGGTCCAGCGCCACAGATCGCTTGTTGCGGTTCAGCGTCATGAAGATGGAGCCCATCTCCGGGTTCTTCGCGGCCTTGGCGGTGGCGCGCTGCGCATCGCCTTCCGGCCCTTCCACCTTGATCACATCGGCACCTAGGTCGCCCAGCGTCTGCGTGGCATAAGGCCCGAAGATGAAGGTGGTGAGATCGAGAATGCGGACGCCGTGCAGCGGTCCATTTTTGGCGGACATAAGAACTCCACAGGATGCTAGCATATCTGGTCGGCAGGGAGATTACGGCATGGCCACGAAGGCGCAACCGAAAGCGAAGGCAAAACCCGAAGCGCAAGGCGAATGGCCGCCCAAATCTATCAGCGACGCGAAGGTGAAGGCCGCCACCGGCAAGGGCTGGATGGGCTGGTTCGTGATCCTCACCAACATGAAGGCCACCGAATTGCCGCACAAGGATGTGGCGAAACGGCTGAAGGAAAAGCACGGCGCGCCCGCCTGGTGGGCACAGATGATCGCGGTGGAATATGAGCGCGCGCGCGGCGGCCGCAAAAAGAACGAACGCGCTGGCGGCACCTATGCCGTGAACGTCACGAAAGTCATGCCGGTGAGTCTTTCCAAACTTTTCACCGCAGCCACAAGCGAGAAGACGCGCAAAAACTGGTTCCCGGCCGGCGCCTTTGAGGAAACAAGCAAGACGAAAGAAAAATACTGGCGCGGCAAATGGAAGACTGATCGCAAGCTGGAATTCGGTTTCTATGCGAAAGGCGACGGCAAATCGCAAATTGCGTTGGAGATAGGAAAGCTCCCCTCCAACGCCGATGTTGAGGAAGAACGCGCCGCGTGGAAGAAGGCAATGGAGAAACTAAGCGCCATGTTGTCCAAATGAATTCATTGCGGCGCGCGGCTTGTAGCGTTGCCGTCGTCACAGGCGTATTGGCAATCGCGTTTGCATTCACCTCCGGGCAAACGGGGATCGTGCCGCTTGTTCTAGCTGTCGCGCTGATCGCCGCAGGTATCGTGGTATGGCGAGGCGGCCCCGTGTGGCTGCTTCTCGCAACCTTGGCCATTGCCGTCGTGTGGTACCTTCTTTTGTTCGGCACGCTTATTTACGAATTTCACAAAGTCGGTGTACCTGTGCCATTGAATACGGAAGTGATCGCTTGGGGTGCGCGCGTCGCCTTGTCGCTGATCGGTCTCGCTCTAACGATTGCCTTACAAATCAGGCGCGCGAACAACTGACCTCTGCAATCTCATCTCTCCTCCTGGCTGGAAAGCAGTACGGGCCGAACGGTTGACTTGGCACCGATGTACGCGGCTCCTCCCCCACGCTGTTCACGTAAACTGCTTCACCCCACCTTCGCCATCCAGATGATGTGACGCGGACCTTTGCCGTTGCTGTTGGCGCGGGTCTTGATCTCTTCCACCGCGAACCCCGCGCTTTGAAGTCTGCGCGTGAATTGCGGACTGGGTGCTGCCGACCACACCGCCAGCACGCCACCGGGGCGAAGCGCTTTGCGCGCGGCGTGCAAGCCCGCCAAATTGTAGAGCCTGTCGTTTGCGTCTTGGGTAAGGCCGTCGGGGCCATTGTCCACGTCGAGCAGGATCGCGTCGTAGCGTCCACCCGCAATTGCCTTGCGCACATCTTCCTCGCGAACGGTGACGCGCGGATCGTCGAGGCACCCCGCAGAGAGATGCGCCATCGGGCCGCGCGCCCACACCAATATCTCAGGCACAAGCTCGGCCACCGTGATGCGCGCATCGGCGCCAAGACAGGCGAGGGCAGCGCGCAGTGTAAAGCCCATGCCAAATCCGCCGATCAGCACATGGCAATTCGCGCGCCCGCCGACGCGCGCGCAGGCCAGATCGGCCAGCGCTTTCTCCGATCCGCTCATGCGGCTGTTCATCAGCGTGGCCGATCCCGACAGGATCGAGAATTCCTCGCCACGCCGCATCAGCCGAAGCTCATCGCCGCCGACGATAGCAATTTTATCGAGAAGAACCCACGGGATCATGCAATACTCGCTCTCACCGCCATTCTATAGCGAAAGACCGTTATGCAACTCCATCTCTCATCCTGGCCCGAGATCGGCAAATATCTGGAAACGTCGAAGGCGATCCTCATTCCCATCGGCTCTACAGAACAGCATGGCCCCAACGGTCTGCTCGGCACCGATACGCTGTGCCCGGAGATCATCGCCAGGCGCGCGGGCGATGAGGCGGGAATTCTTGTCGGCCCAACCTTCAATGTCGGTCAGGCGCAGCATCACATGGCGTTCTCGGGCACCATCACGCTGCGCCCCTCTACCATGATCGCCGCGATGGTCGATTGGTCGCAAAGTCTCGCCAAGCACGGCTTTGAGAAGCTCTATTGGTTCAACGGCCACGGCGGCAACATCGCCACCATCAACGCGGCCTTCAGCGAGATCTATCATGGCGTCACCTTCGGCGCGGAAGGCTCCAACAAGCCGCCGCTGCGCTGCATGTTGCGCAACTGGTGGGAGCTGAACGGCGTGATGGATGTGTGCCGCCAGCTTTTCCCGGTGGGCGAGGGCAGCCACGCCACGCCAAGCGAAGTCTCCGTCACCTATTTCGGCTATCCCGAAGCGCAGAAGAAGGTGGAGATGACGCCAAAGATCGCCCCCACCGGCCCGATCTACGATGCAGAGGATTACCGCAAACGCTTCCCCGACGGCCGCATCGGCTCCGATCCGTCACAGGCAAGCGTCGAAGCCGGCGAGAAAATCGTGAACGCCGCGGTGAAAGCGGTGATCGCCGAGTTCCAGCGCTTCGCGGCATCGTAGCGGCTATTTGCAGTAGGTTAGCCAATCGGCGGGTTCGCCGTTCATCACCTTGATGCCGTTTTTCACGATGGCTTGCCCGTTATCGCTCTGGATATTCGAAAGTGTCTGAATTCGGTTGCCCGATTTGTGCATCACCATTGTGTCGTTGGTGTGATCGGAGGAATCGGTCGTCAGGAACATGATCTGATCGTCTTTGATCGCCGCAGAGTGGATGATGTAGGTACGCGGTTCATACTGTGGGCCGTAGTCATATTGCAGCTTGCCGTCGCCGCTGCCGGACGCCGAAAATACGCCGATATAGTTCTTCTCACTGGCCGGAGCGGAGCAGTCCATTGCCCATTTGCCTATAATGCCGAAGTTCGTCAGCGCGTCGTGCACGCTCGCGGCGTGTCCGTCCGCCGTGCCTATCAACAGGGCAATGCCGGCCGTCAGAATTCGATAAGCAAATTTGTGCATGCGCATCCCCCTTTGTGTGTGCGGATAGCGTATCATAGTATTGGCATTCGTGTTTGCGGCGGCCTGCGTTGCGGTCTATCTTCCGCCGGTCCCAGGGGCGCTCTGCGAAGCCATCGGCGAAGCAGGGCTGAGATCGGCAATCCCGCCGAGTCCCTTTGAACCTGATCCGGTTAAAACCGGCGTAGGGAGAGGCCCAATGAACAAGCCCATTCTCAATCCGAAATCCGTTTCAATCACGCGCGGCGCGCTGCCCGGCTCGCGCAAGCTCTACCTGGAAGGCGTGCCGTTCCGCGAGGTGCCGCTGGATGGCGGCGAAATGCCGGTGCGGCTCTACGATACCTCCGGTCCGTACACAGACGATTCCGTCGCCATCGATATCGAAAAAGGCTTGGACGCGCGCCGACGCGAATGGATTCTCGCGCGCGGCGACGTGGAAGAATATGAAGGGCGCGCCCGCAAACCGGAAGACGATGGGTTGAAGCGCGGCGAACTTCTCTCTGTGCCGCAATTCGATCGCGCGCACCTCAAACCTCTGCGCGCCAAGCCGGGCAGGAACGTCAGCCAGCTTCACTATGCGCGCCAAGGCATCATCACCGAGGAAATGAAATATATCGCCGCGCGCGAAAACCTCGGCCGCTCCAAGCTGGCCGATGGCAATTCCTTCGGCGCGAATATTCCGGATCACATCACGCAGGAGTTCGTGCGCAACGAAGTGGCGCGCGGCCGTGCCATTATTCCGGCCAACATCAACCATCCGGAAACCGAGCCGATGATCATCGGCCGCAACTTCCTCACCAAGGTCAACGCCAACATCGGCAATTCCATCGTCACCTCCGGTGCCGCCGAGGAAGTGGAAAAGCTCGTCTGGTCGATCCGCTGGGGCGCTGACACTGTGATGGATCTGTCCACCGGCCGCCACATTCACACCATCCGCGAATGGATCATCCGCAATTCGCCCGTGCCCATTGGCACGGTGCCGATCTATCAGGCGCTGGAAAAAGTCGGCGGCGTCGCCGAAGACCTGACATGGGAAATTTACCGCGACACGCTGATCGAGCAATGCGAGCAGGGCGTGGACTATTTCACCGTCCATGCCGGCGTGCGGCTGGCGCATGTGCCGCTCGCCGCCGATCGCGTTACGGGCATCGTGTCGCGCGGCGGCTCCATCCTCGCCAAATGGTGCCTCGCGCATCACAAGGAGAATTTCCTCTACACACACTTTGAGGAAATCTGCGAACTGCTGAAGCAGTATGACGTGTCGTTCTCGCTGGGCGACGGCTTGCGTCCCGGCTCCATCGCCGACGCCAACGACGCCGCGCAATTCGCCGAGCTGGAAACGCTGGGCGAATTGAACAAGATCGCGCAGAAACACGACGTGCAGACCATGATCGAAGGCCCCGGCCATGTGCCGATGCACAAGATCAAGGAAAACATGGATCGCCAGTTGGCCGCTTGCGACGAAGCGCCGTTCTACACGCTTGGGCCGCTCACCACCGATGTCGCGCCCGGTTACGACCACATCACCTCGGCCATCGGTGCGGCAATGATCGGCTGGTTCGGCTGCGCCATGCTTTGCTACGTCACGCCGAAAGAACATCTCGGCCTGCCGGACCGCGACGACGTGAAAGCCGGCGTCATCGCCTATCGCATCGCCGCCCACGCGGCAGATCTCGCGAAAGGTCATCCCGCCGCGCGCATCTGGGACGACGCCATGAGCAAGGCGCGTTTCGAATTCCGCTGGCGCGACCAGTTCGCGCTCGCCCTTGATCCCGAAACCGCGCAGGCCTTCCACGACGAAACGCTGCCGGCCGATGGCGCCAAGGTGGCGCACTTCTGCTCCATGTGCGGCCCCAAATTCTGCTCCATGAAAATCAGCCAGGAAGTCCGCGACGCCGCGCGCGGCACCAACGATAGCTTGTCAACCGCCGAGATAAGAGCGGCGATGGCGAAGAAATCCGAAGAGTTCAAGCAAAGCGGCGGAGAGATTTACGTCCACAAACCGGCTGCGGAATAGTCTTAGCCGAGAAACCCATTTGCCATCGCTTGTGCGAACTGATCGCCCGCATCTTTGCCCCAAAGGCTCAGGCTGTTGCCCGCTTCCGCCTGCGCGATCATAGCGGATTTGGCAGCCGCCCCGGTTACCCCGTCTGGGGCGGCGGCCGTCCCGTTGGACTTGAGGCCGAATTCGCGGCCCACGACGTGTCCGTCCGGCGCAATGAGAAGGTTGCACGGAATTTCGGTATAGTGCCGATGTTTCTCCGTCATCGCGATCATCAGGACGTTTCCGAAATTGTTCTCAACCAAAGGTTCGAAAACGCTCGCATGCAAATAATTGAAGACTTGCGCGATCGCCGCAGGCGTCATCTTCTTCTGCGCACCGGTTAAGACCGGCACTATAGCAAATTTGGAATTCCCATATTTCTGCTGCAACCGCGCAAAGTCGGGAATCTCGCCCAGGCATGGTCCGCACCACTCTGCCCAAAGCGGCATAAGAAGCGTTCGGCCCTTCAGCTGGGAAATATTGCGGCCACCATCCGGCCCAATCAGCACCACATCTGGCAGATCCGGAGGCGCGGACTCAAAAGCCAGCGCTAAGGGGTTCTGCGCCAGCACGCCATGCGCAACGGGCGACGATGTTGTGTCGTCCGCCAGGGCGGACTTTGTTGCGGCAATGCTCGCAAGGCCGGCAATGAACGTTCGGCGGCTGACCGGACTTGACTGTTTTGCGCCCAACAATTGCATTCTTGCCCCTCGACAAATCTACCGCAGCCCCCGCCGCCCGGTAATTGCGTGATAGATCAACAATACCACGATCGCGCCGATGATGGCGACCAGCATCGAGCGGATGTCGAAGCCCCACACGATACGGCTGCCGAGAAACTCGAAGATCAGTCCGCCCACAACCGAACCCACCAGCCCCAGCGCCATGTTCACCAGGCAGCCTTCGCCCTGCCGGTTCACGATTTTGCTGGCGATGAAGCCAGTGATCAGTCCAAAGATTATCCAGCCGAGTAAAGACACCGCATCCTCCGATTCCGCCCACCGTCGACAATGTGGGCCCATCCAGCCATGTTTCAAGCGCAAAGCGGATCGCCACGTCACAAAACCATTGCGGCGCGGGCGCTATTGGGCGGAAGCTGGCGGCAGCCACCGCACGCCATCTCCATTCAGGATTTCCCGCCATGCTGTTTTCCCGCCGCGCCATTTTTGCGTTGCTTGCCGTTTGCGCTCTGCCCTTCGCGCCGCCCGCGCACGCCGCCAATTTCACCATGGCGCAGGTGCTGGATTATCCCTTCGTCAGCGATCTTACAGCGGCGGAGCATGGCGATCGCATCGCCTGGGTGCGCAATCTTGGTGGCGCGCGCAATGTGTGGGTGGCCGATGGTCCGTCCTTCAAGCCACGCCAGATCACGCATTACACGCAGGATGACGGGCAGGAAATCACGCAGCTCACCTTCTCGCCCGATGGCGCGCATCTTGTTTATGTGCGCGGCGGCGATCATGACGCGAACTGGCCAGCGGAAGGCAATCTCGCGCCCGATCCGGATTCCTCCACCACGCAGCCGATGGTCACGATCTGGGCCGCATCTCTCTCCGGTGGCGCGCCGGTGAAGGTGGCGGAAGGCGATGCGCCCGCGCTCTCCGCCAAAGCGAAGCTCGCATACATAAACAACGATCAGGTCTGGACCGCGTCGCTCGATGGCAAGGGCAACCCGCAACGGATGTTCTTCGATCACGGCAAGGATAGTTCGCTCGCATGGTCGCCGGATGGCAGCGGCCTCGCGTTCGTTTCCAATCGCAGCGACCACAGCTTCATCGGCGTGTTCGCGTCGAAAGACAAACCGCTGCTTTATCTGGCGCCGTCCACGAATTTCGATGCCATGCCGCGCTGGTCGCCGGATGGCGCGCGTATCGCCTTTACACGCCAGTTGGGCGATGGCGGCCCGCCTGATCCCATTCTGAAAGAAGTGCCGCAGCCCTGGTCCATCTGGGTGGCGAACGCCGCCGATGGCACCGGCAATCGCGTCTGGCAAAGCCCGAATACCTTGCCCGGCTCTTATCCTGATGTTGAAGGCGGCGCGAACCTGCATTGGGGCGCGGGCGACCGCATCGTGTTTCTCTCCTATGTCGATAACTGGCCGCATCTTTATTCCGTGCCGTCATCGGGCGGAAAGCCGCTGCTGCTCACAGCCGGCAATTACATGGTGGAATACGTCACCGAAAGCCGCGACCGCCGCTTTATGATTTACAACGCCAACACCGGCACCACGGCGGGCGATGGCGACCGCCGCCATATCTTTCGCGTGCCGGTCGATGCTGCAACGCCACAAGCGCTCACCTCCGGCGACACGATTGAATGGCAACCCGCCGCCGCAAGTGACGATCGCGTCGCCTTCATCACCGCCGGCGTGCAGCAACCGCCGTCTGTCGGCATCGTCGGCGCGGACGGCCAGCATCGCGCCAATCTGGATATTCCCTTGCCCGCGGATTTTCCGCTGGCGTCACTCATCACCCCAAAGCCCGTCACTTTCAAAGCGGCGGATGGCTTAACCGTTCACGGCCAGTTGTTTCAAAGCGCCGGCGCCAAATCGCAACCCGGAATCATTTTCGTGCATGGCGGGCCGCCGCGCCAAATGCTGCTTGGCTGGCACTACATGGATTATTACAGCAACAGCTATGCGGTGAATCAGTATCTCGCCAATCACGGCTTCACGGTTCTGTCGGTGAATTATCGCCTCGGCATCGGCTATGGCCGCGCTTATCACCATCCTGAACATGCGGGCCCGGCGGGCGCATCCGAATATCAGGATGTGGTGGCGGGCGCGCACTTCCTGCAAGCGGTGCCGAACGTGGATCCCAAGCGCATCGGCATCTGGGGCGGTTCCTATGGCGGCTATCTCACCGCGATGGGCCTGTCGCACAATTCCGATATCTTCAAAGTGGGCGTGGATATGCATGGTGTGCACGATTGGTCGCGCTTCATTGATGCGTGGTTCGGCAAGGCAGCGCCGCGTTACGAGAAGGGTGACCGCGAACAGGCGATGAAAGTGGCGTGGGAATCGTCACCGGATTCCATGGTCGATCACTGGAAGTCGCCGGTCCTGCTCATTCAGGGCGATGACGACCGCAATGTTTATTTCCAGCAGACCATCGATCTGGCGCGTCGCCTGCAGGCGCGGAACTTGCCCTATGAGGAACTCGTGATCCCCAACGAAATCCACGGTTTCCTGCGCCACGATTCCTGGTTGCGAGCCGATACCGCGTCGGTGGATTTTTTCACCGCGAAATTCGCGGTGCATTAAACCCCGATTATTTCGCCCACTGCGCCAGCCAGTCCACGATGGATTGCGAGTCCATGTGCCGCGCATCGGCAAGTGCTGTGATGTGGCCCTTGTCGATGAACGTGCCGTCCGCATCCGCTACGATCACTGCCGGCACGCCTTCCAGCCGTGTTGTAATTCCAAAGCGCGCTGGAATTTGCAGGTTCTTGTCGAACCGGCCCACGTCCACCGTCACCACTTCATAATGCGCATCGATAAAAGATTTCACTTCCGGCAATTCCATCAATCCCGCCAGCACGCGGCAATCGCCGCACCAGTTTCCGCCCATATCGATGAACACGCGCTTGCCGCTTTTCTTGGCGCGCGCGAAGGCGGCATCCACCGCCGCATTGGCGTCGGCTTTTTCGTCGTAGGGAAATGGCAGCGGCGTCGTTAGCTGACTGAGCGCGGTGATGCTCACCTTGGGTGCCTGCGCCGCATCGGCGGGCCCGCCAAAACTCGCGCCCAACAAAGCCAGCGCGACCAGCATCGGAACATGGCGTGAAATCATCGAAAACTCCTCGCAAGATTATTCAGGCGCTGCGGAAGATATAGGGAGTATAGGCGCGTTCGGCCAGTGCCGGGTTGTGCCAACCGCCCCCGGATGAAATGCTGCGGCCGATGGGGCCGCTGCACGCTTGGGGTAGGAAATGAAAATTGGCCTGATCGCCGTCGCGGCGGCTCTGATAATCTTGATTGGCGTGGTAATCGGCCGCGCCCTGATCGTCACGCCGCCGCAGGTCGCGCACGCCACCAAGCCAGAAGTGGTCGTGGATTCCATCGCCGCTGCCCAGCATCTGGCACAAGCCATCCGCTTTCAAACTATTTCGTTCGGCAACGGCATAAAGGAAGACGAGAAAAACGCGCAGCTCGATGCCATGCGTGCCTGGATGGAAAAGACCTACCCCAATTTCCACCACGCCGCGTCGCGCGAAATTGTCGGTGAAAGTCTGCTGTTCACTTGGAAAGGTAAAAATCCCAACCTGTCGCCCATTCTTCTAATGGCGCACATGGACGTCGTGCCGGTGGTTCCCGGCACGGAAAAGAATTGGACGCACCAGCCATTCTCCGGCGACATCGCGGGCGGCTATGTTTGGGGCCGTGGCGCCATCGATGACAAAGGCTGCCTGATTTCCATTCTTGAAGCGGCCGACAAGCTCGCCGCATCGGGCTTCACGCCCGCGCGCACCATCATGTTCGCCTTCGGGCAGGATGAAGAAGTCGGTGGCGCCAAGGGCAACGCCGCGATCGCCAAGATGCTCGCTCTGCGCGGCGTTCATTTTTCCTGGGTGCTGGATGAAGGCGGCGCCATTGTCGATGACCCGCCGGGCATTTCGCAGCCGGTAACCTTCGTGGACGTCGCCGAAAAAGGCTATCTCAGCGTGCGGCTCGTGGCCCACGGCGAGGGTGGTCATTCCTCGCGGCCGACGAAAGACATGGCCATCGTGCGCGTATCGCAAGCCGTGCTGAATGTGATGGACCATCCCTTCGCATCCGGCCTCGACGATATCCAGCGCGAAAAGTTGAGCCTTCTGGCGCCGCTTGCGCCTTTCGGTAATCGGCTGGCGCTTGCCAATCTCTGGCTGAGCGCGCCGTTGGTGGAAGACAATCTTGAAAGTACGCCGGACGGCGCGGGCTATCTGCACACCACAATCGCGCCGACGATGTTCAACGCAGGCGTGAAGGATAACGTCATTCCGCCGGACGCGACCGCGACGATCAACTTTCGCCTCCATCCGCGCGACTCCATCGCCAGTGTCATCGCGCATGTGAAGAAAGCGATCGACGATCCCAAAGTGGATGTCATCGCGCTGACGGAATCGCAATCCGAAGCCTCCAAGGTCGCGGACTTCAACGGGCCGTCTTACGAATTCCTGAAACAAACCATCGAAGAGTCGTTCGGCGTTCCAGTCGTGCCCGATACGCTGGGCGCCGCCACCGACTCCCGTCACTATCTTGCGATTGCGGATAATATTTTTCGCCTGGACCCGTTTCACTTCAAGCTGACGGATTTTCCGCGCGTTCACGGCACCAATGAGCGGCTTGCGGTGAAAGACATCGCCCCGGCCGCCAGCTTCTACGCCCGCCTGATGCATAACGCGCGCTAGCTTGCGGCCGCCAGTGCTGTGGCGAATTTCGTGACAAGCTGGCGCAGCGGTGTTTCGCTTATGGCCGCCAGCGCCTGGTCGACCGAGCACCAGCGCAATTCGCGCGATGCTTTCTCAGCCCAGGTTTTGCGTTGCTGCGTCACCTTCAGCGCGAACACCTCCACGCTGCAGGGCGTCATATTGCCGTTCTTGAGCTGCTTGAAATAGCGGAAAGAGCCGATGGCCTTGCGTTCGATCTCACCGCAGACACCAGCTTCCTCAAGCGCCTCGCGCGCGGCGGAGGCTTGCGGCGTTTGCCCGGTGATCGGCCATCCCTTGGGAATGATCCAGCGCCGCGAGCGCAAGGTCGTGATCAGCAGAATTTCTAGGCGGCCATCCACCACGCGATAGGGCAGGGCACCATATTGAACGCTGCAATTCTTCTTTGCTGTTACAAAACTCGCTGACGCAACACGCATGTCATACAAACGCTCCGAACAGGTAATAAAACACAGCCCCAACCGCCGCGGCCGCCGGCATTGTAATCACCCAGGCGATAACAATGTCTTTCGCCACGTTCCAGCGCACCGCCGATGTGCGCCGCGCCGCGCCCACGCCCACAATCGCGCCGGTGATGGTATGGGTGGTTGAAACCGGAATGCCCAGGTAGGTGGCCAGGAACAAGGTTATCGATCCCGCGGTTTCCGCGCAGACGCCTTGAACCGGCGCCAGCCGGGTGATTCGCGAACCCATAGTACGCACAATGCGCCATCCGCCAAGCAGCGTGCCCAGCGCCATCGCGCCGTTGCAGCTGATCACCACCCATAAAGGTATGTGAAAGCCGCCCGTCAATTGTCCGTGCGCGGCCAATAAAGCGGCGATGATGCCCATGGTCTTCTGCGCATCGTTGCCGCCGTGGCCCAACGAATAGAGCGATGCGGAAATGAACTGAACCTTGCGGAAAATGCCGTCCACGCGCGACGGCATCACATGCCGGAAGGCCCAAGACACGAACAGCACCAGCAACAGCGCCAGAATCAGCCCCGTCACCGGCGACAGAACGATAGCTGCAACGGTTTTGCCCAGCCCGTCCCACACGATGACATTGAAACCCGCATGCGCCACGCCCGCGCCCACCAACCCGCCGATCAGCGCATGCGAACTGCTGGACGGAATACCCAGATAGCCCGTGACGAGCTGCCAGCAGATCGCGCCCATCAGAGCGCCGAACACCACCTGATCGTTGATCGCGTTGCCGGCAATGATGCCGGTGCCGATGGTGGAAGCCACGTGCAGGCCGAACACCAGAAACGCCACGAAGTTGAAGAATGCCGCCCACGCCACCGCATAGCGCGGCGCAAGCACACGGGTGGATACGATGGTGGCGATGGAGTTGGCCGCATCGTTGCGGCCATTGAGGAAATCGAAACCGAGGGCGACGGCGATGAGGCCGACGAGCAGGACCATCTCAGACCTGTTCGATCACAATGCCGCTGACGCGGTTCGCCACGTCCTCGAAACGGTCCATCACCTTTTCCAGATGATCGTAGATTTCCACGCCCACGATATAGCCCATCGCGTTGCCGTCGCGGTGGCGGCGATAGAGCGCCTTGATACCCTGGTCGTTCAGTTCGTCGGCGCTGTCTTCCAGATGGATGATCTCATCGGTGATGGCATTCAGCCGCGCGGAATTTTCCCGCAGCGACCCCATTAACGCCACCGCCTCCACCGTCAGCCCCGCCGCTTTCACGATGCTGTCGCCCATCTGCGTCATCTCGGATTCGAAGCTGCGCACTTCAAACAGCAGAATGGCTTTCGCGGTCTTCTGCATCTGGTCGATGGCGTCGTCCAGCGCATTGATCAGTTCCTGAATATCGCTGCGGTCGAACGGTGTGATGAAGGACCGCCGCATCAGCAGCAGCACTTCGCGCGCGATATCGTCGGCTTGCGTCTCGAACGCCATGATCCGCCGCGCGGCCTCTTCCACGCCGTCGCCGCCCTTGAGCATTTCGCGCAAGGCATTGGCGCCTTCCACGATGGTGCGGGCGTGACGGTTGAACAGGTCGAAAAAGCGCTCTTCCTTGGGCATGAGCGCCTGAAACCATCGCATCATTGTCGGCCTCGGCAGGACTTGGGCGAATTCTACCGGGATAAGTCCAGAAGCCGGGCGCTGGCGCAAGACGGGCCATCCGGCCAGACCCGCGCTCCCCTCGTTTGCCGCATCAGAAGCGCCGGATCAGTGAATTGCCCATGTAACCGTGATGCTGGCCGATAGCTTCTGCTCGCCGGCCGCGATGGGAACGGCGGCGCCTGCGGGCATTTTCATCAAGTTCATGGGGCGGGCGTCGTAATCCTGGCCGTTGTCCTGAATCGAAATGATCGGACCGAGTTGCACACCGGCCGCTTTGGCAAGCGTTTGCGCCCGTGCGATCGCATCCTGCACTGCGGCGGCGCGCGCCTGCGCCATCAGCGGTTTGGGATCGCGAATGCCGAAGGCGATGTCGCCCACGTTGTTCGCGCCCGACGAAACCAGCGCATCGAGCGCCGTGCCAAGCTTGCTGAGATCGTCCACGATCACCGTGACGTTGTTGGAAACCTGGTAGCCGATGATTTTGCTGCCGTCCGATGCGTCGTGGTTTTGCGGATATTGCGGCGAAACCGAAAAGCCCGATGTCTGGATCGACTTGTCGGGAATACCGAACTTCTTGAGCGTGGCGAACACGCCGCCCATCGCTTTGGTGTTGGCCGCCAGCGCGGCGGCGGCGGTCTTCGCGCTCGTCACCACGCCCGCCGAAAGCTGCGCCTGGTTGGGAACCGCCCTGGCTTCGCCCTGGCCCGATACGCTCAAAGTGCGGGGGCTGTCCGCCATGGCGGGCTCTGCGAATAGCGCAAGGGCCACGGCCAGAAGGCCCGCGGCGGAAACCATCGAATATCGGCGCATCGGAAATCTCCTCGAATATGAAGGCGCACACTGCCCACCGCCCGCGGCAAAAAAGCGGCAGCCGCCGCCCGCGCGACTATAACGCGCCGAGCCCGCCCGAGGGATGCGTGGCGCCGCGAAATCCTGTTAGAAGCGGCGCCGGTGGGGCCTGTAGCTCAGCTGGTTAGAGCTGGCCGCTCATAACGGTCTGGTCGCAGGTTCGAGTCCTGCCGGGCCCACCAACTTTCTCCGCGCAGCGGAGAAAGTTGCCGCGGCGGGGCCCGCAGCCCAAGCCGCGCGAGTTGACGCTGCGTGCGAAGCGACATTCTATTTGCCGCATATCGCGGTTTTTGGGGGAGCCGATGGTCTCGCGTGTTTGGGGGTTCTGCGTGACGGTTCTGGCCGTGTCGTGGCTTGGCGTTGCCGCCGCCGGCGAAAGGCCCACCGATATAAAAGGCGTTTCCACTGGCCACGATTTCTGGGCCAGCATGGCGTTCGCCGTTGGCCCGTCCACCTTCGATGGCCGCACGCGCGTTTACGCTGTGGGCAGCATCGACACCGGCACGGCCGATAACTTCAAGCGATTCCTGCAGTTCAACGCCATCGGTCCCGGCAGCGTGATTGTGTTTCATTCGCCGGGGGGCATCGTGGACGAAGGCTTGGCGCTGGGCGAAATCATCCGTCAGAAATCCTTCGAAACGGCGGTCGGTCAAAGGAACTACGCGCCGCCAACCGGTCCGCTTGGCGGCTTCACCGACGATCCCGGCGTTTGCGCCAGCGCCTGCTCGTTTGCGTTCCTGGGCGGCGTGGCGCGCACCGTGGCCGCCGGTTCGCTGTACGGCGTGCATGACGCTTATGTGGAGCAGCCGGAAGCCGGCGAAGACCTGCTGGATCTGGGCCAGCGCATCGCCGGCAAGATCGCCGAATACATGCACACGATGGGTGCAGATCCGCGTCTGCTCACCGTGCTCACGCACTACAACAGCAACAAGGGCGAGATGTTCATCATGCCCGCCGACATGATGGCCAAGCTTCGCGTCACCACGCAATCGTCCACCACTTGGTCGCTGCGCGATACGACATGGGGCTTCGGCCTCGAAGGCCGCAACACCGCGCTCAGCGATTTGCCGGGAAATTCCGAACGCATTGTCTTCACCTGCGCAATCAAGCCACGCGGCGTGGTGGTCGGCGGATTTTATTTGCCGGAAGCCATTGCTTCGGATTCCGGCCACGCCAAGCGCATGCCGCCGGCGCAGTTTGTGAGCGCCGTGAAGGGCTATTCGCTGGTGGCGATGGCGTCAGGCGGTGCAAAACCGCTGGCCGCGCAAATCGCGACCTATCAGATTGCACCGGCAGATGTCATCCGCCCCGCGCGGGTGCAACAGACGCATTATGTGATGGCGTTCGTGCGCCTGCCGCCCGCCGCCGCCAACGCGTTGCGCACCGCCAGCCTGCTCAGCTTCAAGTTTAATGAAGCGCAGGGTGCCGGCGGCGTCACCGTCGATTTCGCCAGCGGCCGCAACCAGGCCATGCAGTTCTTCGCGAATTGCCGTTAGATATTTTACGAACTTCCGTCATTGCCCGGCCCGTCCGGTGGCGTCTAGTATCCGCCAGCCAAATCACAGGAGTAAAAAATGGGCGCGAGTGGAATGAACGCAAAGAAAAAAGACAAACGGCGCCGCCACGCCAAAGCACGCAAGGCTTCGCGAGACGCAGCCGCCACAAGACCGGAAAGCCGTCCGCAACCACGCCGCAACGCCGCCACACCGGCGCGTTAGGCCGCTCTCAAAAACCTCTGTTGCCACCGGCAGCAGAGGTTCGCCGCAAATCCACGCTTTATATGCGGCCCTGCACCAGCGACACGAGCCGCGCCACATGGTCGGGCGGTGTCGGCTGCATCACGCCATGGCCAAGGTTGAACACGAACGGCCGCCCCGTCATGGCGGCGAGAATGTTCTTTATCTCGCGGTCCATCGCATCGCCGCCTTCCAGCAGCAGAACCGGGTCGAGATTGCCCTGCACGGCAACGCCCTTGGGCATGGCGTCCGCGGCGCCCGCAAGATCGGTCATGTGATCGACGCCCACGGCGTCGACGCCGGTTTGCGCCGCATAGCGCGCCAGATGCGAACCCGCCGCGCGTGGGAAACCGATAATCGGAATTTCCGGGTGCCGCGCTTTCACCGCTTTCACAATGCGTGCCGTCGGCGCAATCACCGCGCTGTCGAATAGCGGTGCCGGTACCGCACCGGCCCAGCTATCGAAAAGCTGCAACGCTTCCGCGCCAGAGTCGGCCTGTGCAATCAGATAAGCCGCCGTGGCATCCGCCAGCCGGTCCATCAGCGCGGCGAACAGTTGCGGTTTGCGCCACGCCATGCGGCGCGTGTTTTCGTAATCGCTGCCGCCCTGGCCTTCGATCATGTAGGTCGCCACGGTCCAAGGCGCCCCCGCGAATCCGATCAGCGCCACATCCGGCGGCAGCGCCGCGCGCACGCCCTTGATCGTTTCCATCACGGGCAAAAGCGTTTGCGTGAGGCGCGCGTCCGAAAGTTTTGCCAGTGCCGCCGCATCGCGAATGGGCTCCAGCCGCGGCCCTTCGCCTTCCACAAACCGCACGTTCTGACCCAGCGCATGCGGCACAAGAAGAATGTCGGCGAACAGAATGGCGGCATCCATGCCGAAGCGGCGAACCGGCTGCAGCGTCACTTCCACCGCAAGCTCCGGCGTCAGGCAGAAGTCGATGAAGTTCTTCGCATTGGCGCGCAGCGCGCGGTATTCCGGCAGGTAGCGTCCTGCCTGCCGCATCAGCCACACGGGAGGCCGCGCCAAAGCTTCGCCGCGCAGGGCACGCAGCAACGGTTTTGCTTGCGCTACCATCCGTTCATCTTGTCCGGCCGAAAATCGTCGCCCGCTTCGGCGCGAATCTCCGCGCCCAGTTTTCGTCCCAAGTTTTCCGCATCCGCGCGCGCGTCCGCACCCAGCGCAATCGTCGCTGTCCGTCGCCAATGCTTTGCGCCATCCGGCGTCAGCACTTCGCCGATGAAGAAAAGTGTTTGCCCGTCGAGCGTTCCCAGCGCGCCGATGGGCGTGCGGCACGATCCGTCCAACACCTCCAGAAACGCGCGCTCCGCAGTGGTGGCGATGTCGAACTCCGCCACGTTCAGTTTCGCGAAGGCTTCGCGCGTCGCATCATCGTCTGCGCGGCAGGTCACCGCCAATGCACCTTGTCCCGGCGCGGAGGGCATAACCTCAATCGGCATCAGCGCCGTCGCTTTTTCCGCCAGCCCCAGGCGCGCCAGTCCGGCCAGCGCCAGAAAAGTGGCATCGAAATCGCCGTCTTCCAGCCGCTTCAACCGCGTCTGCACGCTGCCACGCAACGTCACCACACGCAGGTCGGGCCGCAAATGCAGCGCCTGTGCCTGCCGCCGCAAGCTCGCCGTGCCGATCACCGCACCGGGCGGCAGCACCATCAAATCCTTCGCCCGCGAAGATATAAAAGCATCGCGCGGATCTTCGCGCGCGGGCACGCAGCACAGCACCTGTCCCGGCGGAAGTTTCGCCGGCAGATCCTTCATCGAATGAATGGCGGCATCGATGCGATTGGCCGCCAGCGCCTCATCCAGCTCCTTGGTGAACAGCCCTTTGCCGCCCGCGTCCTGCAAGCGGCGATCCTGGATGCGGTCGCCGGTGGTGGTAAAAGTCTCGATCGGAAAGTCTTCAAGCGCCGCGCCACTGCTGTCCGCCAGCATCTTTTGCACCAGCCGGCTTTGCGCCAGCGCCAGCGGCGAACCGCGCGAACCCAATCTGATCGTCATGGCCATTTCGCCGATGGCGGCATGGAGGAAAGAATGCTTTCGACATTGCCGCCGGTTTTCAAACCGAATGCCGTGCCGCGATCATACAGCAGATTGAACTCCACATAACGCCCGCGCCATTTGGCCTGTTGCTCAGTTTCGGCCTCGCTCCAGCGCTCGCCCATGTGGCGGCGCACAAGTACCGGATAAATCTCGCGGAAGGCTTCGCCAACTTTCTGCGTAAAAGCGAAGTCGCGCTCCCAGTCGCCGTCCAGATGATCGTAGAAGATGCCGCCCACGCCGCGCGCTTCGCCACGATGCGGCAGCCAGAAATATTCATCCGCCCATTTGGAATATTTCGCGTAGGTACCGGGGTCGAATGCATCGCACGCTGCCTGGAGCCGCGCATGAAAATCCCGCGCGTCGGCATGATCCGCGCCGCGTTGCGCATCCACGGTTGGATTGAGATCGCTGCCGCCGCCGAACCAGGTTTCGCTGGTTACGATCATGCGGGTGTTCAGGTGCACCGCCGGCACGTGTGGATTCTTCATGTGCGCGATCAGGCTGATGCCGCTGGCCCAGAAGCGCGGATCGCTGCCAGCGCCCTTGATCTGCTTGGCAAAGTCCGGCGCGAAACTTCCGTGAACCGTGGAGGTATGAACGCCAACTTTCTCAAACAGCCGCCCGCGCATCATGCCCATCACGCCGCCGCCCTGATCGGCGCCGTCTTCCGCCGCCGGCCGCGACCATGGCGTGCGCTCAAACCGGCCCGGCGCGCCGGGATAAAGACCGTCCGGCGCCTCACGCTCCAGCGTTTCGAATGTTTCGACAATGCTGTCGCGCAAGGTCTCGAACCAGCTTCGCGCGCGCGCTTTGCGGGTTTCAATCTCGGTCATGGCAACGGAATGGGAAACGCCGCGTCACGCGGCCGTGGCCACGCGCGCCAGCGCGCAGCGCGACCAGATTTCCGAAAGCGCGGACACCAGCCGGTCGATATCGGCGTCGCTGTGCAGCGGCGAGGGTGTGAAGCGCAGCCGCTCGGTGCCGCGCGCAACGGTGGGATAATTGATCGGCTGCACATAGATGCCGTGGTTGTCCAGAAGCCAGTCGCTGATCATCTTGCACTTCTTGGCATCGCCCACCATCACCGGAATGATATGGCTGGGATTGTCGATCATCGGAATGCCGATGGCCTTCAGCCGCGCGCGCGTTTTGGCCACGCGGTCGCGCTGCGCCGTGCGCTCCGCATCGCTCACCTTCAGATGCCGGATGCTGGTCAGTGCGCCAGCGGCGATGGCCGGCGGCAGCGCGGTGGTGAAAATGAAACCGGAGGCATAACTGCGAATGAAATCGCAAAGCGCCGCACTTCCGGCGATATAGCCGCCGACCACGCCGAACGCCTTGGCAAGCGTGCCTTCGATCACGGTCAGCCGGTGCATCAGGCCTTCGCGTTCGGCAATGCCGCCGCCGCGCGGTCCGTAAAGGCCAACAGCGTGAACTTCATCCAGATAGGTCATGGCGCCATACTTGTCGGCCACGTCGCAGATTTTCGCGATCGGCGCGATATCGCCGTCCATCGAATAGAGCGACTCGAATGCCACAATCTTCGGCTGCGCCGGATCGATCTGCGCCAGCTTGGCGTCCAGGTCTTGCGGATCGTTGTGATTGAACTTGATGCATTCCGCGCGGCTGTGGCGGATGCCTTCGATCATGGAAGCGTGGTTGTGCGTATCCGAGAGCACCACGCAGTTGGGCAGCCGCGAAGCCAGCGTGCCGAGCGCCGCCCAGTTGGAAACATAGCCGGAGGTAAACAGCAGCGCCGCTTCCTTGCCGTGCAGGTCGGCAAGCTCTTGTTCCAGCAGCACGTGATAATGGTTGGTGCCCGCGATGTTGCGCGTGCCGCCGGCGCCCGCGCCGCATTTGTCGAGCGCTTCGTGCATCGCCTCAAGCACGGCCTTGTTCTGGCCCATGGCGAGGTAATCGTTGGAGCACCACACCGTCACATCGTGGCTGTTGTCGCCGAAGCGGCGGGTGGCGGCGGGAAATTGTCCGGCATGGCGTTCGAGATTCGCAAAAACCCGGTAGCGCCCTTCCTGATGAAGCGCGTCGAGTTCGCCTGCAAAGAACGCCTCGTAGTCCACCGAACGCATCTCCCTCTGGCCAAGTGTGATGGAACTAGCAGCCGATTTCGCCCGCCACAATATGACAATGCGAAGCGGCGCAGCGCCGCAAAGCCGCGTCCCATCCAGTGCCGGAGTATTGTAGATAAAGCTTTCAAGTCAATGACTTGAGTGCCGCCCTAGTCGCGAGTCATTCTCAATCAGACCCGCGCACGGATCATGGCGCTGATCTGCTGCGGCGTTCCGGCCAGCGCGATGGTTTCGATGATGTTGGAAAGCATGCGGATTTCTCCGGCCACGCCTTTCAGCATCCCATGTTTGCGGCTCTTCAGCGGGCTCACAACATTGTCCCAGCGCACGATCCTGATGCGACTGTTGTTCTGGATGAACAGCTTGTTGAGATAAACCTCCAGCCCGAAGTTCGGCAGCTTTTCGATACGGTCGAGATGATCCGCCAGAAGATCGCGGCGCAGCACGCGCTCGCCCGAAACATAATCCAGCCCGATCCATTTGAACGGCGTCATGGCGTTCCCGCGCAGCGAGATGCTCACGTCGGCGCAGCCGCGCGTCACCGGTTCGATCAGATCGGTGAGATTCTTCGCATCAAGGCCGATCAGGTCAGCATCGAGAAAAAGCAGATACTCGCTGCTGGAAGCACGGATGCCGCTGCACACAGCTTTGCTCTTGCCCAGGTTGGCGCGGTGCGCGATCAGCGTTATGCCGTCCACGCTGGCCGCTTGCGCGCGCGTATCGTCGGTCGAGCCATCATCCACCACAATGATCTCGCCGATCAGCGGATGCGTTTTGAGAACCTGCAACACATTGCGGATGCGCGCGCCTTCGTTAAAGGCCGGCACGATGCAGCTTATCCCACCCGTCATTTCCGGCTCTCCTTTTCCTGGCGAGTCCGCCAAAACACATAGGCACAAAAAAGGCACGCGCCCAAAAATACCAGCACTGAAATCTTCGCTATGTAAGAATCGATCTGATTGTAGGCCTCACCGAAGAAATACCCGATCAGCACCAACGCAAGAGACTTGGGCAACGTTCCCGCCAGATTGTAAAACAGAAACGCCGGCAGCGGCATGCGCGCGGCACCCGAGGCGGGCAGGGCGATGAATCCCGTCTGCGTGTATTTCGCGAAAATGATAGCTTTGGCGCCGTTGCGCTCGAAGTAATTTTCGAGCCACGCCAGCCGTTCGGGCGTCAGCCCGGTGACGCGGTCAAACCGTTCCAGCAGGTGGGTTCTCCCGAAGCGCCCCGCCGCATAATAAAGGAGGTCACCGGCCAGATCGCCAGTGACAACCACGCCATAAACGATGAAAACGTTGAAATAATTCTGCGCCGAAAGGAACGCGCCAAGAACGGTGGTGATCGGCCCTTCTGCCACGGACAATACGAAAAGTATCAGATAGCCGTATTCCCGAAGCAGCATAAGCGTCGAATCGGGGGAAGGCATGGACGCCGGACCGGAAGAGTCTCCGCTGCCTTTTAGCAGAAGGCCGCGCTCTGGCTAGCCGGGCTCCAGCCATGCCAGCGCGAAGATTTCTTGCGGGTCGGTCCAGAATTGCCTGGCCGTGAACCCCGCCTTGCGGGCAAGCGCGGTGAAGCTTTCGCGCGTGAACTTGTGCGAGTTCTCGGTATGCACGGGTTCGCCCTTGGCGAAGGCAATCGTTTCGCCGCCCACGTTGACGCGCTGATTGATCAGGCTGACCAGATACATTTCCACCCGCGCGCGATTGGGATTGTACGGTGCGTAATGCGCGAAAGCATCCAGGTCGAAATCCACACCCAGTTCGCGGTTGGCGCGCGCCAGAAGATTCTTGTTGAACGCGGCGGTCACCCCGGCGCTGTCGTTATAGGCGGCGTGAAACAGCGCCGGATCTTTCACAATATCGAATCCGATCAGCAGCCCGCCGCCTTTCAGCATGGCGGCCACGCTTTGCAGCAGCCGCACCGCTTCGTCCGTCGTGAAATTGCCGATGGTGGAGCCCGGAAAAAATCCCGCGCGCCGGCTGCCGAAACTGCGCGGCGGAAGCGAGATCGGCTTGGTGAAGTCCGCCACCACGGGGTTCATACGCACATTGGGATAGTCCGCTGCAAGCTCGCGCACCACTTCGCGCAGATAGTCGCCGGAAATATCGATCGGCAGATAAGCGCGCGGTTCTTTCAGCGCGTCCAGCAACATGCGCACCTTGGTCAGCGCACCGGCGCCCAGTTCGATCAGCTCCACATGCTCGCCCATGACGCGCGCCATTTCAGGCGCGTATTGCTGCAGCAAAGCGGTTTCGGTGCGCGTCTGATAATATTCTGGAAGCTCGCAGATACGATCAAACAGCCGCGAGCCTTCCGCGTCATAGAAATACTTGCAGGCGATGGTCTTGGGCGTGGCGGATAGCCCAGCCAGAAAATCGCGCGCGAAGGAATCGTCCGTGCCAGTGTCCGGCACATCCATGCGAAGGTTGGTGCAGGTTGTTGGCTTGTCCATCATGCGTCCTCAGCCAGGCGGATGCCGGAGAACTGCCAGCGCGCCGAAGGTGGAAAGAAGTTGCGATAGGTCGGACGGATATGATCGGCCGGCGTGGCGCAGGAACCGCCGCGCAGCACAAGCTGGCCGCTCATGAATTTGCCGTTGTATTCCGCCAGCGTTCCGTCGAACGGGCGATAGCGGGGATAGGGATCGTAAGACGACCGCGTCCATTCCCACACATCGCCGAACATCTGCGTCAGTCCGGTGTCGCGCGCTGGTTGCGGATGCAGCGACGCCACATTCAGAAGGTTTCCATCCACGGCCACATCGCGCGCCGCGAATTCCCATTCGAATTCGGTGGGAAGCCGCTTGCCCGCCCAGGCTGCGAACGCCGCGGCTTCATAAAAACTTACATGGCAAACCGGCTCGTCCCCGGCCAGCGGTCGCGCGCCGTTCAGCGTGAAAACGCTGCCGTCCTCCAGCCAATAGAGCGGCGCATCCCAGCCTTCGCGCGCCTTCAGCGCCCAGCCGTCCGAAAGCCAGAACTCCGGCCGCGCATAACCGCCGTCTTCGATGAAGGCGCGATATTCGTTGTTGGTCACCGCGCGCGAGGCAAGCTTGAAGGGATGCAGCAGCGTCTTGTGGCGCGGCTGCTCATTGTCGAAAGCAAACCCTTCGCCGTCGTGTCCTGCTTCCACGATGCCACCGGCAAACGCGATCCACTTCAACGCCGCCGCATCGGCGACCGCTTGAGGCCGCGCGTTGCGATAGATCGGCAGCAACGGATTGCTGAACAGCGCGTGTTTGATGTCGGTCAGGATCAGTTCCTGATGCTGCTGTTCGTGATGTAGCCCAAGCTCGATCAGTGCCAGCGCCGGATCATCCTTCTTCGCGCCCGCGCAGAAGTCGAGCAGCGCTTCATCGACATGGCGGCGATAGGCCAGAACCTCTTCCGCGCTTGGCCGCGTCAGCAATCCGCGCTGGGGACGCGGATGGCGTGGTCCCAAGCCTTCATAATAGGAATTGAAGAGATAGCCGAAGCGCGGATCGAACGTTTTGTAGTTCGCGTCCGCCGCACCCAGCACCACTGTTTCGAAGAACCATGTGGTGTGCGCCAGATGCCACTTTGTCGGGCTGGCATCGTCCATGGATTGCACGCACTGGTCTTCGGCGGAAAGCGGCTGCGCCAGATCAACTGTCAGCGCGCGTACGCGGGCATAGCGCTCGCCCAGCGCCACTGAAACGTCTTTGGCAAATGGCTGGCTCATGGTCCGGTTTAGATAGGCCTCGGTGCGAAACAAAACAACGCGCCGCCGCGCGCTCAGTTCCTAAGAACCTGCACCAAATAGGGTTTTTGCTTTGCTGGCATAAAAATGGCGATGCAATGCGGGGAGGGGGAGCGCATTGCATCGCCAAAAAGCGCGCCGCTTGTTAGCGGCTCGCCGTAACCATCACCGGCGTGTCGCGGTACATCTGCGGATAGAGCCGTTTCAACGCCGCGACCTTGGGCAGGTCATTGAACACGATGTAGGGATAGTTCGGGTTGTGGATCAGGAAATCCTGATGATAGCCCTCGGCCGGATAAAAGCCCTTCGCCGCATCCACGCGCGTCACGATCGGCGATGAAAAGGTTTTCGCCGCCGTCATTTGCGCGATATAGGCTTTTGCAACCTTCTGCTGCTCCGCGTTGGTGGTCCAGATGTTGGAGCGGTATTGCGTACCGTTGTCCGGTCCCTGCCGGTTCAGCTCCGTGGGGTCGTGCGCTGCCGAGAAATACACGCGCAGCAACTGTCCGTACGTCACTTGGTGCGGATCGTAGAGAATCTGCACGGATTCTGCGTGACCTGTCGTTCCGGTGCTGACGGTTTCATATTGCGCGGTGCTCTTATCGCCGCCGGTATAACCGGCGGTGACGCGCGTAACGCCTTTCACATGCTCGAACACACCCTGCACGCCCCAGAAACAGCCGCCGGAAAAGACGGCGGTTTCGCTGTTGGCGGCGGGCGTTTCATCCACGGCAGCCGCGGGGATGGCTTTCACCGGCTCGTCGGCGCGCGCGCAGGCGACGGACGTGAGTCCGGCCAGCGCCAGAACGGAAAGAACTTGAGCAAATCTCTTCATCGGTTTTTCCTTTAAGCGTTGGCGCGCGGCACAAACTTCAGCGATGCCGAATTCATGCAGTAGCGAAGTCCGGTCGGCTTGGGGCCGTCGTCGAACACATGGCCCAGATGCGCGTCGCAACGCGCGCACGAGATCGCGTCACGCTCCATGCCCAGGCTATCATCGGCGGTCTTCACGATGTTGTGGCTGGAGATCGGACGCCAGAAGCTTGGCCAGCCGGTGCCGGATTCGAACTTCGTATGCGAATCGTAAAGCGCGGTATCGCAACAGATGCAGCGATAGAGGCCATCGGCGTGGTTGTTCCAGGTGTTGCCTGTAAAGGCCTGTTCCGTGCCGGCATGGCGCGTCACGTCGAACTGTTCGCCATTAAGCTGCGCCTGCCACTGCGCTTCGGTCTTCACGACCATCGGTACGCTTTCAGACCCAAGGTCTTTTCCCGCCGCCGAGAAATTCTCGATTGTCACCATTTTCGGGTTTGTGGCCGCCATCAGCGCGCTGGGCGCGGCAGCGGCGAGCAATGCAAAAGCCGGCGCGGTTTTGAACAGCGCGCGGCGTGTGGTGGGCATTCCGTCCTTCATGATTTCCTCCGGGTTCCTGAAGCATCTTCGCTCTGGAACACAGAAGTATTACGTCTCAGGCGGCCCTTCAGATCAAATTTCCGTGCCACGCCATTGCCGTAATCGGCTGATTTTTCAGGCTTTTTCGCCGCCCTGCCAGCGTTTCAGGAGCGGATTTTCGATTCCCGCCAGTTCCATCAGCCGCCCCGCCGTTTCGTCGATCACATCGTCCAGCGTCTTGGGCCGCGTGTAGAAGGCGGGAACCGGCGGCGCGATGATGGCGCCCAGATCGGAGAGGGCTGCCAAGTTGCGCAGGTGTCCGCCATGCAGCGGCATCTCGCGCAGCGCAATCACCAGCTTGCGCCGTTCCTTCAGCGCAACGTCGGCGGCGCGCGACAGCAACGTGCCGGTCACGCCAGTGGCGATCTCGCTCATGGTTTTGATGGAGCAGGGCACCACGATCATGCCCAGCATCTGGAACGAACCGGACGAAATCGCCGCCCCCACATCGCCCACCGCATAATTCACGCTGGCCAGCTTGCGGATATCGGCGGATTTCAAATCTGTTTCGTAAGCGACGGTCATCTCTGCCGCCTTGCTCATCACCAGATGCGTTTCCACGCCCAGCTCGCGCAACGTCTCCAGCACGCGCACGGCATAAACGATGCCCGACGCGCCGCTGATGCCGATAACGAGACGGCGCGGCTCGCTCATTGAAACGCCTGTTCCAGATCGGCGATCAGGTCGTCCGCGTCTTCAACGCCGCAGGAAAGACGCACCAGCGAATCCGAAATGCCCAGCATCTCGCGCTGCGCCGCCGGCACCGAGGCGTGCGTCATGATCGCGGGATGTTCGATGAGGCTTTCTACCCCGCCCAAACTTTCCGCCAGCGTGAACAGTTGGCAGCGTTCCAGCATCCGCTTGGTGCCGGCCAGATCGCGCTTGAGCACCACCGTCACGATGCCGCCGAAACCGCTCATCTGCCGCTTGGCCAGCGCATGCTGCGGATGACTTTCCAGCCCCGGATAAATCACGTTCGCGACGTCCTTGTGGCCTTCCAGCCAGCGCGCAATCTTCATCGCATTGGCGCAATGCCGCTCCATGCGAAGCGACAAGGTCTTCAGCCCGCGCAACGCCAGAAAAGAATCGAACGGCCCGGCAATGCTGCCGATGGAGTTCTGCAAAAACTTCATCTGCTCGGCCAGTTCACGGTTGTCGCCCACCACCGCCACGCCGCCCACCATGTCGGAATGGCCGTTCAGATACTTCGTCACCGAATGCATCACGATATCGAAACCGTGTTCCAGCGGACGCTGCACAAAGGGGCTGGCGAACGTGTTGTCGGCCACCGCAAGAATGCCGCGCTTCTTCGCCAGCGCCGCAAGGGCCGCCAGATCGGCCAGCTTCAAAAGCGGATTGGTCGGCGTCTCCACCCAGATCATCTTGGTGTTTGGCTTCAGCGCTTTTTCCACAGCACCAATGTCGCTCATGTCCGCGAAGCTGAAATCCAGTGCCGCAGACCGCTTGCGCACGCGCTCGAACAGCCGGTAGCTGCCGCCGTAAAGATCGTCCATCGCCACGACATGATCGCCGCTGTCCAGCAATTCCAAAATGGTGCCGATGGCGGCGAGGCCCGACGCGAAAGCAAAACCCTCCGTGCCGCTTTCCAGATCGGCGACGCAGCGTTCAAACGCATTGCGCGTGGGGTTCTGCGAACGCGAATACTCATAGCCCTTGTGAACGCCGGGGCTTTCCTGCGCGTAGGTGCTGGTCGCATAAATCGGCACCATCACAGCACCCGTGGAAGGATCGGGCGATTGCCCCGCATGAATGGTGCGCGTCGCGAAGGCGAGGCGGTTGTGGCTTTTGCTATCGGTCATTTTGTCTGCCGCAGATGGTTGATGAGGTCGATGCGCGTGATCAGGCCCACGAATTTCTCGCCGTCCACCACGATGGCCACTTCGTTGCGCTCGAATATCGGCGCCAGCGCTTCCAGCTTGTCTTTCACCTGAACGGTTTTCAGCCGCGCCGTCATTGCCGTGCGCACGGGATCCTGAAACTGCTGCGCGCGGAATTCATCATGGCCTTCGACATGCGCCAGAATGTCGTGCTCATCCAGAATGCCCACGATGCGGTGCTTGTCCACCACCGGCAACTGCGAAACGTCTCCGCTGCGCATGCGATTGTAAGCAACAAGCAGCGTGTCGTTCGGCGACACCGTCACCGTGCCGCCGGCATCGAAGCGCCGCGCGATCAGATCGGAAAGATCGCCCTGCAATTTGCGGTCAGCCAATCCCTGCTCGATGACCCAGTAATCGTTGTAAACCTTGGAGAGATATTTGTTGCCACTGTCCGGTACCAGCGTCACAACGCGCTTGGCTTCCGTTTGCTCGCGGCAATATTTCAGCGCCGCCGCCAGCAGCGTCCCCGTCGATGAGCCGCCCAGCACGCCTTCCTTCGCCAACAACTCGCGCGCGGCCTCCACGCTTTCCTTGTCGGTGATCGCGTAGGCCCGCTTCACTAGCGAAAGATCGCAATTGTCCGGAATGAAATCTTCGCCGATGCCTTCCACCGTCCACGATCCCGCCTCGATCATCTTTCCGGTGCGGATAAATGGCGCCAGAATTGAACCCGCCGGATCGGCCAGCACCATTTCGGTACTGGGCGAAACGCGGCGCATGTAGCGGCCAATGCCCGTCAGCGTGCCGCCGGAACCAACACCCACCACAACCGCCTGCACGTCATGCTCCATCTGCTCCCAGATTTCCGGGCCGGTGGTTTCTTCGTGCGCCTGCGGATTGGCGGGATTGGAAAACTGGTTTGTGTAGAACGCGCCCGTCTCTTTGGCGACCTGGGCTGCGATGTCCTGGTAATATTCCGGGTGGCCTTTGCCGACATCCGAACGCGTCATGCGCACATCCACGCCCATCGCGCGCAAGTGCTGAATCTTCTCGCGCGCCATCTTGTCCGGCACGATCAGGATCAACTTGTAGCCTTTCAGCAAACCAACTTGCGCGAGTCCCAAACCGGTGTTGCCGGCCGTCGCTTCGATGATGGTGCCGCCGGGCTTCAGCAACCCGTCGCGTTCTGCTGCTGCGATCATCGAACGGCCGATGCGGTCTTTGATCGAGCCGCCGGGATTCTGGCTTTCCAGCTTCACGAACAACCGGCACGGCCCGGTGTCGAAATGCGTCAGCTCCAGCATTGGCGTGTTGCCGATAAGGTCGAGCGCGGATTTCACCGGCGGGAAAACGTGGATGGCTTCGGGCATTGTTGTTAGCCTCTTTGAAAATTCCGTTCGCCTGCGCCGGCGCGCGGACCAGTGCGGGATGGGCCCAAAACCACGGTAGGCAGGTCTGGCGGTATGGCGTCACGGGGCAGAATCGCGACCTGAAGGGGCGGCTGGGCCATCGGCCGCCGTTCTAGAGGGGCCGTTTCCGTCCGTCCATTGGGGGCAATCCCGCAGGGAACCGGGAAAGGCGAATTTCCGAAAAAATCCCCGTAATTCGCTCATTTTGCCCGAAATGGCCCATTTTCCGAGAAATTCGGGGTTTACCGCGAAATACGCGAGGATAGCCGGGCCACAACTCCACCCCGGAATGTGTCGGTCAAGCCACAGTTTTCGTTGATGATTCCGTTGATTGGGAGGACGGGTCTGCTAAGATTTTTCCAGAGTTTCAGCCGGGCGGCGGGGAGTAAGCCGACGGCAGGTACAGGGGATTGTATGCGCGTTCGAAGCTGGATGATGTTGTCCGCGATGGCAACTGTCCTTGGCGCATCCGCCGCCGAGGCATCTCCAGCCACGCCGACAATGTTGGGCCAGATTTCGCTCGACGCCGGTTCGTTCTTCGCGCCCACGCAGATGGATGTGAACGGCGCTGTCTATGGCGTCCGCGCGCGCGGACGCGGCACGATCGGAATTGTTCACGGCCTGAATAACACATCGTCATCGGTAACACCCGGTCCCTGCGGCGCAGATACGGGCGTCGGCTGGTGCGATACGCCGCACGACATCGCTAAAAATGCTTTTGGCTGGGATTTCAGCGCCAAGGGCAAGGGCGTGATCATCGGCATCATCGATACCGGCATCGATCTCAATCATCCCGAGTTTGCCGGTCGCGTTCTGCCCGGCCATTGCATCAAAAGTTCTGTGAACGCATGCGCGAACCGGGATAATCGTCTCGGTGGTGATCTTGCGGTGTTTCCGGGCGCGGCCGATTCCACGCACGGCACCCACGTTACCGGCATTGCCGCGGGAACACACACCGGTCTGGCGCCCAAGGCGGATATCCTTCCGGTGAAGGTTTGCGGGTCGAATGTGGATTCCTGCATCGGTATCGATCAGGGCATGATCTGGGCTGCGAACCACGGCGCCAACATCGTCAGCGTTTCCATCGGCGGCCCGATCCTCGACGCGTCCGACACCGCGGCGTTCCGCAAAGTGGCGTCCGCGGGCGCGCTGATGGTTGTCGCGGCAGGCAATTCCGGCACCAAATATCCGGCCGGTGGATTTCTTTCCGGCGCGGCGCTGGCCGATGGCGTTCGCGGTTCGATGATTGTGGTGGGCGCCACGCAAGCTGGCGGAAAGAACGGCCATGGCGAGGCGGTCAGCTTCACGCAGGTGCCGGGCAATCGCTGCGAGATTCACGGCGGTCATTCTTATTGCCTGAAAAACTATTTCGTCACCGCGCCCGGTTCCGACATCTGGTCGACGGTCGGCAATGGCAAGAACCCGGCCGCGATGTACGGTTATCTTTCCGGCACCTCGATGGCTACGCCCTATGTCTCCGGCGTTGCTGCGCTTGTGAAAGGGCAGTCGCCGCAGCTTACCGCGCAGCAGGTTGCCGCAATCATTTTCGACACATCCGACGATATCGGCGCCAAGGGGCCGGATGCGATTTACGGAATGGGCGCCGTCGATGTCACCCGCGCGCTTTCTCCGGTCGGCGAGACGAAGGTGGCCACGCGCGGCGGCAATCCTCTCAATACATCGGGCCCCAGCGGTCTGCAGAAAACATTCGTCACAGGGCCGCTGGCCGTCGCCGTGCGCAACAGCTCCCTCTTGAAACACGCCTATGTCGTGGATTCCTTTGGCCGCACCTTCCAGACCGACCTCACGGTGGCCGCGCAGCAGCACGACTACCGCAACGATTATCTGTTCAACAATCTGATGGGCGCGCAGTTCAGCACCTATTCGCCATTCGCGTTTGCGGGGGCGGGGCCGTTCGGCAATTTCGTGGCTTCCGGCTATGCGGTCGGCGAAACCACGCCGCGCCTCTTGTCGGGTGAGCATTTTGACTCCGGACGTACGCGATACAACGTGCAGGACCTGTCGATCACCACGCCGCTGACGGACGGAGTCGATCTGAACATCGGCTACAACATGAATATCTCGGGCCGCTTCAACGATTACGATGCGGCCTCCAGCCCGGCTTACGACGGTCTTTTCATGTCGGCCTCTGCCGTGAACTCGCCGTATCTCAGCCTGACCGATGGCGGCGCGTTCCTCGGAACCACCGTCGCGCTCGGCGACAATCTGCACCTGCGCCTTGGCGAATCCTCGCTGACCCCGGTGCGTAACGATTTTATTGTGCCGACCTATTCGCTGCTGTCGCAGATCGAAGGCAATCCGCTTTATTACGATCAGCGCGCCGCCATGGCATCGATGGCCGGCCTGTCGTGGGATTTCGCCAAGTGGGGTGGCCTCGGCTTGACCGCGTCGCAGACCTCCGAACAGGACGGCATCTTGGGCGGTCTCAATTCCGGCAGCCTGAACATCGCCAATTCCGCCAACACCTCCGCCGTGGGTCTCTCCGCGCGCGTCGGCTTCGGCGACGGCTGGGTGACGACGGCATCGTATAACGAAGGCATCACGCAGCTCGACTTGCGTTCCACGGGTCTCGCTACGTCCGCCGATACGCTGCATAGCCGTGCTTACGGCGTCGCCATCGCCAAGCACGGTCTGTTCGATACCGACGATTCTCTGGGCCTCGCGGTCACGCGGCCGCTGCAAGTCTATAGCGGCAATCTTGGTCTCACGGCCGCCGACGCTCTCAATCCCGATACCGGCGATCTGCTGATGGGACATGAGCGCATATCGCTTGCGTCCTCTACGCCGGAAACCGATCTGGAATTGGGTTACGTGACCACGTTTATGGATGGCGCCTTGGCGCTGCAGGCGAACGCCGCCTACCAGATGAACTTCCAGGGTCAGCCCGGCACCAACGCCATGACGGTCCTGTCGCGCGCCAAGATCAACTTCTGATCGCCGCGTCATAAGAAATTGAAAGGGCCGGGCGGATGTCCGGCCTTTTCGTTTTTGGGCCGGGCTTGACCCCGCCGCCCAGCGTTCTAAAAGCGCCGCTTCATTCGCAACTTCCAGGAATCCAAGCCAATGGCCGGTCCGCAATACGTCTATGTGATGAAGGGTCTGTCCAAGACCTATCCCGGCGGCAAGCAGGTGCTGAAGGATATCTGGCTGTCTTTTTATCCCGGCGCCAAGATCGGCATCGTCGGCGTCAACGGCGCCGGCAAATCCACGCTGATGAAGATCATGGCCGGCCTCGATCCGGAATTCACCGGCGAAGCCTGGGCGGCTGATGGCGTGCGCATGGGCTACCTGCCGCAGGAGCCGCAGCTTGATGCCTCCAAGGATGTGCGCGGCAACGTGATGGAAGGCGTCGCCAAGAAGAAGGCGCTGGTGGATCGCTACAACGAAATCGCCGCCAATTATTCCGACGAAACCGCCGATGAGATGGGCAAGCTTCAGGACGAGATCGAGGCGCAGGGCCTTTGGGATCTCGACAGCCAGGTCGATCAGGCGATGGATGCGCTACGTTGCCCCGAAGGCGACGCCGAGGTCTCCAAACTCTCCGGCGGTGAGCGCCGCCGCGTGGCGCTGTGCAAGCTGCTGCTGGATGCGCCCGATATTCTGCTGCTCGACGAACCCACCAACCATCTCGATGCGGAATCCGTCGCGTGGCTGGAACACACGCTGCGCGAATACAAAGGCTGCATCATCCTCGTAACCCACGATCGCTACTTCCTCGACAACGTCACCGGCTGGATCCTGGAACTGGATCGCGGCAAGGGCATCCCGCACGAAGGCAATTATTCGTCGTTCCTCGTGGTGCAGGAAAAGCGCCTGCATCAGGAAGGCGCCGAAGAAGCCGCACAGGAACGCGCCATCGCCCGTGAACGCGAATGGATTCAGCAATCGCCCAAGGCGCGGCAGGCCAAATCCAAGGCGCGCATCAACGCCTATAACGACCTGCTGGCGAAATCGCAGGAACAGCGCGGCAGCACGGCGCAGATCGTTATCCCCGTGGCGGAGCGTCTGGGTTCGCTGGTGGTGGAAGCTGAAGGCCTTGCGAAGGCTTATGGCGACCGTCTTCTCTATGAGAACGTGAATTTCAATCTGCCACCCGGCGGCATCGTCGGCGTTATCGGGCCGAACGGCGCGGGCAAGACCACGCTGTTCCGCATGCTCACGGGGCTCGAAAAGCCCGACGCCGGCGCCATGCGCGTCGGCGAGACGGTGCAGATCGGCTATGTCGATCAATCGCGCGACGCGCTCGATCCCAACAAAACCGTGTGGCAGGAAATTTCCGACGGTCTCGATATTCTGGAACTGGGCAAGCGCACCATGCCGTCACGCGCCTATGTCGGCGCCTTCAACTTCAAGGGCGGCGACCAGCAGAAGAAAGTCGGTCAGCTATCGGGCGGCGAGCGCAACCGCGTGCATCTGGCCAAGATGCTGAAGTCCGGCGCCAACCTGCTGCTGCTCGACGAACCGACCAACGACCTGGATATCGACACGCTGCGCGCGCTGGAAACCGCGCTGGAGGAATTCGCCGGCTGCGCCATGATCATCAGCCATGACCGTTGGTTTCTCGATCGCATCGCCACCCACATGCTGGCCTTCGAAGGCGACAGCCATGTGGAATGGTTCGAAGGCAACTATCAGGACTACGAGGAAGACAAGAAACGCCGCCTCGGCATGGACGCCGAAACGCCCCACCGCATCAAATACAAGCGCTTCGCGCGGGCCTGAGGGTTACGGCGCAATCAGATCGACGTCGGGAAAATAAGTGCGATAACGGCCAACATCGCGCGTCAGCAGCGGAATACGGCCAACCTGGGCGTGCGCACCGATGAAGAAATCGGGCAGAACGCCGGTGCGAACGCCTCCTGCGCTGCGATAGGAACGGAATGTCCGGCCGGCATAAAACAGTGCCCGCTTGGGAATTGTCTGGAATTGAACCCGGAGTGATTGAACCGCGTCGTCGAGGTCTTTCTCTGTCGCGATATGGCCGGCCAATTCGGCGTAAACAATCTCATTTATGAAAAGCGAGCCTCGTGCGGCTCTGTCACGAAGCGCGATGATCGACCACTCCGACCATTTCGGATCGGTTGTCAGCACATCCAGCAGAACATTGGTATCAACCAGCGTCACCGCTTCTTCGGCCTATAGACACCACTGTCGCCACGGCTCATCTCCATGATCTCATCGGTCGTAGCGCCACGAATGATCCGCCGTTTGGCAAGCGCACGCAGTTGCGCTTCGTATTCCGGCATCGCCTTGGGCTTTTCGATAATCACCGCGCCCAATGCCGCCGCGCGCACCTCTACGCGGTCGCCGGGCTTGATGCCCGTTGCTTGCCGCACGTCCTTGGGCAGGGTGACCTGTCCTTTCACGGTGACTGTCGTCGCCATGGCGTACTCCGTATTACCGAGGGCGTAAGGTAATACTGCGGGCGCGGAAAGTCAAAACTGTGGGCTGCCTAATTCCCCTGCTGGCCGCTTTCGCCGCCGGCGCGAATCCGCTGCGTCAACTGCTGAATGTGCGAGATCAGCGACTGAATGTTGCCGCCGTTGTCGTTCATGAAGGCGGCAAACTGGTCGCGTTCTTCAATCGCCAGCCACACGCCTTCCACGCTGGCGTCGATTACCACGAAATGGCCGCCGGTGTTGGAAACGCGGAAATCTATTTCCAGCGGCTGGCGCTGCGATGCGTTCGGATCGACCATCTTCGTCGTCACCACGAAATCGCCCGGCGCCCGCTCGGTCGAACCCGTCACCGTCAGCGTCTGCCCGGAATATTTCGAGAGCCGCGACTCATAAATGGCGAAAGCGTAATCGCGGAAGGCGTTGGTGAAGGCCGCAACATCGGCGGGCGAGGCTGAACGCTTGGCATTGCCCAGCGTGAAGTTCGCGATGCGCTGGCTGTCCGTCAGCGATTCAAGAAAGCTGCGGAATTGCGAATCGCGCTGGGCCTGCGAAAGACCTTTGTTGTTCAGGATGTCGAAGCCCTTCTGCACGTTCGTTTGCACGAAGGCTTCCGCCGGCGTTCCCGCCGCTTGTGCCGCGCCAAGCCCACCCATGGCGAGTGGCGCAATCGTCAAAGCCAGCGCCAGGGCGGCGCGGCGCGAGAAAGTGTGGAATATCTGCATGATCGCTGTATCCTCAAATTATGGGTGAACGCCGCCTGCTAGCGAAGTGTCCGGACCAGTTGTGGCAAGTTCGTGGCAACGGTCGTGCAACAACCTCTTAGAAATTGGGGAGATTCTGCACATCGGTCTTACCGTTGCGGATTTCGTTCTCGCGGTTCTGCCGGTAAAGGCTGCGAACCGAGGCGTAATAATCCACCGAACTGCGCTCGATACTTGCCAGCGTATCGATATTGCGCGAGCGCAGATCGAGCGCTTCAACGGTGAAACGCCCGGCTGACCACCAGAAATGTTCGCGAATGGTGATGTAGGTGGTCGGATCCAGATAGATGTCAGCTACGTAACCTGCCAGATCGCGCGGCGGCTTTGGCCCAAGCACCGGCAAGAACAGATAAGGCCCAGCCGGAACGCCATACACCGCCAGCGTCTGCCCGAAGTCCTCGGTGTGATAGGGAATGCCGATCTTGGTGGCCACGTCCAGCAAGCCGCCAACGCCCACGGTGGTATTCACCAGCGCGCGCATCATGGTTTCGCCGCCGCGATCCAGTTCGCCCTGCATTACATCGTTGGCGAATGTTACGGGCAGGTCGAGATTGATCAGAAAATTATGAATGCCTTCGCGCGCCGGATCGGGCAGGACGGCCACATACAGCTTCGCGCCGGGCAGAAACACGTTCTCGTCCAGCTTGTTGTTGAAATCGAAAAGGGCGCGGTTGGTCTGCTCATAGGGATCGTTGGTCCCGCCAGCGGTATCGTCGGCCGGCGCCGTCGCGCAGCCCGCCAGCAGAAGCGCAACACCAATTGCGCTTAAAAGTTGAATTCCCCTCATCATTCCCACGCCTTATTCGATAACGGTCCCTACCTAAATGGTTAGGAGGGCATTTGGGTGCAATACCGGAAGCAATACGTGCGCTCTAATCGTCTGGATTTTTATGGAATCGCGGCCTCCGCGAACCAAGATTGAACTAGCACAGGCGGCCATGACCCTTCGATGGCAAGTCGGGGCATGCGGCGCATAGTTAACAATTTGTAGATTCGCCGATGGCCCACAGGCCACAGTTTGCATACTCATATAAAGATATGTTTATATGGACAGCGAACAGGAGGCGCTATGGACCGGCTGATCAGCATGTTGCGCGCCGCGGGCGATCCCACTCGCCTGCGCCTTCTCCTTATATTGCGCGAGGCTGAGCTGGCGGTCAGCGAGCTGATCCAGATCATTGGCCAGAGCCAGCCCCGCGTATCCCGCCATCTGAAACTGCTTTGCGAAGCCGGACTGATTGAGCGCTTCAAGGAAGGAAGCTGGGTTTTCTATCGCGCGGCCGACCGTGGCGCCCCGGCCGAATTCGGCGCGGCGCTGACCGGGCTGGCCGATCCGCAATCGCGCGAGCGCGACCGCGCCCGGCTTGCCGCCATCCGCGAAGCCCGCGCCGCCGAAGCCGCCGCTTATTTCAAAGCCAACGCCGCCGAATGGGAGGGCATCCGCGCGCTGCATGCACCGGAGAAAGACGTGGAAACCGCCATCGTGCGGTTGATGGGCGATGCCCCGATTGAAAACCTGCTCGATGCCGGAACCGGCACCGGCCGCATGCTGGAATTGCTGAACGCGCGCATCAAGCGCGGCGTCGGCGTGGATGCCAGCCCGGACATGCTTGCCATCGCGCGCGACAGGCTCACCCGTTCCGGCGCGCAGCATTGCCAGGTGCGGCTTGCCGACACCTACCGGCTGCCGTTCGCCGATGGCGGCGCGCTGGCCGGTTTCGACGCCGTGCTCTTCCATCAGGTGCTGCATTATCTCGACGATCCCCAAGCCGCCGTGATCGAAGCCGCGCGGGTGATGAAGGCAGGCGGCCGTCTCGTCATCGCCGATTTCGCGCAGCACGATCTGGAATTCCTGCGCAAGGATTATGCGCACCGCCGTTTGGGCTTTTCCGATGCGGAGGTCACGGGCTGGTTCGGTGCGGCCAAGCTGCACACGCTGGCCGGTGAAGCCATCGCGCCGCACAAGCATGGCAACGAGAAACTCACCGTGAAAATCTGGATGGCGCAAGCCCCGCGCGCCCGCGCCACGGTGGCGGCATGACGCTCAAGCGCATGGTCGCGGATTCCAAACCGCTGCATGTTTCCTTCGAATTCTTTCCGCCCAAATCGCCGGAGAGTGAGGATCAGCTTTGGCGCAGCATCCGCAGGCTGGAACCCTTGGGCCCGTCGTTCGTGTCGGTAACCTACGGCGCGGGCGGTTCCACGCGCGACCGCACCCACGCCACGGTGAAGCGCATTGTCGAGGAAACGCAGCTTACGCCGGCAGCACACCTCACCTGCGTGGCAGCACCGCGCGAAGAGATTGATGATGTTGTACGCGGCTATTGGGATGCCGGTGTGCGCCATGTCGTGGCGTTGCGCGGCGACATGCCGGAAGCCGGTGCATCTTATGCCGCGCACGCGCAAGGTTACGCTTCAACACCCGAATTGATCGAAGCCATCCGCAAGATCGCGCCGTTCGAAATCAGCGTGTCGGCCTATCCCGAAAAGCACCCGGACTCCGCCTCGCTCGATGCCGATGTGGAATTGCTCAAGCGCAAAGTCGGGGCAGGGGCCAGCCGCGCCATCACGCAATTCTGTTTCGATCTGGAAGCCATCGCCCGCCTGCGTGACCGCGTGGTGATGGAAGGGCTCGATATTCCGCTGGTACCCGGCCTCATGCCCACCACCAATTTCAAAGGCATAGCGCGCATGGCGCAGCGTTGTGGCGCGGCCATGCCGCAATGGTTGTCGAAACTATACGCAGGCCTCGATGACGATGCGGAAACCCGCAAGATCGTCGCCGCCGCCGTGCTGGCCGAACAGGTGGAACGCCTCTCAGCGCTCGGCTTCGATCATTTCCATTTCTACACGCTCAATCAGGCGGACCTTACTTATGCGGCCTGCCGCATGTTGGGAATACAGCCCGATGAATCCTCTTACGTGAAAGCCGCACAGTGATGGCCATCAAGTGCAAAGCCACAGTTTTCCTCCCCCGTTTACGGGGGAGGTGCCAAGCGCAGCGAGGCGGAGGGGGGGGGCGCCCCCCCTCCGTCTTGGCGCTGACGCGCCAAGCCACCTCCCCCGTGAACGGGGGAGGAAAGGGAGTGCGTCATGGCGTCTGACCGCAAATCCCGAATCGCGTGGCTTCACGCAGAAGCCAAGAAGCGCATCCTGCTGCTGGATGGCGCCTGGGGCGTGATGATCCAGGGCTACAAGCTGAGCGAAGCGGATTTTCGCGGCGAACGGTTTGACAACCATCCCAGCGATCTCAAAGGCAACAACGATCTTCTCACGCTGACCAAGCCGGACATCATCCGCGACATCGGCCACCAGTATCTCGATGCCGGCGCCGATTTCATCGAAACCAACACCTTCAACTCCATCTCCATGTCGCAAGGCGACTACAAGCTGGAGCATCTTGTCAGCGAGCTGAACGAGGCCGGTGCGCGGTTGGCGCGCGAGGTTTGCGATACAGCATCCACCTCCAGCCGCCCGCGCCTCGTCGCTGGTGTGCTCGGCCCCGCCAACCGCACCGCGTCCATCTCGCCCGATGTAAACGATCCCGCTTTCCGCAACGTGACCTTCGACGAACTGCGCGCCACCTATGCCGATGCCACGCGCGGCCTGATGAAGGGCGGCGCCGACGTCATCATGATCGAAACGATCTTCGACACGCTGAACGCCAAAGCCGCGATCTATGCGGTGCAGGAAGTGTTCGATGAGATGGGTGAACGCCTGCCGGTGTGGATCAGCGGCACCATCACCGATCTTTCCGGCCGCACGCTCACCGGCCAGACGCCGGAAGCCTTCTGGCATTCCATGCGCCACGCAAAGCCTTTTGCCATTGGCCTGAACTGCGCGCTGGGCGCGAAAGAACTGCGCCCCTACGTCGCCGATCTCAGCAACGCCGCCGACACGCTGGTCAGCGCGCACCCGAACGCCGGCCTGCCCAACGAATTCGGTGGTTACGATCAATCGCCGGAGATCATGGCGGAAATGATCGGCGAATTCGCGCGCTCCGGCCTCGTCAACATTGTCGGCGGTTGCTGCGGCACCACGCCTGCTCACATCAAGGCATTCGGCGAAGCCATCAAGGGCGTCAAACCGCGCGAGATTCCGCAAAAGCCGCACTATATGCGCCTCTCCGGTCTTGAGCCGTTCACGCTGACGCCCGACATCAACTTTGTAAACGTCGGCGAACGCACCAACATCACCGGCTCGGCCAAGTTCCGCAAGCTGATCGCCGCCAACAATTATGAAAGCGCTCTCGAAGTGGCGCGCCAGCAGGTGGAAAACGGCGCGCAGATCATCGACGTCAACGTCGATGAAGGCCTGATCGATTCCGAAGCCGCCATGCGCCGCTTCCTCAACATGGCCGGCGGCGAGCCGGATATCGCGCGCGTGCCGGTGATGATCGACTCCTCAAAATGGAGCGTGATCGAAGCCGGCCTCAAATGCGTGCAGGGCAAGCCCATCGTCAATTCCATCAGCATGAAGGAAGGCGAGGCGGCCTTCATCGAACACGCCAAAAAGGTGATGCGCTATGGCGCCGCCGTGGTGGTGATGGCGTTCGATGAGCAGGGCCAGGCCGACACGCGCGAGCGCAAGATCGAAATCTGCACGCGCGCTTATGATATTCTGGTGAACCAGGTTGGTTTCCCACCGGAAGACATCATCTTCGATCCCAACATCTTCGCTGTCGCCACCGGGCTGGAAGAACATGCCGATTACGGCCACGCCTTTATCGAGGCCACCAAGGTCATCCGCGAAACGCTGCCGCATGTGCATGTCTCCGGCGGCGTTTCCAACTTCTCCTTCTCCTTTCGCGGCAACGATGCGGTGCGCGAAGCGATGCATTCCATCTTCCTGTTCCACGCCATCAAGGCCGGCATGGATATGGGCATCGTCAACGCCGGGCAGCTTTCCGTCTATCAGGACATTCCCACACGCTTGCGCGAAGCCATCGAAGACGTGCTGTTCAACCGCCGCGCGGATTCCACCGAGCGCCTTCTCGCCATCGCCAACGAATACAAAGGCGATGGTTCCGTCGCCGAAGTGGAAAGCGCCGCCTGGCGTTCGCTGCCGGTGAAGGAGCGCCTATCTCATGCGCTGGTCCACGGCATCGACGCCTTCGTGGTGGAAGATACCGAGGAAGCGCGTCTTGCATCCACGCGTCCGCTGGACGTGATCGAAGGCCCGCTGATGGACGGCATGAACGTGGTCGGCGATCTTTTCGGCTCCGGCAAGATGTTCCTGCCGCAGGTGGTGAAATCCGCGCGCGTGATGAAGAAAGCCGTGGCGCATCTGCTTCCCTTCATGGAAGCGGAGAAGGAAAAGAACCAGAGTAAAGAACCGGCAGGCCGCATTGTGATGGCCACGGTGAAGGGCGACGTGCACGATATCGGCAAGAACATCGTAGGCGTGGTGCTGCAATGCAATGGCTACGATGTGATCGATCTGGGCGTGATGACGCCGACGCAGAAAATTCTGGATGCCGCGCGCGACAACAAGGCCAACATGATCGGCCTCTCCGGCCTCATCACCCCGTCGCTGGATGAAATGTGCCATGTCGCATCCGAGATGGAACGGCAGGGTTTCGATATTCCGCTCCTCATCGGTGGCGCCACCACAAGCCGCGTGCATACCGCCGTGAAGATCGATCCCAATTACCGCCGCGGGCAAACGATCTATGTCACCGATGCGTCGCGCGCCGTTGGCGTGGCCACCAGCCTGCTCAATGCCGCCAACAGCAACGATTACAAGGTCAACATCCGCAAGGAATATGAAGAGATCGCGCGCAACCACGCCAGCCAGCGCGCCCCCGGCCGCCGCCTCACCATCGAACAGGCGCGCGCCAACAAGTTCAAATTCGATTGGGCCAATTACACCCCGTCCGTGCCCACGTTTCTCGGCGCGTGCACCTTCGACGCTTACGACCTTGGCGAATTGGTGCCTTATATCGACTGGACGCCGTTCTTCCAGGCGTGGGAACTGGTCGGCCGCTATCCCATGATTCTCGACGATCCACAGGCCGGTGAAGTCGCGCGCTCCTTATATAAAGACGCGCGCGTGCTGCTGGACCGTGTCGTGAAGGAAAAATGGTTCACCGCGCGCGCCGCCATCGGCTTCTGGCCGGCTGCGGGGCAGGGTGACGATGTTCTGGTATTCGGCGACAAGGCGCGCAAATTCCCCATTGCCACGCTGCACACGTTGCGCCAACAGATGAGCCGCGACAACGCCAAGCCCAACATGGCGCTGGGCGATTATATCGCGCCGCGCGAAACCGGCCGCGCCGATTATATCGGCGGCTTCGTCGTCACCTCCGGCCACGGCGAAGACGAACACATCAAGCGTTTCGAAGCGGAGAAGGATGATTACAGCGCCATTATCGTGCGCGCGCTGGCCGATCGTTTGGCTGAAGCCTTCGCCGAACGCATGCACGAACGCGTGCGTAAGGAATTCTGGGCCTACGCGCCGGATGAGAACCTTTCGCCCGAAGATCTGATCGCCGAAAAATACCGCGGCATCCGCCCCGCGCCCGGCTATCCCGCCCAGCCCGATCACACCGAAAAAGGTACGCTGTTCAAATTGCTGGATGCGGAAGCGCGCGCCGGCGTAAAGCTGACGGAAAGCTACGCCATGTGGCCCGGCTCGTCGGTCAGCGGAATCTATTTCTCGCATCCGCAAGCCCGCTACTTCGGCGTCGGCAAAATCGAAAAAGACCAAACGGAAGATTACGCCAAAAGAAAAGGCATGAGCCTCACCGAAGCCGAACGATGGCTATCACCGATCCTGAACTACGATCCCAAAGCGAAAGACGCGGCCTGAAATTCCCTCGCCCCCACGAAGTGGGGGAGAGGGCAGGGTGAGGGGGCGGTGAAGCGCGCTTGATGTTGAACATTGGGGCAGGTGGAGAAAGTGTCCCCCCTACCCCAACCCTCTCCCCCGCTAAAGCGGGGGCAGGGGAGTCTTACTCCAAAATCCCCCGCCACCCGGCGCTTGAATTTCAATCGCGTCACCCACACCCACATCCCGCTCGTCGCAATGTTTCATGCTTTCGCGCGCGCCGTCCTTGCGGATGATGGTCGCCGTGCCTTTCGCCGCATTGCCGCCGCCATTCAGACCGAACGGCGCGGTCTCGCGACGCGTGGACAGGATCGCCGCCGTCATCGGTTCATTGAAGCGGATGCGCCGCACCGCGCCGTCGCCGCCTTTGTGCACGCCTGCGCCGCCGGAACCGCGTCGGATGGAAAATTCCTCCAGCAGCACCGGATAGCGCATCTCCAGAATTTCGGGATCGGTCAGTCGTGAGTTCGTCATGTGCGTGTGCACGGCCGATTGCCCGTCGAAATCGGCGCCTGCGCCCGCGCCGCCGCAGATGGTTTCGTAATATTGGTGCCGCGCATTGCCGAAGGTGAGGTTATTCATCGTCCCCTGGCTCGCCGCCATCACACCGAGCGCTGCGAACAGCGCATCCACCACCGCCTGGCTGGTTTCCACATTGCCTGCCGCCACCGCACCCGGCGGGCGCGGGTTCAGCAGCGATCCTTCCGGCACCACAATCCGAAGCGGCTTCAAACATCCCGCATTCATGGGAATGTCGCTGTCCACCAAACAGCGGAACACATACAGCACCGCCGCTTTGGTCACCGATCCCGGCGCGTTGAAGTTGTTGGGTTGCTGCGGCGATGTGCCGGTGAAATCCACCCGCGCGGAACGCGCCCCGCGATCCACTGTCACCTTCACCGCAATCGTCATCCCGCCGTCCATCGGCATGGTGAAAGCGCCGTCGCGCAACGCACCGATCACCTTGCGCACGCTTTCTTCGGCGTTGTCCTGTACGTGGCTCATATAGGCGGTCACCACATCCAGCCCGTAGTGCGCGCAAGCCCGTTTCAATTCCTCCGCACCCTTCGCACACGCCGCCGCCTGCGCGCGCAGATCCGCCACGTTCTGGTCCGGGTTGCGCGCCGGCCATTCGCCTTGCGCCAGCACATCGCGCACACAGCCCTCATCGAAGCGCCCGGCATGGATCATGCGGATGCCGTCAAACAGCGCGCCTTCCTCATCGATGGCTTTGGAAAACGGCGGCATGGAGCCCGGCGTGATGCCGCCGATATCGGCATGGTGCCCGCGCGCCGCCACGAAGAAGGCGCGGCCGCCTTCCACAAACACCGGCGCCACCACGGTAATATCGGGCAGATGCGTGCCGCCGTCATAAGGCGCGTTGGTGACGAAGGCATCGCCCGGCTGCATCTCAGGATGTTTGCGCACCACCGCCGTCACGCAATCGCCCATCGAACCCAGATGCACCGGCATGTGCGGCGCGTTCGCCACCAGCCCGCCATCCGCATCGAAAATAGCGCAGGAAAAATCCAGCCGCTCCTTGATGTTCACGCTGGCAGCGGTGTTCTGCAGCGTGGCGCCCATCTCTTCCGCAATCGCCATGAACAGGTTGGCGAACACTTCCAGCGAAACCGGATCGACTTCCGCCGTCGCCCGAAGCGATGGCGTTGCTGCCGTCTCGCGGGTCAGCACCACCGCGCCGGTTTGCGTGACTTCCGCGTTCCAGCCCGGTTCCACCACAAGAGTCTGATATTCGTCTACCAGAATGGCGGGGCCGGCGATGGCCGTGCCGGGCAGCAATCCGTCGATGACCAATGCACGCGCATCATGCCAAGCCCCGTGGGAAAAGAACTTCGCGGGCGCCATTTCCTGATCGTCACGCGAGATCGGCCCGCGCTGCGTGAACGTGTGTGTACCGTGCTCGGCAGGCGCATCGAACGCTTCCACCTCCACAGACTCTGCAATCAGTCCTTTGCCTTCAAAGCCGAACCCGAACAGCCGCGCGTGCGCATCGGCGAATTCGCGCGCCATCGCCGCGCGCGAGGCAAGCGCAACGAGCAGGGTGGTGTCGCTGCCCTCATAACGCATGTGCAGTCGCGCCTGGCTCTGCACGTTCGCGCCACCTTGCGCCGCCAACTCTTCTCCAACCTCGCGCGCCAGCTCGGCCGCAACCGTCTCGATCTCGCCCATCGCATCGTCGAGCGGCTTGCCAACCGCGCGTTGCTTCACGCTGCGTAAACTCGCCAGCTTCATGCCGTAAGCCGAAAGCACGCCCGCGAACGGATGCACGAACACGCGGCGCATTCCCAAAGCATCAGCCACCAAACAGGCATGTTGCCCGCCCGCGCCGCCAAAACAGTTCAGCGCATAATCGCGCGCATCATAACCCTTCGCCACGGAAATGCGGCGGATGGCATTGGCCATGTTCTCCACCGCGATGCGGATGAAGCCGTCCGCTGTCTCTTCCGGCGTGCGCCCGTCGCCAATGTCTTTCGCCAGTTCCGCGAACGCCGCCACAACGCGCTCGCGGTCGATGGGCTGGTTGCCGTCCGGCCCAAAGATGTTTGGCACGCAGGCGGGCAACAGTTTTCCCACCATCACATTGGCGTCGGTCACGGTCAGCGGTCCGCCGCGCCGGTAACACATCGGTCCGGGATCGGCCCCGGCGCTGTCCGGCCCGGCGCGGAAGCGCGCGCCGTCATAGTGCAAAATCGATCCGCCGCCCGCCGCCACGGTGTTGATGGCCAGCATCGGCGTGCGCAGCCGAACGCCCGCCACTTCGGTTTCGTAAACGCGCTCGAAGGTGCCGTCGAAGCGCGACACGTCGGTCGATGTGCCGCCCATGTCGAAGCCAATCACGCGCTCGAACCCTGCTTCGCGCGCGGTTTCCGCCATGCCCACCACGCCGCCGGCAGGACCGGACACAATCGCATCCTTGCCGCGAAAGAATTGCGGCGCCGCCAGCCCGCCATTCGAGGTCATGAAATACAGCCGCGTCCCGCCCAGCGCGCGCGAAACGCGATCCGCATAGCGCGACAGAACCGGCGACAAATACGCATCCGCCACCGTGGTATCGCCACGCGAAACAAATTTCGCCAGCGGCACGGCGTCATGGCTCATCGAAACCTGCGCAAATCCTAACTCGCGCGCGATCTCGCCCGCGCGCACCTCGTGCGCCGGATAGCGATAGCCATGCATGAAAACAATCGCGCAAGACTCCACCCCGCGGCTCCGCGCCTCCGCGAGGGACTTTCTTAATCCCGCCTCATCCAGCGCCGTCAGCACGTTGCCATCCGCGCCAACGCGCTCGTCCGCCTCGATCACGCTTTCGTAAAGCATGTCCGGCAATTCGATCTTGAGCGAAAACAGTTTCGGCCGGTTCTGGTAACCGATGCGAAGCTGATCCTTCAGCCCCTTCGTCGTCACCAGCACCACGCGCTCGCCTTTGCGCTCCAGCAGCGCGTTGGTCGCAACCGTGGTGCCCATGCGCACTTCGCCAATACGCTCCGCGGGCAGCGCCGCCCCGCGTTCCACGCCCAAACAGCGCCGGATCCCCTCCAGCGCCGCGTCATCATAGCGCGCGCTTTGCGAAAGCAGCTTGAACGCATCCACCGTCCCGTCCGGCCCTTGCGCCACCACATCGGTAAACGTGCCGCCGCGATCGATGAAGAATTTCCACTGTGACATGGCGCCAACTTTGTCCTAATGCTTCGCCCCATGTCCATCTGGGGAAAATTGGGCGGGGCCGCGGCGGGCTTCCTGCTGGGCGGCGGGCCTATCGGCGCGCTGATCGGCGCTTATGCCGGCCATGTGTTGATCGATGCCGATCTCGCAGCCGTAAATCCCGATGAGCCGGGGCTGGCCTTCACCATCGCCATCATCGCGCTGGGCGCCAAGCTGGCCAAATCCGATGGCGCCGTCACGCGCGAGGAAGAAGAAGCCTTCAGCCGTGTCTTCCGTGTGCCGGCGGCGGAAAGCGCCAACGTGCAGCGCATCTTCAATCTCGCGCGGCAGGATACGGCCGGCTACGAAGCCTATGCATCCCAGATCGCGCGCATCTTTCGCGGCAATCCCGCCATGCTGGAAGACGTGATGGACGGGTTGTTCGAAATCGCCAAGGCCGACGGCGTGTTCCATCCGGGCGAGCAGGCATTTCTGGAACGCGTCTCCGAAATCTTCGGCTTCGCGCCGAACGTCTATCGCCGCATCCGCGCCTCGCATTTCCCCGATGCCGCCGATCCTTATGTTATCCTCGGCGTCAGTTACGAAGCGAACGAGGATGAAGTGCGCCGCACCTATTTGATGCTGGTGAAAGAGAACCATCCAGACAGCCTCATCGCGCGCGGCGTGCCAGAGGAGTTTGTGCGGCTGGCAACAGACAAGCTCGCCGCCATCAACACCGCTTACGAAAAAATCCGCCAGGAGCGGGATTTCAGGTAAGTTTCACGCGGAGCCGCGGAGTAGAGAAAATGAGAATATCATTGCGCACATGTGCCTGTTTTTTTGGCGCGCATGGCGCGCCGATAAGCGGCCAGCTATTTGGCGAAAGCAAGTTTCTCCTCCGCGCCTCCGCGGGAAAATGTTTCTTAAGGGTCGAACCAAATGACACCGCTGCCGCTGGAACAATGGCGCGATTTCTATGTGCTCATCGGCACCGCCGCCGGTGTCATCGTGGGCGCCAATTTCGTCGTCGTCACGCTGGCTGGCAACATGCCCAACCGGCAGATCGGCGTGCGCGGTTTCATCACGCCAACGGCTGTGCATCTGGCCAGCGTGCTGGTGGGCTCCGCCATTCTCGCCGCGCCCACGTTGAACGGCACGTTCCTGGCGCTGCTGCTGGGCGGCGGCGGAGTCGCCGGTGTGATTTACGCTATCGTGGTGATCACGCGCATCTGGAAATTGAAGCTCGCACCGGAAGACCGCATCTTCTATTGCGTGCTGCCCTTGCTGGTTTACGTGGCGCTGGCCGCTGCGTCGCTGCTGGCGGCGCGCGACGGCGAAACCTGTCTCGAAGTCATCGCCGCGGCGTTCGTGGCGCTGTTGCTGGTCGGCATGCGCAACGCCTGGGACATGGCGAGCTTCACGATGATGCGCGATCCCAACGACCCGCCACCGGAGATTTGAAACTTTTTTCGCCACCCGATTGTTTCTTTCCTGCCCCATCAGAGGAAAAAACAATGCCCGGAACAAACACCCAGCAAGGCGAACGCACCACCGAAGACAATTCGCCCACGCTTGGCTAGGAAGAACCCAAGGATGCGCGTGAAACCGGCCGCGATCCCAACCTCACCCCCAGCAAGACGCGCGACAATCTGGGCACCCCCGGCCAAAGCGGCGACGACCAGAAGCCCTGATCGCTCACACCCGAAATGCAAACACCCGCCGGTTTCCCGGCGGGTGTAGCTTCGTTCACGAATAAGGTGCGCGATCCCCGGATAGGCGGGATCAGGCCCTGTTCCTCACGCCGCGAAAACGGACATGGTGAGAAGGCCCGCCACAGCGACGATGGCGACGGCTAGAGACGCAACAATGAAACGATGAACGCCCGGCATGAAACCGGCGTCTTCCACGCGATACATAACAAACTCTCCAAAACTCACCGCTGCCTCATGCAGCGGGGCGCACCCCGGTTCGGGTTCCGAAGGGAAACCCAAGCGGCCTTCGCTCACCTCATATGGATGCTGCACTGCAACATAGCAATGACCGATCTATGAAATATTCAGCAATACCGCGGCATTTCCCCCTCCCGAACAGGGACACTTCGCCGCCGCTCGTGCGTTATGGTTCCGAGGGCCGAAATCCATTCAGACCATCCAAACCACAGGAACCCCCATGAAAACCGTAATTGCTTCCGTTTTTGCCTTGGCGCTGGTCGGCGCCACTGCCGCCTCGGCTCAGTCCGTGGGCGCGGGCGTTCATGTCGGCGGTGTCGGCGTTGGCGCTTCGGTCGGCAGCCACACCGGCGTCGGCGCGCATGTCGGCCATCTTCACGCGGGCGCTGGCGTGCATATCCACGGCCGCACCTGCCACGGCGGATGGTATTGGCATAACCACCATCATTATTGCCGCCGCTGGTAATCGCGGGCTTTCAAACAGACGAGCCGGGCGGTGCGAACCGTCCGGCTTTTTGCTGTCCGCTTATGCCGGTGAGCAGGAAACGCTGGCGGTGGTGACACTGCTCAACAGCGCCGCGCCCGGAATTGCTGCAATGGATTTCATCTGCTTCCCCGCGAAGGCGATCGCGCGACTTGAAGCCATCGCGCACCTTGTCCAGCCGCCACCGGCACAGGTACGCTTGCGAAGACAGCGGGGGAGTTCGCCATGACGGCCGCAGCAAGTCGCACCGGTACAACACATCGCCGGCATCTTTTTTTCTTCGCATCCGTTCTTTGCGCCGCTGTGCTTGGCGGCTGCACGGATACCGAAATCCGCGCCATGCCGCCGGATGCGTCGTTCTACGTGAAGTCCCGCGCGCAGACGCAGGTGGCCGATTGCCTGTACGACAGCCTTCGCAACGAAGAGGGCGGCGCATTCGAGGTGCACAACTCCGCCGATTCCATGGGGATCATTCACATCGAGGGCCGCCTCAATGGCGATGCCGTGCTGGGCCTGTCGGAATATGACGTGACGGTCCGGCGCGCCGGCGGCAGCCTTCTGATCCAGCGGCGCGGCAATTACGACGTTCTGGGCCACACCGTGGGCGCCGCGCACCTCCAGGACATCGCCAACGCCTGCGCCGCGCCGCGCGCGTGATCGCGCGGCGGGAGATAGCAGAAATCGCCGCTGGTATATTGGCGAGAACAATCCCGATCATGCGGGGGCACGAAGTATAAGCGTGCTCAGGTTCGACGCCGGCCTCGACCGTGACCCAGACGTATTGGCGTGCGTGGGGCTCGGCTCTGAAACTGACGCCCTTCCTGTCACGGCCGATGTCAGAAAACTTTGGATGCCTGACGCACTTGAGAGGATCCAGCCCGAGATTGACCGCAAAGAAGAATGGGCCAGATCATTCTTGGAACCTTATTGCCGCCGCTTAGTCGCACGATTTGGTCGGGAAATTTCAAACTGAGACCGTAGGGCCGCATAAGAAGGCGGGCTGACGCAGTGATAATCCAAATAGGGCACGTCATTGTCCCGGCGACGTTCGCCCTCATCTTCGGCTGGTTGCTGGTCTGCCGGATGCGCGTTGGCGATATCGCAGTCCGCAATGTCGGCTTTCAACGCGACGGCAACCCTCTTGGCTTTTGGTGCGCAGCAGTATTATGGGCGTTCTTCATCGTCGCGATGGTTAGACAGAGATGTGGATCCATTTGGCCGCGAACCACGCTGCGACAGCTAAAAGTACGAACAAGGCTAAGGTGGCCCATACGTTCTCGCGGGGCGCAAAATCTGTTGGTTTTCCCCTGTTCCTAATTCTAACTCTCTGGCGATAGTACGGAAGATTCTCATCTCCTGCGGCGATCTCACAAAATGGAAGGCTCTTCCATATAAGAAAGCAAAATAAACTGATGAGGAAAGTTCCGGCCCCCAAAACAAATAAGACCAAGATAACACGGAAGTTCATGCCACCTTCTTTTTGTACTGCCCGCGCATCGCGTGCTCGGGGCCTTTAGGCGGGGTTACTCTTCATCCTCGCGCATAATCCGGTCCAATTCTTCCGGCGACATTCGCTTCACCATTTCTTCGATTTCCCGACCAAATCGACGGTCATTAGGCTCAATGCCGCGTTGTGCCTTGCGGCCATATTGCCGGACGAATCGCTTGATGTCGGCGGCTTTCAACGCCCGCTTTTCTGCGGCGTTTAGGCGTCTTCGGACAGGCTTCTCATCGGAAAAGTCGGGCACAGTGACCGAAGATCGGGCTACCTGCCAAACCTATTCCCCCGCTGAAAACTCGGCAACTGAGCTAGATTTCAAACGAACGCACTACCCGCCCCTTGACTCTCATCAAACAATCATCAAATATACATCCGAAGTTGGCTAGTGGCCGGGAGGGCTGCATGAGCAAGATCGGTGTGGGCGTGGGAGACGATTTCCCCGTTGATGATGGAAATGGTGGCGGCGAAGGTTCCGGGCAAGGCCCGCAGGACGAGCGCGCCGAATTTGAAGAATGGAAGCGCCGCCGCGAGGCGCACCGCGCCAGCCGCGATGACCAGCGCGATGACCAGCGCGATGCCCAGCGTGATGAATGGCGTGCGCGCCGCGAGGAATGGCATGCCCGCAAGCACGCCTTCCGCGACCGCATGCGCCAGTCGCTCCGCGAGTCCTTTGGCGACGACGACAACTGGCGCAGCCACGGCAACGCCCATTATTGGCGCCCGCGCTTCTGGCCGTTCGGCGCCTTCGGCATGGGGATGGGCCTGCTTGTGCTGCTGATCCCCGTGCTTGTCATCGCTGTCATCATTTCCTTCATCTCCGCCGCGTTCAAAGCGCCGTTCGTGATGCTGGCGATTGTCGCCATCCTCATCGCCGCCGCTGCGTTCCGCCGCCACCATTTCTGGCATCACCACGCCTATGGTCACGGCCGCCGCGGTCATCGCCATGGCCGCGATTACCGCGATTACGATGTGGATGTGAAGCCGCGTTCGCGCAGCGATGCACCGCCGCCGCAACAGAATAACGGCAACCCCACGCCGCCGTCTTCGCCGCCCAGCGCACAGTGAGAGATACCATGCACGGACACCGCCGCCGCTACGCCGCCGAAGCCATGCGCGCCGCCGCAGAAGCCATGGAAAACGGCGAACGCGCCACCACCCGCGTGCAGCTTGAAATGCCGCCCGTGGCGATGGAGCGCCTCACCAAGTTGAAGGAAAAAACCGAAGCCGCGTCCTATGCCGAAGTCATCCGCAATGCGCTGCGCGTGTTTGAAGCGTTGCTGGTGGAACACGAAAACGGCGCGGAGTTTCAGCTCAAGCGCCAAACCGGCGAAACCGTCTCCTACAAAATCTTCGTGTGATGCGCCTCGTCGAAATGCCGTCGCCCAACTGCGATGCGCGCACCGCGCCGGTGGATATGCTGGTGCTGCATTACACCGGCATGAAGACGGGGCAGGAGGCGTTGGCGCGCCTCACCAATCCGGCCAGCAAAGTCAGCGCGCATTACACAATTGACCGCGACGGCCGCATCTTCCGCCATGTGCCCGAAGACATGCGCGCCTGGCACGCCGGTGTTTCCTATTGGGCCGGCGAAACCAACGTGAACGGCCGCTCCATCGGCATCGAGATCGTCAATCCCGGCCACGAGTTCGGCTATATCCCCTTCGCCGAACCGCAGATCGCAGCCTTGATCGATCTGTGCGACGGCATCTTCAAGCGCCACAAAATTCCGCCCGCGCGCGTGGTCGCCCATTCCGATGTCGCCCCCGCGCGCAAAGAAGATCCCGGCGAGCTGTTCCCATGGAAGCAAGTCGCCGAATACGGCATCGGCGCTTGGCCTTCACCTCCCCCTCGCGGGGAGGTCGCGCGCGACAGCGCGCGGGTGGGGGGCGACTTCGCCGCCGCACTCTCCCGCTTCGGTTATGGCGTGCCGGCCACCGTCGATGTGCCGATGGAGAAAGTCATCACCGCTTTCCAGCGTCATTTCCGTCCCGAAAAACTCGATGGCCAATGGGACGCGCAATGCGACGGCATTCTCACCGCTCTGAACGCGGCGCTATAGGTCTTCGGCGGCGCAAGGTTGCCGGTTGCGCCGGCCGCATGGCATGAGAGACGCATGCGATTTCGCTGGCTCCCCATCGCCGTCATCTTTGCCGCGTCCGCCGCGCATGCAACGCCCATCCACCGGCTCGACGGCACAACCATCGCGCCTTCGCAGGCCGCGGCGATCGCCGATGCCGAGCTGAAAGCCGATTCCGTCACGGGCGCGCAACTCGCCATTCTCAATCGCGGCCGCGTCGTATGGACCCACGCTTACGGGTTGCGCGACGCAGAACAAAACCTGCCCATGACGGCAGACACGAACATCTGGGCCGCCTCCATCACCAAGGCGGTGTTCGCCACTTTCGTCATGCATCTCGCCGAAACCCATCGCATCGATCTCGACCAGCCGATTGCGGACATGCTGTCCAAACCGCTCGATCGCTATGCGCCCTACAAGGACCGCGCCAGCGATCTCGTCCGCGATCCGCGCTGGGCGAAGGTCACGCCGCGCATGATGCTGTCGCACAGTTCGGGGCTCGCCAATTTCAGCGGGCTGGAGCCGGACAAGAAATTCCATTTGCACTTCGAACCCGGCACGCGCTTCGCCTATTCCGGCGACGGGCTCAACATCCTGCAGGCCGCTATCGAGGAAAAACTCGGCGCGCCGCTGGACGTTCTCATGCAGCGCGAGATTTTTGCGCCGCTTGGCATGGCGCGCACCGGCTTGGTATGGAATGAAGCGTGGCGCGCCGATAATGCGCTGCGCTACGACGCATGGGGAAAGCTCATCGGCGCAACCCGCCGCGATGCGCCGCGCGCCGCAGGCTCGATGGCAACCACGATCAACGACCTGTCCCGTTTTCTCGAAGCGCTTCTGGCGGATCGTATCCTGCAACCCGAAACACGCGCGAAAATGTTTTCACCGCAAATCGGCATCCATGCCGCCCACCAGTTTCCCACGCTTGACGCCGCCACCGGCAATGAAGGCCCGCGCGTCGGCCTGGCTTACGGCATCGGCTGGGGGCTTCTCACCAAAACCAAATACGGCCCCGCCGTCTTCAAGGAAGGCCACGGCGATGGCGCGGAGAATTACCTCATCTGCTTTCAGCGCAGCGGCACCTGCATGATCCTTCTCACCAACAGCGACAATGGCGAACTGGCCTTCCGGCCGCTTCTGGAAAAGCTGATCGGCGATACCGTCACGCCGTGGGAATGGGAAAGCTATACGCGCAAAGCCATCATGCAAAATGAAGAGCACACGCCCGCGAAATAGCCGCTAGAGTTGGCCGATGAAAATCATCGGCATGATCGGCGGGCTGAGCTGGGAATCGTCCAAGCTCTATTACGAACTCATCAATCGCGAAGTGGCAAAGCGGCTTGGCGGAAACCATTCCGCCAAGCTGCTGCTCTATTCGCTGGATTTCGATGAGGTCGAAGCCCACCAATCACGCGGCCATTGGGACGAAGCCACGAAGTTGCTTGCCGATGCCGGCGCGCGGCTGGGCAAGGGTGGTGCCGATTTCCTTATCATCGCCTGCAACACCGCGCACCGCATGGCCGATGCCGCGCAAAAAGCGGCCAACATTCCGCTGCTGCACATCGCCGATCCGCTGGGTGCGGCCATCGCCAAGGATGGCCTCAAGCGCGTGGGCCTCATCGGCTCGGTTCACACCATGAACGACGGCGCGGTGATCAAGGATCGCCTCGCGCGGAAATTCTATCTGGAAATCCTGGCGCCCGATGAAGCCGATGGCGCAGAGGTTGATCGCGCCATCATGGAAGAATTCATCCACGGCCGCTTTCTGGAATCCACCCGCGCGCGCTTCCGCCAAATCATGGCGCGGCTGGTGGATCGCGGCGCGCAAGGCATCATCCTCGGCTGCACCGAAATCCCGCTGCTGGTGAAACCCGGCGACGCCGCCGTGCCGCTCTACGACACCACCACGCTGCACGCGCTGGCGGCAGTGGAACTGGCGTTGGGATAAAACAAATTGTCATGGCCCGCCGGAGTGCGGGCCACCCAGTTGAGGTTTTGGCGGTTTCAAAAGCGACGCGCCTCTTTCTTTTAGCGCAAGTGTCTGTGTCACCTGGGTGGCCCGCATTTGCGGGCCATGACACTTGTGCTTTTCATCGGCTTTCCCGCAGGTTTTGAATTCAAATGCTGCTTCGCTATACTGTTTTGGCGTCAGATGGCCGGATGGCCGCGGCACAGCGCGCAAGCATTGTGTCGAGGAAAGTCCGGGCTCCACGGAAACACGGTGACGGATAACATCCGCCGGGGGTAACCCCAGGGAAAGCGCCACAGAAATGAAACCGCCTACCGGCCTAAAGCCGCGGCAAGGTTGAAAAGGTGCGGTAAGAGCGCACCGCGTTCCTGGCAACAGGAGTGGCACGGCAAGCCCCACCGGGAGCAAGACCAAATAGGGACGGCACGTAATCCGTTTCCGGATAGCCGTCCGGGTAGGTCGCGCGAGGCGTTTGGCAACAAACGTCCCAGAGGAATAGCCATCCCTTCAGCAATGAAGGACAGAACCCGGCTTACAGGCCATCTGACACCTGCGTCCTAAGCGCGATCCGATCCGGCCTGCCCTCGTCGCCCGGACCAATCGCGCCGAAGTGCAACGCAACCGCCAGGCTCGCCGTTCTTTAAAGGCAGAGCGGCAATTCCTACATGCGATCACGCGACATGCCATCGACCGTCATCCGCTGGTTTGGATATCACGCTTCCGAGCAAAGGCTGGAAGTTCTGTTCACGACCGGACGCCGGTACAACTATTACGGCGTCCCCGCCGAACTGGCGGACGCCATGCGGCAATCCTTCTCGAAGGGTGAATTTTTCAACGCCCATATCCGCGACAAATTTCGCTTCACGCGTGAACAACCGCAAACCCATATGACCGGCAGAAGCCCATGACAGTGCATCACCAGCCGCAATTATTCGCGCCGAAATTGCCGGAAGGCCTGTCCTATGCGGCGAACATTATCTCGCCCGCGCAGGAAAGGGATTTGCTGGCGCATTTCACCAAGCTGGATTTCGCGCCATTTCAGTTTCAGGGATGGCTCGGCAAGCGGCACGTCGTGTCGTTCGGCTGGCGTTACGATTATAACCAAGCGCGCTTTTCCATGGCCGCGCCCATTCCGGATTTTCTGCTGCCGATTCGTATAGAAGCTGCCCGATTTGCGGGACTGCAACCTGAAGCGCTGGAGCAGGCTCTCGTCACACGTTATGACAGCGGCGCCGGCATTGGCTGGCATCGGGATCGTCCGGTATTCGAGACGGTGGTCGGCATTTCCCTGCTCGCGCTCTGTGTGCTGCGTTTCCGCCGCCGCGAAGAAAAGGGATTCCAGCGCGCATCGCTGCAAATCGAGCCGCGCTCCATCTACAAATTGTCGGGCACTGTCCGCGATCAGTGGGAACATAGCATCGCGGAGATGGACAAGACCCGATACTCCGTCACCTTCCGCAGCCTGCGAGGCTAACTTAATTAAGCGTCACCTCGCGCCGCTCCGGTCGCGTGAGCATCGCGAGGGCGATGGCGGCGACAAAGGGCGAGAGGGCGACCAGGAGGCCGTCTTCCTCTTCTTCGAGTTTCCATAGAGCCGCAAGCCCATAAAGGCCAAGTCCGAGCAGGATGAGTTTGCGCATGCGTTTGTCCCTTCCGCTTTCGCAGAACGTATGAGAGTGTGCGCGAGTTCCCTTACGCCGCGCCCAACAGGCGCAAGGTTTTGTCATCGCTGCCGAAGCATTTTTCCAGCGCCGCGCGGAATAAGGACTCATCCGGCGCGGCGTGCGCGAACAGCGTCATGCTGGAACAGAATTTCATGTCGTCGGGATCGCCGAAAATCTCAGCCAGCGTGTGGCCTTTCGCGGCCAGCACCAGCGCCGTACATTCGCGCAGGCGCGCGCCCAGAATCGGATGCGCCAGATAGGCTTTCGCTTCATCCGGCGATGCAATCGCATAGCGGCGCGACATGGCGCTGTGTCCCAGCCCGCCAAGCTGCGGGAAGATAAACCACATCCAATGCGATTGTTTGACGCCTGCACGCAATTCTGAAACGACGCGCGTATAGATCGGGTCTTGCGTGTCGACAAAGCGTTTCAGATCGTGTGGGTCGTCCGCCATCGCGCCGCGCTAAAGCCCCGCATTGGCGGCGATGATGTCGGCGATCGCGGCCCAGTCCTTTTCGCCCATGCCGTCCTTGATGCCCTGGGTGAAATGACCGCTCGCCAGATCGGCGATGGGCATCGTCATGCCCAATTGTTTGGCGGCGGTGCGCGCCAGATCGGAATCCTTCAACCCGAGTTTCATCTCGAAGCCTGCCGGCTCGAATTGCCCGCTCAGGATCGCCCCGCCATAGCCCTGATGGACACGGCTTGCGAACAGCGATGACGACATCACCTCGTGAAACTGCCCGGCATCGACACCGCCTTTCCTGAGCAGCGCGAAGGCTTCGCCCATCGTCTCCAGCGCGGCGATGATCATGAAATTGCCCGCGATCTTGAACAGATTGGCCATTTCCGAGGCTTCGCCGACTTTCACCAAGCGCCGGCCCATCTGTGCCAGCAGCGGCTCGACCTT
>DATAUZ010000012.1:0-14914 GCA_036267995.1 Rhizomicrobium sp.
AAGCTTTGCGCGGAATTTAGCGCCGCACATTTTTCGGTCGTTGCTTTCGTATTTTCCTCATTCCACGCATCAGTTGTGCCAAGCGGACCGACCACAAGGAAGCGTTGACTGGTTTGCACAAATACTGCTCGCGACGGCGGATCGCCTATGGAACCGGTAGGCGCGGGTCTCTTTTCGGGAGAGAAGTCCACGCTCAGCGCATTAACACCGCAGATACCTGGAGACATCGGTGCCGGTCTCGTAAAAAAAGTGGTAGTTCCCAAAAAAGGAGGGTTCGATGGCGGCAAAAGATACTCAACATGCGACTCCCAAATCGTTTCCGCCAATTGCGAGAAGGCACGTTTCGCAAGCTTTTCACTTGTAAGCTCCAGCGCTTGTGACCTTGTAAGCGCCACGGAGCTATTATCAGCCCGTGCTATCGTGATCGTGTTTAACGCCACAACAACCACGAGGACTGCGCGAGGAATCATCTTGGCCGTTGCCGTTCGATTTCTACGCCGGCGGATTCCGCGCCGGGCAGGGCGTGGAGCTTTTCCACCCGCACCCGCGCCGTCTTCACACGCTTGTCGTCGAAACACGCGGCGGCGATACGCTCGGCGAACGTCTCGGCCAGATTGATGTGGCCGCTGTCCACGATGGCGCGGATCTTCGCGGTGATCACGGCGTAATCCACCACCTTGTCCAGCTTATCCTCGATCACGATGGCATCTTCCACCGCCAGATCGACATTGATACGCACCGGCTGAAACTTGCCTTGCTCGTGACCGTAGATTCCGATCTGCGCCAGCACTTCCAGATTGCGGATGAAGACGTGACGGATGGCAAGCGCCGCATCGGCAATGCGCAGTGGTTGCACGTTCGGCTGGGTCATTCTTTTCCACTCACATCAGGCGTTTGCCAGATCAGATGCTGGCCGCCGTCGGCCGCGATCATCTGCCCGGTCGCGGCCTTAGCCGAAAGAAGATAGCGCACCGCGCGCGCCACGTCGTCCGGCTCGGCGCCGTGGCCCAGGATGGTGGCCTCGCGCTGGCGGTTGAAGTCGGCATCGCTCTGGCGCGCGTTTTTGATCGTCGGCCCCGGCGCCACCGCGTTGACGCGGATGCGCGGCCCCAGCGCCTGCGCCAGCGTGGTCGTCAGCCACTGCAATCCGGCCTTGCTCAGGGAATAGGAAATGAATTGCGGCGTCGGCTTCAGCACGCGCTGGTCGATGATGTTCACGATGGCGCCGTCCGCATCTTTGGGAAGTTGTTTGGCGAATGCCTGCGACAGCACGAAAGGCGCTCGCAGGTTGGTGTTCAAATGCTTATCCCAGCTTTCGCGCGTGGCGCTTTGCCAGTCATCATTCTCGAAAACCGACGCACAATTCACCAGCGCCGTTAGCGGTCCTATTTCCTGCGACGTTCGCGCCACAAGTGTGGTTGTCTCATTTTCTTTTGAAAGATCGGCTTTCACTGTAGCGGCGTTCACGCCCGCCTTGCGCACGTCGTCTGCTGTGGCGCGCGCTTCGTCGTCTGACGATCCGTAGTGGATCGCCACGTTCCAGCCGTCGCGTGCCAGATCCAGTGCGATGGCGCGGCCCAGCCGCTTGGCCGCACCCGTCACCAGAACGTTTTTTAAAGTTGCCATACGCTCAATGATAGCCGATGTCGGCGCGCACTTTTCCGCGAAACACCCAATAAGACCAGCCCGTATAAACAATAATAACGGGCAGCAGGAACAGCGTGCCGACCAGCAGGAAGGCTTGCGTGCTGGGATCGGACGCCGCCTGCCATAGCGTGAAGGTGTGCGGCACGATCAAGGGCCACAGGCTGATGGCGATGCCCAGATACGACATGGCGAACAGCGCCACCGCCAGAAAGAACGGCGACAGTTCTGCTTTGCCGCTCAGAGCGCGCCATTCGAAGAACGCCAGAACGGCGGTTATCACCGGCACGGGCGCCAGGAATGCCATGTTCGGCCAGCTGAACCAGCGCGCCGCAATGTCGTGGTCCATCAGCGGCGTCCAGATACTGACGATGCCCACAGCCGCAAGCGTTCCCAGAAAGCACCAGCGGCCATAACGCCGCGCCAGCGCTTGCAGGTCATCCTCTGTTTTCAGGATCAGCCAGCCGGCACCCAGCAAGCCATAGCCGAATACCAGCGCGATGCCTGTCAGCAATGAAAAGGGCGTGAAGCAATCGAATGAGCCGCCAACGAATTGCCGCCCCTTCACCTGAAAGCCTTGGATGAACGCGCCCAGCACAATGCCCTGCGCGAACGTGGCGGCGGACGAGCCGTAGTTGAACGCATGATCCCAGAAGGTGCGGTGTTCCGCATCGCGGAAGCGGAACTCAAACGCCACGCCGCGAAACACCAGCGCCAGCAGCATGACGAGAATTGGAAAATACACCGCCGGAATGATGATCGCGAAGGCCAGCGGAAACGCCGCCAGCAATCCCAACCCGCCCAGCACTAGCCAGGTTTCGTTGCCATCCCATATCGGTGCGATGGAATTCATGGTGAGGTTGCGCGATTTCGTATCCGGCAGCAGGCCGTAGAGAATGCCGACGCCGAGATCGAAGCCGTCCAGCAGCACATACAAAAACACGGCGGCGCCAAGGATCAGCGTCCACAGCGGAACGAAATCGATCATGCTGTGCCTCCCGGCGGCGCCACCACGGGATTTTTCGGCCGCCCGCTTTCCACCGGCGCTGTGTCATCGGCGCTGGAAATGCCTTTGCGCACCAGCTTGGTCATCAGCCAAGCCCCGGATGGAAACATGATGGCGTAAACGGCCATGTATCCCGCCAGCGAAAGCACCACATCCCAGCCGGTAATCGAGGGCGACACGGAATCGGCCGTTCGCAGCAAGCCGTAAACCGTCCAGGGCTGGCGGCCGACTTCCGTTGTCGTCCAGCCCGCGATCACCGCGATAAAGCCGATGGGCGCTGCATATTCGCAAGTGCGCAGGAACCAGCCGGAATCGTAAAGCCGCTTTCGAAAGCGCAGGAACAATCCGATCAGCACGATGGCGAACATCACAAGCCCCAGCCCCACCATGATGCGGAATGCGAAGAAGGGAATAATCGCCGGCGCGCGCTGATCGGCCGGCCATTCTTTCAGGCCCGGCACCACGCCGTTGATGCCGTGCGTCAGGATCAGGCTGCCCAGCAGCGGCACTTCGACCGCATAGTGATTGGTTTCCGCCGCCTGGTCGGGAATGGCGAACAGTGTCAGCGGCGCGCGCGCCTCCTTGTCCCAATGCGCTTCAATCGCGGCGAGTTTTGCCGGCTGATATTTCAGCGTGTTCAGCCCGTGCAGATCGCCCAGAAATATCTGCAGCGGAATAAGAATGGTCAGCAGCCACAGCGTCATGGACAGCATCACTTTTCCTTCCTCCGCCGATTTGCGGCGCAGGATGAAATAGGCCGCCACCGCAAGCACCACGAAGCCGGTGGTGATGTAAAAGCCGACAACAGTATGGGCGAGGCGATAGGGAAAGGACGGATTGAAAACGATCTGCATCCAGTCTTTGGGAAAGAAGCGGCCATCGTGGAACGTGTAACCGGCCGGTGTCTGCATCCAGCTGTTGGTCGCCAGAATCCAGAAGGATGAAAACAGCGTGCCCAATGCCACCATCAGCGCCGCCACGAAATGCGCGCCGCGTGGCACCAAGGTGCGTCCGAACAGCAGCACGCCAAGAAAGGCTGACTCCAGAAAGAAGGCCGTCAGTCCTTCATAGGCAAGCAACGGCGACAGCACGTTGGCGGTGGCATCGGAAAAGCGGCTCCAGTTGGTGCCGAACTGGAACGGCATGATGACGCCGGATACCACGCCCATGCCGAACGAGATCGCGAAAATGCGAATCCAGAAATTCGAGATGCGGAAATAGATTTCGCGTCCGGTTGCGAGGTTAAGCCCCTCCAGCAGCGCGATGTAGGAGGCGAGGCCGACGGTAAATGCCGGCAGCAGAATATGAAACGCGATCACCCACGCAAACTGCAGGCGTGACAGGATCAGCGGATCGAGATGCATGCGATGGTCCCGAAGTGGATCGCACGCGAAAGACTACGCCTGTTTGCGCGGCGGCACCTGCGCAAATCGCCGCGCCCGTTAGGCGATGAAACCCACGCGATGCTTCACTTCCAGCACGATCGGCTCAGCAATCGCGCGCGCCCGTTCCGCGCCGCTTTTCAGCACGCGGTCGATTTCGGCGGGATCGGCCAGCAGGCGGCGCATCTCATCGGCAATCGGCGTCAGCTTAGCCACCGCCAGCTCGGCCAACGCGTTCTTGAAGCCGGAGAATTGCTGGCCCGCGAACTGCGCGATCACCTTGTCCACCGCCTCGTCCGACAGCGCCGCATAGATGTTGATGAGGTTCTCCGCTTCCGGGCGCCCCTCCAATCCCTTCTTGGAATCGGGCAGGGCTTCGGGATCGGTTTTCGCACGGCGGATTTTCTGCGCGATGGTGTCGGCATTGTCCGTCAGGTTGATGCGGGAATTGTCGCTCTCGTCCGACTTCGACATTTTCTTGGTGCCGTCGCGCAAACTTGCCACGCGCGTGGCGGGCCCGGTGATCACCGGCTCAGGCAGCGGAAAGAAATCGGGCGCGGCGAAATCGTTGTTGAACTTCTGCGCGATGTCGCGCGCCAGTTCCAGGTGCTGCTTCTGGTCTTCGCCCACCGGAACGTGCGTGGCTTTATAAACAAGAATGTCGGCCGCCATCAGCACGGGGTAGGTGTAAAGCCCCACGCTGGAACGTTCCTTGTGCTTGCCGCTCTTCTCCTTGAACTGCGTCATGCGATCCAGCCAACCCAGCCGCGCCACGCAGTTGAAAATCCAGGCAAGTTCGGCGTGCTCCGGCACCTGCGCCTGGTTGAAGATCGGCGTGTGTTTGGGGTCCACGCCACCGGCAATGTAAGCCGCTGCAACTTCGCGCGTGGCGGCCGTCAATTCCTTCGCGTGGCCATAGCCCACGTCCTGCGTGATCGCGTGCATATCCACCACGCAGAACAGGCACGGCATTTCGTTCTGCATCCGCACCCAGTTCTTCAGCGCGCCCAGATAATTGCCAAGATGCAGCGTGTTGGTCGGCTGCATGCCGGAAAGAACGAGTTGTTTGTGCGCGGTTGTCATGGGATGCCCTTGCTGAAGGCGTGCCTTATCGCCTGCGGAAGGCGCGGCCTCAAGCCCCCGCAAGCGCCGCGATCAGCCGGGCCTGCACGGCGGCGATGCGTTCGGGATGGGTGATCTTGTGGCCATAAGCATCGCGCACATAGAAAACGTCCACCGCGCGCTCGCCATAGGTCGCCACCATGGATGAGCCGATGGAAAGCCCGGATTCGAAAATGGCGTGCGTCACGTCATACAGAAACCCAGGCCGGTCCAGCCCTTCCACTTCCACAATGGTGGCAAGCGCCGAGGCTTCATTGTCGAAATTCACGCGCGGATGAACCTTGAACGCGGTTTCGCGTTTCCTGCGCGATTTCTTCGCCAGCGCACTGCGCGGTGCGATGTCGCCGGCCAGTGTCTTGGCGATGTTGCGGCGCAGGCGTTCCACGCGCGCCTCGTCGCCGAAAGGTCCGCCGTCGGCGTCCTGCACGGAGAATATGTCCAGCGCATAGCGGTCGGACGTGGTGAAGACTTTGGCATCCACGATTGAGCCACCGGACAGCGCAATCGCACCGGCGAGCTTTGAGAACAACCCCGGCTGATCCGGTGTGGTGATCACGATCTGCGTCACGTCGCGGAATGAATCGCTTTGCGCCGAAATCGCGAAATCCTCGCCGCCGGCATCGCGCATCAGCCGCGCGTGAGTCTCGTGTGTCGCCTCATCAAACGCCAGCCAATAGGCATCGCTGTGCCGCGCCAGTGCGTGTTCGCGCGCGGCGGGCATGAAGTCAGCGAGCCGCTGTTCCAGCCGCGCGCGGGCGTCCGCTGCGCGTACGCTGCGGGTTTTGGAAGCGCCGGTGCCCGACATCGCGGCTTCGGCTTCGTGGTAAAGCTCGCGCAACAACTGCGCTTTCCAGCCGTTCCATACGCCGGGCCCAACCGCGCGAATATCCGCCACCGTCAGCACCAGCAGAAGCCGCAGCATCTCCGGCGATTGCACCGCATCCACGAAGTCGCGAACCGTCTGTGGATCGGAAAGATCGCGGCGCTGTGCGGCGTCGCTCATCACCAGATGGTTTTTCACCAGCCACGCCACGTTGGCGGTGTCTTCGGCGGAAAGGCCAAGCCGCGGGCAAAGCCGCATGGCGATGGCCGCACCTTCATCGGAATGATCGCCCGGCAATCCCTTGGCGATGTCGTGCAGCAGGATGGCGCAATACAGAACGTCGCGCGATTTGATGCGCTTGATGATCTCGCTCGAAATCGGATGTTCGCTGGCGCGTTCGCCGCGTTCGATGGCGGCGATATGGCCTACCGCGCGGATCAGGTGCTCATCCACCGTATAGTGATGATACATATTGAATTGCATCAGCGAGACGACGCGCCCGAAATCCGGCACAAAGCGGCCGAATACCCCGGCCTCGTTCATCAGACGCAGCGCCCATTCGGGATCGCGGCGCGAGGTGAGAATTTCCTTGAACAGCCGGTTGGCGTCCGGATTGCGCCGCAGCCCATCGTCAATCAAATCGAGCGAACGGGTGATGGTGGTCAGTGCGGCGGGATGCACGTCCACGCCTTTCTCATCGGCCAGATGAAAAATGCGGATCAGGTTCACCGGATCGCGCTTGAATACCCCGGCGCGCGCATTCAGGCGGCCGTTCTCCACAAAGAAATCCTCGCCGCCTTCGCGCAGTTTCAAAAAGCCCGGCATCATGCGAGACAGCAGCGGCCGCGCCTTCTTGTTCTGCTCTTCCAGCGCCGCGCAGAAAATGCGGGTAAGGTCGCCCACGTCTTTTGCCGCGGTGAAATACGCCTTCATAAAGCGCTCGACAGCGCGGCGCGGGTTCTCATCGGTGAAGCCCAGCCTGCGTGCCACTTCGGTCTGCATGTCGAACGACAACCGCTCTTCCGCGCGCCCGCTGGAATAGTGAAGCTGAAACCGAACGTCCCAGAAAAAGGCTTCGGCTTTCTGGAACGTCTTGTATTCGCCGCGCGTGAACATGCCGTGGTCCACAAGCTCGGCGGAATCGTCGGTGCGGTAGAGATATTTGCCCAGCCAGTAGAGCGTCTGCAGGTCGCGCAAGCCGCCTTTGCCTTCCTTAAGGTTGGGCTCGACGAGATAGCGGCTTTCACCCTGGCGTTCGTGGCGTTTGTCACGCTCGCCAAGTTTCCACGTCACGAACTCGCGCTCGCTGCCGGCAGCGACCTCTTTCCAGTAACGCTTGCGCAGATCGGCGGTTAGCGCGGCGTCACCGCAGATATGGCGCGCTTCCAACAGCGCGGTGCGGATGGTGCTGTCGGCTTTCGCCAGCTTGATGGTTTCAGCAATCGTGCGCGTGGCATGGCCAACCTTGAAGCCCAGATCCCACAACATCTGCAAGATGAATTCGATGACGCTTTCGCCCCACGCCGTCGTTTTGTGCGGGCGCAGGAAAAGAAGGTCGAGATCGGAGAAGGGTGCAAGCTCGCCGCGCCCGTAGCCACCTACCGCAACGATCGCGATGCGCTCGGCGGTGGCGGGGTTTTGCGCGCGATAGAAATGCTTGGATGTGAAGTCGTAGAGAACCCGAATAAGCAGATCCTGAATATCCGAAAGCGCGCGCGCCGCCGCTACGCCCGGCATGGCGCCGCTTTCCACGCGCGTCTGGATGTGCCCGCGCGCGTCCGTGACCAAGCGCTTGAGCTGCGCCTGAGCCTCGCCACGCAGCTTCAGCGGATCGCTCTGCGCGTGCGCCAGCGCCGTCAGGTCGCGGCGCAGCGCCTCCGCGTCGAGCAGGTCAATTCGTTCAGGCTTTTGAAAGCCCAAGGCCGCGCCTCAATGCCAGCAATCCGGCATCATAAAAGGGCGCGGCCCCGGCAAAAGGCAAGGCGCGGTCTATTTCGGCCGCAACCAGCGTTGCGCGAAACCGGCAAGCCCGCCGCCCACCAATGGCGCCAGCCAGAACATCCAAAGTTGCTGCAATGCCCAGCCGCCCTGATAGATCGCAACGCCGGTGGAGCGCGCCGGATTGACCGACGTGTTGGTCACCGGAATGGAGATCAGATGGATCAGCGTCAGCGTCAGGCCGATGGCCAGGGGTGCGAAGCCCGGTGGCGCGCCCAGTGATGTCGCGCCCAGGATCACGATGAGGAACATGAACGTCATGACGATTTCGCAAATGATGCCGGCCATCAGCGAATAGCCTTGCGGCGAGTGATCGCCGTAGCCGTTAGACGCAAAGCCCGCCGTCACGTCGAATGTCGGGATACCGCTAGCGATCAGATACAGCACGCCGCCCGCCGCGATGCCGCCGATTACCTGCGCCGCCCAATAGGGCAGCACGTCTTTCGCCGGAAAGCGCCCGGCGGTGAACAAGCCGAACGTGATCGCCGGATTGAAATGCGCGCCGGAGATTTGCGCGAAGGCATAAGCGCCGGTGACGACCGTCAGGCCGAACGCCAATGCGACGCCGAGATATCCCACGCCCACCGCCGGAACACCGGCCGCCAGAACGGCGGTGCCGCAACCGCCAAGAACAAGCCAGAACGTGCCAAGAAATTCCGCCGCCAGTCTGCGTGACAGATCCATGAAAACTCCTCCTTCGAAAGACTCGTGCCCGGCGTTATTCTATGCGCCGTTTCCTGGGCGGGAACAGGTGATTCTTCGGGCGTGCGTCTGGCGCCGGTTGTGTTACCAGCGCATCATGGCGGTTCACAGCGGAGCGAAACATGGCGCGCATCACCGGCGTTGGCGGAATTTTCTTCAAGAGCCCGGACAAGAAGGCATTGTCGGCCTGGTATAGCGATGTGCTGGGATTGAAGATGGAAGATTGGGGCGGCGCGATGCTGATGCCCGATCCGCTAAGCCCGCCGATGCTGGTGTTCAGCCCCTTCGCGCAGGACACCACCCATTTCGCGCCGTCGACGCGCGACTTCATGATCAATTTCGGTGTGGACGACCTGGATGCCTATATCGCGATGCTGAACGGCAAAGGCGTGCAAATTCTCAAGCGCGAGGAAGCCGCCGGCCAAGGCCGTTTCGCCTGGATCATGGATCCCGATGGCAACAAGATCGAATTGTGGGAGCCGGAACGCTAAAGCCGCTAGAGTGGAATATGCTTGGGTTGTTCGCGTACGCGTTTTAGCCAAGCGCTCACCGCCGGATAATCTTTAAGGTCGAAACCTCCTTCGTCGGCCACATGGGTGTAGCCGTAGAGCGCAATATCGGCGATGGAATAAGCGTTGCCCGCGAACCAGTCGTGCTTGCGCAAATGCGTTTCCATAACGGCCAGTGCTGCGTCGCCGCGCTGTTTCAGTTCGGGGATGCGGTCGCGCCGCTGTTCAAGTTCTTCCGGTTTTGCGTAAGCCCGCAGATAGCGCAGCACGGCGACATAGGGCTCGTGGCTGTATTGTTCGAAGAACAGCCATTGCATCATCTGCGCGCGTTCCCACGCATCCTTCGGCTGAAGCGCGGTGCCTTCGGAAAGATGGAAAATGATGGCGTTGGATTCGGCCAGGCAGCGGCCGTCTTCATATTCCAGCATCGGCACGCGGCCGTTGGGATTTTTGGAAAGATAGCCGGGTTCGCGCGTAGTGCTGGCGTGAATGTCGTAGTTTTTCAGGGTGATCGGGATGTCAAGCTGATGCGCCACCAGCCGCACTTTGTAACAGTTCCCGCTCATCGGCATGTTGTGCAGAATCGGCATGGCGCGCTCCATCGCTTGGCGCTGTGCATGTCCCGCGAGTCGCCCCCGATAAACAAGTCGCTTTTCCTGCAATGCCGCCCAGCGTGCGCAACGTCATTGCGCGCTCGCGCAACAATCGCTCAAGGCAAACCCCGATTCATCAAAGACTTCGCTTGTCAGCCCCGCGCATGGGGCGCAGCATGATGCCGACAGCGGGGCTTTGCGCCCTGCCGCAAGGCCCGCCGGATCATGGAGGCGCGCATGCTCGTCAAACACATTCTTCGGGAAAAAGGCCGCGAGGTCGTCACCATTATGGCAGAGGCCACGCTATCGGAAGCGGCCCAACTGCTCTCGCATCGTCGCATCGGCGCGGTGATCGTGCGGGCCGAGAACGGCGCGGTCGCCGGCATTCTTTCCGAGCGCGATATCGTACGCGCGCTTGCCGCGCAAAGCGTTCAGGCGCTGGCGTGCGCCGTTGGCGAGTATATGACGCGCGACGTGACGACATGCTGCGAAGACGACAGCGTGGACGATCTGATGGAGCTGATGACGCGCAATCGTTTCCGCCACGTCCCGGTTGTGGAAGCGGGAAAACTCTCCGGCATAATTTCCATCGGTGACGTGGTGAAAACACGCATCGAGGAAACCGTGCGCGAAGCGGCATCCTTGCGCGAATATATCGCTGCCGGTTAGCGGCCTTTCTCGTACCAGTCGCGCACGATTTCCGCCCACGCGGCACTGTTCCAGGGGCGTGGCGCACGAACAGCCATGATGCCTTCACCGTTCGCGCGCATGAAGGTCGAACTTGGCATGATGCCGAAATCGATTGCTTTTGCATCGTGCGCGCTGGCATTGCGCGGCACCGCCATTTCGAATGTCAGCCCAAGTTCTTTTGCCGTTCGCTTGTCCACCTCCCAGTATTTGGGCTGCGACAGCAACACGATGCGCAGCCTGTCGCGGCCAACGCGATCCTGCAGCGCCTTCATGTCGGCAAATTCCATGCGGCAGGGCACACACCAATTGGCCCATTGATTTACCCAGATCACGGCGCGCGGCTTCGCGTTCCAGTTGAATGTCTTTCCCGCCGCGTCGATCAAGGTCACGCGCTTGAGCGCGGCTGTCTGCTTTTCCAGTTCAACAGCGGTGACAGGCGGATTGAGATCGAAGTTTTCGGCAAGCCAGAAGGCAACGCCGTACCGCACATCGGGCGATATCCACATCGCCGCCACAAGCAGCCCGATTGCGCCCGCAAACACCGCGATTCCGCCAAACAGCCATTTCAGCGCCTGCCACATATCTTCATCCCGGATATTATCGTAAAACGATAATATTCAGAAGTCGGCCAGATATTCAAGAGCCGTCAGGGAACTCCCGGAACAGGGTTTGCGCGCGCACGTTCCCTTACCGCGCGGGTGAGGCAATCAGCCCCCGCAATCCCGCATGAAAAGAACAAGAAGGATGGAGAATCTCATGACACGCAAAATCGCAATGCTGAGCGGCGCGGCCGTCGCCGCAATGATGCTGGCGGCGACGCCGTCGTTCGCGCAACAGCATCCGGGCCAGGAGCCGTCCACCACCACCACGGCGCAACCGGCCATGAACGACCAGATGCAGAATCAGAACAGCACAGCCGCGCCCACGACGCAGAATTCGATGTCGTCTTCCCAAAGTTCGATGAGCGGTTCCACGATTGCTTTGAGCAAGGTGCAGGATCCGAAGAACACGCTGGCGCAGGCCACCGTTCAGGATTCGACCGGCACGCAGGTCGGTCAGGTGCAATCTGTCGAGACGTCTTCCAGCGGTACGCCGCTAAAGGTGGATATCACGCTGCAAACAACAGCGGGCGCGAACAAAACGGTCGCGATCCCCGCGTCGAAGCTGCGCTATGATGAAAGCGCGCGCGTGATCCGGGCGCGTCTGTCGCAAAGCGAGATCGAAGCGATGCAGCCATCGAGCGGTGCAAACCCGATGTAGGCACGCCTCCTCTAAGGCTTGAAACATCCGCGGGTGACATGGTTGCCCGCGGATTTTCATGGGGCCGGCGGAACGCGCTCGTCGCAACGCACGTTTCCAGTTGGTAACAAGAAGGCTTTCAACAATGCGCTCAAAACTGTTGCAAGCGACTTGCGTGGTGGCGTTGTGCGCCGCGCCTGTTGCATACGCTTCCGCGCAGACAACCACGCCCGGCACGCCGTCCGCGCCCGGCGCGCCGCCCACGAACCCATCGGCAACCGGGCCCACAAGCACCACCACATCCACGCCGCCCATCAACCCCAACACGACCACCTCGGGATCAACTAGCGGGACATACAATGGCACCGTTGCGCCCCCGTCCGGCACCGGCGCGCCAACCGCCACCACGCCGTCGACCCAGCCCAACTATGGCGCGGCGGGTTGTCAGCCACCGTCCACCGGAACGAACGGCCCCAATCCAACATCATCTCCGACCGGCGCGGGTTGTCCGCACTAAAGTGCGAAAGATTTTTTCAATTCTACGAGCCCGGCGTGCAACCCGCGCCGGGTTCCTTCGTTTGAAATTGGGCAGCGGTGTCTGTGCTGCGGCCGTAATAAGGTCATTGCGTGTCTGTTAATCTGGACGGGAACTTTGCCCGCACTCGAGTCGTTTTCTCGTGACTCGAGGAGCGGGAACTCCTCGCTGATAATAGTCTTAGAGGAGACGCATCCATGAAAATTCATACGCTTCTTATGGGTACTGCGCTGGCAGCAGGCATGGCGATTACAGCCCCTGCGCTTGCGCAGAACACGATGGCTGCGCCCGCCACGCCAACAACGGCCGCGCCCACAACGACGGACCAGACCGCGCCGGCAGCGACCGATCAAACAACCACGGGCGACACCACTGCGATGCCCATAAAACATCGCCGTCACCATCGCCATCACGCGGCCTCGGGGTCTTCGGCTTCCAATAGTTCGGAAGAACAAACAACGGCGCAGCTCAATCAGCAGCAAATGAGCAACCCTGGTTCGACGTCGGGCGGTATGAGCAACGGCTCCATGAATAATGGATCCATGAACAACGGCTCTATGAACAATGGGTCGATGAACAACGGTTCAATGGGCAATGGCTCCATGAACACCGGTGCCTCAAGCGATCAACCGGCCGGAAACACGTCGGCGCCAGCACCGGGTACAATGCAGAACACCACCACGGCCCCGGCCACAGGCGCGCCGCCGCAGAATGGCTCCATGCCGGCGGACAACGGCACGACGCCGAACGACAATATGTCGAATGGCAGTATGCAGAATGGCACCACGCCGCCGCCTGCAAACGGGCAGCCGATGACGCCGCCGCCAACAACGCCGCAAACAGGCGGCACGCCGCAGCAATAAGCGGCGCGAAGCGTTTAAGCGAAATAGCGGAGACCGGCGTTTGTGCGCCGGTCTCTGTTCGTTTTCGCGGCGCTTGCTGGCGGCATCATTCAAAGCGGAACAACTTTTCAGCGCTCGCGTTTTCTTTGCGGCACCGGCGATGCGCTTTGCGCGCCGGATAAGCCGCATCAAGGAGAACGAACATGACGCTCAAAACTTTTGCGCTGGCTTCTGCCGCCACACTTGCGCTTTGCGTTGGTGCGAATGGCGCTTGGGCGCAGCAGACCGATCCCTCGCAATATTCTTCGCCCGCCGAACAGGCGCAGACGCAGCAGCTGAACGCGCAGAATGCGAACGGTGCGGATGCTTCGCCGCAGCAATTGAATGGCCAGGGCGCGCCGGATCAGGGTTATGACAATTCACCGCCGCCGTCCGCACAACAGGATGAATACAATCGGCAACTGCAGATCAATCACCAGCAGCAGATGCAGTACCAACAGCAAAGCGCGCAGTATCAGGCGCAATATGGCGACAATCCTCCGCCGCCGCCTTCCGGTTACGAACGCGCCTCCTATCCGCACGCTCCGGCGTATGAATATTCCGGCAAGCTCTGGACGCTGGGCCGCATCGAAGATCCCACGCATCAGCTTGCGCAGCTTCCGATCGAAGGTCCGGACGGCCGCTGGGTCGGAAAAGTCCGCAACGTCGATCTCGATGTCGGCGGGGTGCCGCGCCGTATCGAGGTGGCGCTCGATCCAGATCACTCGGTTTGGGTGCCCCCAAGCCATTTCAAATACGATGCGCACAACCGCATCCTGTTTACGGATCTGAGCTACGACCAGCTCTGGAATCACCCAGGCGCTACTTGGGAAAGCGATGAACCGTAAGGATTTCTCGCGCCCGTTCTGAAAAAGGCCGGCTGTTAAAGCCGGCCTTTTTCGCGCCAAATGCCTTGATATCGGGCCTCGCGTCCCTATCTATCCCTAGCGCCTGAAGAACCCGGAAGGGCTTCTTCTGGGGGCGCAGAACCTGGGCTGAAAGCCTATCCACAGGCCCGGCAAAATTTCCGCGTTTTCCAGCATTTTGGCGGTTGACGGGGGTAAATGACCCCCCTATAACCCGCGCCCACGCTGCTTCGCGGGCTTCGGCCTTGGGGGCGGTGTTCCGGCTCTGGCAGAACGAAATTTCGCCTCAGGCGGCGCTGTTTGACATTGTGATTTAAGGAAGGGGAACGTGGGCGGCGGCTTGATCGCTTGCTCGTGAACGCAAGTTCATGGGTGAATAAATCGAGCCATCCGAACGCTCGCGTTCTTCTGCAAGACAACACATGAAATGATGTTCGATGTTTCGGAACCTTGACGGGAACCGAGGCGTCAAACCTCGTCAAATGAATAGTTTTGCGAACAACGCAAGTGCGTCGCGATGGTTCAGGATCATAACTTGAGAGTTTGATCCTGGCTCAGAACGAACGCTGGCGGCACGCCTAACACATGCAAGTCGAGCGCCCAGCAATGGGAGCGGCGGACGGGTGAGTAACACGTGGGAACATGCCTTTCGGTACGGAACAACTGCGGGAAACTGCAGCTAATGCCGTATGCGCCGGTAACGGGAAAGATTTATCGCCGAAAGATTGGCCCGCGTAGGATTAGCTTGTTGGTGAGGTAACGGCTCACCAAGGCGACGATCCTTAGCTGGTTTGAGAGAACGACCAGCCACACTGGGACTGAGACACGGCCCAGACTCCTACGGGAGGCAGCAGTGGGGAATCTTGGACAATGGAGGAAACTCTGATCCAGCGATGCCGCGTGAGTGATGAAGGCCTTCGGGTT
>DATAUZ010000013.1:0-1773 GCA_036267995.1 Rhizomicrobium sp.
GGTCAATGAGAATTTGAAATCATATTGCGAACCTTTGGCATCGCGCGCGTGCAGGAGCATCGCGCCCTTCGCACCTGTGTATTTGCCCGTACCGCCGACCACTGCGAGCGTGGTATCGCCGGTGTCTGCAAATGGTCCTTCGACCATGATCTGCCCGTCGTTCAGTGTCGTGGTCCATGAGCAGGCAAAAGCTTTTCCCACAACTGTGCGGATACAAAAGCCATTGTCGCTGCCCACCTGCTTTTTGTTAGCAGCATCGAAAAGCGGATTGGCGAAGGTGAGCACATCACCACGATTGTCTTTCGCCTTGCCGATGGGCGCCGTCGCGTCGGTTACGGCGTGTTCGATCACGTAAAGGGACCCCGCTGCAAACGCTGGCGTTGCGGCAAGCAATACAGTTCCAATCAAAAGCGTTTTCATCGGCCTCTCCTTCAAAGTTTCGCGAGCTTCCACGCATCGCCGGCAGGCGCCGCGCCGTGATCGTAAGGCCGCGCGGCCAGCATGTAGAGCGCGCCGAGGCCGATAATGAAGAGCCACGTCACGCTCATCGCGCAGTTGATGTACCACGGCGATGCCGGCGTGCGCGGCCATGCCATATCGACGATTGCACCGACGCCATACGCCAGCGCGACGATGTTCACCGGCACACCCCATCCACCAAGCTTGAATTGGCCCCCCGGTTTCCATCCGCGAAAGCGCGCCGCGAGCGCGCCGAGCACGATCATCTGGAATGCGACATAGATGCCGATGATCGCGGAGTTCACGATGGTCGCGATAGCGTTCGCGAAGAAATAGCCGAGGCAAACGATGGCCGCCGCCACGATGCCCGACAGCACCAGCGCGCGCACCGGCACATGCGTATGCGGCGAAACGGTCGAGAAATAGTCGCTGCCAACAATCATCTTATCGCGGGCATAGGCGAAGACGAGGCGGCTGGTCGCGGCCTGTAACGACAAGATGCAAGACATAAACGAGACCATCACGACCGCGACGACAAGTTTCGCGCCTAGCGGTCCAAACACGGTGAGCAACACCGTCTCCACCGGTGTCGTGTTCTTGCCTGCAATGACAGCAGCAATATCCGGCTGCGCGAGAATGAGCGCGAGGCAGACGAACGCGGCCGCAATCATGCCAACGTAGATCGTCATGCGCATCGCGCGCGGAATAGCGATGCCGGGGTTCGGCGTTTCCTCTGCCACGTCGCCACACGCTTCAAAGCCGTAACAGGTGAACAACCCCGTCACCGCCGCCGCCAGGAAGAACGGCCAATATGCGCCCGGCGTGCCGATGTTGAATGTGTCGGTGACAACACTCAGTGGTTGATGGCGATGGAACGCCAGCAAATATCCGCCAACAACAATCGCGCCCAGGATTTCGCAGATGAATCCAAACATCGCGACGCGGGCGAGAATCTTTGTGCCCGCGAGATTGACCAGCGTGGAGAGCAACACCAGCGCCAATGCAATTACCGTCGTGATCAGCGGCGTGCCGTTGAAACCGAGCAGCGTTGCGAGAAACGGTCCCGCGCCAACCGCCACTGCCGCAATCGTCGTGAACAGCGCCCAGCCATAAACCCATCCAGCCATCCAAGCCCACTTCTTGCCGACGAGACGCCGAGCCCAGGGATAAAGCCCGCCGGAAATCGGAAATTGCGAAACCACTTCGCTGAAGATGAGGCAAACAAGAAATTGTCCCGCGCCCGCTAGGAAGTATGACCAGAACATCGGCGGGCCACCCGTCGATAATCCCAGATCGAACACCGAATAGACGCCG
>DATAUZ010000014.1:0-5601 GCA_036267995.1 Rhizomicrobium sp.
AAAGCTGTCCCAGTTGATCAGCGCGCGGTCGCTGGATTGCCTGACCACCGTCCGGTTCGCATTGGGATTGGTGATGGTGGCCGAACCCACAACCACCGAGCCCCCCGAAGGTCCGCCCGCCTGCGCCACCGAAACGCATAACCCCGACGCGACAAGGCAGCTCGTCGCCAAAAGAAGGCTGTGCAGATGTCCCGATGTGCCCTGTCTCATGCCCACGCCCTCAGTAATTGACCGCAAGATTCGCAAGAATCCTGGTCCCGGGCAGAGGATGGAGCGGGCGCGGCTGAACGCAGGATGAACAAGGTTTGCCCTGCTTCGGGCGCTGTGCGGGGCTGTAATTGGCGGACGCGGCCAAGCCGAAACGACATGACCTTTCGCGACTCAAATGAGCCGCTGACGCGCCGATCGCCCATAACGGCGAAATGCCCCGAATGCGAGGTCGCCATAATATTCCCCAACCCACGTCTTCCGGCCTTCGACGGCCAGCGGCAATCCCCAGCCAAACGGCGGCGCGATCGCCTTTATAATTTTTGCGAAATGACCCAACCCGCGGAACAACCGCAGCGTGTCAAAATAGCACAATTCGCGGAAATCTCTCACATTTTCCGTGCAACCCTGCAAAGAAGATTCCAGAGACATTTCAAGGGGATGCGAAATGAAGAACTCTCGCCGAACGCAGGGTTTCAGCGGCAAGGAGCATTCAGGCCATTGATTCAACGCCATATTCCACGGAGTCAGGCGTCTTTTGCCAGATTCGTCGCAATAGTCATTCGCGCAGGCTTATTCCGTTGCGGCTTGATGACCAGCCGAAACAGGAAGCCATCCCCCAAATAACGCTGTCCGTTTCCAGTCCCTTGATGGAGCGCCGCCGAAGAGCGATTTGCGCTCTGCACGATCGGCTTCACAACAAAGCCCGCACAAGCCGCTGTTGTATTCCCCGTCAGAAACGGCAGCGACAGAGCAGTCTGTACCAGACCACCAAAGTCACCCGCGTTTTCTTTTTGCTTGTGCCGCCTATACCTTCGTGCGGGCTTCAAAGGGCTGTTCGCACATGCCGATCTACCGCGCGCCGATCGAGGATTTCAAATTCCTGATGCACGAGCTTCTGGAGGTCGAGAAACATCGCGACCTGCCGGAGTTTGAAGACCTGACACCGGATCTGATCGACGACGTGCTCTCCAACGCCGGCAAGTTCTGCGAGGAGGTGCTGCATCCCATCAATCAATCGGGCGATGAGGAAGGCTGCCACTTTGAAAACGGCGTGGTGCGCACGCCCAAGGGATTCAAGGAAGCCTACAAAGCGTATGCCGATGCCGGTTGGAGCGGGCTTGGCGCCCCGGTGGAATTCGGCGGCAGCGGCATGCCCAACATCATCACCATGGCGATGGCGGAAATGGGCACGGCCTCCAACCAGGCGTTCGCGATGTATCCCGGCCTTTCGACCGCGGCCTATTCGGCGCTGATTGCAACCGGCCTGCCCTGGATGAAAGAGCATATCGCCAAGCGCATGGTGAGCGGCGAATGGACCGGCACCATGTGCCTGACGGAACCGGGCTGCGGCACCGATTTGCGGCTGATGAAAACGCGCGCGGTGGAACAGCCCGACGGCACTTACAAGATGAACGGCACCAAGATTTTCATTTCCGGCGGCGATCATGATCTGACCGACAACATCGTCCATATGGTGATTGCGAAAATTCCGGATGAGAACGGGCAGATCCACGACGATCTTTCCACCGTGAACTTTTTCATGGTGCCGAAATATCTGGTGAGCGAAGACGGCAAGGTTGGCGCGCGCAACGGCGTTTCCACCGGCGCTATCGAAAAGAAGATGGGCATCAAGGGCAACGCCACCTGCGTGCTGAATTTCGACGATGCGATTGCGTGGCGTCTCGGCCCCAAGCCCACGCCGCCCAAGCCTGGCGAAAAGCGCCATGCCTCGGCCGGCATGAAAGGCATGTTCGGCATGATGAACGGCGCCCGCCTTGGCGTGGGCGTGCAAGGCATCGGCGTGGGCGAAGTGGCTTACCAGAACGGACTCGATTACGCGCTAACGCGCCGCGTGGGCCATGCGTTGACCGGGCCGAAGGAGCCCGATCAACCGGCCGATCTGGAAATTGTGCATCCTGATGTGCGGCGCATGCTTCTGCATTGCAAATCATTTGTGGAAGGCGCGCGCGCGGTGGTTGTGTGGACGACGCTGAACATGGCGATCGCCGAATCCAAGCGGCCCGAAGCGGAGACAGCGGGTTTGCTTTCCGACCTGATGACGCCGGTGATCAAGGCCTTCTTCACTGACATGGGTTTCGAAGCCGCCAATATGGCGATGCAATGCTATGGCGGCCACGGCTATATCCGCGACAACGGCGTGGAACAGTTCGTGCGCGATGCGCGCATCAATCAGACCTACGAAGGCGCCAACGGCGTGCAGGCGATGGACCTTGTGGGCCGCAAGCTGGGCCGCAAGGGCGGTGCTGCGCCGATGGCATTGTTCGGGCTGATCAGCGGATGGATCGGCGAGAACGAGAAGGATGAAAAACTTGCCGCGTATGTGAAGCCGGTGAAGCGCGGGCTGGATACGTTGCAGCAGGCAACGCTATGGCTGGCGCAACACGGTATGCAGAACCCCAATGATGCCGGTGCGGCGGCGGTGGATTACCTGCGCATGATGGGCATTGTGGTGACGGGCTGGATGTGGGCGCGCATGGCGAAACTCTCGCAGGAGAAACTTGCGGCGGGCGCCGGCAACAAAGCGTTCTACGAAGCCAAGCTGAACGCCGGCCGCTACTGGATGGAACGCCTGCTGCCGGAATGCCCGATGCTGTTTGAGCGTATACAGGCGGGTTCGGAAACGGTTATGGCCTACGCGCCCGAAGCGGTTCAGTAAAAACATCCGTCATGGCCGCCCCTGAGGCGGCCACCCAGCGCGCGAGCGTCTGCGAGCGCAAGTGACTCTTTTCGCCGCGCAGACGCGCGCCGGCTGGGTGGCCGGGTCAAGCCCGGCCATGACGGATGAGGGGGGGTTACTGCCGCGCGTTGTTGGCGGTGCGGGCGGCGGCGTTGATGGCGTCGGCATTCAGGCCCGATTGCGTCATCACCACGCGATATTCCGCGCCATCGGCCAGCGGCATGTAGGCAGCGGAGCCGAAGCGGCGGTCTTCGGTGTAGGATTTGTCGAACAGCCAGAACAGCCAAGACTTCGGCACATACTGGTTGACGAGCGGCGGCGGACCTTTGAGGTCGCACGAGGTAATCATGTGGCCGTTGCCGCGCTCGGCGGTGAAATATTTGTTGTTGATCTGATCGAGCGTGTAGGTGGCGTCGAGACCCAGCGTGTTGGCCCACGGTTTCCACTTCTGCACGCGCGCGCCCATTTCCCATTCGTCGCCCTGCAGCTTGCAGGTCTGCGTGAGATTCACGCCATCCAGCCGCTTGATCGTGACGGCGTAAAGGCTCTGCGCCGGATCGAGCGCTTTCACATACACTTCGGCGACGTTGCCTTCGTATGTGAGGCGCGAAAAGCTTTGCATGTTGAGCGCGACAAGGCTGAGCGCGAGACCGAACGCCATCGCCGGCACGCCGATCAGCAAACGCCCGCCGCCACGCGCGGGATGGCCGCGAAACAGATGCCCGAAACCGCCGAACACAAGCAGCAGACCCAGCAACGCCACGATCAGCGGCACCACGAGCCAGTACCAACCCAGAGCCGGCAATATCGGCATGAAAAACTCCCCGCGAGAACGGCCGTTCACGGCCGCAGGCTTGTTGAACAGCCTAGGTAGGAAATGCGGCGATGTCGGGACCGATCCCCAAATCCGGCAGGGAAATCCCCCCGGGGCGCGCGGAAATATTACAAAAAATGGCACAAAAATCCGTGTTTAAATCATCCCCGCGATTGGTTATCTTTTTGATTCTATATCAATTCCGGCAAGCGGGTATGACATTATGGCTGAGTTGGACAAACTGATCGAACTGGCGCGCGCTGTAAAAATGACGCCGACCGAAAGCGAAGCGCAGCGCAGGAGTTTCGCTTATGGGAACGCAGCCTTTGAAAATCCAAAAATTACAAAGGAAATGGTTGATCGCGAGGCGGAGAAGCTCGAAAAAGGTAAATGAGCGAGGATTCTGACAATCGCGTTCGTCACAGCAAAGCCGAAGCGCCAAAGGTCATTCTATCCGAAGAAGAGCGTGCGGAACGAGAAGCGGCTAACGCTCTCGTTCAAGCCAAGCGCCTTGAGGAAATGATTGAATACTGGACTTCGGAAAAACAGCAAAAATTCCGTCTCCGCCCGTCATCGATTCTGGAATTGAACCGTCTGGCAATCGACGGGCTGGATGCATTCGCGGGAAACTGGCGGCCCGGTGCCATAGAGATTCAGGGTAGCAAACATCAACCACCAGGCGCACATCTCGTACCAGAGTTGGTCGAACAAATGTGCGATTACGTCAACGAAAACTGGGAAGCCAAACGCGCCGCTCATTTGGCGGCGTATGTGATGTGGCGGATGAACTGGATTCATGCCTTCACGGATGGCAATGGCAGAACTGCACGGGCCGTTTCCTACCTGATTTTATCGCTACGGCTGAATTTCAAGATTCCCGGAAATCCGACAATTCCAGAGATGATCACGGAAAAGCGTGAGCCGTATTACAAGGCGCTGGAAAAGGCGGACGCGCTATCGAGCGCCGGGGCGCCAGATTTGAGTGAAATGGAATCGCTGCTCGAAAATCTGCTTGCACGGCAATTGCTGACAGTGGTCAGCGAAGCGTCCGGCAATAGATATCCTTAATCGCCGCTACGCCGCTTCCGCGAGTTTGGCGAGTTGGGTGAGCAGCGCTTGCGTTCCCTTCAAGCGGTCTTCCGGTTCGGGCCAGTCGCGCGCGATGACGACCTTCTGATCGGGGCGCACTTTCATGGTTTGCGCGTGCTGCGTGATCAGGCGAATGAGGCCGGCGGGGTTGGGGAACATGGCGTTGCGGAAAGATAGCGTGGCGCCTTTCGGGCCGGCGTCGATCTTCTCCACCAGCGCGATGCGGCACAGCCGCTTGATGGCGACGATTTCCAGAAGGTGCTTCACCTCGTCCGGCAGCTTGCCGAAACGGTCGATGAGTTCGGCGGCGAAGCGTTCGATCTCCATCTTGTCCTCCAGTGTCGCGAGCCTGCGATAGAGCGCCATGCGGACATTGAGATCGCTGACATAGCTTTCGGGAATCAGCACCGAAGCGCCGATATTGATGGTGGGCGACCATTGATCCTGGATGTCGCCGCCATCGCCGCCCGCGCGAAGCTGCGACACCGCTTCTTCCAGCATCTCCTGGTAAAGCTCGATTCCCACTTCGCGGACATGACCCGATTGCTCTTCGCCGAGCAGGTTGCCCGCGCCGCGAATGTCCATGTCGTGGCTCGCCACGCTGAAACCGGCGCCAAGCTGGTCGAGCGATTGCAGCACCTGCAGCCGGCGATCCGCCGTCTCGGTAAGTTTCTTGTCCGCCGGCGTGGTGAGATAAGCGTAGGCACGCTGCTTGGAACGGCCGATGCGTCCACGGAGCTGATAGAGCTGCGACAGGCCGAACAAGTCGGCGCGATGCACGACCATGGTG
>DATAUZ010000015.1:0-120654 GCA_036267995.1 Rhizomicrobium sp.
GCAATCCACGATCAGCCACTTGCGATCATCCGGCGGCCCGAAGCCGTAAGCGTTGAAGTTCATGCCGATCTCGCCCGCGCCGCCAAGCGGCAGAAGCACGAGTTCGTCGCCGCGCTGCGCCATTCAGGCTTTGCGCTTTCCGGCGTTGCGCGCGTTGATCATGATGAGTCCGCGAATGGTGAGATCGGGATCGAGGTGATCGATCGCGTTGGTCTGGCGATGAAACGGATTGGCGAGGCCGCCGGTTCCGATAACCGTCATGGGCTTGCCGTATTCTTCCTTGATGCGCGCGATCAGCCCTTCAATCAGGCCGATGTAACCCCAGAACAGGCCCGACTGCATGGCCGGAACGGTATCCTTGCCGATGACGTTCTGCGTGCGCTGCACGGCCACGCGCGGCAGCATGGCGGCGGCCTGGTGCAAGGCTTCGGCGGATACGTTCACGCCGGGCGCGATAACGCCGCCTTCGTAATCGCCGTTCTCGGCGATGATGTCGAAGGTGGTGGCGGTTCCGAAATCGACCACGATCAGCGCGCCTTTGTAGCGCTCATGCGCGGCGACGGCGTTGACGAGGCGGTCGGCGCCCACCGACGCGGGGCGGTCGGTCAGCACCTTAATGCCGAGTTCGACATTGGGATCGCCCACCACCAGCGCATCGCAGTTGAGATAGCGGCGGCAGAACAGGCGCAGGTCGAACAGCGCGGCGGGAACCACGGTGGCGATGATGGCGCTGTCGAGATCGGCGAAGCTCAAGCTCTGCAACGCCAGCAGCGGACCTAGCAAAACCGCATATTCATCCGCCGTGCGGGTGACAGCGGTGACGGCGCGCCATTCCGCGCGCACTTCTTTGCCGTCATGAACGGCGAAGACGATGTTGGTGTTGCCGGCGTCTATGGCGAGGAGCATGGGGGCGCCTAAAAGAACACGTCGCCGGCGGCGATGACGCGGGTGCGGCCCACGCCTTCGCGCAGCAGCAATGCGCCGGTTTCATCGATGCCTTCGAACACGCCGGAAGTCTCCTCGTTCTGCAGGCGGGCGCGGACACGCATGCCAAGCCCCATCGCGCGCGCGAGCCAGGCATCGCGGATCGGTGCGAAACCTTGCGCCTGCCAGATGTCATACCATTTCGCGAAGGCGCTCGCGAGGCGGGCGATGGCGTCGTGATTGGTGGGCGCAGGCACACCCTCCGCCGCCAGTGAGGTGGCGGGCGTTTCGGTATCGGGCGGGAAGTGCGCCAGGTTCATGCCGATGCCGATGGCAAGCCAGCTTGGCGGCTCGTTGCCGGTGGAAGCGGATTCCAGAAGGATGCCGACGAGCTTCTTGCCGTTCGCCAGAATGTCGTTGGGCCATTTCACGCGCACGTCGCCGTTCGGCAGATAGTGCGCGATGGTTTCATGCGCGGCCAGCGCCGCCACGAACGAAAGCTGGGCGCATTCGCGCGCGGACTTGCCGGGATCGATCAGCAGCGTGGCACTGAGGTTTCCGGTGGGCGATTCCCACGCGCGCCCGCGCCTGCCCCGCGCCGCGGTTTGTTTGTCGGCATAAATCCACACCGCGCCTTGCTGGTTCGAAGCAGCGAGCGCGCGCGCTTCATCGTTGGTCGATCCGATGCTTTCAAAGTGCAGGCGCGCATAGCCATCCGGCCATGCTTTTTGCGGGGTCACTTAAAAAGCGCCTGCGCCGCTGTGGTTGCCGCCGTCACCAATGGCGCGGCGCCCAGCACGAAGAGAATGGTGAAGGCGCCGGACAGCGCCATGACGCCGGAAAGGCGCGGACCGATCTCGCGCTCGAAAGCGGGCGCGGGTTCGTCGAAATACATGATCTTCACGATGCGCAGGTAATAATAAGCGCCCACCACGCTCGCCAGCACGCCGATCACCGACAGCACATAGAGATGCGCTTCGATGGCCGCGAGGAAGACATAGAACTTCGCGAAGAAGCCGGCGACTGGTGGAATGCCCGCGAGGCTGAACATCAGCGCCGCGAAGATAAACGCCATGCGCGGCCGCGTGCGCGAAAGGCCCGCGAGATCGTTGATGGTTTCCACGTTCTCGCCGTCGCGGCGCATCGCCAGGATGCAGGCGAAAGTGCCAAGCCCGGTGACGAGATAGATGGTGAGATAGATCAGTACGCTTTCGATGCCCATGGGCGTTCCGGCGGCGAGGCCCAGCAGGATAAAACCGGCATGGCCGATGGAGCTGTAGGCCATCAGGCGCTTGATGTTGGTCTGGCCGATGGCGGCGACGGCACCCAAAATCATGGACAGCGCGGAGATGACGACGATCACCTGCTGCCACTGGTGCAGCGCATCCGGGAACGGCTGGATCAGCGCGCGCACGAACAGGCCCATCGCGGCCACCTTCGGCGCGGTGGTGAAGAAAGCGGTGACGGGCGTGGGCGCGCCTTCATAAACATCCGGCGACCACATATGGAACGGCACGGCGGACACCTTGAAGGCCAAGCCGGTGATCAGGAACACGATGCCGAAGATGAGGCCGATGTTGACGCCGGAGGTGTGGATGACGGCAGCAACGCCATCGAACGTGACGGTGCCGGTGAAGCCATAGATTAGCGAAATGCCGTAGAGCAGCATGCCGGACGAGAGCGCGCCGAGAACGAAATACTTCAGGCCCGCTTCGGTGGAACGCTCGTTGTCGCGGTGGAACGCGGCCAGCACATAGAGCGCAAGGCTTTGCAACTCCAGCCCCATATAGAGCGCGATGAAGCCCGCCGCCGACACCATCAGCATCATACCCAGCGTGGCCAGCAGGATGAGAATGGGGAATTCGAAATTGGCGATGCGCTCGTTCTGCAGATAGGGCTGCGCCATGACCAGCGTGCCAGCGCCGCCGATGAGAACGAGGATGTTGAGGAAGCGCGCGAAATCATCCGCCCGGAACGCACCGGAAAACGCGGAGCCCTGCATGCCGGTGACGACGAACCATCCCGCCCCCGCCATGACCAGAAGCGACAGCGACGACAGAACGCTTTGCCACTTGTTGCCGGCGAAGGCGCCAACCATCAGCAACACCAGCGCGCCGATGGCGATCACCAATTCCGGCAGCATCACGGTGATGTCGTGGGAAAGGTTCATCGCGCGGCCTCCGGCTTTGCGGCGCGGTCGGCCAGTTTCGGCGCATGATCACGCGCCAGCGCCATCTTGTTCTGTTGCAACAGGTGCGCAACCGAGACGCTCGTCTCGCGGAAGATGAAGTTGGGATAGATGCCCATGACAATGGTGGCCACAACCAACGGCGCAAGGATGGCGATTTCGCGCGCCGACAGATCCTTGATCGCCATCAGGCTGGGCTTGACCAGCTTGCCGAAGATCACGCGGCCATAGAGATAAAGCATATAAGCCGCCGACAGGATGACGCCGGTGGCGGAGAAGATCGCCACCCAGGTGTTGACGCGGAAGGCGCCCAGCATGGTGAGGAATTCGCCCACGAAGCCGCCGGTGCCCGGCAGGCCGACGTTGGCCAGCGAGAACACCATGAAGCAGGCGGCATAGATCGGCATGCGCGCGACCAGCCCGCCATAGGCAGCGATCTCACGCGTGTGCATACGGTCGTAGATCACGCCGACGCAAAGGAAGAGCGCGCCGGAAACGACGCCGTGGCTAAGCATCTGGAAGATGCCGCCGTCCAGCCCCTGCTGCGTAAGCGTGAACAGGCCCATCGTGACGAAGCCCATGTGGGCGACCGACGAATAGGCGATGAGCTTCTTGATGTCTTCCTGCGCCAGCGCCACGAACGAGGTGTAGATGATGGCGACGACCGAGAGCGTGAACACCAGCGGCGTGAAATAGAGCGAGGCTTCCGGGAACATCGGCAGCGAGAAGCGCAGGAAACCGTAACCGCCCATCTTCAGCAGCACGCCGGCGAGGATCACCGAACCGGCGGTGGGCGCTTCGACGTGCGCATCGGGCAGCCATGTATGCACCGGCCACATCGGCATTTTCACCGCGAAGCTGGCGAAGAAGGCCAGCCACAGAAAACGCTGCACCCACGGATCGAAATGGAAGTCGAGCAGCGTGGGAATGTCGGTGGTGTGGGCGGTGAAATACATGGCGAGGATCGCCAGCAGCATCAGCACCGAACCCAGCAGCGTATAAAGGAAGAACTTGAAGCTGGCATAAACGCGCCGCTTGCCGCCCCACACGCCGATGATGAGGAACATCGGGATCAGGCCGCCTTCGAAGAACAGGTAAAACAGCACCAGATCCAGCGCGCAGAACACGCCGATCATCAGCGTCTGCAGCGCGAGGAACGCGATCATATATTCCGGCACGCGCTCTTCGATGGATTTCCAGCTTGCCAGAATGCAGAACGGCATCAGCCCGGCGGTGAGAACGATGAACAGCATGGATATGCCGTCAATGCCCATGTGATAGGTGATGCCCCCACCCAGCCATTGTGCTTTTTCGACGAACTGGAAGGCGGACGACGAACCGTCGAACTTCACCCAGATGTAGATGGCGATGGCGAGATCGGCGAGCGTGGTGATCAGCGCCACCCAGCGGGCATTGCGCGCCATCGCGGCCTGATCGCCGCGCGTGAGCATGATGAACAGCGCGCCCACCAGCGGCAGGAAGGTGACGATGGACAGGATCGGGAGGTTGTTCATGGCGTCACCCCCGCGACCATGAACCATGTGATCAGCGCCACCACGCCGATCAGCATGACGAAGGCATATTGATAGACGTAACCGGATTGCAGCTTTACCGCGCCGCGCGTGGCATCCAGCACGCGGGCGGCGATGCCGTCAGGGCCAAGCCCGTCAATGATCTTGCCGTCGCCGATCTTCCACAGCGTGCGGCCGATCCAGAATGTTGGACGCACGAAGATAAGATCGTAAAGCTCGTCGAAATACCATTTGTTATAGAGGAATTTGTAGAGCATGCCGCCGCGCGCCGCGAGCTTGGGCGGAATTTCGGGGTGCAGCACATAATAGTAATAGGCGACGCCGAAGCCGAAGATGGTGAGAATGATCGGCGCAAGCTCCACCCACAGCGGCACTTCGACATCCGCGCCGTGATGGCCGGCGATGGACGCGAGCGAACTGTGCCAGAAGCCGGTGGATGCGCCGCCGACAAACATATTGTCGAAGATCGCGCCGGCCAGCAGCGCGCCGACCGCCAACACGCCCAGCGGGATCAGCATGGTCAGCGGTGATTCATGGACTTCCGACAGATTGACGGCGTGGTGATCGCTTCCCGGCTCGTCATGCGCGTGGGAATCCGCATCGGCATGCGTGAGGTTTTGCTTCTGCGCGCCGCGATAGGGGCCGTGGAACGTCATAAGGAACTGACGCCAGGAATAGAACGACGTCATCCCCGCCGCGACCAGCGTGAGGATGAAGGCATAGGTGCCGATGCCGGTGCCCGAAAGGAACGTGGCGTTGATGATGCCGTCCTTGGAATAGAAACCGGCGGTGCCGATGCCCAGCACCGGAATGCCCACGCCGGTCAGCGCCAGATTGCCGATCAGCATCATTGCCCAGGTGAAGGGAATGTATTTGGCCAGCCCGCCCATCTTCCGCATGTCTTGTTCGTGGTGCATCGAATGGATCACGGCACCCGCGCTTAAGAACAGCAGCGCCTTGAAGAAGGCGTGCGTGAAAAGATGGAACATGGCGTTGCCGTAAGCGGAGACTCCGGCGGCGGCGAACATGTAACCAAGCTGCGAACAGGTGGAGTAAGCGATCACGCGCTTGATGTCGTTCTGGAACAGGCCGACGGACGCGGCGAAGAACGCCGTGGTGGCGCCAATGAAGGTGACGAAGGCCAGCGCGTCGGGTGCATGTTCGAACAGCGGCGAACAGCGGCAGACCAAGAACACGCCGGCGGTGACCATGGTGGCGGCATGGATCAGCGCGGAGACCGGCGTTGGGCCTTCCATCGCATCCGGCAACCAGGTGTGGAGCAGGAACTGCGCCGACTTGCCCATCGCGCCCACGAACAGCAGCAGGCACAGCGTTGTCAGCACATCGACATGCCAGCTTCCAAACAGGAAGGTGTGGCCCACCATCGCGGGTGCGGCGGCAAACACCGTGTCGAAATCGAGCGTGTGGAAAATATAGAAGACGCCGAAGATGCCCAGCGCGAAACCGAAATCGCCGATGCGGTTGACGACGAAGGCCTTGATGGCGGCGGCAACAGCACTTGGCCGTTCATACCAGAAACCGATGAGCAGGTAAGAGGCCAGCCCCACGCCTTCCCAGCCGAAGAACATCTGCAGGAAGTTGTTGGCCGTCACCAGCATGAGCATCATGAAGGTGAACAGCGAAAGGTAAGCGAAGAAGCGCGGGCGGCTTGGGTCTTCGTGCATGTAACCGACGGAATACAGATGCACGAGCGAGGAGACGCCGGTGACGACGACCAGCATCACAGCGGTGAGCGAATCCACCCGGATCGTCCAGTCCGCTTCGAAATCGCCCGAGGTGACCCATTGCGCCAGATGCACGATCTGGGAATGGCCCATCATCGCCACATCGTAAAAGGCGTAACAGGAGAGTGCGGCGGACACGAATAGGAACGTGGTGGTGACGACTTCGCCGGCGCGCGCGCCGATGACACGGCCGAACAGCCCGGCGATGGCAGCGCCCAGAAGCGGAAGGAAGACGATGGCCAGATACATTCCGCTTCAGCCCTTCATCACATTAACGTCTTCAACCGCGATGGTGCCGCGATTGCGGAAATAGATCACCAGAATGGCAAGGCCGATGGCGGCTTCGGCGGCGGCCACGGTGAGAACGAACAGCGCGAACACCTGCCCCACCAGATCGCCGAGATACGACGAGAAGGCCACAAAGTTGATGTTCACCGCCAGCAGCAGCAGTTCGATCGACATCAATATGACGATCACGTTCTTGCGGTTCAGAAAGATGCCGAACACGCCGATGGTGAAGACGATGGCCGCGACGACAAGGTAATTGCCCAATCCGATTTCCATATCAGACCCCCTGCCCCGGCTTCACATCGACAAGGTGCATGGCCTCAGCTGGATCGCGCGCGTTCTGGGCGCGGATGGATTGGCGGCGCACGCCGGGCCGGTGGCGCAGCGTGAGCACGATGGCGCCGATCATGGCGACCAGCAGCACAAGGCCCGCGATCTCGAAATAATAGACATAGTCCGTGTACAGAATATGGCCCAGCGCTTCGGTGTTGGTCATGTGCGCGGGCGTGGCGCTGACCAGCGCGCTGTGCGATGCCGGCGCGAAATGCCAGATCACGGCAATGCCGATCAGTTCCAGCAGCAGCAGAAGGCCGACACCGGCGCCGAGCAGGAAATAATCCTGCGCGCCGCGTTTCAGTTCCGCGAAATCGATATCCAGCATCATCACGACGAACAGGAACAGCACCGCGACGGCGCCGACATAGACCACGACCAAAATCATCGCGAGAAATTCCGCGCCCAGCAGCACGAACAACCCGGCGGCGTTGAAGAAGGCCAAAATCAGGAACAGCACCGAATGCACGGGGTTGCGCGACGCCACCACCATGAGCGCCGAAATAATCAGCACGGCGGAGAACAAGTAGAAAGCGATGGCGGTGAGGATCATCTCAACACCCCCGTCATGGCCGGGCTTGACCCGGCCACCCAGCAAGCGCGTGTCCACGCGCCAATGACTCTTTCTCGCGGCGCAGACGCGCCGCTACTAGGTGGCCGGGTCAAGCCCGGCCATGACGATGTTTTGTGGTGCTGCGTTTTCGTCATCGATACGGCGCGTCCAGTTCCAGATTGCGCGCGATCTCGCGCTCCCAGCGGTCGCCATTCGCGAGCAGCCGCGCCTTGTCGTAATAAAGTTCTTCGCGGGTTTCGGTGGCGAATTCGAAGTTCGGGCCTTCCACGATGGCGTCCACCGGGCATGCTTCCTGGCACAACCCGCAATAGATGCATTTCACCATGTCGATGTCGTAGCGCGTGGTGCGGCGGCTGCCGTCTTCACGCGGCTCGGCTTCGATGGTGATGGCTTGCGCCGGACAGATCGCTTCGCACAGCTTGCAGGCGATGCAGCGTTCCTCGCCGTTGGCATAGCGGCGCAGCGCATGTTCGCCGCGAAAGCGTGGCGATAGCGGGCCTTTTTCAAACGGATAATTCAACGTGGCTTTCGGCGCGAAGAAATAGCGCATCGCCAGGAAGAAGCCGCGAACGAAATCCCACAGGAAAATGGAGCGCGCGGTGCGATCGAGAAAAGCCATCACAGTCCTCCGTGCCGTACGAAGACAACCCACACGGCCGTCAGCACCACCCACACCAGCGAGAGCGGCAGAAACACTTTCCAGCCCAAGCGCATGAGCTGGTCATAGCGATAGCGCGGCACAATCGCCTTCACCATCGCCACCATGAAGAACAGGAAACAGGTTTTCAGGATGAACCAGATCACGCCGGGAATGACGTTGAGCGGCCACACATTCCACAGCGGCAGCCAGCCGCCCAGGAACAGCACGCTCATCAGCCCGCAAAGCAGGATGATGTTCATGTATTCGCCCAGGAAGAACAGCAGGAACGGCGTGGAGGAATATTCCACCATGAAGCCGGCCACCAATTCGGATTCCGCTTCCAGCAGATCGAACGGCGGGCGCTGCGTTTCCGCCAGCGAGGAAATGAAGAACACCACGAACATGGGAAACAGCATGGTGAAGGCGAACCAGCCCTGCCGTTGCGCTTCCACGATGGCGGAAAGGTTCAGCGTGCCGGCAAACAGCAGCACGGTGATAATGACGAAGCCGATGGAGACTTCGTAAGACACCATTTGTGCCGCGGCGCGCAGCGCGGAAAGGAAGGCGTATTTGGAATTGGACGCCCAGCCCGAAACGATCACGCCGTAAACGCCCAGCGACGAGATGGCGAAGATATAAAGAACGCCGACATTGATGTTGGAAACGACCCAGCCCGCATCCACCGGGATCACCGCCCAGGCGGCGAAGGCCAGCGTGGAGGCGATCAGCGGTCCCAGAATGAACAACACCTTGTTCGCGCCGGACGGGATGATGACTTCCTTGAAGAAAAATTTCAGCGCGTCCGCGATGGTCTGCAACAGGCCGAAAGCGCCGACCACGTTGGGGCCACGGCGCAACTGCACCGCCGCCCAGATCTTGCGATCCGCCAGAATGAAGGCGGCGACGGAGAGCGCAAGGATAAGCTGAAAGACAAGAATGATGATGACGTTGCTGATCGTCCACGACCAGCCGTAAGGCAAACCCTGATGCAGCAGGAAATTGGTGAGGAACATCGCCTACTCCGCCGCCATGGCTTGCGGGCCGCCCGCAAACAGCTTGCTGCATTCCGCCATCGTCAGGCTGGCGCGCGCGATGGGATTGGTCATGTAGAAATCGGCGATGGTCGATGCCAGCGGCGCTTTGCCGTCGATGTTGCCGGCTTGGCCGATGCTGCCCCAGATTTTCGGATCGGCGCCTTCGTGGCGCGGCGCGGTGTTGCGGATCTGGAAATGCGGCGCTTCGGCATAGATGGCGCGGCGCAACGCCTCGCGGTCGTCATACGGCAACCGCTTGCCCACAACATCGGACAGCGCGCGGATGATGGCCCAGTCTTCTTTGGATTCACGCGGCGGGAAGATGGCGCGTTCGGCGCGCTGCACGCGGCCTTCGAAGTTGGCGTAAAGCCCTTCCTTCTCGGTGTAAGCCGCGCCCGGCAGGATCACATCGGCGCGATGCGCGCCGGCATCGCCGTGCGTGCCCTGATAAACCACGAAGGCTTTGCCGAGTTTGCCGGTGTCGAACTCGTCCGCGCCGAGCAGATATATAAAGTCGATCCCACCTGAGGACGCTCCGTCGAGAATGCCAGCCATGTCGCGGCCGTTGGTTCCGGGCAGGAAATTCAGATCGAGCGCCGCCACGCGAGACGCGGCGGTGTGCAGCACATTGAAACCAACCCAGCCGCCTTCGGACGGCGCGCCTTCCGGCCCGATCATGCCGGTGTCGGCGGCGAGTTTCGCGGCGAGATTCAAAATCGCCGCGCCATCGGCTCGCGCCAGCGCGCCGGGGCCAACGATCACCATCGGCCGCTTGGCGTCTTTCAGGATTTTCGCAAACGCATGGCTGCCATCCGCGATGCCGGAAAGCACATCCGCGCCGCCCAACTGTTCCACCGGATAGGTGAGATCGTAAGCCGCGCCGATGTTGGCGACGCGCAGCGAATTGTTGAGCCAGCCTTTGCGGATGCGCGCGTTCAGCACCGGCGCTTCCCAGCGCGGATTCGTGCCGATCAGCAAAAGCACATCGGCGGAATCCACGCCCGCGATGCCGCTGTTGAAAATATATCCCTGCCGCGGGCCACCGCCCACCTTCGATCCATCCTGCCGCGATTCCAGATTGGTCACGCCGAAGCTCTTCATGAGATCCTTCAGCGCCTTGATCTCTTCGGCGGCGGCGAGATCGCCCACAATGGCGGCCATGCGGTCCGGTTGCGTGCCATTCATGCGCGCGGCGATCACCGCGAAGGCTTCCGCCCATGACACGGGCTGCAGCTTGCCGTTCTTGCGGACGTAAGGCCGGTCCAGCCGCTGGCGGCGCAAACCATCGCAGGCATGGCGCGTTTTGTCGCCGATCCATTCCTCATTCACGTCTTCGTTCAGGCGCGGCAGCACGCGCAGCACTTCTGCGCCGCGCGCATCGACGCGAATGTTGCAGCCTTGCGCGTCCATCACGTCGATGGACTCGGTCTTGCGCAATTCCCACGGCCGCGCATTGAACGCGTAGGGCTTGGAGGTGAGCGCGCCGACCGGGCACAGATCGACCACGTTGCCGGAAAGCTCGCTCGCGAACGCCTTTTCCAGATAGGTCGTGATCTCCATGTCTTCGCCGCGGCCCGTCGCGCCAAGGTCCGGCACGCCGGCCACTTCGGTGGCGAAGCGCACACAGCGCGTGCACTGGATGCAGCGGGTCATGATCGTCTTGATCAGCGGGCCCATGTATTTGTCTTCGACCGCGCGCTTATTTTCCACGAAGCGGTGGAAATTGGCGCGGCCATAACCCATCGCCTGATCCTGCAGATCGCATTCGCCGCCCTGATCGCAGATCGGGCAATCCAGCGGATGATTGATGAGCAGGAATTCCATCACGCCGTCACGCGCCTTTTTGGTGACGGCGGAGTTGGTGTTGATCTTGGCGGGCGTGCCGTCCTTGTTGGGGAAGATGTCTTTCACTTGCAGCGCGCACGACGCTTGCGGCTTCGGTGCGCCAACCCATTCCACAAGGCACATGCGGCAGTTGCCGGCGACGGAAAGGCGCTCGTGATAGCAGAAGCGTGGAATCTCAGCCCCCGCCTGCTCGCACGCCTGCAACAGCGTGATGCCGTCGTCGGCTTCTATCTCTTTTCCATTGATGATCAGTTTTCGCGTTGCCACGTCACACCTCCCCGGTGTCATGGCCCGCAAATGCGGGCCACCCAGGTGATGAAAGACTCAACTGCCGCGTGGACACGCGGCCGATGGATGGCCCGGTCAAGCCGGGCCATGACAGCGAGGGTTTGATGATGAGTTTGCGCGATGCCATCGCCCTACTCCGCCGCTTCCTGCATCGGCATCTTGTCTCGGCCATGATGCTCGGCGATGCGCTTTTCGATTTCGCGGCGGAAGTTGCGCAGGAAGCCCTGCACCGGCCACGACGCGCCTTCGCCGAATGCGCAGATGGTGTGGCCTTCGATCTGCTTGCTCACTTCGAACAGCAGGTCGATCTCTTCCAGCTTGGCGTTGCCCTTCTGCATGCGGGTCAGCACGCGATACATCCAGCCGCAGCCTTCGCGGCAGGGCGTGCACTGGCCGCAGCTTTCGTGGCGGTAGAAATAGGCCAGCCGCGCGAACGCCTTGATGATGTCGGTCGATTTGTCCATCACGATCACGGCGGCGGTGCCGAGGCCGGACTTCACGGCGGACAATGAATCGAAATCCATGAGCATCGTGTCGGCCTGCACCTTGGACAGGACAGGCATGGAGGAACCGCCAGGGATCACCGCCATCAGATTGTCCCAGCCGCCGCGCACGCCGCCGGCATGGCGCTCGATCAGCTCCTTCAGCGGAATGCTCATCTCCTCTTCCACATTGCACGGCTTGTTCACATGGCCGGAAATGCAGAAGACTTTGGTGCCGGTGTTGTTCGGGCGGCCGAGGCTTGCGAACCACGCCGGCCCGCGCCGCAGGATGGTGGGCACCGCCGCGATCGTCTCGACATTGTTCACGGTCGTCGGGCAACCCCACACGCCGGCGTTCGCCGGGAACGGGGGCTTCAGGCGCGGCTGACCCTTCTTGCCTTCAAGGCTTTCAAGCAGCGCTGTTTCTTCGCCGCAGATATAGGCGCCGGCGCCGTGATGCACATAGCAATCGAAATCCCAGCCGTTGATATTGTTCTTGCCGATCAGCTTGGCTTCGTAAGCCTGATCGATGGCGGCTTGCAGGCGTTCGCGCTCGCGGATGAATTCGCCACGGATATAAATGTAGCAGGCGTGCGCGCGCATCGCGAAGCTGGCGATCAGGCAGCCTTCGATCAGCGTGTGTGGATCGTTGCGCATGATGTCCCGGTCCTTGCAGGTGCCGGGTTCGGATTCATCCGCGTTGACGACGAGATAATGCGGCCGCTCTTTCACTTCCTTGGGCATGAACGACCATTTGAGGCCGGTGGCGAAACCCGCGCCGCCGCGCCCGCGCAGGCCGGACTTTTTCATCTCATCGATGATGCCGTCCACGCCGCGTTCGATGATCTGCTTTGTGCCATCCCAGTTGCCACGTTTGCGCGCGCCTTCCAGGCCCCAGTCCTGGAAGCCGTAGAGATTGGTGAAGATGCGATCTTTATCCGCGAGCATTAGGTGGCCGCTCCGGGTGGTTTGGGTGTGGCGTCGTCTTTGGTACCGCCGAAATGTTCAGGGTGGCTGTAACCACCGTCGTAAAGCTTCGGGTCTGTCAGCGTTTGCGCGCCGCCTTCGGGTTCGGACGATTTGCGGCCGTAGTTTTGCGGGCCGGGTTCCGGCGGCTTGCCGCTGCGGAAGCCTTCGAGAAGTTTCTCGGTGGTGGGGCCGTCGAGATCTTCGTAGAAATCCTTGCCGATCTGCAGCATCGGCGCATTCACGCAGGCGCCTAGACATTCCACTTCCATCCACGAAAACTTTCCGTCGGCGGAAATCGTCTGCGGCGTGGGCGCGATGTGTTTCTTGCAGGCGGCGACGACATCATCCGAGCCGCGCAGCCAGCACGGCGTGGTGGTGCAGACCTGCACCAGAAATTCGCCCACCGGCGACAGATTGAACATGGTGTAGAAAGTGGCGACTTCCAGAACGCGGATGGACGGCATATCGAGACGGCGTGCGACATCCTCAATCATCGGCTTGGTCACCCAGCCTTCCTGATCCTGCCCGAACCACAGCAGCGCAATCACCGCACTGCGCTGACGCCCTTCAGGATATTTCGCGATCTCGCGCGCGATGCGCGGCTCGAATTCGCTTTTGAAGGCGAAACTCGCGGGCTGATTTTCGGAAAGACGGCGGAAGGACATCAGTGCAACACCCCGTTCAATCGAGCGGCGCGCACAAAGCACTCATAACAAAGCAGCCCTATATCGGCGCGAGTTTCCAGAACCTCTGTCCAATCGCCACCGTTTGCTTCAAGCATTTCATCGCAGCTATTGCACCAAGCGCAGGGCCCATCGGTCGCATCGAGCGATGAATAGAAGAAGCCCACGCGCTCATTCGTTCGCAGCGAACGTACGATGTGCCCACACGCAAACGCCTCAGTGGATGCGCCATGCTCTACGCAATTAACAGCTTCCTTCACCGGTCCACCTCCCCGAACACGACATCGATCATGCCCAAGATAGACGGCACATCGGCGACCATGTGACCTCGGCAGAGAAAATCCATCGCGGCGAGATGCGCATAGGACGGCGCACGGATTTTGCAGCGATAGGGTTTGTTGGTTCCATCGGCCACCAGATAGACGCCGAACTCACCCTTGGGCGCTTCGACGGAGGCGTAAACTTCGCCAGCCGGAACGTGGAAGCCTTCGGTGTAAAGCTTGAAGTGATGGATGAGCGCTTCCATCGAGCGTTTCATCTCGCCACGGCGCGGCGGCACAAATTTGTGGTCCTGCGAAACCACCGGACCTTCCGGCATCTTTGAGATACACTGCCGCATGATGTTCACGGACTGGCGCATTTCTTCCATGCGGATGAGATAGCGATCGTAATTGTCGCCGTTCCTGCCCACCGGAATCTGGAAATCCAGTTCGCTATAAACTTCATACGGCTGCGCGCGGCGCAAATCCCATGCCGCGCCCGTGGAGCGCAGCATCACGCCCGACATGCCCCAGCTTTCCGCATCTACGCGCGAGAGTTTGGCGATATCGACATTGCGCTGCTTGAAGATGCGGTTGTTGGTGAGCAGGCTGTCGATATCGTCGATGGTCTTGGGGAAGGTCTCGCAGAACTTGCCGATATCTTCGATCAGGTCGGGCGGCAAATCCTGATGCACGCCGCCAGGCCGGAAATAATCCGCATGCAAGCGCGCACCGCTGGCGCGTTCGTAGAAAATCATAAGCTGTTCGCGCTGCTCGAAGCCCCACAGCGGCGGGGTGAGCGCGCCCACGTCCAGCGCCTGCGTGGTGATCTGCAGCAGGTGGTTCAGCAGACGGCCGATCTCGCAATAGAGCACGCGAATGAATTGCCCGCGGCGCGGCACGTCCAGCCCCAGCAACCGCTCGATGGCGATGCAGAAAGCGTGTTCCTGATTCATCGGGGCTACGTAATCGAGCCGGTCGAAATAGCCGATGGCCTGCAGATAGGTTTTGTGTTCGATCAGCTTTTCGGTGCCGCGATGCAGCAGGCCGATATGCGGATCGAGGCGGCGGATAACCTCGCCGTCCAGTTCCATCACCATGCGCAACACGCCATGGGCTGCCGGGTGCTGCGGGCCGAAATTCAGCAGCGTGTGATTGTCTTCTTCGCGGTCGGGGACGGGGACGGTCACTTCTTGTCCTCCGCCTTGGTCGCCTTCTCGTCGCCGGGAATGATGTAAGGCGCGCCTTCCCATGGCGACATGAAATCGAAATCGCGGAATTCCTGAACCAGTTGCACCGGCTGATAAACGACGCGCTTCAGTTCGTCGTCGTAGCGCAGCTCGACATAGCCGGTGAGCGGGAAATCCTTGCGCAGCGGATAACCCGAAAAGCCGTAATCGGTGAGGATGCGGCGCAGGTCCGGATGGCCGTCAAACGTGATGCCGTACATGTCGAAGGCTTCGCGCTCGAACCAGTTGGCGGCGGGAAACAGCGGCGTGGCCGAAGCGATCGAATCCGGCTCGCCCACTTGCGCCTTCACGCGCACGCGCGCGTTCTTGGTCAGCGACAGCAGGTGATAGACGACATCGAAACGCTTTTCGCGCTGCGGCCAGTCCACGCCACAAATGTCGATCAGCAGCGTGAAAGCGAAATCGTCGCGCAAGGCTTTCAGCACGGTCAGAATTTCGCCGGCCTCGACGTCCAGCGTTAGATCGCCGGTCGCAACCTTGTGCTCGCGCACCGCGCCGGGCAGCGCCGCGGCGATCGTCTGGCCGAGGTCATTCAGATCCAGCGCCATCGCCTACCGCTCAATATTTCCGGTGCGGCGGATTTTCCGCTGCAGCAGCATGATGCCGTAAACCAGCGCTTCGGCGGTGGGCGGGCAGCCGGGCACATAGATATCCACCGGCACGATGCGATCGCAGCCGCGCACCACCGAATAGGAATAGTGATAATAGCCGCCGCCGTTGGCGCACGACCCCATGCTGATCACATAACGCGGCTCCGGCATCTGATCATAAACCTTGCGCAGCGCCGGCGCCATTTTGTTGACCAGCGTACCGGCCACGATCATCACATCGGACTGGCGCGGGGAAGCGCGCGGCGCGAAGCCGAAACGCTCCAGATCGTAGCGCGGCATCGACGCCTGCATCATTTCCACAGCGCAGCAGGCAAGGCCGAACGTCATCCACATCAGGCTGCCGGTGCGCGCCCAGTTGATGAGCGCATCGGCGCTGGCGACGAGGAAGCCCTTGTCCTTCATCTCCGCCTGCATCTGGCGGAAATATGGATCGTTGTCGGCGATGGCGCGGCCGCCTTCCACGTTGGAACGCGCGCCGGTGCCGTAGGGATTGTCGGGCGTGATCACTCCCATTCGAGCGCGCCTTTCTTCCATTCGTAGATGAAGCCCACCGTGAGAACGCCCAGGAACACCATCATCGACCAGAAGGCGAAGACACCGGTTTTGTCCAGCGTGATCGCCCAGGGAAACAGGAACGCCACTTCCAGATCGAAGATGATGAAGAGCAGCGAGACGAGATAAAACCGCACATCGAATTTCATGCGCGCATCGCCGAACGCGTTGAAGCCGCATTCGTAGGCGGAAAGCTTTTCAGGGTCGGGCTTGGACGGCGCAATCACGAACGGCACGATGATGAACACGGTGGAAAGCGCGCCGGCGATCCCGATGAAGATCAGGATGGGCAGGTATTCCATCAGAAGGCCATTCATGGCGCGTATTCCTTCGCCGCCTTTCGGCGGGGGCCGTGGGGTTCAGGATCGCCGCGCGGACTGGCCTTCCCGCAAAGGCCAAACCGGGGTCATTTCGCGGGCGCAGTATAGGCAGCAAGCCCCCGCTTGCAACGCGCGTTTAACGCACGATTCGCCGCAGGAAAACAGGGAAAAAGGCGCTGAAAGTCAGTCGCAATTTGGTGATGGAAAATGGCGGGAGCGACGGGGCTCGAACCCGCGACCTACGGCGTGACAGGCCGTCACTCTAACCAACTGAGCTACGCCCCCGCGGGCGGTTTCCAAGGCCACAAATACCCCGGAAAGCGGGCCGGTTTACGGGCGAGCCCCTGCCCTGTCAAGCAGCGTTCAGTGTCCGTAGGGGCTTGCGGGAACCGGCTTTTCCGGCGGCGGCGCCTGAAGGCCGCCGGGATGAAGCTCTTCGCGCGTGAGTTTGCCGGTTCCGTCGCTGTCGAGCTGATCGAACAGCGAGCGCTGCGTCATGCCGAACTCACTGAAATTGATGCAGCCGTCGCGGTTCCAATCGATCAGCGGTGACGCCGTGGACGCATCTTCCTGCCAGCGCCGCTGATTCACGATGCCGGCTTCATCCGCATTCAGACAGCCGTCGTGATTTGCGTCGGCCGCGTCGAAATCGCGCTTGAGGCCGGCATCCATCTGCGCACGCGTCAGGCTGCCGTCGGGATTGGTCACATATTTCTGCAGCATGCCGGAGGCGGGATGCCAGTTGAGATCGGGATTGGGCGGCCCGTGCCGCGGGCTGCCGCAAGCGGCGAGCGCGAGCACCGCGGAAAGGCCAAACACACGCAGAGACAGGTTCATCCCGAAATACCGCCAGCGCCCGAAATCAAGCTCAAGTTACGCCGCATTATAGTTCCGTGGCAAAGGGCCGGCCTCAAGCGCGGCTTACCAAGGTGCGGCGGCTTCGCGGAATTTGACGGGGCTACGAACAGATCGCTTCCGGGCGTGCATCCGATCCAGCCAAGGGACGCATCAAACCCTCCGTTATCGTGCGTGCAATGGGCACCGCGGCATTCCGAGGAATTCAACCATGAACCTTTCAATCCGGGGCAAGCTACTTAAAGGATCCTGCGCCTTAACGATGCCGATATTGCTCGCCGCCACACTTTCTGGCTCGGCCGTTGCCGCTCCCTCCACCGTCTTGCCCGACACGGCCGCGGGCAAGCTGGGTGGCGAATTGATTCAGCATATCAACAACGACACGGCCGAACACATTCAGCAATGGGCGCCGTCCATCCTGTCGCCCGCGCTCGCGGATGAAGATAAGGCCGATTTCCTCAAAGGCCTCGCATTCGCCGTGCGCGATAGCGGTGGTGTGGACTTCATCGACGCGCGAACCCAAGGGCAGCCCGATGTGCTTGTCCTGACCATAAAGGCGCATCGTGCGGGGCAGCGCGCGGTTCTGGTTCTGGCCGCCGATCCCGCACAGCCGGGCAAACTGGCACAGGCCGCTTTGTTTCCAATCGACGATCCGGCGTTCTATGCCGCGTGGCCCAAAGGCGCCGTATCGCATGCGCAGATCGCGCATCTTGCCCACGACGCGTTGGACCGGCTCGTGCGCGATCAGGATTTCTCCGGTTGCCTGACAATTGCCGACGGCGCCGAAACAATTCTCGACGACTGCCGTGGCACGGCTGAACGCAATTTCGGCGTGCCTGCCGATCATCAAACGCGCTTTCACATCGGTTCGATGGACAAGATGTTCACGGCGGTGGCTATCGCCCAGCTGGTCGAGGCCGGCAAGCTGTCGTGGGATTCCACGCTGGCCCAGCTGGTGCCCGAATACCCCGATCACGAGGCGGCGAAGAAGATCACCGTGTGGCAATTGCTGCATCATACTTCGGGGCTTGGAGACTTTTTCGTGCCGGAGTTCTTCCAGAACCGGGAAAAATTCGTCAATCCGGCGGATTACCTCGGCCTCATCGCGCGCCAGCCGAAGCCTGGCGAGCCCGGCGGCGATTTGAATTACAGCAACGCCGGCTACATCCTTCTGGGCCGCATCATCGAAAACGTCTCGCATGAGAATTATTTCGATTATATCCAGCGCCATGTGTTCGCGCCCGCGGGTATGACCTCCAGCGGATTCGACAGCCAGGAAGATGTCACGCCCAAACTCGCGACCGGCTATTTCCGCGACGGACCTTTCTCAACGGTCTGGAAAGCGAACTGGATGACGCTGCCCTTCAAGGGAAGCCCGGCCGGCGGAGGCTATTCCACCAACGCCGATCTCTTGCGTTTCGCCACGGCCCTGAAAGGCGCAAAGCTGGTGAAACAGGCGACACTGGAAAAAATGTTCGACAAGGAAATCCCCCTGGGGCCGGGCGGATATGCAGCCGGGTTTGGCGATCGCCTTTCGCACGGCCGCCATATTCGCGGGCATGCGGGCGGCGCGCCGGGCATGAACGCAAACCTTGCGATTGTGTGGGAGACGAACGCCGCCGTCGCCATGACCAGCAATGAAGGCGACTTCGCGACGGGAATGCTGCTGTCCGAGCACATCGCCGACCTTCTCGCTGCCGAGGGCGCAAAGCCCTGAAACACCGCCGCGGCGGCAAACCAATTTATTCAACAACCAACCGAACCTTTTAGGAGATACATCATGCCCATCGAAATTTTCATTCCTCTTGTCCTGACGGGGGCGCCGGTGCTCATCGTCTTGATCGCCATGCGCTACCGCTATCAACAGACGCAGGCCCGCTACACGGCGCTGCTGCAACTGGCCGAAAAAGGCGTGGAGCTGCCGGCGGCGCTGCTGAGCGAACCGCACATCACCTATTCCGAACGGCGCCGGGCGCTGGTTCTGATTGGCGGCGGTCTTGGACTGATGGCGATGTTCGCCGTGCTGCCGGTGACGCTGGCCAGCGGTGAAAGCATCAGCAGCCTGTGGGGCATCGGCCTGTTGCCGCTGATGATCGGTCTTGGCTATCTCGCAAGCTGGTGGCTGAACTGGCGCGGTGACATGCGTGGCTGACAGCGCCGTCGAAGCGCGCGTCGATCAAGGGCTGGTGGCGCGCGCGCTTCTGGCCGGCGACCGGCGCGCTTTCGAACAACTGATGCGGCGCCATCAGGGCATGGTGCGTGCGCAACTGCGCCGCCTGCTGAATGGCGATCACGCCAGGGCCGATGATCTGGCGCAAGAGACGTTCTTGCTGGCGTGGCGCAAGCTTGACCAGTTTCGGGGCGACGCGCGTTTTTCCACCTGGCTCTATCGCATAGCCTATACGTGCTTTCTCCAGGCTCATCGCAAGAAGCCTTGGTCTTCCGGCGGTGTTACCGATGTTGAGACAGAGCAAAAACCGCCGTTGGAGACGATGAATCTGCGGCTGGATATCGAACGCGCGATGCAACATCTGTCCGCCGCCGAGCAAACGATATTGCTGCATTGCGCGCAACTCGGCTTAAGCCACAGCGAAGCTGCTTATGTGCTGGCGATGCCGGTCGGCACGGTGAAAAGCCATGCGACGCGCGGCAAGGAAAAACTGCGGACATTGCTGGCGGATTGGCGCGAGGCGCCACTAGAGGAATCAATATCATGAGCGACTTACAGAATGATGCCATCGACCATCTTCTGCTTCAGCAATTCGAAGGGCCGGTGCCGGATGGAGGATTTTGCGATCAAATAATGCAGCGGCTGCCCGCGCGCCGCCGGCGTTATACGTGGCCGCTGGTGCTTGGGATCGTGGCAGGCGCAACGATGTGCGGGTTAAGCCTTCTATCCGCGCCGCTCGTGCGCATCGGCTGGCGCGATTGGCTGGCCGGCGAGCTATCCGCGCCTGTCATCATGCTGCTTGTGACAATGGCCGGCATTTCGCTCCTCGCCGCAGCATGGACAGCGGCGGAGGCTGACGATCGCTGACGCAAATGAACTTGCGCAAACAAGCCAGAGCAAAGGCTGGTGGGCGGTGACGGGATCGAACCGCCGACCCTATCGGTGTAAACGATATGCTCTACCAGCTGAGCTAACCGCCCGGTCGCGATGCTTATAGCAGGGAAAGCAATTTCCTCTCCCGGAATCCGGGAGAGGAAATGCGGCAAATTGCGAACCTAGTTCAGCATGTCCTTAAGCTGTTTGCCGGCGCGGAAGCGCGGCTGCTTGGACGGCTTGATGGTGATCTCTTCGCCGGTTTGCGGATTGCGGCCTTTGCCGCCCGCGCGGCTGGCCACCACAAACACGCCAAAACCGGTGAGGCGAACTTCGTCTCCCGCTTTCAAAGTGTCTGCAATGAGATCGAACACGCCATCGACGGCCTTGGCGGCATCGTTCTTGGCCAAGCCGGTACGCTCCGAAAGATGATGGATAAGGTCGTTCTTGTTCACGGGCGTGCTCCTTTCAGGCGATTCGCTCCGAAGTGGGAGGACTCTAGGGCCGGGTTGGCAGGCGCGCCAAGCCCGAAAAGGCAGGGAATCAGCCGATTTCCATAGAAAAAGGCCCGGATCGGTGGGATCCGGGCCTTTTTTACGGATTAAAACGTTGTCAGTGCGTAACGACCGCGTCGTCGTCTGCCACCGGGATGGCCGCAGGCGGCACGATTTCCGGCTCCGACCAATCAATCGGCTCGGGCTGGCGCACCAGCGCCACCTTCAGCACTTCGCCGACCGTTTTCACCGGAACGATGGTGAGACCGGCTTTCACATTGTCCGGAATCTCGGCCAGATCTTTCTCGTTCTCGTCGGGGATCAGCACCGTCTTGATGCCCGCGCGCAACGCGGCCAGCAGCTTTTCCTTCAAGCCACCAATCGGCAGCACGCGGCCACGCAACGTCACCTCGCCCGTCATCGCCACATCGCGGCGAACCGGAATGCCGGTGATGACCGAGATGATCGCGGTTGCCATCGCAGCACCCGCCGACGGACCGTCCTTGGGCGTCGCACCTTCCGGCACATGCACATGGATGTCGATCGCATCGAACCGTGGCGGCTTGATGCCGAAGGTCGTCGCCTTGGAGCGCACATAGGAGCGCGCCGCATCGATCGACTCCTTCATCACATCGCCGAGCTTGCCGGTGGTCTGCATACGGCCCTTGCCGGGCAGCATGACGGATTCGATCTGCAGCGTCTCGCCGCCGACTTCCGTCCAGGCCAGACCGGTAACGACACCAACCTGATCCTCGCCCTCGATCTCGCCATAGCGATGCTTGCGCACGCCGGCGAAGGTGCCGAGGTTTTCGGACGTGACTTCGATGGAGGTTGCTTTGCCCGAGACGATCTCCTTCACCGCCTTGCGGGTCAGGTTTGCGATCTCGCGCTCAAGGCTGCGAACACCGGCTTCGCGCGTGTAGTAGCGGATCAGGTCCCGCAGCGCATCGTCGTTGATCTTCCACTCGCCGTCTTTCAGGCCATGCGCCGCCACTTCCTTCGAAATGAGATGGCGCTTGGCGATCTCGACTTTCTCATCCTCGGTGTAACCGGGGATGCGGATGATCTCCATACGGTCCATCAGCGGCTGCGGCATGCGCAGCGTGTTGGCCGTGGTGATGAACATCACGTCCGAAAGATCGAAATCGACTTCCAGATAATGATCGTTGAAGGCGTGGTTCTGCTCAGGGTCGAGCACTTCGAGCAACGCGCTCGAAGGATCGCCGCGCCAGTCCGCGCCCAGCTTGTCGATCTCGTCCAGCAGGAACAGCGGATTGGAAGACTTCGCCTTCTTCATCGACTGGATCACCTTGCCCGGCATGGAGCCGATATAGGTGCGGCGATGCCCGCGGATTTCCGCTTCATCGCGCACGCCGCCCAGCGACATGCGAACGAATTCGCGGCCCGTGGCCTTCGCAATGGATTTGCCCAGCGACGTCTTGCCGACGCCCGGAGGCCCGACGAGACACAGGATCGGCCCCTTCATCTTGCCGGCGCGTTGCTGCACGGCAAGATATTCCAGGATACGTTCCTTCACCTTCTCGAGGCCGTAGTGATCGTCGTGCAGAACCTGCTCGGCAAGCGCGATGTCTTTCTTGACCTTCGACTTCTTGCCCCAGGGCAATGAGATCAGCCAGTCCAGATAATTGCGCACCACGGTCGCTTCCGCGCTCATGGGCGACATCTGGCGCAGCTTTTTCAATTCCGCGTTGGCCTTCTCGCGCGCTTCCTTGGAGAGCTTTGTCTTGCGGACGCGCTCTTCCAGTTCGTTCATCTCGTCGCGGGTGTCGTCGCCTTCGCCGAGTTCCTTCTGAATGGCCTTCAACTGCTCGTTCAGATAATACTCGCGCTGCGTCTTCTCCATCTGGCGCTTCACGCGCGAGCGGATCTTGCGCTCCACCTGAAGCACGCCGACTTCGCTTTCGATCAGCGTGAGAACCTTCTCAAGTCGCGCGGTGGTGTTGAGCGTCTCCAGAAGCTGCTGGCGATCGGAAATTTTCACCGACAGGTGCGAGGCCACAATATCGGCGAGTTTTGCCGGCTCGTCGATCTGCGCCACCGAGGCCAGCGTCTCCGCCGGCACCTTCTTGTTCAGCTTGATATACTGCTCGAAGTTCGCCTTCACCGTGCGCATCAGCGCTTCGGTTTCCTTGGCCTCGCCGCCTTCATCTCCGATGGCTTCAATGGTGGCCTGGAAGAAATCGCTGCGCGGCATGAAGCCGGTCACGCGGGCGCGGCTTTTGCCTTCGACCAGCACGCGAACGGTCTGGTCGGGCAGCTTCAGAAGCTGCAGCACGGTCGCCATGGTGCCGACGCGGTGCAAGCCCTCGGACGTGGGATCGTCCTCGGACGCATTCTTCTGTGTCAGCAACAGAATCTGTTTTTCGCTGTTCATCACTTCTTCGAGCGCGCGAACCGATTTCTCGCGGCCGACAAAGAGCGGAACAATCATGTGGGGAAATACCACGATGTCGCGCAACGGCAGCACCGGCGCCACATAGCCGCCAGCCTCGCCTTCGGGCTTCACCTTGTTGTCTTGGTCCGACATCCAACTCTCCTGTCCCGGCAGGTTCATCGCCCGGCGGGTTTGTTTGAGGCACCGTACCCCATTGGGCTTACGGAACCGGTTACGAAGCCGCCCTTTTCGGGCCGACTCCACAGGTTATTAAGGTGGCCCCCACGCGGGGCGGTTTCAAGGCGTTAACCGCCACAGGTTGCGGCCTGTGGCCGTTCGGACGCCATCAGGCTGAACAACCGTTCAGGATGCGCTCTTTTGCGCTTCCGCCTTGTCCGAGTAGGTGTAGAGCGGGCGGCTATGCGTCTCCACGACGTCCGCCGTGATCACCACTTCCTGCACGCCGTTCAGCGTCGGAAGTTCGAACATGGTCTCCAGCAAAAAGCCTTCCATGATCGAGCGCAATCCACGCGCGCCGGTTCTGCGCAGGATCGCCTTTTTGGCGATGGCGCTGAGCGCCTCTTCCTGGAACCGGAGTTTCACGCCTTCCATCTCGAACATGCGCTGATATTGCTTGGCCAGCGCATTCTTCGGACGCGTGAGAATTTCGATCAGCGCCGGTTCGGAAAGATCGCCCAGCGTCGCCAGGATCGGCAGACGGCCGATGAATTCCGGGATCAACCCGAACTTCAGCAGGTCTTCCGGCTCCACTTCGCGTAGCACTTCGCCGGTGCCGCGCTCGTCGGGCGAGCGGACGTTGGCGCCGAAGCCCATGGAGGAGCCGTGGGTGCGCGCGGAGATGATCTTGTCGAGACCGGCAAACGCGCCGCCCACGATGAAGAGGATGTTGGTGGTGTCAACTTGCAGGAATTCCTGCTGCGGATGCTTGCGGCCACCCTGCGGCGGCACCGACGCGATGGTGCCTTCCATGATCTTGAGCAGAGCCTGCTGCACGCCTTCGCCCGACACGTCGCGCGTGATGGACGGGTTGTCGGACTTGCGGCTGATCTTGTCGACTTCGTCGATATAGACGATGCCGCGCTGCGCCCGCTCCACATTATAGTCGGCGTTCTGCAACAGCTTGAGGATGATGTTCTCGACGTCCTCGCCCACGTAACCGGCTTCGGTCAGGGTGGTGGCGTCAGCCATCGTGAAGGGCACATCGAGGATGCGCGCCAGCGTTTGCGCCAGCAATGTCTTGCCGCAGCCGGTGGGGCCGATCAGCATGATGTTGGATTTGGCGAGTTCAACCTCGGCGTTCTTGGCCGAGTTGTTGATGCGCTTGTAGTGATTGTGGACGGCGACCGAGAGCACTTTCTTGGCGTGCGCCTGGCCAACCACGTAATCGTCCAGAACCTTGAAGATTTCCTGCGGAGACGGAACGCCCTCTTTCGATTTCAGGAAGGAGGTTTTGTTCTCCTCGCGGATGATCTCCATGCAGAGTTCGACGCATTCATCGCAGATGAACACGGTCGGGCCCGCGATGAGCTTCCTCACCTCGTGCTGGCTCTTGCCGCAAAAAGAACAGTAGAGGGTGTTCTTGGACTCTCCGCCGCTCGCCTTACTCATGGACACTCCCGGGAAACTCGCCCGCCTTCATGGGGGCCACCTGCTCGGCCTCCAACGTTGCACGAACCGCGCCAAAGCGCTGATTTGCCCCTCGACACATTCGACCACGTTAGCCGTTGCCGGATCAAGATTTGTTTAATTCGGCCATTTTGGCCGGTTTTGGAGGGTTCCAAGCCTGAAGTTCCGGTCACGCGGCCTCGCCCGTTTCGGGACGTCGCGCCAATACCTCGTCGATCAACCCAAAGGCCTTTGCCTCTTCCGCAGTCATATAGGTATCGCGATCGAGCGCTTTTTCAATGGCTTCGACCGGCTGGCCGGTGTGCCTGGCATAGATCTCGTTCAGCCGGCGCTTCAGCTTGATGATCTCCTGCGCGTGGCGGGCAATGTCGGCGGCCTGTCCGTAATAGGATGCGCTCGGCTGATGAACCAGGACGCGCGCGTTGGGCAATGCGAAGCGCGACCCCTTCTGGCCTGCACACAGCAGCAGCGATGCCGCACTCGCGGCTTGGCCGACGCACAGCGTCTGAATCTGCGGGCGGATATATTGCATCGTGTCGTAGATCGCCATGCCGGCGGTAACCACGCCGCCCGGCGAATTGATGTACATCGCGATCTCTTTCTTCGGATTCTCGGCTTCGAGAAACAGAAGCTGCGCGGTGATCAGGCTTGCGCCGTAATCTTCCACCGGGCCGGTGACGAAGATGATGCGTTCCTTGAGGAGCCGCGAATAGATATCGAATGCGCGTTCGCCACGGGCGGTCTGCTCGACCACCATGGGCACCAGCGTATTCATGTAAACGTCGCGGGGGTCCTTCATGGGTCCCTGTGTCTCCTGATTCGCGGGAATTTGAGCGTAGGGGCGGCCTACGCCCTGTCAATCGGCACCATATAGAGATGGCCCTGCCCCATTGCTACCCCTTGGGCCCAAGGGTTATCGCGCCACCAAAAGCACGGATAGAATGTGCCGCAATGACCGCCCACACGCACGATCACAGCCACACCCATGCCCCCGCCGATTTCGGCACGGCCTTCGCCATCGGCATTGCCCTGAATGTGGGCTTTGTGATCGTGGGCGCGGCCTTCGGCTTCATCGGCCATTCCATGGCGCTGCTGGCCGACGCAGGCCACAACCTCGGCGATACGCTGGGGCTTGTGATGGCATGGATCGCCAGCGTGCTGGTGCGCCGGCCGCCGAGCGCGCGTTACACCTACGGTTTGCGCAGCACGTCTATCCTGGCGGCGCTGTTCAATGCGGTTCTCCTGCTGATCGCCACCGGCGCGATCGCGCTGGAAGCGATCCGCCGTTTCTTCGAACCGGCGCCGGTTGCAGGCAATATCGTGATGATCGTGGCCGCCATCGGCGTTCTGGTGAATGGCTTTACCGCGCTGCTGTTTCTGCGCGGACGCGCTGGCGACCTGAACATTCGCGGCGCGTTCCTGCATATGGCGGGCGATGCGGCGGTATCGGTTGGCGTGGTGCTGGCGGGGGCTGCGATTCTGCTAACCGGCTGGCGCTGGATCGATCCGGCCGTGAGCCTTGCGATCAGTGTTGTGATCGTGGCTGGAACTTGGGGCTTGTTGCGCGATTCATTGAACATGTCGCTGAACGCCGTGCCGCCGAATGTCGATGCCGGCGCGGTGAAAGATTATCTCAGCGGCGTTTCCGGCGTGTGTGCGGTACACGACCTGCACATATGGGCAATGAGCACAACGGAAACGGCGCTGACCTGCCATCTCGTCATCCCGACAGGTCATCCCGGCGACGCGGCGTTGCACGCCATCGCCGATCAGCTATCGCACCGCTTCGGCATTCCACACGCAACAATTCAGGTGGAAACCAACGCTACGGAAGATTGCGTGCTGGCGCCGGAACATACGGTTTAGCAATTACCCAAACCGTCATGGCGCGCCGTCCGCAATTTCGACGAACACATTGGTGCCGCTGCCATCGCGCGTAATCCAGCGATAGTGCTCAGTAAGCGTGACGCGGCCTTGGGCGTCCACTTCAACGTCCGCATCCGAAACGCCGCTGTCGATCACACCCGCGTTGTCGCCCTGCACATAGCGGAAATGGAGTTGGCTACCGCGCCAGGTTCCGATCAGGCGGCCCTCGGCAATCGAACCACCGAGATAATGACCGCTGACAAACGACCCATTTTGCGTCAGCGTCAAAATCGTTTCAGAAGAAACAACGCTACCACCGGACGTCGAGGCAATGCGGAAACGCCGGCAGTGGAGGTTTATCATGGCTTAGTTCAATGCGCCGCCGAACCTCAGGCAGCTCATTCGTCCGATTTTTTTGCCTTCTTGGTCTTCTTTTCGGGCTTTTCGGTCTTTTCCGCCTTCATTTTTTCCGCCGCTTCATCCGGATCCATGAACAGCGTTTCGCGGTCCACGGTCTTGTCGGTCACGGTGGCGAGTTCGGCGATGAAATCCACGACTTTGTCTTCGTAAAGCGGCGCGCGGATTTCGGCCTGCGCCTGCTGGTTGGTGGCGTAGAACTGGAACACCTGCTGTTCCTGGCCGGGGAACTGGCGGGCGCGCTGGGCGATGGCGCGGTTCACTTCTTCGGCGCCAACTGTGATGCCGTTCTGCTCGCCAAGCTTGGCCAGCACGAGGCCAAGGCGCACGCGGCGCTCGGCGATCTCGCGATATTCTTTCTTCAGTTCGTCTTCGGTCTTGCCTTCGTCTTCCGGCTTTTTGCCTTCGCGCTGAAGTTCGGCTTCCACCGCGCGCCAGATGCCATCGAACTCCGCTTCCACCATTTTCGGCGGCAGCGCGAAATCATGTGCTTCGTCCAGCGCATCCAGAATGCGGCGCTTCATGTGCAGGCGGCTGGCGCGGGAGAAATCGCTCTTGAGTTGTTCGCGCACGCGTTCCTTCAGCGTGCCCAGCGAATCCAATCCCAGCTTCTTGGCAAGCTCGTCATCGATCTGCAGTTCATCAGGCTTGCTGACCTGCTTCACCTTGGTCACGAACACGGCGTCTTTGCCGGCGAGCGAGGCTTCCTGATATTCGGTGGGGAACGTCACCTTCACTTCGCGCTCATCGCCAACCTTGGCGCCGATGAGCTGGTCTTCGAAACCGGGAATAAGCTGGCCGGAGCCGAGCGTGAGATTGAAATCGTCTGCCTTCCCGCCGGGGAATTCCGTTCCATCGATGCTGCCGACGAAATCGATTACCACTGCGTCGTCCTTCTCAGCCTTCTCGCCGTCGCCGCGCGGCGTATAGCTGCGGCTTTGCTGCGCGAGGCGTTCCACCGCTTCATCGACTTCGGCATCGGTGACATCGGCGACTAACCGCTCCACATGCAGCTTGGACGGATCGGTGACGTCGAACTCCGGCATCAGATCCACCTTCACGGTGAATTCAAGATCGGATTTGCCGTCCATCACCTGCGCCAGCTCGCTAACCAGATCGATGCTGGGCGGCGTGGCGGGCTTCAGCGAATTGTCCGCGACGGCCTTCTGGCTCGATTCGGAAACCGCCTGTTCGACGATCTCGCTCATGATTTGCTTGCCGAACGTCTTCTTCAGGTGCGAGAGCGGCGCCTTGCCGGGACGAAAGCCCTTCAGCGACATCTGCGGCTTGATCTCTTCCACGCGGGTGGTGAGCCGCTTGTCGAGATCGCCTTGCGGGATCACGACCTTGAATTCGCGGTGCAGGCCTTCGTTGACGGTCTCGGTGATTTGCATGTCGTGCCCTTAAATCCTAACCACAAAATCTTCCTGGCTTGCCAAGCCGTAGCTCGCGGAAACAAGCCCGCCTTCGCCCTGCGGGCTTCGTCGCGGCAGCCTTCGCACCGCTTCGCGAGCGAAGGCTGGTGCGGGCGGAGGGACTTGAACCCCCACGACTTGCGTCACTGGAACCTAAATCCAGCGCGTCTACCAGTTCCGCCACGCCCGCGAGAGCCCCTTGGCCCCGGCGGCACCTTATTATAGGCCCCTGACCGGAAGGCGGGCCGTATAGCAGGGGTTTTTGACGGGGGCTAGGGGAAAGGCCCGGTTGTCCGCCCTCGCCCGGGCGCCTATCTCAGATGCCGGAAAATGGGGACATGTCATGGCCGAAACAGTCCTCGCCACCGGCGGCACAGCTTCGTGGGCGCCTGGCTGGATCAAAAGCACGAAGTTAATATCCGCGAACGCGCAAACGATGCTGGGGTAGAAACCGCGCCCCGCGCAAACCACCATCATCGATTGCGCTGAAAGCCTGATCACCAGAGGTGCGGCTTAGCAGAACTTTTTTGGCGCGAGCCAAGGGTTGTCTGATTTCGAGGTAGGGGAGCGCTGCTAAAAAGGTCGCCCTGCCCAAGTCACTCCGTCGGTCACAGCGGTCGGAATCAGTCGGTTCCCCACCCGCCTTAAATCAACGGCATACATTGCATCGCCAAATGTAAAGACCGTGGAGAAGTCGGCGCGGCTTGTCGAATAGCTGGTCGGGCCTGCCGAATAGCTAGTGAGGTCCGGATCGTATTTGAGAAAAGTCCGCCGAAATATTTTCAGTGCATCACCGTTAGGGCCGACCAACAGCCGCTCGAAAGTCTCGTCGAAGGTTTTCTCCGATTTTGAAACTTTCAACCAGAATTCAAAAAGGCGTCTGATGTCGGTATCGGATATGGACCCGACACCCGCATAGCTGAAATCGCTCTGGTTCGGACAATCGCGCGACAAAGGCGCAGACGCGTATTGACGGGATGGGTAAATGGCTGTTGGCGCATTCTGATTGGGTACTTCGTTCCATATCACCGTTTGCTCCGCACCCTGATGCGGATAAATGGCCGTCATCGTGAATCTGCAAACGCCGGATCGCGTACGAAATATCGGATTGATCGCGTAATACACGTTTCCCGGCGCGCTAATCTGCTGGCAGATACTCATTCCCGAACCTGGGTGCGCTTGGACGTACGCACTGGCAATGGGGTAATCGCCAGAAGGAGCGTAAATATCGTGGCATTTCTGTGGAGGCACGCCCGCAAAAGCTTGAGGCGTCAACAAGACGCAAAACAAAAGCCCGAAGAGAGATCGGATTGGTGTGCGAACCATGCACTATAATTACATCGCGCGCTCGAAAATGGCCACATCCCAGAACTTGCCGAACTTGCGGCCGGGCTCGTGATAGGTGCCCATCAGCTTGAAACCGAGCGCTTCATGCAAGGCGACGGATGCTTCGTTGGGCAGCGTGACGCCGGCATAGGCGCGGTGAATATCCTCACCCTTCAATGCGTCGAACAGCGTGTTGTAGAGGTGGCGGCCAAGCCCCTTTCCGGTTTGGCCGGGCGCGCAATAAACGCTGGTTTCGATGGAAGTTTCGTAAGCCGCCTTTTCCTTGAACATCGCGGAACAGGCCCAGCCGATGGGCGCGCCGTCTTCCACCGCGACAAAACATTGGTAGCGGCCGCGATCGGAAAATTGCGACAGCCATTCGCGCCGCTGGCCCAGCGTGCGCGGCTCGATATCGAAGGTGATGGGCGTGGTGCGAACGTAGTGGTTGTAGATATCTGTCAGCGCCGGAAGATCATCCGGCGTTGCCTTTCGGATCGGCGTTGCCTTTCGGATGAGCAGTTCGCCCATTTTCCAAGCGTTCCTTCAGGCTGCGAAGAACCGCCGGGAGTTGCTCCGGCAAATCTTCCGCAATCAATCCAAGGCCACAGGCATTCGCCGCTGCGCCATGCAGCCACGCGCCCGCGCAGGCCGCTTCAAACGATTGCATTCCCTGTGCCAGAAGCCCGGCGATGATTCCGGTGAGCACGTCGCCGGAGCCGGCGGTGGCGAGCCACGGCGGCGCGTTGCCATTCACCGCCGCGCGGCCATCGGGCGATGCGATCACGGTGTCGGCGCCTTTCAGCAGCACCGTGCAGTGTGCGGTTGTGGCGGCGCTGCGCGCGGCTTCGATCCTGTTTTCAGATTTCTTCAACAGGCCAGGAAAGATGCGCTCGAATTCGCCTTCGTGCGGCGTGAGAACGGCAGGTTCGCGAATTTGTTTGAACAGCGCTTCGGGATTGTCCTTGAACGATGTCAGCGCATCGGCATCCAGCACCACGCCCGCCTTCGTCGCCAGCACGGCGGCGACAAGCTTGCGCGTTTCCTCGCCCACGCCACAGCCGGGACCGAGGGCGACAGCGTTCAGCCGCTTGTCGCTCAACACATCGGACAATCCCTTCACGCCATCGAACGGCTTGACCATGATGGCGGTGAGGTGCGCGGCGTTCACCGCCACCGCATCGAGCGGGCTCGCCACGCTGACCAGCCCCGCGCCAACGCGAAGTGCGGCGCGCGCCGCCATACGCGCCGCGCCGGTGGCGTGCGCGTTCCCGCTGACAACCACGCAATGCCCGCGCGTATATTTGTTGCCGCCGTTGCGCGGCCAGGGATAGTGCGCGCCCCAAAACTCAGGGCCGTTCTCGAACAGGTTTGCCTTCATCGCAGCGTCATCCGGAATACCGATACCGGCCACGATAACATCTCCACACAGGTCGCGTCCCGGCAGAAGCACATGCGTTGGTTTCTTGCGGAAGAAAGTGACCGTGAGATCGGCTTTGACGCACACGTCACCTAGTGGGCGGCCAAGATCGCCTTGCAATCCGCTTGGCACATCGACGGCAACCACCGGAACAGCCGCGTTGTTGAGCGCCAGCACGACATCTTTCACCACGCCATCCAGCGGCCGCGAAAGTCCCGCGCCGAACAGCGCATCGACAATGAGTTCCGCGCCTTCGATGGATTGAACGCTAAGCGGCTTTATATTTCCGCTCCATTTCGCTGCCATCGCAGCGGCATCGCCCTTCAGCTTCCCGCGTTCCCCCAGCAAGGAAAGGCGCACCTCCAAGCCGCGCTCTTTCAGATGCCGCGCGATAACAAAGCCGTCACCGCCATTGTTTCCCGGCCCGCACAGCACCGCGACCACGCATGACTTCCAGCGCCGCGTGATCTCACCCCCTACGGCACGGCCTGCATTCTCCATCAGCGCAAGCATGGTAATGCCGCGCGCTTCCGCAAACTTATCGGCGGCATAGCTTTGCGCGACGGTGAGAATTTCATGCGTCATGAACTCAGCTTATCTCCCACCCTCCCCTTGAGGGAGGGTCGAAATTTGCGAACGCAGTGAGCGAATTTCGGGGAGTGGTCGCTTCCACCAGCATGGCCGGACCCCTCCCCGAATTGCTGACGCAATTCGACCCTCCCTCAAGGGGAGGGTCGAAAGTAAAGCGAAGCCCGTTTCAAAACCCCGACGGCGTCGCCTCAAAGTGTGGATCGGCTTTCTCATACGCCGCGCAAGCCGCCAGCACGCCTTCGTCGTCGAACATGCGGCCCACGATCTGCAGGCCTACCGGCATGCCGTCTTTCGTGAAGCCGCATGGCACACTGGCGGCCGGCTGCTGCGTGAGGTTGAAAGGATAGCTGAACGGCGACCAGCTTAGCCACGCCTTGCCGTCTTCGCCCATCGGCGTCACCAGCCCGGTATCGAACGCGGTCGTCGCCAGCGTGGGCGTGACGATGAAATCGTAGCGCTCCATGAACACGCGCAGCGCGCTGCCGTAGTTGCCGCGCGCGAGGTTGGCGGCGAGATATTCCTTCGCCGTTATCGCTTTGCCCTCCTCCGCCATCTGGCGCAGGCCGGGATCGAGCAGCATTTTCTTTTCTTCCGGCAGATCGCCCAGCAAAAACGCCGCGCCGCTCCACCACAATGTCCGGAAGATTTCCGATGGATCGCCGCCCGGCGGATCGACCTGTTCCACATGCGCGCCAAGCTCTTCCAGCCGTTTCACGGCGGCAGCCACCAGCGTTTCCACTTCGGCATCAACCTTCGGCGCGTAACCCAGCCGCGGGCTGAAGGCGATGCGTTTGCCGCGCAACGGCACGTCCAGTTCGGCGGCGTAGTCGGTCGCTTCATATGGAAGGCTGAACCAATCGCGCGCGTCCGGTTTGGAAATCACATTCATCAACATGGCAGAGCCGCGCACATCGCGGCTCATCGGCCCGACATGCGCAACGGTGCCGAACGGCGACAGTGGATAGGCCGGCACGCGCCCAAAGCTGGGCTTCAATCCGAACAGGCCGGAGAAACTTGCCGGGATGCGGATAGAGCCGCCGCCATCGGTGCCGAGCGCCAGCGGGCAGAACCGCGCAGCCAGCGCAGCACCCGAACCGCCGGAAGAACCGCCCGGCGTTTTTGATTTATTCCAAGGATTGCGCGTGACACCGGTGAGTGTGTTGTCGGTCGATCCCTTCCAGCCGAATTCCGGCGTGGTGGTTTTGCCGATTAGCACCGCGCCCGCTTCGCGCAGCCGCGCCACGCATGGTGCATCTTCGGTCCACGGTGCTTTGGGATCGACGGTGCGCGAGCCGCGCAAGGTCGGCCAGCCGTTGGTGAGCAGCAAATCCTTCACCGCCACCGGCACGCCATCCAGCGGCGAAAGCGGATTGCCCTCTTCCCAGCGCTTTTCGGATTCCTCCGCCCAACGCAGCGAGGTTTCCGCATCGATCAGGCAGAAGGCATTGATTTCCGCATCCAGCGCCTCGATGCGCGCCAGGCACGCGCCGGTAACATCCACCGGCGAAAGATCGCCATCGTGAAACGCCCGCGAAAGCTCCGGCGCATTCATCTCGTGCGGTTCTTTGTTTGACTCTGGCATGTCAGTTCACCTTCGTCAGCGGCGCTTCCGCGCCTTTTTCGATCAGCCGCAACGTCGTCCCGTCTGTTTCAAACACCGTCACCGAACAATTGTCCGGCGAGAACACGATCACGCGGTCATCGCCCAGCGCCGCACCCGCTGCGGCATTGATGGCGACATAGTGCGAGAAGATCACGGCATCTTCCTTTTGCGCCAGCAGCGCCGCGATCACGCCTTCGCGCCATTGCGCCAGTTCAAATGAAGCCGCGCGCCAGGAGCCCGACATGAACCCGCGCAGCCATGTGGCACGTTCGGCCAGCGACAAGTCGTTGGAAGGAATCTCGCCCACGGCCTCTTCAATCACCGGTTCGCGTTTCCACAGCGCCGCAAGCGGCATCGCCGTCTCCCGCGCGCGCTTCAGCGGACTGGAGAGAATGCGCATCGGCGTGTTCCGCGATAGCCGCTCTCCAACCGCTTGTGCTTGCGCACGGCCAACATCGTCCAGCCCCGGATCGGCATCCTCGCCAAACCCAGCAGCGGCTTTGCCGTGACGCACCATAAAAATCTTCGCCATCGCAGACCTAGTTTGCATCCATGCTACTGCGGAATGGCACATTTCGTTACATCTGTCTTCTGGACAATTGCGCCTCCGCTCACCACGTTGAGATTGGGAAGGGGCCAATGATCCAGATGTTTCTCGAAGCAGGAATGGTTGCGGGAATATATCTCCTGCTCGCGCTGCCCGCGCTGGGTGGCAAGCAACGCGGCTGGATCGCCGCAGTCGCGATCTTTAGCTTCCTTTCTACCGTTGCTGTTTCTCTTCCGGTCACATGGCCACATGCCTTTCCCGCCATTGGCAAGGATTGGAACTGGGACGGCAAGCTGTGCAGCATTGCGTTCACAACGGTCGCGGCAATTGTGCTGATGGTTTTCGCGGGTTTCCGCCGCACAGATTTCGGCCTCACCTTCAAACAGGCACCAGGCACGGGCCGCGCCATTCTTTTCGGCATCGTGCCATTCCTTATCTTCGACGCCGCCATCGTGTGGGCCATTGCACCGCATGAGGCGGTGAGTCCTGAAACACTCGCCTTTCAGGGAACGCTGCCGGGGCTGGATGAGGAGTTCCTGTTTCGCGGCGTAATGCTGGCGCTGTTCGATAGAATGTTTTCCGCTAAAGCAAGCATTCTGGGTGCCCGCATGGGTTACGGCGCGCTTGTGGTTTCGATCGTGTTCGGCCTTGTCCATGCGGTGCGGATCGACGCGAATTTCGCCATTCATACCTACGTCATGCAGGGCGTCTTCGCAGGCATCACCGGCCTGGTCCTCGTCTGGATTCGCACGCGCACGCAGAGCCTGGTTGTGCCGGTTCTCACGCACAATGCGCTAAATCTGATCAACAATATTTTGCCAGCACTGCTTTAAGCAAAACGGAACAGGTTGGTTGGGCCATTGGACGATACTTCGCCCGCACGGCCCAGCATTTCCTCGCGCATCATGCGGTCCAGTGTGTTGTCGTCGTCCGGCGTGTGCGCCAGGAAGCGGCGGTTCTGTTCGTCGCGGCCCACCACGATAGAGAAGCGTTTGCCCTTGCGGTCGATGACGACGGTGTAGGTTTCAATCGTCGCCTTCCCGCTGGGCTTCTCGATAACGTCCGGGCGCGGCATGGCGTCGATCTCGGCCTGCGCCACTGTCGGATTCTCGCGGCTCCATTTTCCCTGGGTGGGCTTCGTCGAATAAATGCCGGCGGAATGTTTGGTGACATACCAGCCGTTCGCGGTACCAAGCCCGTAAGCCTCCGGCTTGGCGCGCAGCTTGCGCATCATCGTCACGATGGAATGCATCACATAATTGTTTCCCGGCCCGCCGAAATAGGGCAGCCCGCCAGTGATGGTAAGCCCACGCGGATCGTCCGCTGCGATGCCCAGTTCCTGACAGCCGATTTCCACAGCGCTCGGAAAACAGGAATAGAGGTCGATGAACGACAAATCCTTCGCGCCGATCCCCGCCATGCTGAAGGCGCGCTTGCCCACGGCATTGATCGCCGGCGAGGAATGGAAGTTCACCCGCTCGCTCACATTCCAGATGTCGTTGGCATCGCCGCAGCCGTGCAGGTAAATCCAGTGCTTCTCCTTGATGCCAAGTGCGCGCGCTTTCTCCACGCTGGTCATGATCACGGCGGCAGCCATATCCACTTCGATCACAGCGTTCAGATATTTGGTGTAGGGGAAGCCGACGAAGCGGTTCTTTTCCGATGGCGTGGAAATCTGCTGCGGCGGGCGGAATATCTGAAACCATGCATCGGGATTTTCCGCCGCCACTTTCGTGAACGGCGAAAAGAATTCGCCCAGCCATTTCAGGTGCGCGGCCGGATCGCGTTTCACCTGCCCGCGCAATGCATTCTCGAACAGCGGATAGGTGTTCACCGGAAAGCGCAGGCCGTAAGCATCTTCGTACGCGTTGGTGCCGGGGCGCGCATCGCCGATCTCTTGCGGATCGCTGCCGGGATCGCCGTCTTCGCCTTTGCCCCAACCGAGGTCGACGCCGTTCTTTAGCGCCGCCATCAGCGTGGCGATATATTCCGCGCCCACCAGCAGCGCGGCATCACATTCGCCGTTGGCGATTTCTTCCGCCGTGCGGTTCACCAGCCATTGCGGCGTGTTGCCGCCCGTCGCGGTGTAAAACATGCGGCGCGGATTCGCGCCCAGCCGCCGCGCCAGCGATAGCGGCGGATTGCGATACATGCGCTTGGGCAACCTGCCCTGCTCGCCCGGCGTGTCGGCGGTGAAGCGCACCACCGCGATGGTATCGAGCTCGCGCAACAGCTTGTCGCCGCCGCCGCAATCGTCGGCCGCATGCCACGCCGCGCGCTCCAGCATGCCGATAGGCGAAAGCCCTTCCGTGATGCGGCCCTCGCGCACGGTGCGCTGTGTGAGTTGCCCACCGCCGACAAGAATGGGTGTGCGCGGATCGATCATTTGGTTTTCCCGAAATATTTTTCCAGCCGCGCAATCGCTTCCTGGATCACTTCGCGCTTCTTGCAAAAGGCGAAGCGCACCAGATGGTTCGGCTTGCCGCCGGAGAAGAACACGCTGAGTGGGATCATCGCCACACCGGCTTCTTTCACCAACCGCTCGCAGAACGCCACGTCTGGCTCGTTGGTGAGGCCGGAAATGTCGGCGGTCAGAAAGTAACTCCCTTCACACGGGAGTGTCCGAAAGCCGAATCGCGGAAGCGCCTCCGCCAGCAGATCGCGATGCGATTGCAATGTCTTTGTCAGCCCCAGCGTGAAATCCATTTCGTGGTCGAGCGCATAGGCAATGCCAAGCTGCAATCCCGGCGGCGTGGTGAAAGTGAGAAACTGGTGCGCCTTGGCGATCACGTCGATCAGCGGGGCCGCGCCCGCAACCCACCCCACCTTCCAGCCGGTGAGCGAGAACATCTTTCCCGCAGAGCCCACCTTCACCACACGCTCGCGCATGCCGGGCAGCGTGATGAGCGGAATGTGCTCGCGGCCATCGAAGATCAGGTGTTCGTAAACCTCGTCGCAGATCACCACGGCGTTGGATTTCGCGATGACGCGCGCCACGCCTTCCAGTTCTTCGCGCGTGAAGGCGCGGCCGATGGGATTGAGCGGCGAGTTCAGCATCACCACGCGCGTATCCGGCGTGATGGCGGCGGCCAGCGCATCGGCGTTCAGTCGCCAGTCCGGCGGGGCCAGAGAAATGCTTTTCACTTTCGCGCCAGCGGCTTCCGCGATGGGGCGATAGGAGTCATACGCTGGTTCGATCAGCACCACTTCGCCGCCCGGCCCTGCCAGCCCCATGATGGACGCGGTGAGCGCTTCGGTGCCGCCGGATGTCACCAGCACATCGGTATCGGCGCTGAAGTTCAATCCGTAAAACCGCTTTGCATGGCCGGCGACGGCGCGGCGCAATTCGATGCGGCCGCGCGTGGGCGGATACTGGTTCGGCCCTTCGATCAGCGCCTTGGCCGCCGCATCGCGAATGGCGCGCGGCCCATCCTCATCCGGAAACCCCTGCCCCAGATTGACGGCGCCATGCTCCACGGCCAGCGCCGACATGACGGTGAAAATGGTGGTGGGAAGCGACGCGAAAACCGGATTGAATTTTGACGTTTGCGACATGGAAAACCGTTCAAAGCGAGGCCGCACCATGCAAAGCCAAATCGCCGCTGACAACTGGCATCGCACAGGCTTTAGGCCGGGCGCTTAAATCTTGTGCAGCAGCCCTCCCCCGCGCCCCGCAAATCGCGAAAACACACCGGATTCCGCTGTGGATAACGCGTTCGGAACTGGCACGGCTCCTGCTATCGGCGCTACGCAAGGGGGCCGGATTGCATGGCCGCCCAAGGAACCTGCACATGAAAAAAATCGAAGCCATCATCAAGCCGTTCAAGCTGGATGAAGTGAAGGAAGCGCTTCAAGAAGTGGGCATCCAGGGAATCACGGTTACCGAAGCCAAAGGCTTCGGCCGCCAGAAGGGCCATACCGAGCTTTATCGCGGCGCGGAATATGTCGTCGATTTTCTGCCCAAGGTGAAGATTGAAGTGGTGGTGCCGGATGAGCGGCTGGAGCCCGCGCTGGAAGCCATCCAGAAAGCGGCGCGCACGGGGCGCATCGGCGACGGAAAGATTTTTGTGATGGATGTGCAGGACGCCATCCGCATTCGCACAGGGGAAACGGGCGCAGACGCGTTGTAAGCGCCCAAAGCAAACATTCGAAGGGAAGACAACATGGCCGAGAAGAAAGACGCGCACTACATTCTGAAAACGATCAAGGACAAGGAAATCAAGTTCGTCGATCTTCGCTTCACCGATCCGCGCGGCAAGTGGCAGCACGTCACCTTCGATCTTTCGCTGGTCGACGAGGAACTGCTGACCGAAGGCACCATGTTCGATGGTTCCTCCATTGCCGGATGGAAGACGATCAACGAATCCGACATGACGCTGCTGCCCGATTGCGAAACCGCCGTGATCGATCCCTTCTTCGCTCAGACCACACTGTCCATCACCTGCGACGTGATCGAGCCCACGACTGGCCAGCCCTATCAGCGCTGCCCGCGCTCCATCTCCAAAGCGGCGGAGAAATTCCTGGCGGCGTCCGGCGTGGGCGATACCGCCTACTTCGGCCCCGAAGCAGAATTCTTCATCTTCGATGACGTGCGTTACGGCACCGGCCTTAACGAAGGCTATTACTTTCTGGATTCCGTCGAAGGCCCGTACAACACCGGCCGCAAATATGAGACCGGCAATCTCGGCCACCGCCCCGCCGTGAAAGGCGGATATTTTCCTGTGCCGCCGGTGGATTCCGCGCAAGACATGCGCAGCGAAATGCTGGCGGTGATGGGCGACATGGGCATCGAGCCCGAGAAACACCATCACGAAGTGGCCAGCTCGCAGCACGAACTGGGCTTCAAGTTCAAAACGCTGACGCACACCGCCGACGCAATGCAGATTTATAAGTATGTCGTGCATCAGGTGGCCGCGGCCTACGGCAAGACGGCGACGTTCATGCCCAAGCCCGTTTATGGCGACAACGGCTCGGGCATGCATGTGCATCAGTCGATCTGGAAAGGCGGCAAGCCGCTGTTCGCCGGTTCGGGCTATGCCGATCTGTCGGACATGTGCCTCTATTACATCGGCGGCATCATCAAGCATGCCCGGGCGCTGAACGCGCTCACCAACCCGCTCACCAATTCCTACAAGCGGCTGATCCCCGGCTTCGAAGCGCCGGTGCTGCTGGCCTATTCCTCGCGCAACCGTTCGGCATCGTGCCGCATTCCGTTCGCGTCTTCGCCCAAAGCCAAGCGCGTGGAAGTGCGTTTCCCCGATGCCGGCGCCAATCCTTATCTCGCTTACGCCGCGCTGCTGATGGCTGGTCTGGATGGAATCGAAAACAAGATCCATCCCGGCGATCCAATGGACAAGGATCTCTATTCGCTACCACCCGCCGAACTGAAGAATGTGCCCACCGTTTGCGGCAGCCTGCGGCAGGCGCTGGAATCACTCGACAGCGATCGCGCCTTCCTGAAGAAGGGCGGCGTCTTCACCGACGATCTCATCAACAGCTACATCGATCTGAAAATGGAAGAGGTTTACACCTTCGAACACACACCGCATCCGGTTGAGTTCAAGATGTATTATTCGGTGTGATCTTGTTTCGCTAAACGAAAAGAGCGCGGTGGCAACACCGCGCTCTTTTTGTTTGATTCAAAAGACGTCAAGCCGCGACGTTCTCGATCTTTTTGGGCGCGTTGGCTTGGTTGGGCAGCACAACATAGGCGCGGCAGCCCTTGCCCTGCTCGCTTTCCAGCCACGCGCGGCCGCCGTGCAATTCGGCCAACCCGCGCACCAGCGCAAGGCCAAGGCCGGTGCCGCCTGCCTGCCGGTCGTAACGATTGTCCACCTGGCTGAAGGGTTTGAAAATGCGGTCGATCTTGTCGCTTGAAATGCCGGGGCCGTTGTCTTCCACCATCATCTGGAATTCGCCGCCATGCGTGCGGCTGGCGACAACCGCCACGCGCCCGCCAATCGGTGTGAACTTCACGGCGTTGGAAACCAGATTGATCAGCACCTGCTTGAAGGCGCGCTCGTCGGCATAAAGGTCTGGCGTATCGGCGGCGACTTCGATGGCGAATTCCTGGCGGCGTTCGCGTGCCTTGGCCTGCACCAGCTTCAGCGCGCTTTCCAGCGTCTTGCGCGTGTCCAGTACTTCCGGCTCGATATCCATCTTGCCGGCTTCGATTTTCGCCACGTCCAGAAGATCGTTGATGAGGCTCAACAGATGCGAGCCGGAGGAATGAATGTCGCCGGCATATTCCTTGTATTTCGGAGAGCCGACCGCGCCCAGACATTCCTTCTCAATGATTTCGGAGAAGCCCAGAATGGCGTTCAGCGGTGTGCGCAGTTCATGGCTCATGTTGGCGAGGAACGCCGTCTTCGATGCATTCGCCGTTTCCGCTTCGTAGCGCTTGCGCAGCGCATCGTCGCGGGTTTCTTCCAGTTCGCGCGCGAGGTCTTCCACTTCGAAACGCAGGCGGGAGTCGCCGTCCAGCCGCTGCGTCAGGCGGCGGCCGTCATGGATCAGCTGCATCGCATAGATTGGAAGCAGCGTTGCGATCACATAGTCGATGGCGCCGTCGCCCAGCGCAAACCGCACGAACGCCAGCAGACCAACCGGTGCCAAGCCCGCGATGAACATGTCCAGATGCGTGGCGCGGCTGACCAGAAGCCCCGACACGACGCAAACAAGGCAGACCGCCAGGAACAAATGGTTCAGTGGATTGCCCGGCATCCACAGAGTCCAAGCTACCAGGCTCCAGATCGCGCTGACCGCAACCTGCATCGATACAAACCGCATGAACCAGGGCTGCACCCGCTCAGGTTCGGAATGATCGCCGACATCGTTGCGATATTTGGCGACGATGAACCACGCGATCCCCATTGCGATGCTGACGGCAATGGGAACGATCAGGCAGATAGAAAACGGCGTGTTGCCGAAATAACCGAATTGATCGGAAGCCAGAAAGGCAATCGCCAGCGCCCACAACGGCGATGTAAATCGCGTTGCGTAGACAGCTTCAGCGATGAGATCGAGCTGTGCCTTCAGAACGCGCACATCGGCGTTCCTCTGGACGCGCAGCCTTTGCCCGTAGCCCACTTAACCCCCAACATTCCTGCATGCCGCAACTGCGGCGAGACGAAAGCTTAGAGGCTTAATCTTAAAATTTGCTGGACTGGCGGAAAGTCAGGCGCGCGCGGCGGTACGCGGAAGCTCGGCTTCCTGCGGCGTGTTCCCTACCGGAAAGTAAACATAGGCCCGCACGCCCTTGCCGGCGCTGCTTTCGATCCAGGCACGGCCGCCATGAAGTTCCGCGAGACCCCGCACGAGCGAAAGTCCCAAACCCGTGCCGCCCTCGTTACGGTCGTAACGGTTGTCCAGCCGGGCAAACGGCTTGAACAGATGATCGATGAGGGTCTCCGGAATGCCGGGACCGGTGTCGGAAACGCAGAGTTCGAAACCGCCATCGCTCGCGCGGCGGCCCGCAACGCTGACGCGGCCGCCTTCCGGTGTGAACTTTATGGCGTTGGTGACGAGGTTGAGCACGATCTGCTTAAGCGCGCGTTCATCCGCGAAAAGTTCCGGCGCGTCGGCTTCAATGGTTACGGTCATCTGCTGGTGCCGGTCGCGGGCGCGCGAGGCCATCATGCTGACGGCGCCCTCGATGGCATGCCGGGGATCGAGCCACAGCGGTTCGATTTCCATTTTGCCCGTTTCGATCTTGGCGACATCGAGAATGTCGCTGATCAGGCTCAGCAAATGGCGGCCCGCGGAATTGATGTCGGTCGCATATTCCACGTAACGCGGCGGCCCGATGGGGCCCAGCGCCTGCCCGGCGATCATGTCGGAGAAGCCAAGGATCGCGTTCAGCGGCGTGCGCAGTTCGTGGCTCATGTTGGCGAGGAACGCGGTCTTCGAGGCATTGGCCGCTTCCGCCTCAAAGCGCCGGCGCAGGGCAATGTCGTGCGCCTCGCGCAGATCGTGCGTCATCTCTTCGTTCTTGAACCGCACGCGCAATATGGCGTGCACCTTGCGGTTCATCAGCAATCCCAGCCCCAGCGTATAGGCGAATATCACCGGCACCAGGAACGACAGGAACAGCGATGTGGCGCCCGTGGCGGTCAACGTCCGCGCCATCGTCACGATCGTGATCGTAAGAATGCCAGCGAGATAGACGGTGGTGTGCGTGGTGCGGGTAAGTGCATAGACCCAGATGATAGCAACGACCGGCAGGATGCTGAGCAGATTGTTGACGGCATTTCCGTTCTGCCAGACCAACCAGACGCCAAGCCCCCAGGCAACGCCGACCAGAACCTGAAGCGCCGTCATCCGGTGCAGCCAGCCATCGGTGTCGGAAGGATCGCGCTGATAGCCACGATGGAAATACCAGGCGACGGCGCTGTTGCACAGATGCAGAAGCACAACCAGCGCCAGGCGCCACGGCGCAATCGTGCCGAAGATCGGGAAAATGCCGCTGAACGGAAGAATGGAAAGAACAGCCCAGCTTGGGTTGATCCAGACCATGATCGGCAGCGATTGGTCCAGCATCTCCACTTGCGCGCGGAGCATGCGTCGATCGCTGTCAACCGGTTCGCGCTCGGTGGTGCTGTTTATAGTATTGTCCATTGGCCGTATGGGTCGTACCGCTTTGGCGACAGCCTAACGTGTGCCCACTTAAGAAATTGCTGCCTTGTGGGTTAACCAGCTTTGATGCACACACGCGGAAATTGGCCCAATCCGGTGCGAAAGCCGCGTGGTTTCGTTAACGTGCGTAACCGCGAATCGCCGGATAACGCGGTCAACCAAAGAGAAGACATGGCAAAGACGGCCAAAGCGCCCGACCTTTTCAGCAGCGACAGCGGTTCCTCGTCCAAGGGCTATACCGCCAAGGATATTGAGGTTCTGGAGGGGCTGGAACCTGTGCGCCGCCGCCCCGGCATGTATATCGGCGGAACGGACGAGCGCGCGCTGCACCATCTGGCGGCGGAAATTCTCGACAACGCGATGGACGAGGCGGTGGCCGGGTTCGCCAACCGCATCGAGATCGAATTGCAGGACGGCGACGTTCTGAGCGTGCGCGACAACGGCCGCGGCATTCCCACCGATCCGCATCCCAAGTTCAAGAACAAGTCGGCGCTGGAAGTGATCATGACCACGCTGCATTCCGGCGGAAAGTTCGGTGGCAAGGTCTATGACACGTCGGGCGGCTTGCACGGCGTGGGCTCATCCGTGGTCAACGCGCTGTCGGAATGGATGCAGGTGGAAGTCGCGCGCGACAAGCGCGGCCACACCATGCGCTTCGAGCGCGGCAAGGCCGCGTCCAAGCTGAAAGACAGCGGCGCGGTGAACTGGCGCGGCACAAGAGTGTCGTTCAAACCGGACCAGCAGATCTTCGGCAAGAACACGCATTTTTCGCCCGCCGATCTGCACCGCATGGCGCGCTCCAAGGCGTATCTGTATCGCGGCGTCGAAATTCGCTGGAAGTGCGATCCCGATTTGGTGGAAGGAACCAAGACACCTGCGGAAGACACCTTCAAATTCCCCGGTGGCCTGCTGGATTTTCTGCAAGGCGAAGTCGGCGGCAAGCCAAGTGTTACGCCGCGCACCTTTTCCGGCCGCACGGAGAAGAAGGGCAACGAAGGCGCGGTGGAATGGGCCGTCACCTGGGTGCCGGAACTCGATCCCTTCGTGCAATCCTATTGCAACACCATCCCCACGCCGCAAGGCGGCACGCACGAACAGGGCTTCCGCAACGCGCTGACCAAAGCCGTGCGCGCGCATGGCGAACGCGTGAACAACCGCAAGACCGGATTGGTACAGCCCGATGACGTGATGGCGGCGGCATGCGCGGTGCTTTCGGTTTTCATCCGCGATCCGGAATTTCAAGGCCAGACCAAAGACAAGCTGTCCACGCAAGACGCGCAGCGGCTGGTCGAGAACGTGGTACGCGACCACTTCGACCATTGGCTGGCGGAGAGTCCGCAGGAAGCCGATCGCCTGCTCGATTTCATTATCGATCAGGCCGAAGACCGGCTGAAGCGCAGACAGGAGAAAGAAGTCAGCCGCAAAGCCGCCACGCGCAAATTGCGCCTGCCCGGCAAGCTCACCGATTGCACGCGCGATGCCGCGGCGGGCACGGAAATCTTTCTGGTGGAAGGCGACTCCGCCGGCGGTTCCGCCAAGCAGGCCCGCGAGCGCGCCACGCAGGCCGTGCTGCCGTTGCGCGGAAAGATTTTGAACGTGGCCAGCGCCGCCGCCGGAAAGCTGCAGCAGAACCAGGAATTGTCCGATCTGGTACAGGCGCTGGGTTGCGGGACCGGAAGCAAATACCGCGAGCCCGACCTGCGCTACGAGCGCGTCATCATCATGACCGACGCCGATGTGGACGGCGCGCACATCGCCTCGCTGCTGCTCACCTTCTTCTATCGCGAAATGCCGCAACTCATCGCGGGCGGACATCTCTTCCTCGCCATGCCGCCGCTCTATCGTTTGAGTCAGGGAGCAAAGACGGAATACGCGCGCGACGACAAGCACCGCGAACTGCTGCTCAAGACCACATTCAAATCCGGCAAGGTGGACGTGTCACGCTTCAAAGGCCTTGGCGAAATGATGCCCGCGCAATTGAAAGAGACGACCATGAAGCCCGGTTCGCGCAGCCTGATCCGCGTGGATATAGCCGACGGCGACGCCAAGAAAACCGAAAACCTCGTCGAACGCCTGATGGGCAAGAAACCCGAACTGCGCTTCCAGTTCATTCAGGAAAACGCACAGTTCGCGAAGGGCGTGGACGTCTGATCAATAGTGAAAACGGCATTGCAGGATTTCCAGGCGCTGATCCGCGCCCTTCCCCATAATCCTGTAAACCAGCCGGTGTTCCTTGTTGATCCTTCGCGACCACAACCCGGCCATGTCCTGCTTCAGCGGCTCAGGTTTTCCAATGCCGGAAAACGGACTGCGTTTGATGTCCGCAATCAGACGCTCGATCTTTTGCGCCACTTTGGGATCCTGCGCCTGCCAGTCACGATAACTCGCCAAGGCACCGGGAGCCCAGACAACTTTCACTTCCTGCGGCCGGGCTTCTTGGCAGCAGTGGGATCGAATTCAATCCCTTTGCCCTTATCCAGATCGGCCTTCGCCTTGCGCAGGTTCGCGGCGTTGTTGGGATTGCTGAGAAGATAAAGCGTCGTTTCCAGCGCTTCATAATCCTTAAGCGACATCAGCACCGCGGCGCCTTCCTTGCGCTGGCGGGAAATGTAAACCGGCGCGTTATCCCGTTCCACCTCATCCATCAGCTTGGCAAGGTTCTGGCGCGCGTAGCTGTAAGTCACAACACTCATGGCAAACTCCTATTGTACAATATTATGTACAATATTGCCCTTTGTCAAGAATTGCGGCCCATCAGGGCAATTTCACGCTATTCGCCAGATCAATCTCGTCGCCGCTTTGCGAGGGCATGGCATCGCTTGGCCGTGCGGCTTTCAGGAAATTTCCCGATGGCGGAAGGCTATACCGCTGTTCCGCGAACACCAGTGTCATCGGCGCGGTATTGCCCATCGTGAGCGTGATCGGCATGTCGGCGCAATCGCGGCTCAGGCATTCCACCACGGTGCTGCCGGAATAGTCCTTTGGCACCGCCATGTGCTGGCCACGAAAATCCACCGCGATCAACTTCGCTTCCTTGGGAATGCGCAACGCCATCGCGCTTGTCGCGGCAGAACCGTGAAGCCGTAGCGTTATACTGCGCGCACCGTTTGTCTTCTTGTCGCTGGCCACGGTTGCCGTGGGAAGCGGATAAAGCGGAGCACCCGCTTTCGCGACATAGATATCGCCCAGATCGAAGCCGGTGAAATCGTCGTGCTGCACCGTGAAACCGCCCGCTTTGATCAGCGGTGCGGGAATGGGCGAAGCCGCAGCACCTTTCCAGGTCGTCACCGCCGCCCAGCGCGCCGGCGCGTTCGGTGCTTGCGCGTAGTAGAGATTGATCCGCTGAGGCGAAGCGTTGCTGTAGGTAGGATGAAGACCAGCCAGCACGCCGACGGCCAAAGCGAGAACCAAACTTGCGATGACACTCCAACGCCACGCATCGCGCGACATTGTCCGCGCTACCAGCAACGGAATCAAAGTCATCAGCCCGAACGCGGCAGGGATCGTGAACAGCGGATGCAGTTTCAAACCCATCAGCGTTTCGCCGCTGGAGACAAGCGCAAACCACACCATCATCGCGAACACCGCACTCACGAACAGCGCCACCTGTCCGATCGTGCTGTCCCATCCCATGCGCGCTGTCGGCAGCAGCAGCACCACGGCCACCAGTGACGGAAAAACAAAATAGGGACTGAGGCCGGGAAGAAACGCGGCCACGATCACACCAAGGCCAGCCATCCACAGCCATGCCGAAGCTGTAGCACCGCGAACGCTGGCCATGCGCGAAACCGCCAGCGTCACCGTCCACACCGCAAACGCCAGTGCTATGCGCATGGCGATGGGATAGGCATAGGTCGGATCGGGCTGGCCGGAGATCGTTTGTGCGATCAGCGCCAGCAGCCAGCCCAGCAAGCCGCAACCGATCAACAGCGCCAGCGGCATGGCGGCGGCAAGCGCTGTCGCCCTCCACGAAACCGGTTCGCGGCGCGCCAGCCATGCGGCAAATCCCAGTGCCAGAAACACAAAGATCGCCAGCGGCAGCGCCATACTTTCGGAAACGCGCGGCAACATCGCGCCGAACAGGCTGAGATAAACGTCGTTGCCGCCCTTCAGCGCGGCGAAATCGGTTTGCTCAAGGCCGCTCACCACGCCCAGCATATTGTCGCCGTGCATTTGCAGCGTTGCGGGATCCAGATTGGCGCGCAGGTCTTTTGGCGAATGGTAGTAGCGCACGTTATCGGCGAAGGCGAAATTGAAACTTGGGAATCCCGCGCGTATGAACAGCGTCAGGTCCGTGTCATTCGGCAGGAACTTGTAGATCTCCGCATAAAGCGAACTCGTCGCCATCACCGGCGCATGCGCGGCATAAAGATTGATCAGCTTACTGTCGCCGGAACTGGTCTGGAACAGCAGGCTTTGCCCGCTGGTGCCGCGCGCTTCCACATTCACCACCGCGCCCACGCGCGCTTTCAGCGCCGCGTTCTGCAGGAAGGCGTTTGCGCCCAGCAATCCGGCTTCCTCACCATCGGTAATCACCGCGATGATGGGGTGTTTGCTTTTCGCGCCCGCCGCTTTCAGCGCCCGCACCGTTTCCAGAACGGTGGCAACGCCGGATTCATCGTCTGATGCGCCCGGCCCCGCCGGCACGGAATCGTAATGCGCCAACAACACGATCGCTTTGCCCTGCCCCGGCGCAACCTCAGCGATCACGTCGATCACTGTGGCGCAGGAAACAAACGCTGCCCCGCGCCAGGAATTGCAGGTGAAGGCTTTGTAGGTGTGCGTGGGTACGCCCAGCGCCGCGTACTCTTTTAGTATGCGCCCGCGCACCGCGGCGTTCTCGTCGCTGGAAACGGGATGCGGCCGTTCCGGTCCCAGCAACCGCGCCAGAACTGCCTGCGCTCTTACTTCCGAAAACTCGGTGGCGGATTTGGCGGCGTAATTTTGCGGATGCGGCTGGCTCTCGTAATTGCTAAGGAACCAGACGCCCAGCGCCACCAGCCCCAGAACCCAAACCCGCAACCACGCCATGAAAGCCCCCAATGTCTGCCCGCAGGAAGGCTGGCGCGCCGCGGCTTATCCCGTCAATTGCGCCCAATATGCGCCAGACCTTGATTTTTCGCGTTTTCTCGCTTATGTTGCGGTGCATATAAAGATTCGACCGCCAATTCGGGCTGGTCAATCCGGGCGCTCGAATGCGCCCACTTAGGAGCGCATGACCAACGAGACGACCGCTGGCGCGGAAGCCAGCCCTGTTGAAGTAAGCCAAACGGACACTTCCACGACCGACACCAACATAGCTGCGGCACCCGCCGACAGCTTCGATACGCTTGGGCTTTCTCCGGAAATCCTCAAAGCGGTTGCCGAAACCGGCTACACCACCCCCACTCCCATTCAGGCGCAGGGCATTCCCCATGTGCTGAAGCGGCGCGACATTATCGGCATCGCCCAAACCGGCACCGGCAAAACCGCGTCGTTCACGCTGCCGATGATCGAGTTGCTGGCGCGCGGCCGCGCCAAGGCACGCATGCCGCGCTCACTGATTCTGGAACCGACGCGCGAACTGGCGGCGCAGGTCGCCGAAAGTTTCGAGCGCTACGGCAAATACAACAAGCTTTCGATGGCGCTGCTGATCGGCGGCGTTTCGTTCGACGAACAGGACCGCAAGCTGGATCGCGGCGTGGACGTGCTGATCGCGACGCCGGGCCGCCTGATGGATCATTTCGGGCGCGGCAAGCTGATGCTGAGCCAGGTCAACATCCTGGTCATCGACGAAGCCGACCGCATGCTCGACATGGGCTTCATCCCCGACGTGGAAAAGATCTGCAAGCTGCTGCCCTTCACGCGCCAGACGCTGTTCTATTCGGCCACCATGCCGCCGGAAATTCAGCGGCTCACCGATCAGTTCCTGCACAATCCGGAACGCGTGGAAGTTTCGCGGCCCGCCACCACCGCCACCAACATCACGCAGGAAATCATCGAGGTTCCGAACAACGATTGGGCCAAGCGCGAAACGCTGCGCCGCCTGATCAAGGAAAATCCCGTCAAGAACGCCATCGTCTTCTGCAACCGCAAACGCGATGTGGACGTGGTGGCCAAGTCGCTGCAGAAGCACGGCTTCAATGCCGCAGCGCTGCATGGCGATCTGGATCAGTCGGTGCGCACGCGCACGCTGGATACGTTCCGCTCCGGCGAACTCCAGTTTCTGGTGGCAAGCGACGTGGCCGCGCGCGGACTCGATATTCCCGCTGTGTCTCACATCTTCAATTTCGATGCGCCGTTCCATGCCGACGATTACGTCCATCGCATCGGCCGCACCGGTCGCGCCGGCCGCAGCGGCCACACCTATATGCTGGTCAGCAGCCGCGATTCAAAAAACGTGGAAGCCATCGAGAAGCTGATCGGGCAAACCCTGCCCCGCCGCAAAATCGAAGGCGTCGAAATCCGCGAAGAGCTGAAACGCGATCATGGCGGCGACCGCAAACGCAGCGGCGGACGTGACCGCAATCGCGGCGGACGCGATCGCCACGTACGTCCCGAAGCGCGCGCGCACAAGCCGGTTGAGGCGGCGGCTGAACAGCCCGCAGCCATTGAGCCTGTTCGCATGGAACAGCCGCGCGTTGAACAGCCCCGCGCCGAACAACCCACGCAGCAGCGCCAGCATGGGCCGCGCCAGGATCATCGCAGGCAGAACCAGCCGAAGCAGCCACGCCAGCAGCATCAGCAAAAAGCAGAAGGCGCTGACGCAAGCCAGTTGCCTGCGTTCCTGATGCGCCCGGTAAAACTGCCGCCCGCGAAGCCCGTCGCGCCGAAATCCAAAAAAGAAGACGCGGACGCTTAACGCTTAATCTGCGCGTCCATCATCTTCTGAATCTTCGGACCATAGGGCGGGCGCAGCGGCGCGGTCACGTCCATCTTCGCCTGCTGGAACACCGCCTTCGCGTGGCTGAAGGTGCGGAAACCGTCGATGCCGTGATAGGCGCCCATGCCCGATGGCCCCACGCCGCCGAACGGCAGGTCTTCCATCGACACATGCATGATCGTGTCGTTCACGGAAACGCCGCCGGATGTGGTGCGACTCATCACCCGCTCCTTCTCCGCATTGTCGGCGCCAAAATAATATAGCCCCAACGGCCGCGCGTGATCGTTCACATAACCGATGGCCTCATCCACGGTGGAATAAGTCTTCACCGGCAGCACCGGCCCGAAGATTTCATCCTGCATCACCTTCATGTCGTCGGTGGGATTGAGGATGATCGTGGGCGCAATCTTGTGGAACGGCTGCTGCGTGAAATTCTCCTTTGCCGGATTCAACTCCACGATTTCCGCACCCTTGGCGCGCGCGTCTTCTATATAACCGGTCAGCCGGTCGAAGTGCCGCTGGTTGATCACCGAGGTATAATCAGGATTGTCCTTCAGTGTGGGAAACATCGTGCGGATGGTGGCATCGGCTTGCGCCACGAAATCGCGCGCTTTGTCTTTGGGCACCATCACATAATCCGGCGCCAGGCAGATCTGCCCCGCGTTCAGCGTCTTGCCCATCATCACGCGCTTGGCCGTCAGCGCCATGTCGGCGCTCTCGCCGATGATCACCGGCGATTTGCCGCCAAGCTCCAGCGTGGTCGGCACAAGGTTCTCCGCCGCCGCGCGCATCACGTGATAGGCAATGGATGTCGCACCCGTGAACAGCAGATGGTCGAACGCCAGCCGCGCGAACGCGCCGCCGACATCGGGCCCGCCCGTGAACACCGCCACTTCTGTTTCGTCGTAAGCGGACTGGAACATGCGCGCCATCAATTCCGATGTGCGCGGCGTGAACTCCGATGGCTTGATCATGGCGCGATTGCCCGCCGCGAAAATCCCCGCCAGCGGCGTGAAGGTAAGATTGACCGGAAAATTCCACGGGCTGATCACGCCGACCACACCCTTGGGCTGGTACTCCACATAGGCCTTGGCGCCGAACAATCCCAGAATGGCCGGCGAGACGCTGCGCTTCTCCCGCTTCATCCAGCTTTTCAGATGCGCCTTGGCGTGCTTCAGCGGCCCGATGGAACCGGCCACGTCCGTCAGCATGGTGGCGTGAACCGATCGGCTGCCAAAGTCTTCGCGCAAGGAATCCGCAATCGCATCCTTGTGGCCGACCAGTAATCCAATCGCGCGGTCGATCCATTCGATGCGCTTTTCGGCGCTCGGCGGGCCATTGCCGGTGTGCGCCTGCCGCTGTGCTTTGAGCACACGCTGCATTTCGGCTTCGGCCTCGTTCGATTGCATGGGTCGTGCTTGTGGGGCGCTCATGAGTCCTGGCTTTCTCTGCGGCGCGGTGCGCGCGCCTTAATGACCTTTTGTCAATTAGAGCAGCCCTCTAGTCCCCTATCAATCGCTCCTTTTAAGGGTTTGTTACGAGGAAACGCGGGATATTCGCGGCATCGGGTGGCTTCGCCGAGCCGCTCGTCTTGTTCGTTTTGGGGGATTTGCGTGAACCGGCAAGACCGTGCCGAAAACCTGGCCAAAGGCGCCATCGATTTGATGGCCCTTCATCGCGTTGCGCCAACACCAGAAAATTTCGAACTGTTCTATGCCTGCGGCACGGGCGAAAATCCCGGCCTCTCGCATCAGATCGGTGCGTTGATCGCCGGCAACAAGGCTTTCACGCCGCCTGTTCTGGCTAACCTTCGCGAGCAATTCTTCGGCCGCAAAGAGAGCGACAGGATTGCGGCGGAGATCAGCGCCAAGATTTCGCAGACCCTCGAAGCCGTGCAGAAGAAGTTGCAAGCCGCGGGCGAAGATACCGTCGCCTTCGGCAAAACACTGTCGGCCGCATCGGGCGAACTGACTGGCGACAACGCACCCGAAACACTGCGTCATCTGGTGGAAGATCTGCTTGCCGCGACGCAAGCGATGGAAAATCGCACGCAGGATCTCGAAAGCGAACTCAACCGCACCTCCGGCGAAGTTACCGCGCTGCGCGGCAAGCTCGAGAAAGTCCGCCGCGAAAGCCTCACCGATCCGCTGACCGGCATCCCCAATCGCAAAGCCTTCGACATCGCACTGGACACCGCCGTCGAAGAAGCGTCGGCAACGGGCGAGCCGCTTTGCGTGCTGATGTGCGATATCGACAAGTTCAAGGACTTCAACGACACCTGGGGTCACCAAACGGGCGATCAGGTGTTGCGCCTTGTCGGTAGCTGCCTGTTCGAATGTGTCAGCGGACGCGACACCGCGGCGCGCTATGGCGGCGAGGAATTCGCCGTCGTCCTTCCGCGAACGTCGCTAAACGATGCCGGCGTGTTGGCCGAACATATCCGCACCGCCGTTCAGGCACGCAAGCTGGTCAAAAAAACTTCCGGCGATATTCTGGGCACCATCACCATTTCTGTTGGCGTCGCACAGTTCTCGCCCGGCGAAAGCATTGCGACTGTCGTGCAGCGCGCCGACGCCTGCCTCTACGCCGCCAAACGCGGTGGCCGCAACCGCGTGGTCAGCGAAACAAAGGCGCAATCGGCCAGCGCCGCGGCGTAGTCGTAGTTGAACCCAGCGATCCGTGCCTCTGGCGCACCGGCATGAGCGGGATACTGATCCCTATACTCATGCCGATTGCGCCAGTGGTCTGTGCGTCTTATCCGATCCGGAACACTTTGAAAGTTGACAGCGCACGAACCGTCGCGACGTTGGAATTGGTATTGTTTCCAAAGTCGACGATCAGGTTGCCCGATGTACCGACCGTCAATGTTCCTTTGATTGAGGTTCGAACGTCGGTTGCGCCAGACTGGCCGGCCGGGCCGGCGCCCAATGCCGTAGCGACTTCGCTCAGCACGATTGCATTTGTTTGATTGTCTATCGCTAAAATCTCATAACGAATGGAACTCGCTACGAGCCCGTTGGACGTCGATATGCAGTATTTGTGTCCGCCCGTGGAATTGGGGTTCACAAACAAATCGGCTTCGAATTCGTAGGTGCCGCCGGCAACCAATCCGCCGACAAGCAGCCCTGTGGGTTGGAATGAAGTGCCATTGCGTGTGAAGTCGGCTGTCAAAACTGAGGATTCAAGATACTCGTTGATATTTCCTCCTTGAGCGATGCCGGTCACGTCACTATTTGTACAATCGGCATAACCGAAACTACCGTTGCCATGAAAGCGCGCACCCAGGAATCGCAACTTCTTTTCTGACGCGGCGGCAACGGTGCCGTCTGTCAGGCCAGACGTTCCGTTGGCAACGGATTTCCAGATATAAGACGTTGCGGCATTAGAAAAGACACCGCCGAAGAATGTCTGATCCAAGCAGGCGCTATCGACATATATCAATGCATCCGAACTGCACCCTTCAAGGTCGCTATTGATAAAAGTGTTCGCTGTACAGTTCCAGATTATGAGCGGGTAATCTACATCGTCATTGCCATGAATCCCGACGAACGTGCACTCGTTGACATATCCATTGCCGTTGGAGCCGTCCAATGTGAAACAGCCGCGCGCAACATTTGTCGTTCTCAGGTTCGTGTAGATGTTGTTCTGCTGCCGCGAGTTGGTGTGCGTTCCATATGTGCCCTGAGACACGGCATTGTTGGTACCGTCGGAATTGAATCCATATCCGTAAAAAGTATCGCGAACAAAGAAATCTTCCATGCGGGTCCAGCGCATCACGTTGCTATCGGCGCCAGTTTCCACACCGACGGCAATGCACCGCGCGTAACTGGAAACCGTGGCAGAGACACCACCCTGCGTAATGACAGCCCCTGCCGGACTTGCATCGGCCATTATGGTGGCCTGCATTCCCGATGCAGAAATCACGAGAGTATCTGAGCCGTCGCTGCCATTTATTGAAACGGGCTGGCCAACTTGAAAGAAACCGCCGGACGGATTTCCCGTGAAAGTAAGATAGACTTGACCTGCAACAAACCCGCCAAATACATGGCAGTTTGAGTTTTGGCAGGTGATCGTGGTGTCGTATATCGCTCCAATGAGATCGACCGTCTGGAAATTGCCGGAACACATGCGCAATTTGTTGCTCACCGCACTGTGGTGAATGCCAAAAGCGGCTTTGAAAGTCGCTTTTCCGGTGAAGCTGTTCATCCAGCGAATATGAACATCCGCGCTATCCTGCACCGCACCGCCTGACAGAGTGGTAAGCGGGGGATTGAACCAGATTTCCTTGATGGAATCGCTTGGTTCGAAAAAGGTGACATTGTTCTGGGCCGGGCCTGGCGAAGGAGCCGTGTATACATCCGCTCCGTTAAGCATCGGGACGTTGCCGGCAAAAGACCGGCAAGTAAGATTGAAAGACGCCGTCGTGATGATTCCTCCGGCGCCGACCACCAATGGCGATACAAGGGTCAGGTCGCCGGAAAGTGTGCAATCGGCATCCAGATAGATCACTCCGGAGCTTCCGGCGGCGGCATCCGCGGCAGCCAAGTCTCCCGAAAAGTTAGAAACAAATACTGCGGTACTCGTGGGCATAGGTTTTTCCTCTGTTGTGAGGAAGAACATATAAAGAACATATAATTGGGATGCAAGGCTTTTTATAGGATTATTTATATCTCTGTAAGATGCTGATTCAGAAGAGATTCCTTGCCTGACCACGCGACTCGCACTTTTTACGGCTAGGTTGGACCAATCTGCGCGAGCGACACCGGCTTTCCAGCTTATTTATTTGCACCGCACCGACCCCGCCATATGCTCATCGCGAATAGCTATCTGGAGTTCTCATGCGTACCGATTTCGAACGCGCCCATGTCACGGCGCACGGCAGCGTTGCCGTTCTCACGTTGAACCATCCGGAAGCCCTGAACGCCGTGTCGCCCAAAATGCTGCGCGGACTGGCACAGGCGCTCGAACATATCGACAATCCGAAAAGTGAATTCCGCGCGCTGGTGCTGACGGGCGAAGGGCGCGGCTTTTGCGCCGGCGCCAATCTCACCGAAGTGCCGGATGAGAAGAATGCGGTGGGCGGCGTCGGCTCCGCGCTTGAAACCGGATACCACCCGCTGCTCCGCCGCCTGCGCGATCTGCGCATGCCGATTGTGTCGGCCGTGAACGGGGCTGCGGCCGGCGTCGGCATGAGCTTCGCGTTGATGGGCGACATCGTGCTGGCGGGGCGTTCCGCTTATTTCCTCCAGGCCTTCGCGCGTATCGGCCTTGTGCCGGATGGCGGATCGACTTGGCTGCTGCCCCGCCTGATCGGAATCGCGCGCGCGAAAGAACTCTCGCTGCTCGCGGAAAAACTGCCCGCCGAAAAGGCGCTCGAATGGGGGCTGATCAATCGCGTTCATGACGACGCCACTTTGATGGATGAGGCGTTGAAGCTGGCGCAACACATGGCGGACGGCCCCACCCAGACCTACGCCCTGATCCGCAAGCTCTATTGGGAAAGTCCGCAGAATCCTTATGAAGTCCAGCTCGATCTGGAAAAGCAGATGCAGCAGCGCGCGGGCAAAACCGGGGATTTCATCGAAGGCATCAGCGCCTTCGCCCAGAAGCGGCCGGCGAAATTCCGGGGGAAATAAGCGCGGCCCGCAAGATTCAACGCCTAATCCGAAGCCGTGCGACAGATCGCTGCCCGCCATGACGGTTCCGTGACTTGAACCAGACTGGAATCTGCGGCCCAATCCCCCAAATAACAAAAAGGGGTGGCCGCTGGGGCTGCTCTATCCTGCCCACCCAAACGGAGTTCTCCATGCGACGTCTTTCGCTGCGTCACGGCCTGTTTCTGGCTGGCGCGCTCGCCTGCGCCATAAGCGCCAGTGCTTTCGCCGATCCGGCCACTCACACCACTTACGGCACATGGGGTGTCGATCTCACGGGCATGGACAAGACCGTGAAGCCCGGCGACGACTTTTTCATGTTCGTGAACGGTAACTGGTACAAGAGCGCCGTCATTCCGCCGGATCGCTCCAGCACCGGCGCCTTCCAGAACCTGCGCATCCTGAGCGAAACGCGCATGCAGGAAATCGCGGCTTCGCTCGATGCCAAGCCTTACGATCAACTGACCGACGAAGAAAAGAAGCTTCGCGACCTCTATGATGCCTTCAACGATCAGAAACAGATCGACGCCGCCGGCCTCACACCCGCCAAGCCCGACCTTGATTACATCGCCGGCCTGAAAACGCTCGACGATGTGGCGACCGCGATGGGACGTCCGGACCTCGGCCTCGATGGTCCGTTCGGCGGCGGCATCGGCATCGATGCGAAGGACTCTTCCAAATACCAGGTCGATCTGGGCCAGGCCGGTCTCGGCTTGCCGGATCGTAGTTATTACCTGAATGACGATCCCGATCTCGCCAAGACGCGCGACGCTTACAAAGCGCACCTCGTCAAAGTGTTCACGATGCTGGGCATGAGCGATCCGGACAAGCGCGCCGCCGCCGTCTACGACCTAGAATACAAGATGGCGCAGGACGACTGGTCGCGCGAAGACGACCGCGACGTCGACAAAGTCTTCAATCCGATGACGCTGTCGCAGCTCAAAGCGATGGCGCCGCAATTCCCGTGGGAAACCTATTTCAAGGCCACCACCATTTCGCCCTCCAGCCCGGCGGGCGAGCGCGTGATGATCGTGGCGGAGAAGTCGGCCTTTCCGAAACTGGCGCAGCTTTTCGCGGATACGCCGGTGGCGGTATGGCGCGATTATCTGACCGCGCATTACATCCACAGCTATGCCGCTTACCTGCCGTCGTCGTTCGACAACGAGAATTTCGACTTTTACGGCACGGTGCTGCAGGGCAACACGCAGCAGCTTCCCCGCGCCACGCGCGCTACGCACCTGCTGGACAACAGCATGGGCGAAGCGCTGGGCAAGCTTTACGTCGCCAAATATTTCCCGCCGGCGGCGAAAGCCAAAGCGCTGGAACTGGTGAACAACCTGCTCAAAGCCTATGACGCCGACATCCGCACGCTGGCCTGGATGACACCGGCCACGCGCGAAAAGGCGCTCTTCAAGCTGCACCACTTCGGCGTGAAGATCGGCTATCCCGACCACTGGCGCGATTATTCCACGCTGGTCATCAAGCGCGACGACCTGTTGGGCGACATCAAGCGGGCCAACCTGTTTGAGTTCAACCGCCAGCTTGTGCGCATCGATCAGCCGGTGGACCGCACCGAATGGGGCATGACGCCGCCCACGGTGAATGCCTACAATAACTTCCAGCAGAATGAGATCGTGTTCCCGGCCGCCATCATGCAGCCGCCGTTCTTCGATCCCAACGCGGACGATGCCGTGAATTACGGCGGCATCGGCGCTGTGATCGGCCACGAAATCAGTCACGGTTTCGACGATCAGGGTTCGAAGTTCGATTACACCGGTGCGCTGAACAACTGGTGGACGGAAGCCGACCGCGCGGCGTTCGAACAGCGCGTGAAGGCGCTGGGTGCGCAGTACGACACCTACGAACCCCTGCCCGGCCTGCACATCAACGGTGCCAACACGATGGGCGAAAACATCGCCGACAATGCCGGCGTCACGATTGCGCTCAAGGCCTACCACTTCTCTCTGAACGGCAAGAAGGCGAAAATGATCGACGGCTATACCGGCGATCAGCGCTTCTATCTGTCATTCGGCCAGATCTGGCAGGCCAAGATGCGTGACAGTGCATTGCGCCAGCAGGTGCTCTCCAACGAGCACAGCCCGGGCCAATATCGCGCCATCGGGGCCACGCGCAACCAGGACGAATGGTACGCCGCGTTCCCGCAAATCAAGCCGGACCAGAAATACTATCTCGCACCGGACCAACGCGTGCACTTCTGGTAAAAAAGCCGAATAGTGAGTGGCGAATAGCGAATGGATATCGCTATTCGCCATTTCGCCATTCGCCATTCGCTTACTTCGGAGATTAAACATGCGCCGCATTTCCATTGCCGCCCTGTTGCTGGCCGGTGCCGCCACCGCCGCTTTCGCCCAAGGCAAGCCTGCGGTTCCGCCGTGGGGCGTCGATCTAACCTTCGTCGACAAGAGCGTCGCGCCGGGAAATGACTTCTTCGCCTACGGCAACGGCGGCTGGCTGAAGACGGCGCAAATCCCGGCCTCGCGTTCCTATGCCGGCGTCAATCTCGAACTCGATCTGCAAAACGAAGCGCGCCTCAAAACCATCGTCGCCGCGCTGGAAAAGAAGCCGAACCCGACCGCGGAAGAATCCAAACTACGCGATCTCTACGACGCTTTCATGGACCAGAAGACGATCGAAGCGAACGGCCTGAAGCCGGCGCAACGCGACCTTACCATGATCGCGGGATTGAAGACGCTGGACGATGTGGCCGCTGCGATGGCCAACCCGGCGCTCGGTTTGGATGGGCCATTCGGCAGCTATATCGGCATCGACGACAAGCACCCCAGCCAGTATTCGATCAATCTTTCCCAATCCGGTCTCGGCCTGCCCGACCGCGACTATTATCTGCGGACGGACAAAGACATTGTGGCCACGCAAGTGGCTTACAAGAAATATCTCGTGCAGATGCTGACGTTCGCGGGCATCGCGAACCCGGACGCGCGCGCCGCTGCGATCTACGATCTTGAAAGAAAAATGGCGGATGTTTCGTGGGCCGCCGCCGACCGGCGCGATGCCGATAAGACCTACAATTCCATGAGCGTGGCCGATCTGGAAAAGCTCGCGCCGCAATTCCCCTGGGCCGCCGCGTTCAAAAGCGCCGGCATTCCCGTTACCGCGCCGCATGGCGATCGCATGGTGATCGTGGCGGAAAAATCCGCGTTCCCGAAACTGGCCGCGATCTTCGCGCAGACACCGGTATCGGTGTGGCGCGATTACCTGACCGTGCGCTACCTGCATTCGTTCGCCGCCTACCTGCCCAAGAAGATCGACAACGCGGATTTTGCCTTCTACGGCACCGTGCTGGACGGCAAGACGCAGCAGCTGGATCGTCAGACCCGCGCCATCCATCTGCTTGATGGCGACATTGGCGAAGCCCTGGGCAAGCTCTACACGGCGCAATATTTCCCGCCTGCCGCGAAGGCCAAGGCGCTGGTGCTGGTGCAGAACCTGCTCAGTGCCTATCGCACCGACATCAAAACGCTCGACTGGATGACGCCGGCTACGCGCGCCAAGGCGCTGGATAAAATCAGCCACTATATGCTGAAGATCGGTTATCCGGACCATTGGCGCGATTATTCCGCCCTCGTCATCGACCGCAACAACCTGATCCAGTCGGCGCAGAACGCCGCGGTCTTCGAATGGAATCGCAACGTCAAGCGCATCGACCTGCCGGTTGACCGCACCGAATGGGGCATGACGCCGCCCACCAACAATGCCTATTACAACCCCACGCTGAACGAGATCGTGTTCCCCGCCGGAATCCTGCAGCCGCCGTTCTTCGACGCCAACGCCGACGATGCGGTGAACTATGGCGAGATCGGCGCCACCATCGGGCACGAGATCAGTCACGGCTTCGATGATCAAGGCAGCAAATATGCCGCCGATGGAACCCTGCGCGATTGGTGGACGCCGCAGGACCGCAAGAACTTCGATGCGCGCACCACCGCACTTGCCAAGCAGTACGATCAGTACGAGCCCATTCCCGGCGTCCACATCAATGGCAAGCTGACGCTGGGCGAGAACATCGCCGATCTGGCTGGGCTGGTGATCGCCTACAAGGCTTATCACATCGCGTTGAACGGCAAGCCCGCGCCGGTTCTGAACGGCATGACGGGCGACCAGCGTTTCTACCTCGCCTATTCGCAAAGCTGGCGCGAGAAAGACCGGCCGGATTCGCTGCGCGTGCAGTTGCTGTCCAATCCGCACAGCCCGGCGGAATATCGCGTGAACGGCGTCGTGCGCAACGACGACGGCTGGTATGCCGCCTATCCCGCCATCAAGGCCGGCGACAAATACTGGCTGCCGCCCGATCAGCGGGTGCATCTGTGGTAAGTATGTGAAGAACCCGGTTGCGGGAGCGCCGCTCGCAACGATTGCAGAAGGAAGAACGATGAAAACGTTTTCCGCAATATTTGGCGCAATGGCATTGGCAAGCTGCGCCGCCCTCTCCGCGCAGGCCGCCGATGGCAAGCCCGCGTTCGGCACTTGGGGCATGGACCTTTCCAGCATGGACAAGGCGGTCGCGCCCGGCGACGACTTCTTCCTTTATGTAAATGGCGCGTGGCTGGCCAACGCCACCATCCCGCCCGACCGCACCAGCACCGGTTCGTTTCAGGACTTACAAATCCTCAGCGAAAAACGCATGCGCCAGATCGTGGCGCAGCTTGAAGCAAAGCCTTACGGCCAGCTCAGCGACGAAGAGAAAAAGCTGCGCGATCTCTATGACGCCTTCTTGGATCAGGCACAGATCGAGCAGAACGGATTGGCGCCGGTAAAAAAAGACCTCGATTACATCGCCTCACTGCAAACCGCCGACGATGTTGCCCGCGCGATGGGCGCGGAAGGCCGCGGCACCGACAGCCTGTTCTCGGACCGCATCGGGCCGGATGCGAAAGACCCCAATAAATATATCCTGATCCTGTCGCAGAGCGGCCTGGGCATGCCCGACCGCGACTATTATTTGCGTCCCGACAAAGACATTGCCGCCACCCGCGCGGCCTATAAGAGCCACTTGGCGACCATTCTTTACATGACAGGCGCGCCGCACGCGGAAGACCGCGCCGCTGCGGTGTTCGCGCTGGAAATGAAGATCGCGCAGGCACACTGGCCCGTGGCCGACAAGCGCGATGCGGAAAAGACCTACAACCCCAAAACCATCTCGCAGCTTGAGGCTTTCGCGCCCGGCTTCCCGTGGCGCACCTTTATTCAGGCGCAGGAAGTTTCGCTGAATGGCCCGCAGGGCGAGCGCACCGTCGATGTGCGCGAAAGCACGGCCTTTCCGGTGCTGGCCAAAATCTTCGCCGATACGCCCGTGGCGGTGTGGCGCGACTGGCTGACCGTTCACTATATGCACGATATGGCAGCCTATCTGCCCAAGCGTTTTGACGATGCCGATTTCGATTTCTACGGCAAAGTGCTGGGCGGCCAAATGCAGCAGCTTGACCGCCCGACGCGCGGCACCCATCTGCTCGATCAGCGCCTGGGCCATCCGCTGGGCAAGCTCTACGTCGCGGCTTACTTCCCGCCCGCCGCCAAAGCCAAAGCAGAAGATCTCGTTGCCAACCTGCTCAAGGCCTACGACGCCGACATCCGCACCATCGACTGGATGACGGACGCCACGAAGCAGAAGGCGCTGGAGAAGCTGCACGCTTTCACGCCGCATATCGGCTATCCCGACCGTTGGCGTGACTATTCCGGCCTCACCATCACGCGCAATGACCTGATCGGCGATATCGAACGCAGCGACGAATTCGAATGGCATTACCGGCTTGATCGCATCGACCAGCCGGTGGACCGCAACGAATGGAACATGACGCCGCCCACCATCAATGCCTATTACACGCAGGCATCCAATTCGATTTTCTTTCCGGCCGCGATCCTGCAGCCGCCGTTCTTCGACCCCAACGCCGACGATGCGGTGAATTACGGCGGCATCGGTGCGGTGATCGGGCACGAAATCAGCCACGGCTTCGACGATCAGGGCAGCAAGTACGATGGCTCCGGCGTGTTGCGGAGCTGGTGGACAGACGAAGACCGCAAGAACTTTGAGGCGCGCACCGCTGCTTTGGGCGCGCAGTACGACAGCTATTCGCCCATGCCCGGCCTGAACGTGAACGGCAAGCTGACGATGGGCGAGAATATCGGCGATCTCTCCGGCCTCTCCATCGCGCTCAAGGCCTATCATATCTCGCTGGGCAGCAAGCCGGCGCCGCAGATCGACACGCTGAGCGGCGACCAGCGCTTCTTCCTGTCCTACGGCCAGATCTGGCGCGCGAAATACCGCGACGGCGCCATGCGCCAGCAGGTGCTTTCCAATCCGCACAGCCCACCGCAATTCCGCGTGGATGGCGCCACCCGCAACAACGATGCGTGGTACGCGGCGTTCGACGTGCAACCGGGACAGAAATACTATCTCCCGCCGGATCAGCGCGTGCATCTGTGGTAAATCAGGCGCTCGCCTGATTCACTGTCTGGACTGCCGCGCATGAATCTGCCCGCACAACCCATCGCATCGAAGCAGCAAATCCTGCGTGACGTGTTTGGCTTCGATGCGTTCCGCCCCGGCCAGGAGGCGGCGATGAACGCCGTGCTGGGCGGCCGTAACGCGCTGGCCGTCATGCCCACGGGATCGGGCAAGTCGCTGTGCTTTCAGGTGTCCGCGCTCGTGTTGGGCGGGCTTACCATCGTCATCTCCCCGCTTGTCGCGCTGATGCAGGATCAGGTCGCGGCCCTGCGATTGGCCGGTGTTGCCGCCGATACGATCAATTCGTCGCGCAGCCGCGAGGATAACGTTGCGGCGTGGCGGCGCGCCGTTGCGGGCGAAACGCGCCTTCTCTATCTCTCGCCCGAACGGCTGATGACGCATGCCATGCTGGCGGCACTCTCCAAACTGCCGCTCAGCCTCATCGCCATCGATGAAGCGCACTGCATCTCGCAATGGGGCCCATCCTTCCGCCCGGATTATGAAGCCCTGTCGCAACTGCGCCAAATCTTCCGCGACATCCCCATCATCGCGCTCACCGCCACCGCCGATGAAAGCACACGCGCCGACATCGCCGCGCGCCTGTTCGGCGGTGAGGTCGAGCAGATCGTGCTGGGCTTCGACCGCCCCAACATCCGCCTCACGGTTGCGCCCAAGCAGGGCTGGAAAGACCAGTTGCTCACTTTCGTGAAAGACCATCCGCGCCAAAGCGGCATCGTCTATTGCCTCTCGCGCAAACGCACCGAGGAAGCGGCGGCGCTTCTGGCGGCGCAAAACATCAAGGCGCTGGCCTATCACGCCGGCATGAGCAAGGAAGCGCGCGAAACCAACCAGAACGCCTTTATGACGGAGCCTTACACCGTGATGGTAGCCACCATCGCGTTCGGCATGGGCATCGACAAAGCGGACGTGCGCTATGTCTTCCACACCGATCTGCCGGGAAGCCTGGAAAGCTACTATCAGGAAATCGGCCGCGCGGGCCGCGACGGCAATCCTGCACAAGCACACATGCTGTTCGGCCGCGGCGACATTCGCATGCGCCGCCTGTTCATCGATCAGGAAGAGACCGGCGAAGAACGCAAGCGGCGCGAACATCAGCGGCTGGCGGCCCTCGTCAGCTATTGCGAAGCCTCAAGCTGCCGCCGCCGCGCCCTGCTCGGCTATTTCGGCGAGGCCGCCGAACCTTGCGGCAACTGCGATGCCTGCCTCGATCCCGCCGAACTGATCGATGGAACCGCGCAAGCCCGCCAGATCTGCGAAGCCATCCAGCAAACCGGCGCGCGTTATGGCGCCGCGCATATCGTGGATGTCCTGTGCGGCGCGGAAACCGAAAAGATCATCAGTGCCGGGCACAACCGTGTGCGCGCTTTCGGTGCCGGTTCTGCGCGCAAGAAAGAGGAATGGCGCACGCTCATCAACCAGCTCGTCGCCAGCGGTTTTCTCAACCACGACGTTGCGGGCTATGGCGGCCTCAGCATTGCCGCCGAGGGCGCGGCCCTGCTGCGCGGCGAAATGAACTTTCACCATCGCAAGTTTGCGGCACGAACGACCCGCAGGGAACGCGCTGCCGCCTTATCCGAAACCATGGCAAGCGCGGATGAAGCGCTTCTCGCGGCTCTGAAGAAGCTCCGACTCAGCCTCGCGCGCCAGCGGCAGGTTCCCGCTTACGTCATATTCTCCGACAGAACGCTGTTGGAAATGACACGCGCGATGCCGCGCACCCTGCAGGAATTTGCCACCGTGAACGGCGTGGGCACCACCAAACTGCGCGATTTCGGCAGGATATTCGTGGACGCCATCGCCGCCCATCGCGGCGCGGCCTAATCCATCGCCGGCCAGTGCTTCGTGAGGCGATGGGTCGCCCTTTTCGCCGCACACAAGGCTTTTGCTCCGCGCACCACCGTTATATGACAACCCTTAGATGACGGACGCCGCCACCACTACAATCGCTGAACCATCTCCGGAAAGTTCCGGAGATGAGGCAGAACCAGTTCGCATCAGCCTCGTCATGCTTTCGATCCTGGCGCTCGTCGTGGGCATCGTCACGGGCTTCGGCGCGGTGCTTTTCCGCGACCTGATCGGCTTCATTCACAACGTGCTGTTCCTTGGCCAGTTCAGCATGCATTACGACGCCAACCTGTTCACACCCGCGAGCCCGTGGGGAGCGTGGATCATTCTGGTGCCGGTGATCGGCGCGGTGGGTGTGACGTTCCTCGTCTCCAACTTCGCGCCGGAAGCCAAAGGCCACGGCGTTCCCGAAGTGATGGACGCGATCTACTACAAAGGCGGCATCATCCGCCCTGTCGTGGCGGTGGTGAAATCGCTGGCCTCGGCCATCGCGATTGGCTCCGGCTCGGCGGTGGGCCGCGAAGGCCCCATCATCCAGATCGGATCGGCGCTGGGCTCCACCATGGGCCAGATCATCAGGATGCTGCCCGGCCAGCGCATCGTGCTGGTGGCGGCGGGTGCGGGCGCGGGCATCGCGGCCACCTTCAACACGCCCATTGGCGGCGTGATGTTCGCCATCGAACTGATGATGCCGGAAGTGAGCGTGCGCACCTTCCTGCCCGTCGCCATCGCAACCGGCACCGCCACGTTCGTGGGCCGCTTTTTCCTGGGCACACAACCCGCCTTTGCCGTTCCCGCACTTACCCCGCTGTCGACGGATTCGCACGCGCTTCTGACGCTGGTGCTCTATGCCATCCTCGGCGCGATTACCGGGCTCACGGCAACCGCGTTCATCCGCACGCTGCATTTTTTCGAGGACCATTTCGACAGGATCGGCAACCGCTATGTCCGCCACATGGCGGGCATGCTGTTCGTCGGCATTTTGATCTACACGCTCTACTATTTCCTCGGACATTATTACGTCGAAGGCGTCGGCTATTCCACGGTGCAGGCCATCATGTCGGGCCACATGACGCTGGCGTGGCTGCTGCTGGGGCTGTTCGTCTGCAAGATGCTGGCGACATCGGTAAGCCTGGGTTCAGGTTCGTCCGGCGGCATCTTCTCGCCGTCGCTTTACATGGGCGCCACCGTCGGCGGCGGCTTCGCGGCCCTCGTCTCGATGCTGGGTTTGCCGGCGGAGATCAGCATTCCCTCCTTCGCCATGGTGGGCATGGGCGCGATGGTGGGCGGTGGCACCGGCGCCGTGATGACCGCCGTGACCATGATCTTTGAAATGACGCGTGACTACGACATCGTCATGCCGATGATTTTGGCGGTGGCGATGAGCGTGGGTGTTCGCCGCATGCTCTCGCGCGAGAATATCTACACCATCAAGCTGCAAGGCCGCGGGCATGTGATCCCCAAGGCGCTGCACGCCAATATGTTCCTGGTGCAGCGCGCCGGCGATGTGATGGACAAGGACGTTCTGATCCTGCCGGCGGAACTGAGCTTCGACGAATTCCTCAGGGTTCAGGGACAAGGCAAGGAAGCAGCACTTCGCCATGTGGTGGTGACGCGCGGCGACCGCGTGCTGGGCGTGCTGCGCGTGAACACCGGATTGCGGCGCGGCCTGGCGGGCGCCGATACCGGCGTGACGCTGGGCGATGTGGCCAGCAAGAACTTCACCATCGTGCGCGAGGGCGACATTGCCTTCGACGTGATCGAACGCATGTACCGCCGCCACGCCATCATGGCAGTGGTGCTGAAGGCACAGGGCCAGCCGAAGCCCGAAAACGTGCTTGGCATCATCACCAAGGAGCACGTCGCCGATTCCGTGGCGAACAGTGTGAAGGTTTATTCGAACTAGCGCGGCGCCTCGTCAGCGTTTGGCGTAGAGCCCGGAGAACGTCACGTTCGCGCCACCGCAATTTTCGTTGTCGTTGACGTAAAGATAGTTCCCAAACTGGCGCATCTCCACCGCGCAATCGTACTGCCCCGCCTTGGCGAACGCGATCTGTTTGTCCCCGCTGGTGGCGAAGCTCTGAAACGCGGCGCGGGAATCGATCACCGCGTCGATCTCCCCGTCATGCTGGCGTTCTTCCTCACCATAGGTGGCGGTGCCGCTCACCTCAGCCGTGGTGGCGCTCTTTTTGGTGATGTCGATCTCGCCTGTGGTGTCGCGCTTCCACTTGCCCACCCAGTTTACCACTGCCGGCATGATTTTCACGTTATCCACCGGCATCCAGCCATCGCTCTCCACGCCCTTGGCGCCAATGAAGGCCACGCAGACATAGCCTTTCGTGCCGCCATCGGTATCCACCACAACCTGATCTCCCGCCAATCCATAGCCGCGCCGCGTGCACGACGCATCGGCGGACGGGCACTTCGGCTTGTCGGACTGGTTGGCGATGAAATTGGTCTTGGCCCCTGTCACCGTTCCCAGCGCAAGATTGCCCATCCCCGCTTCATAGCCGATGCCGTTGCAATCCAGTTTGTCCGCCGCGTGCGCGGAGCCGCAAGCGGCGAGAAAGATCACGGCCAGACAGGCAGCTTTAAACTTCACTTTCATTCCCCCGAATGGAAAAAAGTTATTTCAAAAATTCCACAATCAATTTCGTCGTCGCCGCCGGATTTTCTTCCATGATCCAGTGGCCGGAATCCGGCACCACCCCGGGCTGTACATTCGTCGCCACCTGGCGCAGATCGTCCGCCATCGTGGCGCCGTAGGATTTCTCCGCCCCCAGCGCTAGCACCGGCATGGTCAGCTTGCCCTTCGCAAGCATCGCGCGATTGTCCACGCCATCCTGCGGAAAGGCCTTGAACTGTTCGAAGGCATCATGAATCGCATGCGGCCTCGCATAGAGCGCGGTGTAATGTGCGCGCGTGGCTTCATCGATCCGTTCGGGATGGGCGGAAAGCTCGTTATAGAAGCGGTCCAGATAAATGCTCTCGCGCCCCGCCACCATCCGCTCTTCATCCGGTCCATAAAAATTGAAATGCCACGCTTTGGGATTGCTGAGCTGCGCTTCCCAGATCGCGCCAATGCCCGGCAACGGCGCGTCGATCACAACCCATTTGGTGATGCGCGTTGGGTATTGCGCCGCCAGCGCATATCCCACCATGTTGCCGATATCGTGGGTCACAAGATCGGCCGTCTGAATCTTCAGGTGATCCATCACGCCCGCAATATCCACCGCCTCATTCTTCTTGGTGTAACCGCTATCGGGATGCGCCGAGAGCCCCATGCCGCGCAGATCGGGAACAACAACGGTGTGGTTCTTCACAAGCTGCGCCGCAACCGGCGCCCACATATCGCCCGTATCGCCAAAGCCATGCAGCAAAACCACCGCCGGCCCGCTGCCGCCCACGCGCACATGCAACGTGGTGCCGTTGGTCTTGATATCTTCGGTATGAAAACTCGCCGGAAATGGCTCCACGGCAAATGCCGGTGCGGAAAAAAGCAACGCGCCGATGGCGAGTGCGAATATGCGAAACATCAAACCCTCCCCCAAGGAAGCAATGATGCTGACGCAGCCGCAACCCGTGGTCTAGGCGCATCTGGCCGTCAAAAGAGGAATCTTTTTGCCCCGCCCCAATCAGGCACGCTTTTTCCTGACGCTCACCGGGCGCTTCTTTTTCGCTTTCGGCGCGGCCTGCGCAACCTTCAGCGCCACCCGCGCCCACACGGCAAGTTCATCCGGCTCATCATAAAGCCGGTCCGGCAAAGCAAACCATGTGGTGACAACCGTCTCGCCCGTGCCCCGCTTCAAAAACGAAAACGGCTTGCACGTCTCGGCAAGGAACGCCTTGCGCGTTTCCTCATCGGTCTTGAAATAGATGACATCGGAAAACACCATCCCGATCATCACATCACCAGCGTAAATCCCCTCCCCACCAAAGAACCGCCGCACGCGGATGGGGCCGAACGCGGAGAACAGATCGTCGAAGCGGTGAGTGCCCATCTCTACCCACTAGAGTTCGCGTTCTAGAAACCCAACTTCGACTCAAGTTTGCGATGTGCAGCCGGAAACCGCTTTCGATATACTGACACATAAAGCGCATCTATCGTCTCAATAACCGCTTCTATTGCCCGCTTAACAGATGCTGTCGATATATTTGGGACGTCTTTGGGATGCGTAAGCTTATTTCTTAGATCAGTTGCGGCTGCTAACTTAGATTTCCAAGGTCCCGATGCAGGCTTACCAGTGAACATTCGATGCAGAATCGCAATGCGTTCCTCTAGTCGATGAATTCTTAGTTTGCTGGATAAATAATATTCGCCATCCTTCAAGCGGACAGTCTTCTCTAAGAGAGCGCCCAATTCATGAGGGCCGATATCTCGCCGCACAGCGATTTCGTCAGCGACCGAGTTAACATGAGCTTCCAGTGCCGAAAATGCGAGCATTAGCGCCGCATGTAAGTTCGCGTTTTCGGCCTCCGAGCCATCACTTTCTGCAGCCTTTTCGAGAAATCGCTTTGCTTCTTCCAGGAGAGATGCTGCAAATCCATCGATGTCGGACACTACTTTCCTCTCTGCTCGTTTGCATCGAGTACGGCACGTTTTGCAAACCAGGCATAGATCGCTGCTTTGACTTTAGCGGGTGTTAGCTTGTCGCCATCTTCGGCCAGGATGGAAAACAATTCCACCATGGACGCACGTTCGCGAGCATCTGTCCGATATCCGAGGCCGCGATATGTCTCTTTATCGGTTTTGTGCCGTCCATCTGCCAATGCTTCGGCATTTAGAGGATCCTTCCCTTTTGCATCTGCTAGTGCAAAGTGTCGAGCCAATCGGACTGAATTTCCCTCTAGCATACCCGCCGTATACGCCCATGCTGAGAGAACCGCTCCGTTCATGGCTTTTTCAGAAAAGTCTATTTTCCCTTTTCGGCCAGAGAACGAGGCGCGTTGTGCGTCTCTGAGGCGTACGAATTCTTTTCCGGCCTTCTCAAGCGCGGCATCCTTCCACATTTTCGGATGATCTGAGAGAATCGCATCCCAAGTCCCATCATCTTTGCCAGTGACGAACAGCATAGGCGTCGTTTCGACGTTGCTAAAATTGCTCTCCTTAACAGCCTTCCCGTCGTAATAATTGCGAATGAAGCTACGAGCGAGATCGACTGTTACGGGACCGCCACGACTTTTTGTGTCGCCAAAATCCTCACCCGTCTTGAGTAGTCCAACTCGTTGGCACCAGTCGCGCAGATCGGGTCCTCGAGCAGTCTCCTTCAATCTGTCAGCGAGAGCACCCGATACTTCAATATTGGTGTTCGATATAAGCTGGACGTCCAAACGCTGTGCCATATCCAGTCCGAAATACACTTTTATGCTGTGGATTTCGTTTACACCCTTTTCGGCAGCGAGACGTATTGCTTCATAGCGATGTTGCCCACCGATAATTTTCAATGGCTTTTCGCTGCCAATTTCTTTTGTGTATTCTGTAACGAGATTGCTGAAACTACGTCGCTGCAGTGCGTCGACTTTCATAACGACGAAAGTAGCGTCATCTGTCACCACATTTCGGTTAGCTCGGTACTGGGCCTGCGTTTCCGGGTCCAGAGGGACGTCCGTCGTTGAAAATTCCACGAGCTTTTTGCCGTAGACATGGCATTCTGCATATCGAGCGCCGGTTCGATTATCAGTAAAGAGCTTCAGCCCGTCTGCGCCCTCCACAGGTTGCAGCTCGTCAATAAATTCATTGACGAGCTGCTGAATCTCCGCGTCGGTCGCAGCCATGATTTTCTTTTTTTTACCGTCGGTCACCTGCAGCCTCTCTCTGAGAAAAGGGATAATAAACGGAATTCGCTTTGAAGAATGGCTAGCGGAAAAACGATGTGACACATTTGTCGGAAAACCCTCCTGAATTGGGCTTGACGGCCTACAAATTGTTCCCTATATGTTCTCCTGTGATGAACCCGGAGAACGCCGTTGAAGCTGTAAATACACCGCAAGAACAGACAGGTAAGGGGCCAAACTTGCGTGGACCCCGCGCGAAACGCGAAGCCGCCTGCCCCACGCGCCGGGCCAGGATTTCCGCCGATCGCATGCAAACCGTGGTGGTTGAAGCGAGAGTGCTCTGTGGTGTCGGCTTGAAAGACAGCCTTCGGCGGGCCTGCTGCGTAGCGAAACTGGGAAGCCCGTGCGCCGATATCCGCCGGGCTTTTCTTATATGGGGCGCTAGTCTGCCTTCGCCGGCGTGATCGAAACGCTTTCGCCGCAGCCGCAGGCGGCCGTCTGGTTCGGGTTGTTGAACACGAAGCGCGCGCCCAGCTTCTCGCGCACGAAATCCATCTCGGTGCCGATCAGGAACATGATGGCTTTGGGATCGATGAACACCTTCACGCCCTTGTCTTCCACCACTTCCTCGAAGGGCTGCGCCTCGCCGGCGTAATCCATGGTGTAGGCCATGCCCGCGCAGCCACCATTGGTCACGCCCACGCGCACGCCGGCATAAGCGCCGTCCGCGTTCGTCATGATCTCGCGGATGCGCGCCGCCGCCGCGTCCGAAAGGCGGATCGCCTTGGGCCGCTCGCGTTTTGGTTTGGTCGTGGTCGCTGTGGTTTCCATCAGAACATATTCAATTCGAGTTTGGCTTCTTCGCTCATGCGGTCCGGCGTCCAGGGCGGATCGAAGGTCATGTTCACCGTCACTTCGCCGATGCCGTCCACGGTGCGCAACGCGCTTTCCACCATGCCGGGCATTTCGCCGGCCACCGGGCAGCCGGGTGCCGTCAGCGTCATGTCCACGATCACATCCTTGTTGCCAGAATCCTTATTGGCTTCAACATCCACCTTATAGATAAGGCCGAGTTCGTAGATGTCCACCGGGATTTCCGGATCGTGCACGGTCTTCAGCGCCGCCACAAGCTTGGCGGTGAAATCCTCCAGCTCCTGCGCCGGCAGGGCCGAGCCTTCAATGCTCTGCACTTGCGCGTTCATTTGCCGGCGCCTTCCAATGCGGATTTCATGGTGTGCCAGGCCAGCGTGGCGCATTTCACCCGCATGGGAAACGCGGAAACACCGGCCATCACGTCCAGTCTTTCCTTGTCGTCAGCGTCCAGCCCGCTCACCGCGTCGCCCTTCACCAAATGCAAGAACCCGCCCATCAGCCTTTCGGCTTCGTCCGTCGTGCGACCCACCAGCATGTCCGTCATCAGCGAGGCAGACGCCTGGCTGATCGCGCAGCCTTTGCCTTCAAACTTGATATCGGCAATGCGATTGTTCGCGTCCACCACCAGATAAATCTTCACGCGGTCGCCGCACAGCGGATTGTAACCCTCATCCACATGAGTAGCACTTTCCAGCGCACCGAAATGGCGCGGATGTTTGGAGTGATCCAGGATCACATCCTGATAAAGTTCGCGAAGGCTATCATCCATCATGCGCTCAAGATCTTCCGGGCTTTGGCCAGCGCTTGCACCAGCGCATCCACCTCGGCCCGCATGTTGTATAACGCGAAAGACGCCCGCGTGGTCGAAGCCACGCCAAAGCGTTCCATCAACGGCTGCGCGCAATGATGCCCCGCCCGCACCGCGATGCCTTCACGATCCAATATGGTGGCAATGTCGTGCGCGTGCATCCCCTCGCACTCGAAGGAAATGATGGCGCCCTTGCCCGGCGCATCGCCGATCACCCGCAGCCAGTTGAACTGGCGCACGGCTTCGCGCGCGTAAGCCAGCAGATCATGTTCATGCGCGGCAATCTCCGTGCGGTCGAAAGCGGAAAGATAATCGATAGCCGCGGCCAGCCCCACCGCCTCGATGATCGGCGGCGTGCCCGCCTCAAACCGCGCCGGCGGATTGGCATAGGTCACGCACTCGAGCGAAACCTCACGGATCATCTCGCCGCCGCCGTTGAACGGCCGCATGGCTTTCAGATGGCTGCGCTTACCATAAAGCGCGCCAATGCCGGTTGGCCCATAAAGCTTGTGGCCGGTGATGGCATAGAAATCCACATCCAGCGCCTGCACATCCACGGCCTCATGCACCGCGCCCTGGCAACCGTCCGCCAGCACCGGCACGTCCTTGGCATGCGCGCGCGCAACGATCTCTTTCAGCGGCGTCACCGTGCCCAGTACGTTGGACATATGGGTAACGGCAACCAGCGTGGTCTTCGCACAGATGGCGGCGTCCACGGCTTCCACATCCAGCGAACCGTCATCCCGCACATCAACCCATTTCAGAACTGCGCCCTGCCGCTCACGCAGGAAATTCCACGGCACGATGTTGGAATGATGCTCCATCACCGAAAGCACGATCTCGTCGCCCGGCTGAATGGTGGGCGCGAGGTAGGAATAGGAAACAAGATTGATCGCCTCGGTGCCGCCCTTGGTGAAGACGATCTCATCCGCGTGCGCCGCATTGAGGAATTTGCGCACCGTCTCGCGCGCGGCTTCATAGCGTTCTGTGGATTCCGCCGAAAGCAGATGCACGCCGCGATGGACATTGGCGTAATCGGCTGATGCAAAATCTCGCATCGCATCCAGAACCTGACGCGGCTTCTGCGCGCTGGCAGCACTATCCAGATAGACCAGCGGCTTGCCGTAAACCTCACGCGACAGAATTGGAAAGTCCGCCCGCGCGGCCTCTACGTCGAACCCGGCCTGAATGATTTTGGGCTGCGCGGTCATGGCGTCAGCGCCGCTTCCACGGCCTGCCACACCGAGGCGCGAATGGCTTCATCTTCGATTTCCGCCACGCCGTCCTCAAGAAACGCGCGAATGAGAAGACTGCGCGCTTCGCTTTCGGAAACGCCGCGCGAACGCAGATAGAAAATGGACTCTTCGTCCAGATCGCCCACCGCCGCGCCATGCGCGCACTTCACATCGTCAGCCAGAATTTCCAGTTCGGGTTTCAGGTCGATCTCAGCACCTTCGCTGAGCAGCAACCCCTTCGCTGTCTGGCGGCTATCGGAACCGTTGGCGCCCGGCCGCACCGTCACCTTGCCCTGATAAACGCCGCGCGAATGGCCGTTCGCGACGTTCTTGAAGATCTGCGTGCTTTGCGTATTGCCGGTCGCGTGATCGACATGCGTGGTGACGTCGGCATGCCGATCATTCAGCACGCTGACGCCGGAGAGATGCGCCCGCGCGCCCTCGCCGTCCAGCGCGATATGTAGCTCGGTTCGCGACAGCTTGTCACCGAAATTCGCGAAATGCGCGCGATAAATGCCGCCTTCGGCCACGCGCACGGAATAATCCGCGACCTGCACCGCGTCACTCCGGGTGCCAAGGCGCACATGATCGAGCCGCGCATTTTTGCCGACAACGATCTCAACAGCGACATTAGAAAAGTCCGACGCCTGCACCGTCTCCTGCAGCGTAAGCGAAGCATCATCGTCCAAGACGATAAGCGCGCGCCCGTGCCCGCCTTCCGTCAGATGCAGATGAACGGCCCCACGCGCGCCTTTCACAACGCGCACATAAGGGCCGGTCTTGGCGTGCGAAACCGCAAGTTCCGCCATCGCGCCATGCTCGCCGCGCGGCATGATCGCCGGCAGATCGGCAATCTCCACCACGCCCGAAGACGAAGCCACCGACCACGCCGCCGTTGGTGCGGCCGCAACAACGTCCGCATCGACTGCGCTGCGCAGATCGCTGTATTTCCAGTCTTCAATTCTGCGGTGGGGAAGTGCGTTCATGCCGCGTCCTTCGCCAGATGCGCATAGCCTTTGGCTTCCAGTTCCAGCGCCAGTTCCTTGCCGCCTTCGGCCACAATGCGGCCACCCGACAGCACATGCACGCGATCCGGCACGATAAAGGCCAGCAGCCGCTGATAATGCGTGATCACCAGCATGCCGCGATCCGGCGCCCGCAGCGCGTTCACGCCTTCGGCCACCAGCTTCAGCGCGTCGATATCGAGGCCGGAATCGGTTTCATCCAGAATGGCGAGCTTCGGCTCGAACAGTGCCATCTGCAGAATTTCCAGCCGCTTCTTCTCGCCACCGGAAAAACCCACATTCAGCGGACGCTTCAGCATCTCTTCCGTCACATTCAATGCCGACGCTTTGGCACGCACTAGCTTGAGCACGCCCAGCGCATCCACTTCCGTTTCGCCGCGCGCACGCCGCTGCGCGTTTAGCGCGGTCTTGAGGAAGGTCATGGTGGTGACGCCGGGAATCTCCACGGGATATTGCATGGCGAGAAAAATACCCTTCGCCGAACGCGCGTCCGGCGTCATCGCCGTCAGGTCTTCGCCCTTGTAAGCGATGGAGCCTTGCGTGATCTCATAACCCGCGCGGCCCGCCAGCACATAAGACAGCGTGGACTTGCCGGAACCATTCGGCCCCATGATCGCATGCACTTCGCCCGCGTTGATGGACAGGCTCAACCCTTTCAGGATTTCCTTGCCGTCAACCGCAACATGAAGGTCTTTGATCTCAAGCATTCCGAATGACCTTAAAAAAATTGTCATGGCCCGGCTTGTCCGGGCCACCCATCAAGCGCGCGTCGGCGCGCGCAGAGAGTCCTACGCCCACCTGGGTGGCCCGCATTCGCGGGCCATGACAAATGAGGGCTATCATCCCACGCTCCCTTCGAGTGAGATCCCCACCAGCTTCTGCGCTTCCACCGCGAATTCCATCGGCAACTGCTGCAGCACTTCGCGGCAGAACCCGTTGACGATCAGCGCCACGGCTTCTTCCTGCGGGATGCCGCGACTGGTGCAATAGAAAAGCTGGTCTTCTGCAATCTTCGAGGTCGTCGCTTCGTGCTCCACGCGCGCGGTTCTGTTGCGCGCCTCAATATAAGGAACGGTGTGCGCGCCGCATTCGCCGCCGATCAGCAGCGAGTCGCATTGCGTGTAGTTGCGCGCTTTCTCCGCTTTCGGACGCACGCTCACAAGCCCGCGATAGGTATTCTGTGCTTTGCCGGCGCTGATGCCCTTGGAAATGATCCGGCTGCGCGTGTTCTTGCCCAGATGAATCATCTTGGTGCCGGTATCGGCCTGCTGGAAATGGTTGGTGATGGCGATGGAATAGAACTCGCCCACGCTATCGTCACCGCGCAGGATGCAGCTTGGATATTTCCAGGTGATGGCCGAACCCGTCTCCACCTGCGTCCAGGAAATCTTGGAGCACGCACCCCGGCAATCACCGCGCTTGGTGACGAAATTGTAGATACCACCAAGCCCGTTCTCGTCGCCGGGATACCAGTTCTGCACGGTGGAGTATTTGATCTCAGCACCTTCCAGCGCGATCAGTTCCACCACGGCGGCATGAAGCTGGTTCTCGTCGCGCTTGGGCGCGGTGCAGCCTTCGAGATACGAAACATACGAACCTTCGTCCGCGATGATCAGCGTGCGCTCGAATTGCCCCGTCTCGCTGGCGTTGATGCGGAAGTAAGTGGAAAGCTCCATCGGGCAGCGCACGCCCTTGGGCACATACACAAACGTGCCGTCGGAGAACACCGCCGAATTCAGCGTGGCGAAGAAATTGTCCGTCACCGGCACCACAGTGCCGAGATACTTCTTCACAAGCTCGCCGTGATCGCGGATGGCTTCGCTGATCGGGCAGAAAATCACGCCCGCTTCGTTCAGCTTGGCCTTGAACGTGGTGGCCACCGAAACGGAATCAAACACAGCGTCCACCGCCACGCCGGCCAGCAGCTTCTGCTCATGCAGCGGAATGCCCAGCTTGGCATACGTTTCCAGCAACTTGGGATCGACTTCGTCGAGGCTTTGCTTCTGCGGCGTGTTCTTGGGCGCGGCGTAATAATAAGAATTTTCGTAATCGATCTTCGGGTAATGAACCCGCGCCCAATTGGGCTCTTTCATCTCGCGCCAGCGGCGGTAAGCGCCAAGGCGCCATTCCAGCATCCATTCCGGCTCGCCCTTCTTGGCGGAGATATACTCAACCGTATCTTCGCGCAGGCCCTTGGGCGCGCGCTCCATCTCAATATCGGTGACGAAGCCGTATTTGTACTTCTCGCCCAGTTCGGCGACGGCTTTTTTGGTTTCGACAACGGCTGCCATCACGCCACCGCCAGCTTGCGGCCGATCAGCCGCTGCAAACTCGCGAACACCGCGTCCACATCCATCAGCGTGTTTTCCGGCCCAAAGCTCACGCGCAAAGCGCAACGCGACAGGCTTTCCTCCACGCCCATCGCCGCCAGCACATGCGAAGGCGAAACCTTGCCGGACGAGCACGCCGCACCCGAGCTGAGGCAAATGCCATCCAGATCCAGCGCCATCAGCGTGTTCTCCGCGCGCAACTGCGGAATGGCGAAACAGCAAACATGCGGCTGGCGTATTTCATGCTCGCTGAAAATCGTTGCGTTCGGTTCCAGCCGATGAAGCTCGCTTTCGAAATAGCGCCGCGCCAGCGCCACATGCTCGCGTTCTTCATCAAAGCGCGCCTGAACGGCTTGCGCCGCCGCGCCAAAGCCCGCGATGCCGGAAACATTCTCGGTGCCGGCGCGGTAGCGGCGTTCCTGCGCGCCGTTAAACAGCGCGTCCAGCGGCGAACCGTCCTTCGCAATCAGCGCACCCACGCCCTGCGGCCCACCAATCTTGTGGGCCGACAGCGAAAGATAATCCGCACCCCACGCCGAAAAGCGCACCGGGCTATAGCCACATGATACCGCATCCACATGCAGCAACGCATCGGGCGCAATCTCGCGCAGACTTGCGCTCAGGTGCGCCACGTCCTCGATCACGCCGGTTTCGTTGTTTGCGAAAATCAGGGAAACAAGCGCGCGGCCTTCGCCGTTCGCCAGCAGTTCGCGCAAGTGATCCGGCTCGATGCGGCCGCTCTCGTTCACGGGAATTTCGATGACGGTGAGGCCCGTCTCCGCCAGCGCCGCCGCAACCGCGCGCACGCTTTCATGCGCGGTGGCGGCAACAAACAGCCGCTTTACTGCATCACCCGCGACTGCGCCGCGCAGCGCCAGCGCGTTGGCTTCCGCGCCGCCGCTGGTGAAGATCACTTCGGCGGGCTTGGCGCCTGCGAACACCGCCACCTGCTCGCGCGCATCTTCGATCAGCTTGCGCGCAGCCCTGCCCGCCGCATGCACCGACGACGGATTGCCGCCGATGGCCAGCGCGCGCTCCATGGCGGCGCGTGCCTCTGGCCGCAGCGGCGAGGTGGCGTTGTGATCGAGATAAATCATTTCTATTCCGCGGCCGCGCGCTCTTGCGAGGCTTTGGCGGCAGCGCAAGGCGAAGCCCGCCCCAGCACGCGCTTCTCAATCACGTCTTCCAGCGAAATGCCGGAAAGGAAAACATGAATCTGATGCCCCAATTCTTCCCACAAATCGTGCGTCAAGCAGCGCCCCGTCGTCACGCAACCTTGCGGGCTTCCGGGATGGCAGCGCGTGGCGCGGATCGGTTCGTCGACTGCCACGATAATGTCGGCAATGCGCAGGTCGTTGGCCGGGCGGCTGAGGCGATAACCGCCGCCGGGTCCGCGCACGCTTTTCACCAGCCCGCCGCGCCGCAGCTTGGCGAACAACTGCTCCAGATAAGAGAGTGAGATTTCCTGGCGGCCGGAGATTTCCGCGAGCGAAACCGGGCGTCCGCTGGCGCCGTGCCCGGCCAGATCGGCCATCGCCATCACCGCATAACGGCCCTTGGTGCTCAATTTCATTTTCCGCCTCCATTCCGCGCCAAACACGTTTTGTCTTGCATCGCGGGTGCCGCTTCGGTGTAAAGAAACGAGACCCGAACCTTGGGTTTGCTTGGCCTTTTCAGGGCTGGATATAGAATTCCCGAGCAGAGCGGTCAAGAATTCCGGGTGTCGCACCCGGGCCGGTTAAATATACGTTTTAGACCAAAGGGTTATACACAGCTTAGCCGGGCCTGAAATCCGACCAATATGGTCTATATCGCGGTGTCCGGCCTTCGCCGCGCGCCACCTGACGGGGAATCGCACTTTATGCCTGACATCATTCTTCCCGGCCCCGCCGGCCGCATCGAAGTCCGCTACCAGCGGCAGAAGGCCGTGGGCGCCCCGATGGCGCTGGTGCTGCACTCGCATCCGCAGTTCGGCGGGAACATGAACAACCCGCTCGTCTATGACCTTTTCCATATGTATCACGCGATGGGTTGCACCACGGTGCGCTTCAACTTCCGTGGCGTCGGCCGCAGCCAGGGCACATTCGATTCCGGCTCTGGCGAATTGTCCGATGCCGCCGCCGTGCTGGACTGGATGAACACGCTCTATCCCAATCCCTCATTCGTCTGGGTGTGCGGAATTTCGTTCGGCGCCTGGATCGGCATGCAGCTATTGATGCGCCGGCCGGAAATCACCGGCTTCATCTCCATCGCGCCGCCAGCCAGCATGTATGACTTCAACTTCCTGGCACCCTGCCCCGCCTCCGGCCTCATCGTGCACGGCACGAAAGATTCCGTGGTGCCGGAACCGGATGTGCAGAAGCTGGTCGATCGCCTGCGCGCGCAGAAGGGCATCAAGATCGATTACACAAAAATCGAAGGCGCCAACCATTTCTTCGACAAACACGAACCCGAAGTGGTGGAAGCGGTGCAGGAATACGTTTCAAACCGCATGAACAATCCGCACGAAGGGCGCTAGCGGCAAGTCCTAAGGCAGCAGCATGAAGCGCTTACCAATTGCAGTATGTTTTTGCATGGCGCTCGCCGTTCCGGTGCAGGCACAGGATGCGCTTATTCTGGCGTTCAATCGCTGCCTCGATGCAAGCCAGCCGCCCGACAATCAGATCAAGGCGTGCAACACCGTCGTAAATGCACAGGGTCTTGAGCCTGATGAGATGGGCTTTGCCTACACCGATCTCGGCATGGCTTTGGGCCGCAAGGGCAACGACAACGAGGCGCTGGCGGCTTTCAGCAAGGCACTCGAACTTCAGCCGAACATCTGGCAGGCGCAAATCAATCGCGCTTTTCTGTATCTCAGCCGTGGCCAGATCGAACAGGGCCTTGCCGATTACAATGCCGTTGTGAAAGTTGACCCCGCGCAAGAAAAGCTCTTTCTGGCGAAGGCAGGCATCGGCTACCGCACGGAAGAGCAAGGCAAACGTACGGACACGATGTCGGACGAACGCGAAGCGGCATCGCACACCGAGGCACTCGAAAAGCTCAAAGCCGGGATCGTTCGCGGGTATGCGCTTCGCTGCCAGCAGCGCGCGCAGAACGGCCTGATGGATAGCGCGCTGTCGGATTGCAACACCGCACTTCAGCTTGACAATAAGTTCGCGCCAGCGCTGGCGCTTCGCGGCATGATCGAATTGAAGCAGGGCAATGCGGCAGCCGGCAATGCGGATATGGCCACCGCTGTGCAGATCGACCCGAGCATCGGGCAGGCCACCGCAGACAATAAAGCCAAAAACTAACTTGCTGCCCGGTGCAACTTGCCGCCCGTCATGGGCTCCCGCACGCCGGTTGTCGTGGGCAGGCTTAGGGGCAAGCCGCGCACCGAGCGCACAGCCAGATACGCAAACGCTTCGGCTTCGATGAAATCGCCGCGCCAGTTTTCATCTTCCGCCGGCACCACCGGAACATTCACGCGCGCGCGCAGTGCATCCATGATCGCGGGGTTGTGACGGCCGCCGCCGCAGATGATCCAGGTGTTGGCCGGTTCGGGAAAATGCTCGCGCGCCCGCGCGATGGATGCGGCGGTGAACGCCGTCAGCGTGGCGGCACCGTCTTCGGCGGACAATCCCTTCACGGCATCCATGCCGAAATCCATGCGGTCCAGCGACTTGGGCGGTTTCGCGTCGAAGAATTTGTTGGCCAGCATTTTCTCAACCGCCGCATTGTCCACGCGCCCTTTGCGCGCCATCGCACCGCTTTCATCCACCGGCTTGCCGGAGTGTTTCAGCGCCCAATCGTCAATCGGCGCATTGCCCGGCCCGGTATCGAACGCGAGAATTTCATCGTTGCCGACGTAGGTGACATTCGCCACGCCGCCGATATTCACCAGCACCACGGGCTTGCGCAGGTTATCCGCGGCAGCCACGAGCGCGGCATGATAAAGCGGCACCAGCGGCGCGCCCTGCCCGCCCGCCTTCACGTCCGCCGAGCGAAAATCGTTGACCACATCGATGCCGGTCAGCCGCGCCAGCAGCGCGCCGTCGCCGATCTGCCACGTCCAATGCTGGTGCGGGCGATGCAGGATCGTCTGGCCATGAAAGCCGACCAGCGCCACATCGCGCGCCGCAATCCCCGCCTTCGCCAGCAGCGCCTTCACCGCCTCCGCATGCGCCTCGGTCAGCCGCCGCTCCGCGTCGCGGATGGAATAGGGTACCGGCTGGCCGGCGGCCACGTTCTGCGCCTCACTCAGGGCCGCGCGCAGCATGGCCCGCGTTTCATCGTCATAAGGCGTGAATAGCGCCGGTCCCGGCGCCACCACATCGGCCCCGTCGGTGTCGAGCAGTGCGGCATCGATGCCGTCCATCGACGTGCCGCTCATCAGGCCAATCGCTTTAAGAATTTCCGCCATCCGTGTTAAACACCCGCAACTCTGAATCGAGCTTATATCATGCCCGCCGCGCCAAACTTCCGCTCAGAATTCCTCCGCACCTTCGTGGAGCGCGGCGCCTATAACGACTGTTCCGAGCCGCGGGAAGATCTCGACACCATGTTCGAGAAAGAGCGCGTCACCGCCTATATCGGCTTCGATTGCACCGCACCCAGCCTGCATGTGGGAAACCTTGTGCAGCTCATGACGCTGCGCCGCCTGCAGCAGGCCGGCCACCGCCCCATCCTGCTGATGGGCGGCGGCACCACCAAAGCCGGCGACCCTTCAGGCAAGGATGAGACGCGCCTGTTGCTCACCTCCGAGCAGATCGAGGCCAACAAGCAGAGCATCCTTGGCGGCGTGAAACACCTGCTGCATTTCGGCGATGGACCGTCTGACGCTGTCATGGTCGACAACGCCGAGTGGCTCGACAAGCTCGAATATATTTCCTTCCTGCGCGACGTGGGGCGGCACTTTTCCGTCAACCGCATGCTAACGATGGAAAGCGTGAAGCTGCGGCTGGATCGCGAACAGCCGCTATCGTTTCTCGAATTCAACTATTCGCTGATGCAGGCGTACGACTTTGTAGAACTCTACAAGCGTTTCGGTTGCCGCCTGCAATCCAGCGGGTCTGACCAGTGGGGCAATGTGGTGAGCGGCATCGATCTTGGCCGCCGCATGGAGAATGTGCAGCTCTTTGGATTGACCACGCCACTGATCACCACCTCATCCGGCGCGAAGATGGGCAAGACCGCGGCGGGTGCTGTGTGGCTCAACGCCGATCAGAAAAGCCCGTATGACTATTGGCAATTCTGGCGCAACACCGAAGACCGCGACGTTGGCCGCTTCCTGCGCCTGTTCACCGATCTTCCGCTGGATGACATCGCGCGACTGGAAAAGCTTGGCGGCGTGGAACTGAACGAAGCCAAGAAGACGCTCGCCACCGAAGCCACCGCCATCCTGCATGGCCGCAAGGCTGCGGACGCCGCCGCCGAAACCGCGCGCCGCACGTTCGAAGAAGGCGCCGCCGCCGAAGGTCTTCCGACATTCGAAATCGCGCGCGACAAGCTGGCGGCGGGCATCCCCCTCACCAATCTCGCACAGATGGCCGGTCTCACATCGTCTGCCGGCGAAGCGCGCCGTCACATCGAAGGCGGCGGCTTGCGCATGAACGACAAGCCTGTGGGCGACGTGAAGGCAACTGTTAGCGCCAGCGATCTTGTGGAAGGCGTCGTCAAGCTTTCCGTCGGCCGCAAGAAACACATGCTCGTCAAGCCGGTTTGAACTATTGCGGGCTTGTCTGCGCCGGTTTCGGGTCGGCTTGCAGCGGTGGCGTATCATCGTTGGATTGCTGCGGCGGTGGAACATGCGTGCCTTCGAAGATGCGGCGGAAAATTCCCGGCGTCAGAACCGACAAGGGGTTGACCGAAATCTTCGGCTCTTCGGAGTTGCCGCTGACATTATAAGTCATCCCGATCACACCTTCGCCCGGCTTCGACACCAGCAGGTTTCCCAGAATTGGAACGATGCCGAGCACGCTGTTCAGCCCGTAAACCGGGGCTAGCGTGCCGCCGATGGAAACCTGATCGCGCCCGCGATCAAGATACCCATCCGCCGTAATGCCCAGCGATCCGCCTGCCGCGCGCGCATCCTTGATCTCGATAATGCTCCCGCTCGATTTGAACGGCATCTCCAGCTTGTCGAACGCAATGCCCTGATTGCCCAGCAAGTCGATAAGTCCGCCAAGCGAACCAGCCGCGAACAGGCGCGCGAGGAACGGCTGGTTCGTCACCCGGAAGTCTTTCACCAGCAACGTTCCCTGGAAATCAACCGGCGGATTTTTCGGATCGGGCGTGGGATCGGTGGCCGCGATACCGGGCATTGCCGCCTGCACACTTAGCGTTCCGCCTTTGATGCTTCCGAAGCTGAACAGGCCGTCGATCAATCCGCCGGCGTTGTCGGAATCGATCTGCAGTTTTCGCCCGCCGGCGCCGGAGGTGATAGATGCGGTCAGCTTCGCGCCTTTCGGCAACGTGCCGGACATGGAAAGCGTTTCCGGTCTGTCGCCCACCCCGCGCGCGGAAAGCGTGAAAGGCGCGAGCGCGATATTGTCGCGAAGCTGCAAGCGATCCAGTCTTGCCGAAACGCGGAACGGCTCACGCGATGGCGGCTCAAGCGTCTTTGGCTTGTTCACCTTCGCGCTGTCGCTGTGCTTCACCAAGGCCGATCCGTCCATCGTGCGGCCATCAATCGTGATGTCGAGCCCGTCAACAGGCGTCTGTTTCACGGTGACGCCAAAATCGTTGCCCGCGCCGGCGTGCAGTGTTGGAAGCGAAAGTGCGGTCAGCGCGCCGTCTTTGTCGAAGCTTGCCGTCCCCGTCGCAGAAAGACCGCTGCCCGACAGTTTGATGTTCTGGCAATCGATGGCGCCATCGGGCGCGAACGTCGCGGCAATTTGGGCCGTCGCGGGCGAGCCCGCCGCCTTCGTGTAGTTGATGAGATCGACAGTCAGCGTCGCGGGCGTCAGATCCAGCGTGGCGACTACGCTTTGAATCTTGCCGCGCCGTCCCTCAAGATTTGCGTCCACCAGAATTGGGCCGCTCACATAACGCCCCATATCCAATCCCAGCGAGGCCCGCGCTGCCGCATCCAGCATGCCCTTGACCGCGATTTTCGATGTCAACGGCCCGTTGGTCTTAAAGTCCTCGTTCCAGTCGAGCGCGACCTTCGATCCATAGATCACGACATTGCCCGCTGCTTGTAGCGAACTGGTGTTCACGTTCAGCGTGACATTGCCCTGGCTGATCTCGGTGTGCGGCCCCAGCGATAAATCCAAATCGGTCAAAACCGCCTTTACCGCGATCCCAACCTGGTCGATGGCAACATCCCGGACCGTCGGCACTTTGAAGGATGCATCGATAGAAGCATTGCCCTTCGCACCCTGCGTCTTGATGCCGAAGCGCGTGGGATATTGCAGGGGCTTCATGTCGATCAGCGCCAGCACATCCGGCACCGAGCCATCTATGTGCGCCGTAATATCGGCAACAGCGCCGGATGCACTCAGGTCTGCGATGATTACATGGCCATTGGTCAGTTTCAGCGGGCCCATTTGCGCCGAAGAAACATCAAGCCTGAATGTGTTGCCGGTCAGCACCGCGTTGCCTCGCGCGTTCGTTAGCGGCGAGAGGCCTTTTAGGTAAGTCGCGGTGATGCCCGACATCGGGAACGTCATGTTGACGTCCGCATCCGGCAGCGACGGACCGTCCAGCGCACCGGCCGGAATGTTCGTCTTCAACGCAACCGGCCCCACCTGCCCGGTCGAAATATTCCGGTCGATCCAGTCGCGCGCGCCAGGCGCCATATCCTCGGGCCAGTATTTCAGCAGGTCGCGGATGCCCAATGCCGCGATGGAGCCTTGCACGTCGATCTCAGGCGATTGCCCCTTCGGCAGCACGATCTTGCCGGCCACGTCGAGCTTCAGCGGCCCGTCTGCAATCGACACGCGTTCAAGATCGATTTCACCGCTAGATGGCGCGTATCCGGCCTGCATCACCACATGTTTCAACGCCACCGGCCGCGGCAGAACCGTCGGCATATTGAGAACCAGGTCGTCGACCGTGAGGTCGCCACGCACTTGCGTGAGAACGCCGTTCGCATCGGTAACAACATCGCCCTGGCCTTGCGCGTGTGCGCTGACCTTATCGGACGCAATGGAAGCGTCATTGAGCAGCAGCCGGCCGGTAACGCCATCGTAGCGCACCGTGGCGCGCGCGGATTTCAGATGCAGCGGGCCACCCGGCATGCGCGGATCGGTAATGGTTCCCGAGGCGGAGAAACCCACATCGAGCATTTTGAGCTTCGTGCCGTGATCGACAACGAACGAGCCCGACACGTCCACGTTCAAATCCACGTCTTTCAGCGCGGCAAAATATTTCGCGTTGGTTCCCAGCGCCCGCAGGCTGAAGCCGGTGATCGAGAAGTCGCCTTTCGCCGGCACGTCGCCCGGCGGCAGATCGATCGCCATCACGACGTGCGCGCGATGCCCCGATACTTCCAGCAGCGCGTCCAGGTTGGCTTTCACGTTCTTGCTTTTTGGCGCCCCGGTCGAAACCTCCAGATTGGCTTGCGGCGCAACCAGAAACAGTCCGCTCGCCTCATCCATGAACGCGATGCGAGCATCCTGAATGGCGAACGTCTGTAGAGAAGACGCTCCGCTGCTTTTCTTGGACAGCGCGTCGGTGATTTTCTGGAGGAAGTCGCTTTCCGCGCCGCCGGCAAGGCCAAGGCGCAAAGCGCCATCCTTGTCGCGCACCATCGTCAGCTGGACGCCGAGCAGCGCGATGCTCTTGACCACCACCTTGCGTTTGAAGAGGGCACCGGCGGAAAGCGTGACGGCTGCTTTCGGCGCCTGCGCGATCAGGCGGTTCTTGTCGTCGAACACGCGCGCGCCAAGGATCACCAGATTGATGCGGTTCTTGTTGCGCGACCACTCCAGCGCAGCTTCGTCGAACTTAACCGTTACCCCCGGCAGCGCAGTATTCAGCGCCTGACTCAGCTGGCTGGAGATAGGATTTAGCGAGATCGGGCCGATCAAAAGCCTGATGCCTGCGCCGAGAATGAAGAAAACCAACGCGGCCACGATTGCGACCGTGTAAAGGCTCACATGGTGGACGTGATGACGCCTGATCTGGGGGAATTTCCACGGGAACTTCAAAGGGCACGCACCTTGTCCAACCCCGTTGGCTCCCGCCTAGGCCATTGGCCCTTTTAGACGATTCGGCGATATCCGCCCCTTGCACCGGATCGTGGTTCAGCTTATCGCCTATCCCCTACATTGCGTAAACAGCCATCACGCCGACAGGTTCAACCCGCCACCGGAGGACTAATGGCCAAGGAGCTTGCGCCCGGCGACAAAGCCCCGGCCTTCAGGCTCGCCACCGATGGCGCTGGCCAGACCTCCCTTACCTCCCTGAAGGGTAAACCCTTCGTCCTGTACTTCTATCCCAAGGACGACACCTCCGGCTGTACCCGCGAAGCCATTGATTTCACTGGCGTAAAAAAGCAATTCGACAAGCTGGGGACCGAGGTGGTAGGCGTCTCCAAGGACAGCGTGGCCAGCCACGACAAATTCAAGGCCAAGTATAAGCTGAAGCTTATGCTGGCTTCCGATCCCGAGACCGCAGTCGCCAAGGCTTACGGTGTGTGGATCGAGAAAAGCATGTACGGCCGAAAGTACATGGGCATGGATCGGGCGACCTTTCTTGTCGACGGTAAGGGGATCATTCGGGAAATCTGGCGGAAGGTGAAAGTGTCCGGACATGTGGAGGCCGTGCTCGCAGCGGCAAAAACCCTTTGAATCGCGAGAAAAAAGGCTTCGGCCCCCGTTTGACCTCGAGTTCCTTTTTCTGGGCCAAGAGGTTGATCGAACGCCCGCAATTGGGTGAAATGGGCAAGGTTGGGACCGGCGCGCAAGACGCCACAAGGGGAAAATCCGGCATGGCGGAAACGCTCATTGAGCGCGCTTGGGCTTGGATTCACGCGACGTTTCCCGAGCGCCAGATTTATATCCGCAGCGACGGCCGGGTGCAGTTCTTCACCTTTGGCGCGCCGCTGCAGGCCACTCTTGCCGGTCTCTCGCTGATTTTCCTGGGTTGGGTCGCTTTTGCGTCCGTCAACGTGATCTTCAAGGACCGCATCATCGCGGCCAAAGACCACCGCTATCAGGAAATGACGTCAGCTTACGAAAACCGGGTCGCCGATCTCCAGATGTCCTACGACGAGGTCAATGGCGCGCTGGTTACGGCGGAAGATCGCTTCAAGGGCACGGCCGATGAATTCCAGGCTAAGCAACAGAGCATCATCAAGCTTCTTAATCAGAAACACCGCATCGACTCCACGCTGGCCAGCCTGCCGGGCGCCGGCGTGGCGGCACGCGCCTCGGCCGCCGGCGACGATGACGATTCCGTGCCTTCCAACGGCGCCGTTGGCAGCGATAGCGTTGGTGGCGGCGATCTGAATTCGGTATCGCCGGACGCGGGTGGGAGTTCTGAACTCACCGTGATGCCGCAGTCAGCCGCGCCGCAGCCACGTACCGCGCGGCCCTTCACCAAGGCCAGCATGCTCGATCTGGGCAGCGCTATGCAGCGGATTGGCGCGCTGTTTCGTCCCGCGCCCAAAATAGTCGCCGTGAAAATGCCGAAGCTTCCCGCTTTGCGTGCAATTGCGCAGCAGGAAGATCGCATCCGCCGCATGAGTGCGACGGAGACCACGCTGCTGGTGGGCACGGAAAACCAGATCGGTCAGCGCGTGCAGACGATGGAGAACGCGCTGCGCATCGCTGGCGTGGATCCGACCTCGCTGGAACAGCAGGTAGCCTCGCGCGAAGGCGTCGGCGGACCGTTGATCCCGCTATCGCAGATGCGCATCGAAGGTATCAGCGACCGCGTATTCACCGCGGCTTATGCCGATGCGCTGGGCCGCATGGCGCAGCTTTCGGATTTGTTTACCGGTTTGCGTCATGTGCCGCTCACGACGCCGGTTCATGGCTCGCAGTATGAGATCACCAGCGGCTTCGGCGCCCGCGTCGATCCGTTTACCCGCCATTACAGCTTTCATCCGGGCATCGATTTCGCCGGCCCTTGGGGTTCAACCATAGCGGCTACCGCACCCGGAACGGTTGTGTTCGCTGGACCGCGCGGCGGTTATGGCAATATGGTGGAAATCGATCACGGATTTGGAATTCATACACGCTACGGACATATGTCTTCGATATTGGTGCAAGTTGGCGCTAAGGTAACGAAGGGCTCCCCCATTGGCAGGCTCGGATCGACCGGGCGGAGCACCGGACCGCACGTTCACTACGAGGTGTGGTCGAATAATGTGGTGAGAAATCCGAGCAAATTTATCGAGGCTGGCCGCCATGTTCTCCAATAAGAGTAAAGACGCAGCGACACCTGGCATCTCCGTGCCGACGACATCGGCCCCCATTCCCAAACGCTCGAACGGACGTTCGTCCGCTCCTTCCATCATCAGCGCCGATCTGGTTGTGACCGGAATGCTCGAATCTTCCGGCGACATCCAAATTGACGGGCGCGTTGAAGGCGACGTGCACAGCGCCGGTCTCGTCATCGGCGACAAGGCTTTCATCCAGGGCGAAGTGCTCGCGGAAGAAGTCACCGTGCGCGGCCGTGTTCAGGGCAGCATTCGCGCCCGCAAGGTTTTGCTGGCATCGACCTGCCACGTTGAGGGCAACATTCTTCACGAAGCGTTCGCCGTGGAAACCGGCGCCTTCTTCGAAGGCAATTGCCGCCATTCCGACAATCCGCTCAGCGATGACGCCAGCACGCCGCGCTCGAACGATCAATATAGTAAGCCGGTCCCGGCCCCGCAGCCTGTCATCATGAAGACCGCGCCCGCCGCGGTTGAAGTGCCGCGCTCCACACCGATACCGGCATCGACGCCGGTGGCATCACCGGCCGCAACATATACGCCGCTTAAGAACGGCGCATAGCCGTTTCATTGCAGCGGCTGGCGAGGATGCAGACGAAGTGGAGATGTTCGCGCATCCAGTGATGATAGCAAGGCCGGGGTCGTTGCATCGCCTGGTCCCCGTCCCTTGCCGCACTCGTGCGCCTCGCCGGGGATGACAATAGGAGAAAAGCCTACCCCTTACCAAGGGGTAGCGCTATCAATGCTACATCCTGAACACACCGAACTTCGTGTCGCCGATCGGCGCATTCAGACACGCGCTCAACGCCAGCGATAGCACCCGCCGTGTATCACTGGGCGCGATGATGCCGTCGTCCCACAGCCTTGCGGTGGCGTAGTAGGGATTGCCTTCTTCTTCGTATTTCGCACGGATCGGGGCTTTGAAGGCTTCGGCTTGGGCGGCCGTCCATTTGTCGGCGTCGCGGTTTACCGTTGCCAGCACGCTTGCGGCCTGTTCACCGCCCATGACGCTGATGCGGCTGTTGGGCCAGGTGAAGAGGAAGCGCGGGGAATAGGCTCTGCCGCACATGCCGTAATTTCCGGCGCCGTAACTGCCGCCGATGATGAGCGTGATCTTGGGCACAGCCGCGGTCGCCACCGCCGTTACCAGTTTGGCGCCGTCTTTGGCGATGCCGCCCTGCTCATACTTCTTGCCGACCATGAAACCGGAAATGTTCTGCAGGAACAGCAGCGGAATTTTGCGCTGGCAGCACAGCTCGATGAAATGCGCGCCTTTCAGCGCACTTTCGCTGAACAGGATGCCGTTGTTGGCGATGATGCCGACCGGCATGCCGCTGATATGCGCGAAACCGGTGACGAGCGTGGCGCCGTAGGTCTTCTTGAATTCGTCCAGTTCCGAACCGTCCACCAGCCGCGCGATCACTTCGCGCACATCGTATTGCGTCATCAGCGATGGCGGCACGATGCCGTTGAGTTCCTCGGTGTCGTAGGCGGGCGGGCGCGGTTCGCGCAGCGGGATGTTCGGCTGCTTCTGCGTGTTCAGATGGCTGACGATGCGCCGCGCGATGGCGAGCGCATGGGTGTCGTCATTGGCGAGATGATCGGCGACGCCGCTGATCTTCGCATGAACCTCCGCGCCGCCAAGTTCTTCGGCGCTCACCACTTCGCCGGTCGCGGCCTTCACCAGCGGCGGCCCGGCGAGGAAGATGGTGCCCTGCCCTTTGACGATGATCGTCTCGTCGCTCATCGCCGGAACGTACGCGCCGCCCGCGGTGCAGGAGCCCATCACGCTGGCGATCTGCGGAATGCCAAGCGCGCTCATGTTCGCTTGGTTGAAAAAGATGCGGCCGAAATGTTCGCGGTCGGGGAAAATCTCCGCCTGATTGGGCAGGTTCGCGCCGCCGCTATCGACCAGATAGATGCAGGGCAGCCGGTTCTGCTGCGCGATCTCCTGCGCGCGCAGATGCTTCTTCACCGTCATCGGATAATAAGTGCCGCCCTTGATTGTGGCATCGTTGCACACGATCGCACATTCGCGGCCTTCGACGCGGCCGATGCCGGTGATGATGCCGGCGGCGTGGATATCGCCGTCATACATGCCACCGGCAGCGAGCGGCGACAGTTCCAGAAACGGCGAGCCAGGATCGACTAGCCGCTCCACCCGCGCGCGCGGCAGAAGCTTGCCGCGATCGGTATGGCGCTTGCGCGAGCGCTCGTCGCCGCCCAGCGCGGCGGTGGCCATTTTGTCTTTGAGTTCCGCGACAAGCTTCTCCATCGCCTCGGCGTTGGCTTTGAAGGCGGAGGAGGTGGTGGCGATTGAGGATTTAATGGCGGTCATAGCTAGTTACATCGCTGTTTATCAATCGAGCCTTACTACAGTACGCGGTCTCCACAAGCCCATTAAAGGTTACGGCTATAACGTCTAGCGCCTCGTCCATCGTTATCTCTCTCAAAACTGGTGGAAGATGGAAAAAACCCTTCGTGGGTGGCGTGAGTATCATATTCATTGGCAGACTCAGCGTGCGAATGCCCAGCTTCCTCATTCGATCTCTGACTTCCGGTGCATTCTCTATTTTCATCATCGCAAGTTCGGGATTGTATTGATCTTCTGGAGACAATTTTATCTCAGCAATCTTCGTCTGAAGAATAGCCGCAGGAATTTCTCCGAATCTAATTCTGACTATGCCGTTGCCATCGCTGATACGAACGCTCGAATCATTTACAAAGAAACGGCGCAGCGCCGCAACATCGGTTATATCCTTTGATGGCCGACTTATAAGGATTTCAGGAAAAGGAGTGTTCCAGCGCAGTCCGTTGCATTCAGACATCCCATAGTAGACGCGCGCGCCCTTTCGTTCGCTTTTGAGCGGCTGCCAAAGATACTTTAACGCAACCTTTTCATTGTGGTCAGAAGTTATCCATGCTGGCTTTTGAGCGGCGGCAGCGGACATCGCCACACTAGAGAGCAGAAAAGTCCCGTATAGTAAAAACAAGACAGCCCCAAACCTCGCGCCTGCCATCAGATCGTCTCCGTCGTCACAATCGTGGCTTGGCACACAGCGTGGCGGTCTCTGTTTTTGATTTCAGAGGGGCGACAAGCGCCGCCATCGCCTGCGCGTTGGACTTGAACGCGGCGGAGGTGGCGGAGATTGAGGATTGGAGTTTAGACATTCGACTCGCTTCAGGCGCGGCCAACGCTTTTACACCAAAACCGTCATGGCCGCCCTTGAGGCGGCCATCCATCAGGTCGCGGGTCCGCGCGGCCTAAAGAGTCACTTGCGCTCGCAGACGCTCGCGCGATGGGTGGCCGGGTCAAGCCCGGCCATGACGGATTGGGGTTATTCGCGCTATATTCTATTCTGGCCGAAAAACCATCGGATCGTTTGTAGCCACGCAGCGCCCGCTACACTAAAAAAGGCCGCCGCCACAATGTAAACGGCATCCATATTCCACGGCACGTTCCCCAAACTAACAGCAAGAGAGGCCATCGCGTCGGTGTTTGAAGCCAACGCCCCAACCAATATCAACGCAATCGGCGCCGCAAGTATTAGCAAAAAAATTATACTCATCGGAAGAACCATTCGCCGCAGCGAAAGGTAAGCATTCAAGCTCACAGCATCTCCACCGCCACAGCTGTCGCTTCGCCGCCGCCGATGCACAGCGAGGCGATGCCGCGTTTCTTGCCGCGCGTCTTCAGGGCGTTGAGCAGCGTCACGATGAGGCGCGCGCCGGATGCGCCGATGGGGTGGCCGAGTGCGGTGGCGCCGCCGTTTACGTTCACCTTGTCGTGCGGCAGGCCCAGTTCCTTCATCGCGATCATGGCGACGTTGGCGAAGGCTTCGTTGATCTCGAACAGATCGACATCTTCTTTTTTCCAGCCGGCTTTCTTCAGCACCTTCTCGATGGCGCCGACGGGGGCGGCGGTGAACCATTGCGGCTCGCGCGCGTGGCTGGCCTGCGCCACGATGCGGGCGATGGGTTTGAGGCCGCGTTCCTTGGCGACATCGGCGCGCGCCAAAACCAGCGCTGCCGCACCATCGGAAATGGACGACGAGTTCGCGGCCGTGACCGTGCCGTCTTTCGCGAAGGCCGGTTTCAGGGTGGGGATTTTGGCGGGATCGGCTTTCTTGGGCTGCTCGTCTTCGCTGACTTCCACATCGCCTTTGCGCGACGGCACCATCACGGCAACGATTTCATCCTTGAACGCGCCTTCAGTCTGCGCGCGCTTGGCGCGGTTCAGGGACTCCGTGGCGTAAGCATCCTGATCTTCGCGGCTGAACTGGTAATGCTTCGCGGCGTCTTCCGCGTACACGCCCATCGCCTTGTGTTCGTAAGCGTCTTCCAGGCCGTCGAGGAACATGTGATCGAACATCTGCTGATGGCCGAGGCGATAACCGCTGCGCGCTTTCGCCAGCATGTACGGCGCGTTGGTCATGCTCTCCATGCCGCCGGCCACGATGATATCGGCGTCGCCGCTGCGCAGTTCGTCGGCGGCCAGCATCACCGCCTTCATGCCCGAGCCGCAGACCTTGTTGACGGTGGTGGCGGGAACGCTGTCGGGAAGACCGGCATAACGGCCGGCTTGGCGCGCCGGCGCCTGGCCGAGGCCGGCGGGCAGCACACAGCCCATGATGGTTTCCTGAATGTCTGACGGCTTGAGGCCGGCGCGCTCCACGGCGGCCTTGATGACGGTGGCGCCAAGCTGCGGAGCGGTGGAACCCGAGAGTTCGCCCTGAAAACCGCCCATGGGCGTGCGCGCGCCCGACAAAATCACGATTTCAGCTTGCGCCATGGGATGTCTCCTTCAGGGGGATGGTGTCTGCCGGGTCTGGTTAAACCCGCTTGCTGCTTTGCACAATAACGCCCTTAGATATGGGGGTTCCAGACCCGCCCCGCCAGCCGGTGCCCTGGCCCTCTGGTTGCGACCCCGGCGCGTTTGTCATACAATGTATTACATTTTCCGGAGTCGGCCATGACCAAGGACGTCACCCTCTCGCTGCGCATCGACCGCAAGCTTTCCGACAGGCTGGATAAGGAGTCACGGCAATTGAAACGTTCAAAGTCGTCACTGGCTGCCATCGCCATTGAGAACTTTCTCGAAATCCAGGCGCGGGAGATCGAATTGACCAAGCGCGCGCTGGCGCGCTCAAAAGCCGGTGCGCCTATGATTGCGCATGAAGATGTAATTCGTTGGCTCGAAAGTTGGGGAACCCCAAATGAATTGCCCAGACCAAAAGCAACTGTGAAACTTTAGAGCGTGCGGCTAACGCTAAACGATCAAGCGGCCACGGATATCGACGATATTCGTGAATATATTGCGCAAGATAATCCGGGTGCGGCCGCGCGCGTCGCCACAAGAATTTTGTCAGAACTGTCATTACTGGCGGCGCATCCGCACATGGGCCGACCTGGCCGCGTGCCGGAAACACGCGAGTTCATATTCGCAAACCTATCTTATATCGGCGTCTATCGTGTGCACGCGGATATCGAACTGGTCGAAGTTCTGCGGATCGTTCATGCAGCCCAATACTATCCGCCAGACGAAAATTAATTTGTTTCCTCAAAGAGTTCCCGCCCGATCAGCCAGCGGCGGATTTCGCTGGTTCCGGCGCCGATTTCGTAGAGCTTGGCGTCGCGCAGCAGGCGGCCGGTGGGATAGTCGTTGATATAGCCGTTGCCGCCCAGGCACTGGATCGCCTGCAGCGCCATCCATGTGGCTTTTTCGGCGGCGAAGAGGATGGCGCCGGCCGCATCTTTGCGCGTGGTCTGGCCGCGGTCGCAGGCTTTTGCCACAGCGTAAACATAAGCGCGTGCGGCGGAGAGCGTGACGTACATGTCGGCGATCTTGGCCTGCATGATCTGAAACGAGCCGATCTGTTCGCCGAACTGCTTGCGGTCGTGAAGGTAAGGCAGCACGACATCCATGCACGCCTGCATGATGCCGATGGAGCCGGCGGCCAGCACCGCGCGCTCATAGTCCAGGCCGCTCATCAGGATGCCCGCGCCGCCGCCTTCGCGGCCCATCACGTTTTCTTCCGGCACTTCGCAATCCTCGAACACCAGTTCGCAGGTGTCGGAACCGCGCATGCCCAGCTTGTCCAGTTTCTGCGCGGTTTTGAATCCCTTGAAATCTTTTTCTATGAGGAACGCAGTGATGCCGCGCGGGCCGGCGCTTGGATCAGTCTTGGCATATACAACAAGCGTTTCAGCTTCGGGGCCGTTGGTGATCCACATCTTGGTGCCGTTCAGCACATAGTTGCCGCCGCGTTTCTCGGCACGCAGCTTCATGGACACGACATCGGAGCCCGAGCCGCTTTCGCTCATCGCCAGCGCGCCGACGTGCTCGCCCGACACCAGCTTGGGCAAGTAACGCGCCTTCTGTTCCGCGCTTGCGTTGCGGCGGATCTGGTTGACGCAAAGGTTGGAATGCGCGCCGTACGACAATCCCACCGAAGCGGATGCGCGGCTGACTTCTTCCATTGCCACGACGTGTTCGAGATAGCCCAGCCCTGCCCCGCCGAACTCTTCGTCCACGGTGATGCCGAGCAGGCCCAACTCGCCCATCTGCGGCCAAAGCTGGCGGGGGAATTTGTTGGTGCGGTCGATCTCTTCGGCCAGCGGCGCGATCTTGTCGGCGGCGAAGGTGCGCACCGTGTCGCGCAGCATGTCTGCGGTATCGCCAAGGTCGAAATCGAGCGTGGGATAGGAATTGGGGATCATGCGGGCGAAGTCCGGCTGGGCGACGGCTCCTCTATATAGAGGATAGGGCCGCCTGCCAGCCACGGAATACGGGCCGTACACGGCCTTTTTGCCCAAATTGCCGCGATTGCGGCTGCTCCGTCACGCAAAGCTTGCGCGACGGGCGAGAGGAACTAAAAAGGTTCCAGATAGTCATCGAGGGACGCTATGACCGATACACTCAACATGCAGCAACCGGCCGCCACGGCTCCTGCCGCACCCGCCAAGGCCGGCCTGCTGGGCCGCTTCGCCGCCCAATATTCCAATACGGCGGTGCCCTTTGAGGTGGTGATGCCGGACGGTTCGGTGCAGCGTTTTGGGCAAGGCGCGCCCAGCTTTCAACTGAAGATCGAGAACGCGCAGGGCCAGCGCGCCGTCGCCAGCCTGGACGAAGGCCGCATCGCGGACGCTTACCTGAACGGCGACATCGACCTGACCGGCGACATGCTGCGGCCGTTCGAGTTGCGCAATTCGATGAAGGATTTTCACTTCGTCACCGAAGCCTGGCGCTTCATCCAGCCGCTGCTGTTCGGGCAGGTTCACACCAACAAGCAGGCCATCAAGGCACACTATGATGTGGACACGGAATTTTTCCTCAGCTTCCTCGATCCCGTGACGCCCTGTTACACGCAAGGCGTTTATGAAAGCGCAGACGAGACGCTGGACGTGGCGACGCTGCGCAAGTTCGATTACGCATTCGAGAAGCTGGGGCTGAAAGCGGGCGACCGGATTCTGGAAATCGGGCCCGGCTGGGGCGCGTGGTTCGAATATGCTTCCAAGCGCGGCGTGAAATGCACCGGCATCACGATCTCGCAGGTGTCGCTGGATTACCTGAACAAGCGGTCCAAGGAACTGGGCTACGACTGGGAGCTGATCCTCACCGATCTGCTGGAATACAAAACCGATCGCAAATACGACGCCATCGTCATCATGGGCGTGATCGAGCATCTGCCCGATTATCTGGCGGTGCTGAAAAAGTTCATGACGCTGGTGAAGCCGGGCGGGCGCATCTTTCTGGACGGCAGCGCCGCCACCAAGAAGTACGAGCTTTCGTCCTTCATGGTGAAATACATCTATGGCGGCAACCATTCGTTCCTGGTGCTGCACGACTTCCTCGACAAGCTGGCCAAGACGCCGCTGCAGGTGGAGGAAATCTTCAACGACCGCATGAGCTATTATTATACCTTCGTGCAGTGGGCGAAGAATTTCGACGCGCACAAGGAGCCGCTGGTCGCCAAGTTCGGCGAATTCGATTTCCGCCGCTTCCGGCTTTACCTGTGGGGTGCTGCCTACGAGTTCATCAGCCGCAGCCTGGACTGCTACCGCATGATCATCCAGCTACCGGCGGATGCGAAGATTGAGGACGGGAAGTAAGGGCGCTTCAACCCTCCCCTTGGGTCGAAATATGCGAGCGTAGTGAGGATATTTCGAGGAGGGGTCACTCCGAGGTGTTCGACCCCTCCCCGAATTGCTTCGCAATTCGACCCTCCCTCAAGGGGAGGGTAAATGTATGAACTGGCTCGCAGTCTCCTGCTTCCCAAACCCCAGCGCCTTTGCTAAACGACCGGTTCCTCAGGATGCGGTCGTGGCGGAATTGGTAGACGCACTACCTTGAGGTGGTAGCGCCGCAAGGCGTGGAAGTTCGAGTCTTCTCGACCGCACCACTGACGTTTTCGGCGATTGAAACCCCTACCGTTTTCAATCTGCCGCCGGCCTTCCTCCCAGATGCGGGATTGGACATTCAAAATGTGTTCGCGACGGCACTTGGGAGCCGTTGGCGGTTGAGCCTCAACTCAATCTAACTATGGAAAGTTGAGCTTCACCTGGCAAGGTGATGCAAAATGCCTAAGCAAGATAACGCGATACTACCGCTTTGCGGACTTCCCTGAATGGCAAGGCGGGGCCGATGTCCGCGTTACACAAAACAGAAAATGTCACTCGCTTTTTTGTATAGGTCTGCAATACGGCTGCAAAACCATTGATCACTCCGTAGTGCAGTATGTTCGCATTTTCCTCACTCGGCCCCGAGATCAACAGGCCACACGCATATTCTACATCGCCATAGTGTGCATCCTCAGCCGAGAAGCGATTGGTGCCGCTAAGGCGGCCATTTCTTAAGCGGCCCGGCGTGAGCATAAGATTGACATGTGCTCGATCAAACAGCCTGTAGCTTAAGAGAGCGTCGTGCCAAAGGCATAGATCAGTGGCGTTTCCTCTCATTGCGCCTGCTCCACCCGCCTGCGATACGTCCAAATACGCAGCATTCTCAAATGGCGAAGCTTGATTTTGCAGAAGACTGTAGCCGGAGGCGCGGCCGGCGGCGACATCGGCCGGTTGATCGATGGCTAAGGATGTTAGCGCAAGCGGTTTGAAGATTAGCTCAGCCATTGCACGATCGAGCGGCACACCCATGATGCTTTCAATGACGGCGCCGAGAACTACATAGTTGGCGTTGCTGTACAGCCATGCGGTGCCAGGTTCAAAGTCGAAGGGTTTCGATTGCCGTGCAATATCCTCTGCAAGCTGAATCTGCGTTTTCGCAGGCAACGCGCAAATCGAACCTGGATCGCCGCCTTCATCGCTGTAGAGACCCGCTGTGTGGTTCATAAGCTCTAGCAACGTGAATGGCTTGAGCGGCTTAAATGCCGGAAGATACGATGCCGCCGCTGCTCGGACATCAAGTTTTCCGAGGGCAGCCAGTTTGATGATTGCGGCGGCCGTAAATTGCTTTGTCAGCGAGCCAATATGAAAGATTGATCTCGGTGATACTGCCGTTTGGGTTTCGAGATTTGCTACTCCGAATCCTTGCGCGCCTATAACAGTACCGGCGCGAGCCAGTGCCACAGAAACACCCGGACATGCGTGTGCGTTCAATGCCTTTGCAATGCCATCTGTAATCGTAGAATCTCCAAGTGCGTGCTTTATAGGCTGCGCGTTGGCGGACAACGCTGACAGCGTAGCGCCGCCTGCGATCACGCTCCGTCGAGATAGCATTTTCGCTCCAACCTTGCTCGGCAATCGGCGCAAGCTAACTTGCCAACAAAGCGGAAACAAACAACAACAATTTGCCGGCCACGGTCCGGAAGCCGCGACAATTCAGCTTTGGGAATCAAAAGTGGATTTAGTGCCCTTGCCCGGATTCTTGGGCTGGCGCGAGTAAGCCGCAATTCTCGACCGCACCAGTCTTAGCCGGCCTTCGCCGCATGCGCGCGATCGCCTTTACTGATCTTCGTAGCCGCGGAGCAGTTCGGAGATTGAGACGCCGATCTTGTCGCCGTGGATGACGATTTCGCCGCGGGCGACGGGGCGGTCGTTGGCCAGGATCATCACGGTATCGTCCTGGCGGGCGTCCAGCTCGATCACGGCGCCGCGGCCCATGCGCAGAAGCTGGTGCATGGGTATGGTGGAGCGGCCAAGAACGACCGAGATTTCCAGCTTCACGCTGCCTATATTGGCTGTCATGGGGCCCTTGGCGGTTGAGACGCCAAATCCTTGGGCCAATATGCTTTCGGACGGGTTAATGCGCGCCAATCCCCTGCCCCAGCCTGCGGAAACGCCCCTGCCCGAATGGCGGGTGGAGGCGGGCCTGACGGGCTATCCTGGCGCCGTGGCGCTCATGGAGGCGCGGGCGGCGGCGATTTCCGATGGGACGGCAGACGAGCTGATCTGGCTGGTGGAGCACCCGTCCATCTACACCGCCGGCACCAGCGCCAACGAGGCAGACCTGCTGGATGCGCGCTTTCCCGTGTTCAAGACGGGGCGCGGCGGGCAGTTCACCTATCACGGGCCGGGCCAGCGCGTGGGTTACGCAATGCTCGACCTGAAGCGCCGCAAGGCGGACGTGCACGCTTATGTGCGCGATCTGGAAGAATGGATGATCCGCGCGCTGGCGCAGTTCAACGTGAAAGGCGAACGGCGCGAAGGCCGCGTGGGTATTTGGGTGGCGCGCGGAGGCGGCCGAGAAGACAAGATCGGCGCCATCGGCGTGCGGGTGCGCAAGTGGGTGACGTTTCACGGCATCGCGCTGAACGTCGATCCCAATCTTTCGCATTTCGGCGGCATCGTGCCGTGCGGCGTGCGCGGGCATGGCGTGACGAGTCTGGCCGATCTTGGCGTTACCGCTTCGATGGCGGACGCGGATCTGGCGTTGAAAACGGCGTTCGAGCAGGTGTTCGGACCGGTGCGTTCCTGAGGCCGTGCGAATCCGCTAGGGTCCGCGCCGGGCAATATGGGGGGCCAAGATGCCACGCGTTTCAGCAGCATTTTTCACAGTCGGCGTACTCTGCGTTCTGTTCGGTATGTGCTGGGGCATGCAGATGGGTGCTACCAGCAACATGACCGAAATGCCGGCGCACGCGCATCTCAATCTGCTTGGCTGGGTGACGATGGCGCTTTACGGCACCTTCTATGCGCTGGAGAAAGATACGCTGCTGCCGAAGCTGGCTTGGACCAATTTCGTGGTCTCGACAGCGGGCGTGGCTGTAATGATCCCGTCGCTGGCGATGTTCCTGGCGCACGGAAACGATCCGAAATTCATCCCCTACATGAGCGCCGGTGAAGGCCTCACCGCATTGGGGATGCTGGTGTTCGCGATCTCTGTCGTGCGCGAACTGGTGCGCAAGCGCGCGTGACTAAACCGTGGGGCGCCGGTGGAAGCCTTTTTCCTCCGGCGGATCGGACTTCAGCAGATCGACATTCTTGACGCGCGAGCCTTCCGGTCCGCGCATACACGCGGCAACGATAGCTTCCACGTTCGCGGTTGTGCCTGACGCCAGAACTTCCACCGTTCCGTCCGAACGATTGCGAATCCAGCCGTCGATCCCCAGCTTGCCGGCTTCCGCAATGACGAAGTTGCGGTAGCCGACAGCCTGCACGAAGCCTTCGATGCGGATGCGCAAGGTGGTGAGGTCTTCTTCGGTCATTGCCAGCCGCTTGGGGGACTTCGCTGTTCTATGTAGCCACCCATCGGCGCAGCGCAAGGCTGCCATGTGGATGCGGGGGTTTTTTTGTGCACCCTCACCGCCAATGTGGAATTAGGGCGAGGAGCAAAAATGAAGCGGCGAACGATCTGGAAAATTGGCGGGGACGTGGCAGCTTTGCCGATTGGCGCGCCGAGGCGCGATCCGGCACCCGCGCGCGCAGCACAGCTGGCAACGCGCAATGCAAATTAAGGTGATCGCTGCGCGCCGCAGCCCGGGAACAGTTGCTCGAATTCGAACACAATTGACGGGTATCCGGTCGCACAACGGCAAAGCGGGGTTGGCGTGCGTATGAGGCGGGGTATCGGGGCCGCAGCGGCCATTCTGGCGGTGACATGCGCTCACGCAGCGGAAGATACATCCGGAGTCCTGACCTATCAGGCCGCGTATTTCGCGGATGCGGCGCCCAATACCGCCTACGACATGATCGAGAGGCTGCCGGCCTTCACCTTCAATGATGGCGCCAGCGAACGCGGCTTCGCGGGCACCGCCGGCAACGTGCTGATCGACGGCCAGCGGCCGACATCCAAAACAGACGATCTTCAATCGGTCTTGCAGCGCATACCGGCTTCCAACGTCGAGCGCATCGACCTTGTCCGCGGCGGCGCGGCCGGCATCGACATGCACGGGCAGACGGTGATCGCCAACGTCATCCTCAAGAAGGGCGACTCGACCCAGATCGTCGCGCAAGCGGACGGCTATTACTTCACGGGCGATCATCACACCATTCCGGGCGTCAGCCTGCAATTCACGCAACACACCGGCGACAAAACGTTCGAGGCCTCCATCAGGCGCTTCGGCAACTATGACGACTCCGTCGGCAAGGGCACCTATTCCATCACCGATCCGGCGACGGGAGATTTCAACCAGGTAGGTGCGCACACCACCGGGCGCGGCGCGGGCGAAAATGTAACCGCGGCGGCCACGGTGCCGCTGTTCGGCGGCCAGTTCAAAACCAACATTCTTCTGCAGGAAAGCCCGTTCCGCTCATTGCTGGAATATGACTTTCCGACCGGCGCGCAAACGATCACCGACAAGGACGGCGACAACAGCGGCGAACTGGGCCTTCACTGGAACGGCAATATCGGCACGTCGCAACTGGAAGTTCTGGCGCTGCAGCGGCTGGAACACAGCACCGACAACAACGCGTCGGATGCCCCGTTGCTCGATCAGGTTTTCACGTCGCGCAACAATACGGGCGAATCCATCGGGCGCGCGACGCTGCGTTATCCTGCAACCTCTGCGTTGACATTCGAAGGCGGGCTTGAAGGCGCGTTCAACTTTCTGGATGGCATCAGCAGCTATATGGAGAACGGCGTGGACGTTCCGCTGCCGTCCGCCAACGCGCGCGTTACCGAACGGCGCGGCGAGGCTTTCGGCCAGGGCACCTGGAAGTTCGATCCCGAATGGCTGCTGGAGGCCGGCGCGCGCTTTGAATATTCCACCATCGCGGAAACCGGCGCCAACGCGCAAAGCCGTTCGTTCTTCTATCCCAAGCCGCGTGCCGTGCTGACCTGGAGTCCCGATGCGGATACGCAGGTGCGCGCGCGTTACGAGCGCGTGCTGGGTCAACTCGATTTCGGCAACTTCATCGCCACCAGCAGTTTGGGCGGCAACGGCATTCAGGGCGGCAATCCGAATTTGAAGCCCGACCAGCACACGCAATACGAACTTTCCTATGAGCGGCATTTCTGGGGCAAGGGCGCGCTTTTGATCAGCGCCATGCACGACGATATTCAGGATGTTGTCGATAATGTTCCGGTGACGTCGAGTGCGGGCACATTCGATGCGCCGGGCAACATCGGCCGGGGAAAGCTGGACCAGCTTGAAGTGGACCTCACAGTACCTTTGGACGCCATCGGCCTGAGCAACGGACTTCTGAAATCCACCAACATCTTCCGCCGCAGCCGGGTGCGCGATCCGGTGACGGGCGAGGAACGCGATATCTCGCCTGGACTATCCGACAACCAGTTGGTGCGGCCGCAAGATGTGGAATTCACGGTGACGCAGGATTTGCCGAGCCTGAAGTCCACCTGGGAAGTAAGTTACTTCAATGGATGGGACGAGCACTATTACCAGATCGCGGAAGTCCGCCACCGCCGCGTTCTGGTGCCGGTGGTTTCGGTGTCATGGACTTACAAGCCGACAACGGATTGGAGCTTCAAGGCGGAGCTCTACAATGCGGCGCGATTTGTTTATGCCAATACGTTCTATGAATATGGCGGGCCGCGCGACGCCTTTCCGGTGACGGAAATCGACGACCGCCGGATTACATCCCAGCCAGAGATTTATTTCGAAGTCCGCAAGACGTTCGATTGAGAAGATTTCGTTGTAATTGCTCCCAATGTCATGGCCCGCAAAAGCGGGCCACCCGGGTGATCACAGGGCTCATATCGCCGCGCAGACGCGCGGCTAATGGGTGGCCCGGTCAAGCCGGGCCATGACAAGTCATTATTAAATTGTGCGACGCCAGCTATGCGAATTCCAGGATCACGTCGTCCAGCGCGAGGCTGTCGCCCTTCTTGGCGTTGACCTTCTTCACCGTGCCGTCGCGCTCGGCGTTGAGCACGTTTTCCATCTTCATGGCTTCGACCACGGCCAGCGGCTCGCCTGCCTTCACCTCCTGCCCTTCCTTCACATTCACCGACACGACAAGACCGGGCATGGGGCAGATGAGGAAGCGCGATGTGTCCGCGGCAACTTTCACCGGCATCAGGGCCGCGAGCCTTGCGGCGTTGGCACTGCGTACCGTGACAGTGGCGCGCACGCCGCCGCTGCCGACATGATAACCGCCCGGCATGCGCTTGATCTGGATGGCGGCGACGCCGGACTTGTCGGCGAGATGCATCAGCGCTTCGCCGGGATGCCAGCGGATCGTCGCTTCGTACGGCACATCGCCGATACGAGCATGCAGATGCTGGTTGCGCAGGTGCGCTTCGCTGATATCCAGCGCGGTGTCGCCAAAGCCGACACGAAAGTCTTCCGCCGCCGCGATGCGCCCATTCAGCGCGCCGGAAATGCCGCTGGCGCGCGCGGTGCGGATGAGCTTGGCGGCGACGGCAGTGGCGGCGAAGCGGCGTTGCGTGGTTTCATCCAGCGGCGCGCCGTGGAAGCCTTCGGGATATTCCTCCGCGATGAAACCGGTGGTGAGGCGGCCTTCGCGGAAGCGCGGGTTGTGCATGATCGCGGTGAGGAAGGCGATGTTGTGGTTGATGCCTTCGATGCGGAATTCATCCAGCGCTGAGGCCATCGCGTCGATCGCAACCAGCCGCGTTGGCGCGTGGGTGCAGAGCTTGGCGATCATCGGATCGTAGTAGATGGAGATTTCGCCGCCTTCATAGACACCGGTGTCGTTGCGCACGGTGACGCCATCGCGCGTGCCTTCGTGCGGCGGGCGGTAACGGACGAGACGGCCGGTGGATGGTAGGAATCCGCGGTACGGGTCTTCCGCATAGATGCGCGCTTCGATGGCCCAGCCGTCTATCTTCACATCGCTCTGCTTGATCGGCAGCTTTTCGCCGGCGGCGGAGCGGATCATCAGTTCCACCAGATCGAGGCCGGTGATGAATTCGGTGACAGGATGTTCCACCTGCAACCGCGTGTTCATTTCGAGGAAGTAGAAGTTGCGGTCCTTGTCGACGATGAATTCCACCGTACCGGCGCTATCGTAATTCACGGCCTTTGACAGCATCACGGCCTGCTCGCCCATGGCCTTGCGCGTTTTGGCATCGAGAAACGGCGACGGCGCTTCCTCGATCACTTTCTGGTTGCGGCGCTGGATCGAACATTCGCGTTCGTTGAGATAGACGATGTTGCCGTGCTTATCGCCCATCACCTGAATTTCGATGTGGCGGGGATCGGTGACGAATTTCTCGATAAACAGGCGATCGTCGCCAAAGCTGGCCTTGGCTTCGTTCTTCGACGACTGGATGGCCTGCACCAGTTCGCTTTCCTTGTGAACGATGCGAAGGCCTTTGCCGCCGCCACCGGCGGACGCCTTCACCATCACCGGATAGCCGATGTCCTTGGCGATCTTGCGGGCATGTTCATCATCGGTGATCTCGCCCACGTAGCCAGGCACCGTGTTCACCTTGGCGGCATGGGCCAGCTTCTTGGATTCAATCTTGTCGCCCATCGCTGCGATGGCTTTGAGGTTGGGACCGATGAAGGCGACGCCGATCTTCGCCAGCGCTTCGGCGAAGGCTTCGCGTTCGGAGAGGAATCCGTAGCCCGGATGTACCGCTTCCGCGCCGGTCTGCTTGCAGGCGTCCACGATCTTGTCGATGACGAGATACGATTGCGCGGACGCGGGAGGGCCGATGTTCACGGCCTCGTCGGCCATCTCCACATGCAGCGCATCCTTGTCGGCGTCGGAATAGACCGCCACCGTCTGGATGCCCATCTTGCGCGCGGTCTTGATGATGCGGCAGGCGATTTCGCCACGGTTGGCTATGAGGATTTTCTTGAACAAGCGTCCCCCTGAAGCGCCTTTCCTAGCGCCCTGATAGGACTGGGTTTTAGGCGGTTCGCCCCCCGCCGTAAACGGCAAAGGCCGCCCCGTCAGGAGCGGCCTTCCCGTCAGGCAGAAGTATCTACTTTTTCGCGGCCATCGCCTTGTCCCGCGCGGCGCGGAACTCGCTGTCCTTGTACCAGTCGGGCCAGGCGTCGCTGTTGGCCAGCGTTTCGCCCACGTTGAACAGCACATGCAGATCAGCCACGGGACCGGAGAGATCCCAGTCCGCTTTCCACTCATCGGACGGCTGGTGGTAGTGGTGGATGCGGTAGTCGTCGCGGATGGCCTGCCCCGCCGTTTTGCCGCCATTGACCATGTCATAGCCGCCACCGGGACTGATCGCGGGGATGCCTTGTTTGGCCATGCTGAAATGGTCTGAGCGGAAGAAGGCGCCCTTTTCCGGTTCGGGATCGGGCGTCAGCGTGCGGCCGGTCTTTTTCAGTTCGGCGGAAAGATAGTCTTCAAGCTCGGACTGGCCGCTGCCGGGCAGCACCATATCGTGCGCCAAACCCTCGGGGCCGTTCGCATCGGTGTTGATGACGCCGACAATGTGATCGGCCGACCACAGCGGATGCCTGGCGAAATAATCCGAACCGAGAAGCCCCTGCTCCTCCATCGTCCAGAACAGGAAGGCGATGGAGCGCTTGGCCTGCGGCGCGTGCTTGAACGCTTCGGCCAGTTCCAGAACGCTGGAGACGCCCATGCCGTTATCGACCGCGCCGTTGTAGATCTTGTCTGGCCCGGCAACGTCGGGCTTCACGCCCAGATGATCCCAGTGCGCGGAATAGATGAACACATCATCCGGATTGGTGCTGCCCGGAATGATGCCTGCGACGTTGCGCGTTTTCAGGTGCGTGATGGTGGAGATGGCGTCCACGTTCAGCGTATCACCCGTCATCGGCACGGCCTTGAAGCCGGGCTTGTTGGCGGCGGCTTTCAACGTTTCATAGTTGAGTCCCGCGCGCTGGAACAGATCCTGCGCGGTGGGAAGCGTGATCCAGCCCTGGATCGGCACCATGCTCGTATCCTGATCAGCCGCATCGAGCCATGATTTCGCGCCGGAATTGGAATTGCGCACCACTTCCCAGCCATACGCGGCGGGAACGGTTTCGTGGACGATGATCGCGGCGGCGGCACCCTGCCGCGCGGCTTCCTCATACTTGTAGGTCCAGCGGCCATAATAGGTCATCGCCTTGCCCTTGAAGAACTTGGCATCGGGCGAAGCGTCTTCATTGCCCGGATCGTTGATGAGGATGACGACGGTTTTGCCCTTCACGTTCACGCCGGCATAGTCGTTCCAATTGTACTCGGGCGCGACCACGCCATAGCCCACGAAAACCAGATCGGAATTGCTGACCTTCACGTTGGCGTTGGCGAATTGCGGCGTCCAATAAACTGCATCGTCCGGGAACTTCGGCGTGATATCGCCCTTCGGCGTGCTGAAGACGAATTTCGATTTGGCAGCGTCCAGCGTGATGTTAACCGCGGGGACTTCCTGAAAATAGCTGCCGTGGTTGCCGGGCGCGATGCCGATGCGCTTCAACTCATCCGCGATCCACTGTGCGGCCTGCTCGCCGGCCTGCGTGCCGGGGCCACGGCCCTGAAAGGCATCGTCGGAGATCGCCTTGTCACGCGCCGAAAGATCGGCGGCGGTGATATCGGGCGTGGTGTTGGCGGGATGGGCCGGAAAGGCGGCCAAGGCTGGAAGTGCCAGCAAGGCTGCGCCAAATGCAAAGGCAACGGTTCGTGTACGGAACAACGGCATGAGACCCCCTGTTTTCTTTGGCGTTATCGTAGGGGCTGAAGCCCCTCGCGCAACCGCGCGGCGCGCATAGCAGCCTCGTGCGGCAGCAAACAGCAGGTGGCGCCGGCGGCGAAAAGTTCCGTATGCTGCGGAAACGCTTGTGCGGAGGCTGCCATGATCGAATTCATCGTATCGCGCGGGACGAAGGACACGGGGCTGCCCTTCTCTGATGCCGTGCGCGTGGGCGACGTGCTTTATCTCTCCGGCGCGCTGGGGAATGTGCCGGGAAAGATGGAGCTTGTGCCGGGTGGCATGGAGGCCGAAGCGCGCCAGATGTTCGCGAACATCGCCCGCACGCTGGAGCAGAACGGGCTTTCGTTCGACGACATCTTCAAATGCACCGTGATGCTGGCCGACATGAAAGAATGGCCGGCGTTCAACAAGGTCTATGTGCCATACTTCAAACCGGACCGCCTGCCCGCGCGATCTGCGTTTGGCACGAACGGACTGGCGATGGGCGCACGCGTGGAAATGGAATGCGTGGCGTTTGCGGGGAAGATGTAAATTTCCGCTCTTTATTTTGCGCGATCGTCCAGCACTTGGCGGATGGAAGCAATCACGCCATCCAAATCCGTGCTCGCTTCGTCTTTCCAGAAACGCAGGATGGTGTAGCCCTCTTCGTGCAGCAGCCGGTCGCGGGTGACGTTCTGCTGCTGCGGCCGCCCCGCGCTGCCGCCATCCAGATCGATCACCAGCAGCGTTTCATGCTCCACAAAATCCAGCATGAACGAACGGTAGCGCTGGCCTTTGCGGAACTGGTAACCGCTCTCGTTCAAATCCTGCAGCTTCGCCCACAGCCGCGACTCCACATCGTTCGACCCGGAGCGGAAGGATTTCTTGCGTTGCATTTTCACTCCCGCGTGCGCGGCCTCACAACGGTATATTATCGTGCTTCTTCCAGATCTGCGGCACTTGTTTGTTCTTCAGCATGCGCAGCGCGCGCGCCAGGCGCCAGCGGGTGGAATGGGGGCGGATGACGTCGTCGATGTAGCCGCGGCTGGCGGCGATGAACGGATTTAAGAAGCGGTCTTCGTATTCCTTGGTGCGCGCGGCGATGGCGTCTTTGTCGCCGATGTCCTGGCGGAAGATGATTTCCACGGCACCCTTCGCGCCCATCACCGCGATCTGCGCACTCGGCCACGCGTAGTTTACATCTGCGCGCATGTGCTTGGAGGCCATCACGTCATAGGCGCCGCCGTAAGCCTTGCGCGTGATGACGGTGACTTTGGGGCACGTCGCTTCGGCATAGGCGAACAGCAGCTTGGCGCCGTGCTTGATGATGCCGGTGTGTTCCTGCGCGGTGCCGGGCAGGAAGCCGGGTACGTCCACGAACGTGACAATGGGAATGTTGAAGCAATCGCAGAAGCGCACAAAGCGCGCGGCCTTGCGGCTTGCGTCGTTGTCCAGCACGCCGGCCAGCACCATGGGCTGGTTGGCGACGAAGCCGACGGTTGATCCTTCCAGCCGGCCGAAGCCGGTGATGATGTTGCGCGCGAAGGCCTCACCGATCTCGAAGAAATCGCCTTCGTCGGCGACCTTGTGGATCAGCTCCTTCATGTCATAGGGCTTGTTGGGATTTTCCGGCACCAGCGTGTCCAGCGACAGTTCTTCGCGGCGCGGATCGTCTTCCGTCGGCCAGTGCGGCACCTTCTCGCGGTTGGAGAGCGGCAGGAAATCGTAAAAGCGCCGGATCTCCTCGATGGCGATGACGTCGTTCTCGAACGCGCCGTCCGCCACCGCGGATTTCGTGGTGTGAACCTTCGCGCCGCCAAGTTCTTCCGGCGTCACATCTTCCTGCGTCACCGTTTTCACCACGTCCGGACCGGTGATGAACATGTAGGATGTGTCGCGCACCATGAAGATGAAGTCGGTCATCGCGGGCGAGTAAACGTCGCCGCCGGCGCACGGGCCCATGATGACGCTGACCTGCGGCACCACGCCGGATGCCAGCACGTTGCGCTTGAACACTTCGCCGTAGCCCGCGAGTGACGACACGCCTTCCTGAATGCGCGCACCGCCGGCATCGAGCAGGCCGATAATCGGCGCGCCGTTCTGCATCGCCATGTCCTGAATCTTGCAGATCTTCTGCGCGTGCGTTTCGGAGAGCGAGCCGCCGAACACGGTAAAATCCTTGGCGTAGACATAGACCATGCGGCCGTTGATCGTGCCCCAGCCGGTGACCACGCCGTCGCCGGGAATGCGGTTCTTTTCGGCGCCGAAATCGGTGTTGCGATGCTCCACGAACATGTCGAACTCTTCGAAGGAGTTCGGATCGAGCAGCAGGTCCAGCCGCTCGCGCGCGGTGAGCTTGCCGCGCTTGTGCTGGGCCACGATGCGCGCCTCGCCGCCTCCCAACCGCGCCCGGTTCCGGCGTTCTTCGAGTTCCTGGAGGATGTGTTTCATGGCGGGTCCTGACGGGGAGGAATCTGTGGGCTTTATACTATAACGGCTTCAGGCACGGAGAAGGCGCATGAAGCGTTCGGTGCCGGCCAGTTCGGCGGCCAGATGCTCGCGGCGGGATTCGGCGGCTTCGTCGCGCCCCCATTGCTCAGCCTGAAATGTCTCATCCAGCGTGGCGGCGGCGAAGGCGTCCTGGGCGCTCAGCCGCGCATCGGCCAGCGCCAGAGAAAGACCCAGCGATCCCAGAATTGAGGCCGCATTCTGCAAGCCCGCAAGCTGGAAATCGTCGTGGCTGCGTACGGCGCGGGCCAGTGCCGCGAGCGCATCATCGGATTGCGTCACGAAATGAATGCCGGAACCGATGGCAAGAGGCGCACCATGCCGTTGCTCCAGCCAATCGAGCAGCGGATCCCACTGTTCACGCTGACGCGCGATCAGCGCATCGGGCGTCTCGGCGCGATAGCAGAGCAGATCGCTGCGGGCAAAACCGAGCGTGGCTTCAACGATGGCATCGCGTTGCGCGGGCACCCGATCGATGGCGGTGTTGGCGAGTTTCGTGAGCAGCATGGTTTCGGGCGAAATCGTCTCGCCCTGCCCGCGCCATTCTTCCGCAATCGCTTCGGCCAGTGCGCGCGTTGGGACGGCGAGCGCCGCGCGTGCCGGCGTCTTGATGGGTTTGCCATCCAGCAGGACGGAAAAGGCGGGCCCATGCGGCGCGACGGTGACATCTTTGTAGAAACGCTTCATCGTTGCCACATCGCAAAGACTAGCCATAGCACCGCGAGAACGGGACCGAGCACATAGCCCACGCGGACGCGTTGGGCGTAACGGCTCAAATCTGCATCGCCCAGCGCGCGATAGCCGCCGCTCCAGATGAAGCGTCGAACCTTCCAGCGATGGTCGTAGGTATAAGCCGAACGAAGCGACAGGGACGGCTTACCAAGCTCAGCCCATGTGGCCGGATGCGCGGCGCGCAGACGGTTCAGGAATTTCAGGTAAGCGGCGATCATGTAAAGCGAAAAGACCAGCAGGATGGCGACGAGAACAGAGCCTTTCAACAGGAGAGGGCTCACGGCGTTTTCACTTTTTTGCCGCCAACCATCTTTGGCGCGTCGCTTTCGGTGAAACCCAGAAACTTCCAGCTTTTCTTCATGTGCGGCGAAAGCGGCGCGGTGACGTTCAGGCGGCCGCCGTCGGGATGGGTGATATCGATGGTGCGGGCGTGCAGGTGCAGCTTGTCTTCGATTTCGCCGGCGCCTTTGGCGGCGGCACCGCCGTATTTGAAGTCACCGACGATGGGTGTGCCAAGGCTTGCCAGATGCACGCGGATCTGGTGCGTGCGGCCGGTGACGGGCTTGGCGGCGATCCACGCATATTCCTTGCCGACGTGATCGACCACGACATAGTCCGTCATGGCAAACTTGCCTTCGTCCGAATGGCGATCCACGCCGACGACGCGCTCGTCTTTTCCGTGCGGGCCATGGCCGCCCTGTTTGACCAGTGCCAGCTTGATGGTGCCGCTTTTCTTTTCCGGCACGCCGCGCACCAGCGCCCAATAAATCTTCTGCGCGTCGCGATGGGCCAGCGATCCGGCCAGCTTCGCCGCTGCCGGAACCGTGCGCGCGATGACCAGAACGCCGGACGTGTCGCGATCCAGGCGATGCACAAGGCGCGGCCGCTGCTTCTTTCCGAAGGTCAGAAGATCGAGCATCCCGTCCACATGCTTGGTGAGGCCGCTGCCGCCTTGCGTGGCGAGGCCGGATGGCTTGTTGAGAACCATCACGGAGGAATCCTGATGGATGACAAGGGCTTGCGCGAATGTCCTCTCCTGTTCACCGGCCTGTGGACGCTTGGCCTGTGAATCTGTGGATCGCGCTTCGCCTTCGCTGTGGATGGATTTCAGTTGCGGCGGCAGGCGAAGGGTTTGGCCTGTGGACAGCCGCTCCGCCGCCTTGGCCCGCTTGCCATCCAGCCGCACCTGGCCGGTGCGCAGCAGCTTCTCCAGCTTGCCGTGCGTCAGCGCCGGATAATGGCGCTTGAACCAGCGATCCAGCCTTATGCCGTTATCGTCGGCCTCGATGTTGGCAGTGTCAGCCATGATCCTGATTCCGTTGACGCGTCCGGCCCCGTCCCATAGCGTTTCCGGCGAAGGGAATGGAGTCTCCCTTATAACCGCCGACGGCCGCTTACAAAGCCCGACGCTGATGGCTCCTACCGGGCTTTAGGCAGCGGTAGGGGTGTGCCCGCCGCGACGGCGGGTTTTTTATGCCCGCCTCAACGAGAGGAAGAGCAATGTCTTTCACGACCTGCCTGATCGTGATGCTGGGCGGCGCGCTGGGAACGCTGGCGCGCTATCTGATTTCGCTGGCGGCGCTGCCCATCAGCGAACGGCTGCCATGGGGCACCGTCGGCATCAACGTGCTGGGTTCGCTGATCATCGGCTTCTTCGGCACACTGACGCTGGCGCAGGGGCGCTACCCTGTTCAGGAAAATGTGCGCCTGTTTGTGATGATTGGGTTCTGCGGCGGCTTCACCACCTTCTCCTCGTTCAGCCTGCAGACGCTGGACCTGATCCGCAGCGGCGCCATGTTGCGCGCGGGCGTGAACATCGCGGCGTCGGTGGCGCTGTGTGTGGCGGCGGTGGCGTTGGGCCATTTCATCGCCGCGCAATTCAACGATCACGCCGCGCAGATCGCGCAGTTGCGGATCGAAGAGGACGCCTAGTCGGCGCCGGATTTCTTGGCGCGAAGCTTGGCCCAATAGTCCAGCCGCTTCTGGATTTCGCGTTCGAAGCCGGTGTCTTTGGGCTGGTAGAGGTTCTGGCGTTCCATGCCGTCGGGGAAATAATTCTTTCCGGAGAAGCCCTCTTCGGCGTCGTGATCGTATTCGTAGCCTTTGCCGTAGCCGAGATTCTTCATCAGCTTGGTGGGCGCGTTCAGGATGTGTGCCGGTGGCATGAGCGAGCCGTGTTCTTCGGCGGAGCGTTTCGCAGCACCGTAGGCGGTATAAACCGCGTTCGATTTCGGTGCGCTGGCGAGATAGAGCACGCATTGCACCAGCGCCAGTTCGCCTTCGGGCGAGCCCAGAAAGTCATAAACATCCTTCGCGGCGAGTGCCTGCACCACGGCTTGCGGATCGGCGAGGCCGATATCTTCCACGCTGGCGCGCACAAGGCGGCGCGCGATGTAGAGCGGCTGTTCGCCGCCCGCCAGCATGCGCGCCATCCAGTAAAGCGCGGCATCCGGATCAGAGCCGCGAATGGATTTGTGCAGCGCGGAGATGAGATTGTAATGCTCCTCGCGGGATTTATCGTAGAGCGGCATACGGCGCTGCACGGCGGCAACCAGCGCCGCGGAGTCCATCGCCTTCACAACCTTCAGCCCGGCGATTTCTTCCGCGAGATTAAGCAGATAGCGGCCATCGCCATCCGCCATCGCGCGCAGGGTTTGCCGCGCATCTTCCGTGAGCGGCAGCGTTTCGCCGTAGTGTTTTTCCGCGCGTTGCAGCAATGACTCCTGCGCCGCATCATCGAGGCGCCGCAATACCAGCACCTGCGCGCGGCTGAGCAACGCGCCGTTCAGTTCGAAGGACGGGTTCTCCGTTGTCGCGCCAACCAGAACCACCGTGCCGTCTTCCACCACGGGCAGAAACGAATCCTGCTGGCTGCGATTAAAGCGGTGGATTTCATCCACGAACAGCAGCGTGCCCTGCCCAACCTTGCGCCGCTGGCGCGCGGCTTCAAACGCTTTCTTCAAATCGGCGACGCCGGAGAACACCGCGGAAAGCTGCTCGAAATGCAGGTTGAAGGCTGTGGACAGCAGCCGCGCGATGGTGGTTTTGCCGGTGCCGGGCGGCCCCCACAGAATGATGGAATGCGGCCGGTTCGCGGCCACCATGCGGCCGATGGGCCCTTCCGGCCCGATCAAATGATCCTGCCCCACCACTTCGGCAAGCGACTTCGGGCGCAAACGATCCGCCAGCGGACGCGGCGCGTCATTCGGCAAGCCACCGGCTTCGAAGAGATCGCTCATGGCGCGAGTCTATCGCGCGGCGCGCTATTCATCCACGCTCAGCGTCAGCCGGCGCCCACCGCGCTGGACGACCATGTCCCAATGGCCGTTGGCGCTGTCCAGCGCGGATTTGAGCTGGCCGACGTTGCCGATGTTCTGGCCATTGATCGACTTGATGATGTCGCCGACGCGGAAGCCGTAATTGTCGGCAATCGAACCGTCGCTGACATCGGCGACGGTGACGCCTGTCACTGTCAGGTCCATCTGCAGGTCGAGCGCCACGGCGGGTGAAAGGTTCTCGATCTTCGCACCGGTCATGGGATTGCGGCCACCGATATCGGAAAGCTGACGCGGCGGATTTTCCGGTGGAACCGAAAGCGTTGCCGCGACATCCACGGGCTTGCCATTGGAGTGGGCGTGGATCTTCACAATGTCGCCCGGCTTGCGCGTGGCGATGCGGTAGTTGAGACCCTGCATGTCATCGACCTCGGTGCCGTCGATGCTGAGGATCACGTCGCCCACTTTCAATCCGGCTTTCGCCACGGGCCCGCCGGGATAGACGCTTTTCAGCAGCACGCCTTCCGGCCGTGGCAGGCCGAGGCTTTTGGCAATGTCGCTGGTCACCGGCTGGCCTTCCGCGCCAATCCACGAAAGCTTGACGCCGCCACCGCCCAGCGCGCCTTCCACTACGCGCTTGGCAAAGTTCGCGGGGATGGCAAAGCCGATGCCGGCATTCTCCCCGGTGCGCGAATAGATGGCGGTGTTGATACCGGCAAGCTTACCGTCGGTCGTGACCAGCGCGCCGCCGGAATTGCCGGGATTCACGGCCGCGTCCGTCTGGATGAAGAACTGATAATCGCTGGCCGAAATCTGCGTGCGGGCAAGCGCGGAAACGATGCCCATCGTCACCGTTTGGCCCACGCCGAAGGGATCGCCGATGGCCAGAACCAGATCGCCCACCTGCAGCTTGTCGCTGTCGCCGAATTCGATGGTCGGCAGTTTCTCGCCCTTGGTGTCGATCTTGAGGACGGCAAGATCGGTATGGCTGTCGGCGTAAAGAACTTTCGCCTTGAACTCGCGTTTGTCGGCCAGCGCCACCACGATGTTCTGGCCGTTGGCGACGACGTGGTTGTTGGTGAGGATGATGCCATCGGCCCGCACGATGATGCCCGAGCCCAACGATTGCTCTACCCGCTGGCGCATTTCAGGCGAAGCGCCGAAGAACTGGCGGAAGAACGGATCGTTGAACAGCGGGTTCGCCTGCTGTTGCACAACGGAACGCGCATAGACATTGACCACTGCCGGGGCAACGCGCTTCACCACAGGCGCGAAGGTGAGTTGCACCTGCGGCATGGAATTGGGAACGCCTTGCGGCACAGCTTTGAGCGGATCGGCAAAGGCGGCTGTTGCGAAAATAAATGGAATTGCGAAAACAAGTTTGCGCATAACGTCTATCCTACCCATCTTAAATGTCATGGCCCGCCAAGTGCGGGCCACCCAGGTGATGAAGGACTCTATCGCCGCGTGGACACGCGGCCGATGGATGGCCCGGTCAAGTCGGGCCATGACAGAATAGGCGTATGGCGAAAATGAGGATTACTCTTCCGTATCGTCCTCATCGCCGCCCATCACCGGACCGGAATCCAGGCCCTTGGCGGCTTCGTCGCGGTCGATGAATTCGATAACAGCCAGTTCGGCATTGTCGCCGTGGCGGAAACCGGCCTTGAGCACGCGGGTGTAACCGCCGGGGCGCTTGGCATAGCGCGGGCCGATAACATCGAACAGCTTCTTGACCTGTGTCTCGTCACCGACCTGCGCGATCGCTTGGCGGCGGGCATGGAGGTCTTTACCGCCGCGGCGCGACAGCGTGACGAGTTTTTCTACCACCGGACGAAGTTCTTTCGCCTTGGGCAGCGTGGTCGTGATCTGCTCGTGCTTGATCAGCGCCGCCGTCATGTTGATGAACATGGCTTTGCGGTGCGACGCCGTGCGATTGAGCTTACGGCCTTGATTGCGATGACGCATGACTTCATTCCCCTAAAGCCGCGAGCGGCTTAGTACTGATCCTCGTAACGCTTGGCGAGGTCTTCGATGTTTTCCGGCGGCCAGCCGGGCACTTCCATGCCCAGATGCAGACCCATTTCGGCCAGCACGGCCTTGATCTCGTTCAGCGACTTGCGGCCGAAGTTCGGCGTGCGCAGCATTTCGCCTTCGGTCTTCTGAATGAGATCGCCGATATAGACGATGTTGTCGTTCTTCAGACAGTTGGCCGAACGCACCGAAAGCTCCAGCTCGTCCACCTTCTTCAACAACACGGGATTGAAGGCCAGATCGGGCTTGGCTTCTTCGGCAACGCGCTCGCGCGGCTCTTCGAAGTTGATAAAGACCTGAAGCTGGTCCTGCAGGATGCGCGCGGCATAGGCCACCGCATTATCCGGCGTGATCGCACCGTTGGTCTCCACCTGCATCGTCAGCTTGTCGTAATCCAGCGACTCGCCAGCGCGCGTGTTTTCCACGCGGTAAGAAACCTTCTTCACCGGCGAGAACAGCGAGTCCACCGGCATCAGGCCGATGGGCGCATCTTCCGGACGGTTGCGATCGGCCGGCACATAACCCTTGCCGCTGGCGACGGTCAGTTCCATGCGGAAGTCCACCTTCTCGTCCAGCGTGCAGAGCACGAGTTCGGGATTGAGGATTTCCACATCTGCGATCTGCGCGATGTCGCCGGCGGTGACTTCGCCCGGACCCTGCTTCTTCAGCGAAAGGCGCTTGGGGCCTTCGGCATGCAGACGCAGCGCAATCTGCTTGACGTTCAAAACGATGTCGGTGACGTCTTCGCGCACGCCCGCGATGGACGAGAATTCATGCAGCACGCCCTCGATCTGAATCGAGGTGATGGCGGCGCCTTGCAGCGAAGACAGCAGCACGCGGCGCAGCGCGTTGCCGAGCGTGAGGCCAAAACCGCGTTCCAGCGGTTCGGCAGTCAGCGTTGCGGTGCGGCCCGCTTCGTGACCTGCTTCAATCTTCAACTTCTGCGGCTTGATAAGTTCTTGCCAGTTCTTCTGAAACATTTTTTCCTCATCGTTTCCCGGACGTGTCGGACCACGCCCATGCGTTCGACGGGTTAGTTCTAAGTCCGAATAGAATTACACTCTGCGGCGCTTGGGCGGCCGGCAGCCGTTGTGCGGGATCGGCGTCACGTCGCGGATGGACGTCACCGTCAAGCCAACAGCCTGCAGCGCGCGAAGCGCGGACTCGCGGCCCGAACCCGGACCGGTCACTTCCACTTCCAGCGTGCGCATGCCGTGCTCGATCGCCTTCTTGCCGGCGTCTTCGGCGGCCATCTGGGCGGCATAAGGCGTGGACTTGCGCGAGCCCTTGAAGCCCATCATGCCGGCGCTGGACCACGAAATCGCGTTCCCAGCCGTGTCGCTGATGGTGATGATCGTGTTGTTGAAGGTGGCCGCAACGTGCGCCACGCCGACAACGATGTTCTTCTTTTCTTTCTTGCGGGCGCGGCCTGCGCTTTTCTTCTCGGCAGCCATATTACTTCGTCACTTTCTTTTTGCCGGCGATCGCCTTGGCGGGACCCTTGCGCGTGCGCGCGTTGGTGTGTGTGCGCTGGCCGTGAACCGGCAGACCCTTGCGGTGACGCAGGCCGCGGTAGCAACCAAGGTCCATGAGGCGCTTGATGTTCATTGCCACGTCGCGGCGCAGATCGCCTTCCACGAGATAATCACGGTCGATGATTTCGCGGATCTGGATGGTCTCGGCTTCCGTCAGGTCGTGGACCCGGCGCTCCGGCGCGATGCCGACCTTCTCGATGATTTCCTTGGCCTTGGCGGGACCGATTCCATGGATATAGCGAAGGCCGATCTCGACCCGCTTCTGTGTGGGAATATTGACGCCGGCGATGCGCGCCATTGCGGCTCTCCTGATGCAGCTAAGCTGCTGAAATCGTTAACGTTTTTACGCACGGCAAAACCGCACCCATCCCGGAACCGGGCGTCAGCCTTAAATGGTGACGGAATGGAGTCGCCGCAAGGGCGCGGATTTTACTCATCGCGGCCCCCCAGTCAACAGGCGTTAAGGCCTGATTTACAGGGAATTTTGGGCCGGTTCCGACCCTCGAAACCGCTAGCCGGACGCCCTCTGGATCGCCTGTTCGATCTCGCGGCTGACATCGGCAATGGGCGCCATGCCGTCGAGGGTTACGAGCTTGCCCTGGTTGCCATAATAGACCAGCAGCGGCGCCGTGTTCTTGTAATAGACGGCTAGGCGAATCTTGAGCGTTTCGGGGTTGTCATCGGGGCGGGCCACGCCGCCAGATTCCTTAATGCGCTGTTCCACACGCTGAAGGAGCGCCTTGTCGTCCACCTTCAATTCGATAACGAGGTCTACCTTGCGGTCGCGCCGCGCCAGCATGTCGTCCAGCGCTTCGGCCTGTGGTGTCGTGCGGGGGAAGCCGTCGAACACCGCACCGTTCTTACAATCGGGCTGATCGTAGCGTTCGCCGATAATGCCCACGACAATCTCGTCGGAGACGAGTTCGCCTTTGTCCATGAGCGATTTGCATTTCAGGCCAAGCGGCGTTCCGGCGGCAATGGCCGCGCGCAGCATGTCGCCGGTGGATAGCTGGGGAAGGCCGCGCTTCTCTTGCAGGATTTTAGCCTGCGTCCCCTTCCCTGCCCCCGGCGGTCCGAAAAGGACCAGATTCAACGCCTCGCTCCCCTGAGCCTGGCCTTCTTGATGAGGCCTTCATATTGCTGCGCAATCAGATGGCTCTGAATTTGCGCAACGGTGTCCATGGTGACGCTGACGACGATCAGGATGGAGGTGCCGCCAAGCTGGAAAGGAATGGAATAGTGGAAGATCAGATATTCCGGGATCAAGCATACGACCGCGAGATAGATGGCGCCGATCACCGTGATGCGCGAAAGCACATAGTCGATGTATTCGGCCGTTTTCTTGCCCGGACGGATTCCGGGAATGAAGCCGCCATACTTCTTGAGGTTCTCGGCCGTCTCTTCGGGGTTGAAGATGATGGACGTGTAGAAAAACGCGAAGAAAATGATCAGCACGGCATAGAGCGCGAGATAAAGCGGCTGACCGTGACTGAGATAAGTGACGATTGTCTGCAACCAGCCGGGAATGCTCGCTGAATTGAAGTTTGCGACTGTTGCGGGCATCAGCAAGATTGACGAGGCAAAGATCGGCGGGATAACGCCCGACACATTGAGCTTCAACGGCAAATGCGAAGCTTCGCCGCCATACATCTTGTTGCCGACTTGCCGCTTTGGATATTGCACAAGCAATCGCCGTTGCGCGCGCTCCATGAACACGATGCCCATGACAAGGCCAACGGTGCCGATAAGGATGCCGATGATGAGAAGAGGACTGAGCGCGCCGGTGCGGCCCTGTTCGAACAGCTGGGCGAATTCCTGCGGGAAGCGCGCCACGATGCCGGCGAAAATGATGAGCGAGATGCCGTTGCCGACGCCGCGGCTGGTGATCTGTTCGCCGATCCACATCAAAAGGATTGTGCCGCCGGTCAGCGTGATCACCGCGGAGATTCGGAAGAACCAGCCGGGATCGATGACGACATTGCCCCAATGCTCAAGGCCGATGGCGATGCCATATGCCTGAAGCGCGGCCAGGCCGACCGTGCCGTAGCGCGTGTACTGGTTGATGACCTTGCGGCCCGCCTCGCCTTCCTTCTTCAGGTTTTCGAGCTCGGGAATGACCGTCGTCATCAGCTGAATGATGATAGAGGCCGAGATATACGGCATGATGCCGAGCGCGAAGATGGCCATGCGGCCAACCGCGCCACCGGCCAGCACGTTGAAAACATCCAGAATGCCGCCGGATTGCTGGCCGAGCTGCTGGGCCAACGCCGCCGGATCGATGCCTGGCATGGGGATATAGGTGCCCAGACGGGCAATGATGAGCGCGCCCAGCGTGAAGAAGATACGCTGGCGCAGTTCTTTCGCCTTGGCGAAAGCGCCGAAATTGAAATTGGCGGCCAGTTGTTCGGCTGCTGACGGCATTTCCTACTCCCTGGACCCGCAAAGCGCGGGCACGCCGCTTACTATATAGGTGTCAGGCGCCGTTTCGCGCGGCCTTCTTTTCAGCCTGTTTAATGCGGCGTTCTGCCTTTTTGCCCGGTTTACCGCTCTTGTTGTTGTAGACCGGCTTCTTGAAGGTGGCTGTCAGCGAACCGCCGGCCTTTTTCACGGCCTCGGCAGCACCCTTGGTGGCGCCGGCGACTTCGATATCCAGCTTCGCCTTCAGTTCGCCATCGCCCAAAAGACGGATGCCGTCGCGGCTGCGGCGAACCAAACCAGCCTTCTTGAGCGTTTCCTCCGTAATCTTGGCGCTCGCGTCGATCTTTTTATCGTCGATCGCTTTCTGCAGGCGGCCCAAATTAATAACCGCGAAATCGTTGGAGAAGATGTTTTTGAAGCCGCGCTTCGGGATGCGCATGTAGAGCGGCATCTGGCCGCCTTCAAAACCATACACCTTCGTGCCGGTACGCGCCTTGGCGCCCTTGACGCCACGGCCGGACGTTTTGCCCAGACCCGACGAGGAGCCGCGGCCGACCTTGGCCTTGCGCTTGTGCGCGCCGGGATTGTTGTGGATTTCGTTGAGTTTCATATCATTTGCTCTCTTCCACGACCTCGACGAGATGCCGGACCGCGTAAATCATGCCGCGCACAGACGGCGTATCTTCCAGCGTGCGCGTACGGCGAATCTTTCCCAGGCCAAGGCCGCGCAACGTGGCTTCCTGCACCTTGGGGCGGCGATTGGCGCTGCGCACCTGGCGCACGGTGACCGTGCCGCCTTTGTGCGAGGGCTTCTTGGCTTCCGCCTTAGGCGCAGCGGCCTTCTTGGCGGGCGCTTTTTTCTTGGTCTCTTCAGCCATCACACATTCCAAACCTTGTTTCCGTTACCGGCAATCAGCTTGCAGCGACCTGCTCGCCCTTGTTGCCTTCGCGGCGCGAAACGATTTCGGCAACGCTCTTGCCGCGGCGCTGGGCCACCATGCGAGGCGATTGCTGGTTGTCCAGCGCATCGAACGTGGCACGCACCATGTTGTAAGGGTTTGAGGTGCCCAGCGACTTGGCGACGACATCGCCCACGCCAAGCGCTTCGAACACCGCGCGCATCGGGCCGCCGGCGATGATGCCGGTACCGGCCGGCGCCGGACGCACCACAACCTTGCCCGCGCCGTGATGACCACGGGTTTCATGATGCAGCGTGCGGCCGTCCTTCAACGGCACTTTCACCAGCGCGCGCTTTGCGGCATCGGTTGCCTTGCGGATAGCTTCAGGCACTTCGCGTGCCTTGCCATGACCGAAGCCGACGCGGCCGCGCTGATCGCCAACCACCACGAGCGCTGCAAACGCAAAACGCCGTCCACCCTTCACAACCTTCGCAACGCGATTGATGTGAACGAGCTTGTCGACAAATTCGTTGTCGCGCTCTTCGCGGTTACCGCCGCGTTCCCGCCGTCTGCCTTCTTCACGCGCCATATGTCAGTCCCTCAAAATTCCAGGCCGCCCTCGCGGGCAGCGTCGGCGAGCGCCTTGATGCGCCCGTGATAGATGTAGCCGCCGCGATCGAACACGACCTGCTTGATGCCTTTAGCGATGGCCCGTTCGGCGATTTTCTTGCCGACCGTAGTGGCCGCCGCGACGTTGTAAGCCTTGGCTTCCTTGCCTGCCTTTTCGTTGGTGGAGGCAGCAGCGATCGTGGCGCCTTCGCCATCGTCGATCACCTGGGCATAGATATGCTTGCCAGACCGGAATACGGAAAGCCGCGGACGGCCACCGGAATTCTGCCCGATGTGAAAGCGGGTGCGCGACTTGCGGCGCGAAAAGAGCTTCGACGTCATTTCTTCTTGCCTTCTTTGCGGCGGATATGTTCCTCCGCGTACTTCACACCCTTGCCCTTATAAGGCTCCGGCGGACGATAGGAACGGATTTCCGCGGCCACCTGGCCCACGAGCTGCTTGTCGATGCCGGCAACCGTGAGCGCGGTGGGCTTTTCCGCCGTGATCGTGATGCCGGCGGGGATCGGATAGGCGACATCGTGGCTGAAGCCGAGCTGCAGGTTCAGGTTCTTGCCCTGTACCGCCGCGCGATAGCCGACGCCGTTGATTTCCAGCTTCTGTGAGAAGCCCTGCGTGACGCCCACCACCAGATTGTTCACCAGCGTGCGCGACAGACCCCACATCTGGCGCGCGCGTTCCATTTCCATGCGCGGCTTGATGGTGATGGAGCCGTCTTCAAGGCTGGCCTCGACCTCCGGAACAAGCTTCATCTGAAGCTCGCCCTTGGGGCCTTTTACTTTCACGGTCTTGCCGTCCACCGTGGCGGTTACGCCTTTGGGCAGCGGGACGGGCTTGTTGCCAATGCGAGACATACTTCTTCTCCCGTCAGAACACCTGACAGAGCACTTCGCCGCCCACGTTCTTTTCGCGTGCGGAAGTGTCTGTCATCACGCCCTGCGGCGTCGAAACGATGGAAAGGCCAAGGCCCTGGCGATGCGGTTTCAGGTCGCCTACCTGCGCGTAAACCCGGCGGCCGGGCGTGGAAATACGCTTCAGCTCGCGGATCACGGGCTTGCCTTCGTGATACTTGAGTTCGATCTCAAGCTCGCGGCGGCCCTTCTGCTCCACTTCCGCATAACCGCGGATGAAACCTTCGGCCTGCAGAACATCGAGCACGCGAATGCGCTGGCGCGAGTTCGGCGAACCGATCTTCGCCATGCCGCGCATCTGACCGTTGCGGATGCGCGCCAGGAGATCGCCAATGGGATCCGTGATCGCCATATCCAGTATTCCTTTCTTACCAGCTAGCTTTGGTCATGCCCGGGATCTGGCCGAAATTCGCCAGATCGCGCAGGGCAATGCGCGAAAGCTTTACTTTACGGTAGTAACCCTTGGAACGTCCCGAGAGCTCGCAGCGATGATGCACGCGAACCTTCGACGAATTGCGCGGAAGCTTTGCAAGCTTCAGGCGTGCTTCGAAGCGCTCTTCCGGCGACACTTTCATGTCGTCGGCCGTCGCCTTCAACGCCGCGCGCCTGGCCGCGAATTGGGCGACCAGCTTCTCGCGCTTGGCATTCCGGTTGATCTGGCTCTTCTTTGCCATTCAGTCCTCA
>DATAUZ010000016.1:0-2717 GCA_036267995.1 Rhizomicrobium sp.
CGCCGCCGGAAAAATCATTCACATGAGTTCTGTGCACCAGGAAATCCCCTGGGCCGGTCACGCCAATTACGCGACGTCCAAGGGCGGCATCAAGATGCTGATGGAAAGCCTGGCGCAGGAGGTCGCGCCGCATCGCATCCGTGTCAACGGCATTGCACCGGGTGCGATACGGACGCCGATCAACACGGCGGCGTGGAAGACGAAGGCAGCCTATGACTCGCTGATGACGCTGGTGCCCTATGGCCGCATCGGCGAGCCGGAGGATATAGCGCGCGCAGCGGTATGGCTCGCCTCGGACGATTCCGACTACGTCGTCGGCACAACGCTGTTTGTCGATGGTGGCATGACGTTGTTTCCCGGCTTCGCGACAAACGGCTGAGGCGATGGCGGACAATCACTACGACATGATCGTGATTGGCAGCGGGCCGGGCGGCGCGTCGCTGGCGCATCGTTTGGCGCCTACAGGCAAGCGGATATTGTTGATCGAGCGCGGCGACTACCTGCCGCGCTCGCCGGCAAACTGGGATTCGCAAACCGTGTTTGTCGATGGCGCTTATCAGGCGAAGGAAACCTGGTACGGAAAGGACGGTAAGAGCTTTCATCCCGGTCTGCATTATTACGTCGGCGGAAATTCCAAAGTGTACGGCGCGGCCCTGTTTCGTCTGCGCGAACGCGATTTCGACGAAGTTCGCCATGCGGATGGCGTGTCGCCCGCGTGGCCTCTGAAATACGAAACATTCGAGCCCTATTATGCCCAGGCCGAGGGGCTGTTTCATGTCCACGGCCAGCGCGGCGAAGATCCTAATGAGCCGCCATCCAGCGGACCATTCCCTTACCCACCGGTTTCGCATGAACCGCGTATTCAGGCGCTGAATGACAGCCTGAAACAGAAAGGCTTGCGCCCTTTCCATTTGCCGCTCGGCATTCTGATGGATGAGAAAGATGGAAAGGTCACGCCGACCAGCATCTGCATCCGTTGCGACGCGTTCGACGGCTTTCCCTGTCTGCTGAACGGCAAAGCGGATGCCCAGGTGATGTGTGTCGATCCGGCGTTGAAGGCAAATCCCAATCTCACGCTGCTGACCAGCGCGTATGTCTCGAAACTCCAAACCGATGCGACCGGGCGGAAGATAACATCGGTTCACGTCACGCGATCCGGCGAGGAGGCATCCTATTCCGCCGATATCGTGGTTGTCGCCTGCGGCGCGCTGTCTTCGGCCCTGTTGCTTCTGAGGTCGGCCAACGAAAAGCATCCCAACGGCCTTGCCAACGGGTCGGGGCAGGTTGGCCGCAATTATATGCGGCACAATCAATCCATCCTGATGGCGCTGATGCGCGAGCCTAACGAGACGGTCTTCCAGAAGACGTTGGCCGTTAGCGATTACTATTTTGGCGCCGAGGATTGGGACTTTCCACTCGGCCTGATCCAGATGTGCGCAACGTCGCATGGTGCGCAAATCCGTGGCGAAGCGCTGCCCGAATGGCTGGAATGGCTTCCGAAAATGCCGTTCGAGGAAATGGCGCGGCACTCAATGGATTTTTGGTTGTCGAGCGAGGATTTGCCGCGCGCCGGGAACCGGATTTTCTATGACGGCGACCGCGTGATGCTCGATATCACCGAAGGCAATATGGAGGCGCATCATCGCCTGAAGAAAAAACTTGCGAAAATATTGAGCGCAGCTGGCGCACATCCCGTTCTGTTGGAGCGCAGCCTCTATCTCGGCAAAGGCATTCCTATCGGCGGCACCGCCCATCAGGCGGGCACGGCGCGGTTCGGAACAGATCCGGTAACCTCGGTCCTCGATCTGGATTGTAAGGCGCATGAACTCGACAACCTTTATGTCGCCGATGCGAGTTTCTTTCCGTCCATCGGCGCAGTGAACCCCACGCTTACCATCATTGCCAATGCGCTGCGGGTTGCGGATGGGATAGCGGCAAAACATGGCTGGTAGCGCACAGGGCCAATCTCGTAAGCGCGTTGTCATCATTGGCGCGGGCTTTGCTGGTATCGAAGTGGCGCGTGGCCTTGGCGGATCGCAAGCGAATGTAATGTTGATCGACAGGAAGAATTATCACCTCTTCCAGCCGCTGCTCTATCAAGTCGCGACCGCAGCCTTATCGCCGGCGGATATTGCCGAGCCGGTGCGGCGCATGGTGCGGCGCTATCCAAACATCACCGTCATGCTGGGCGAAGTGATGAATATTTGCCCGGCGGAGAAGAATCTCACTTTAACCGATGGCGCATCGGTACCGTACGATATCCTTGTGATCGCAAGCGGCGCGACGCATGCCTATTTCGGACATGACGCATGGGAAAAGTTTGCGCCGGGTCTGAAGACCCTCGACGATGCGCGCGATATTCGCTCGCGCCTTCTGTTGTCGTTTGAACGCGCCGATATGACCCGTGATCCGGCGGAGAAAAAGCGGCTGATGACGTTCGTGGTGGTCGGCGGTGGTCCCAGCGGGGTCGAGTTGGCGGGCTCCATCGCGGAATTGGCGCGGCACACGCTGGCGAAGGATTTTCGTCACATCGATCCTACTTCGGCAACCGTCATATTGCTGGAAGCCGGACCAAGCCTGCTATCGGCGTTTCCGCAAGGCCTCGCGCGATATACCAAGCGCAAGTTGACGCAACTCGGCGTCACCGTTCGCGAAAGCTGCGCGGTCCAAAATATCACGGAGGCGTTCGTCGAAGCGGGCGGCAAGAAAATCCCGAC